>CAYXHP010000087.1:0-45940 GCA_964465015.1 uncultured Gemmatimonadota bacterium
TTGTCCCGCGCCGTCTCCCCGTAGTTCCGGGTGACGCGTGCCCGGACCGCGTCCGGGATCACCCGGCCGCGGAGCTCGTCGACCTTGTGCTCCAACGCCCGCCCCACCTGCGTGGCGTCGGCGCCGGGCCGCTTGGACACGGCCAGCGTGACCACGGGCTCGGAGGGCGCGCCCCGCTCCGCGTCGAAGGCGTAGTCCGTGATCTCGGCCGGTCCATCGGTGACCGTGGCCACGTCTCCGACCTGCACCAGCTGGCCGTGGCGCACGTCGAGAACGACGTTCCTCACGTCCTCGGCCGATCGCAGGAAGGGTCCGGCCTGTACGTGCACCACCCGGTCGCCGGTGGAGAAGTCGCCCGCATCGACCTGCACGTTGGCCATGCGGATGCGGTCCACCACGGCGGCCGGATCGAGGCCGTTGGCCGCGAGGCGAGCCGGGTCGAGCTCGACCCGAATCTCACGCGGCTGTCCGCCCGAGATGGTCACGTCGCGCACGTTCGCCACTGTCTGCAGGCGGGGCCGCAGCTCCTCGGCGAGGGTGTGCAGCTGGTAGGGCGTGTAGCCCGCGCCCGACAGCGACAGGGTGAAGAAGGGCACGTCGTCGATGGTGACCGTCTTGACCAGCGGGGGCGACGACCCGGGCGGCATGTGATCCGCGTTGCGGGCCAGCTCGGCGAACACCTTCACCTGGCTGCGTTGCAGGTCGCGGCCGACCTGGAAGCGCACGGTGGCCAGCCCCATCCCCTCCTGGGCGTGGGTGTAGACATACTTGACGCCCTCGATGCCCGAGAGCACGCCTTGCAGCGGCACCAGCAGGCGCTGGTCCACCTCGGCCGGGCTGGCTCCCGGCATTCCGACGTAGATGTCCGCCAGGGGCACCGAGATCTGCGGATCCTCCTCGCTGGGGATCGTGAACACCGCGTACAGGCCCAGGCCCAGTGCCGCCGCCAGCAGGAGCGGCGTGAGCTTCGACGTCAGGAACGCATCGGCGATGCGGCCCGCCATCCCGCCCTTCATGGCGTCCACGGCTCCGAGCTCCGATGTCCGACCGGCTGGCCGTCCTCCAGGGCCGGGGCCGGGTGGCGGACTACCGGCGTGCCGACCACGAGGCCCGACAGCACCTCGACCGCGCTGTCCCGTGTTTCTCCGGTCCGCAGCCAGTGCAGCCGGAGTGTGTCGCCCTCGACCACGAAGGCGCCCTGGAGCTGCCCGCGGCGGACGATCGCGTCCGCGGGGATCCAAAGGGTGCTGCGCCCCGGCCGCTCGAGCTCGAGGCGCACGAACGAGCCCGGAGCGGGAAGGCCGGCTCGCGCCCCAGCGTCCGGCCGCGCCTCGGCCCGCACGCGTCGGCTGGTCGGCTCCAGGGCGGGCGATATACGCGTCAGGTGACCGGCCACGCTGCGGCCGGTGGCCGGATCGACGAAGGTGACCGGGATCCCGGGAGACAGGTCGCTCCGCACCTCCCCCGGCAGGTCCGCCACCACCTTGAGCGAGCCGGGGCGCACGAGGCGCAGGATGGGCCTGCCCGGCACGGCCAGGTCTCCGGGGTCCACATCGCGAGCCGCCACGACCCCGGCGAACGGGGCCCGCAGTACGACGTAACCACTCTGGGCCCGCGCTTCGCTCAGGCCGGCTCGGGCCATGTTCATCCCCGCCCGGGCATCGTCCAGCTCCTGCTGGGTGGCGGCGCCGTCCTTCGCCAGTGACGCGATGCGGTCGTAGTAGCGACTGGCGCGCGTCGCAGCCGCCTCGGCGCTCTGGATCCGCGCCTCGACGTCCCCGCCGTCCAGGACAACCAGCGTGTCGCCCGCCTTCACGGAGCTCCCGACATCGACGCGGACTCTGCGCACCGTCCCGCTCGTGCGGGTGGCCAGCGACGCCTCGTCGGTGGAGACCACCGTGGCCGGATAGGCGGCCATGGACGGGCCGTCGGCCGCGGCCACGGTCGTGACGTCGGCGGCGCCGCCGGGTGGGGGGATCCGGCCCGGCTCGCCTCGATCGCACGCCGACCAGGCCAGGCCGAGGACGAGCACGGCGGCGGCCCACCGCGGGCCGGTGCCTCGTGCGCTCCGCGTTCCGCCCTCCGCCCCGGGGCGGACGTCCATCCTGTGGCTCCTCATCGCTCTTCCCCTCCGCTCTGCCGGCCGAGCGCGAAGCGCCACTGCGCCACGGCCACGTGGTAGTCGGCCAGCGCCGCGACCGCGCGGCTCCGGGCCCCCGAGGCGCGCGCCTCGGCCGCGAGCATGTCGGTGGCCCCGACCAGCCCCTCCTCGAATCGGCGCCGCATCAGGTCGCGCGCCTCGCCCGCGGCCTGCTCGGCGGCCCGCGTGGCCTGGACGCCCCTCAGCGCCGCCGTCACGGCCCTCCGGGCACTGGCGACCTGGGCGGTCGCCTCGCGCCGGGCGCGGGCATACCGCAGCTCGGCCGTCTCGCGCTCGGCCCGCGCTTCCGCGACGGCCGCCGGACGGCTCAGTCCCGCGAACACGGTCCAGCGCAGCATCACGCCCCCCGTCCACGCATCGCCCTTGGCTCCGAACGGGGCGTCGGCGTGGCGCTCGTAGCTCCCGAACGCCTCGATGGTCGGGAGGAAGGACGCCACGGCGGCGTCCTGCAGAGCCCCGTCCGCCCGGACCGCGGCCTCCCGGGCGCGCACGTCGGGGCGCTCCACCGCATCGAACGAGGCGTCCAGATCGGGCGTCGTGTCCGGCACGGTGAGCGTGTCGGTGGGCACCGGCAGCGTGTCGGCGCTCCAGCCGAGCGCCAGGCCGAGAGAGGCCCGGGCGTCGGTCAGCCGCCGCTCGGCGTCCACCCGGTCGGCCCGAGCCGAGGCGACCTCCGATTCGGCTCGCAGCACGTCGGCGTGGGTGAGGAGCCCCCGGGCTTCCCGCTTCTGGAAGCGATCCAGCGTGGCCGCGGCCGCCTTCTCCGCGGCGCGGGCCGCGTCCACGGCCGCCTCGGCCCCGACGGCGCTCCAGTAGAGCACCCGCGTCGAGAGCTCGGCCCCCTGCCCCGCCCGCACCGCCTGCCATCGCGCCGCTTCGGCCCCGTGTCCGGCCGCGGCGTGGCGGGCCCAGCGCGTGGGATCCAGCAGACTCCACCGGACGCCGGCCCCGCTGGTCCAGTCGGTGAGCGGTGACGGGTGGTTGAGAGCGTCGAGGGCCAGGTCCGGCGCGGAGAAGCGCTCCTGCCGGAGCTTCGTGCCGAAGGCGAATACCGGGTCGTCCGAGCGCGTGACTCCCACGTCGAGCTCGATCCCGGGGAGGAGCGCCGAGCGGGCCATGCGCGCCTGCGCTCGCGCCCGCTCGCCGGCCAGCCGCGCCTCACGGAGGTCGGGATTCCCCCGCTCGGCCTCCCGCAAGGCCTCCTGGAGACCGAGCGGTCGCAGCGCGGGACCGGCTGTGTCCCGAGCCGTCCCGGGGGATCGTTCGGCCGGCGCGGTGACGCCGGTGGCCGGTACCGGAGGGGGCGCTGCCGGCGCGTCCTGTCCCGGCGCCGACGCGGCGGCGAGGGAGAGCAGCGCGGCGGTCGCCCACGTCCAAATCATCATTGTATGCGCATGCAGTGATGCGATACGGAGCGCGCGAGCATGGATCCCTCCCCTGCGGTGCGGATCGCCACGGGAGTGGCGAAGGACTCCCCTTCGATTATATTACTGTATGGTAATGTAGTGTTCGAAGAGGCGGAGTCAAGCCCGCCCGTTCCCATGGAGGACCGATGCCTCGCCCGTTCAGCGACGAGACGCTGCAGATGATCGCGACCCGATTCAAGGTGCTGGGCGAGCCCACGCGCCTGCGGATCCTGAACGAGCTGCGGGCCGGCCCGCGCGCGGTGAGCGAGCTCGTGGACGCGCTGGACACAAGCCAGGCCAACGTGTCCAAGCACCTGGCCGTGCTGCGCCGCCACCAAGTGGTGGAGCGCCGCAAGGAGGGGGTCCGGAGCTTCTACTCGATCGCCGAACCCGAGGTTTTCGACCTGTGCGAGCTCGTGTGCGACAGCCTCGAGCGCGAGCTCGCGGCGCGCCGCCGGGCGCTGGGCTAGGAGGACCGTGGTCTCCGCCGGAGACCGGCGCGGAGGCTCCCCGGACCGGGAGCCGGGCGAGGCCGTGAGGGCATCCGGGCGCACGGCCCGGCCCGGCGCGAAGCCACTGGCCGCCGTGGTCGGCGACGTCCCGGACGAGGCCCACGCCCGGGCCGCGGCCGAGGTCCTCGAAGCCCTCGGCTCCTCGCCTTCGGGGCTGAGCGCCGGCGCCGCCGCCGCGCGGCTGGAGCGCTACGGTCCGAACGCGGGATTCGAGCCGCGCCCCCTGCCCTGGTATCGGATCGTCGTCGACCAGCTGCGTAGCGTCGTGGTCCTCCTTCTGGTGGCCTCCGCCGCCGCCGCGCTCGTGCTCGGCGATGCGCTGGACGCGGCGGCGATCGGGGTCGTGCTCCTCATCGATGCCGCCCTCGGCCTCGTGACCGAGCTTCGAGCCGCCCGGGCGATGGAGGCGCTCCTCCGCCTGGAGGCACCCTCAGCGCGGGTGCAGCGAGATGGGCGCAAGAGCACGATTCCGGCCGCGGACCTCGTCCCGGGCGACATCCTCCTCCTCGAGGCGGGCGATTCCGTGACCGCGGATGGCCGCCTCCTGGGCGCGATCGGCCTCAAGGTGAACGAGGCCGCCCTCACCGGGGAGTCGGCTCCGGTCGACAAGGAGCCCGGCGCCGCGCTCCCATTCGAGACGCCCCTCCCCGACCGCGTGGACATGGTCTACCGCGGCACCACGGTGACGGGCGGGAGCGGCGAGGCGGTGGTGACCGCGACCGGGAGTTCCACCCGCCTGGGCCGGGTCGGCAAGCTCATCGAGAAGGCCGAGCGCGAACAGGCGCCGCTGGAACGCCGGCTCGACGTGCTCGGCCATCGACTGGTGTGGCTCACCCTCGGCGTGGCGGGCCTGGTCACGGTCGTCGGGCTGATCCAGGGGGCTCCACTGGGCGAGATGCTGCTGGCCGGCGTCGCGCTCGGAGTGGCCGCGGTGCCCGAGGGCCTCCCGGTCGTGGCCACGGCGACGCTCGCGGTCGGCATGCGTCGCATGGCGGCGCGGAACGCGGTGGTCCGCAGGCTCCCTGCCGTGGAGGCGCTCGGTGCCGCCACCGTGGTGTGCACGGACAAGACGGGCACGCTCACCGCGGGCCAGATGACCGTGACCGCCCTGTGGACCGCGGAGCGGGAGTACGAGGTCACCGGGCGCGGCTACGGTACGAGAGGTGAGTTCCGCATGGCCGGCCGTGCCGTCGATCCGCTCGTCGACGCGGCGGCCCGATCGGCCCTCGTCGCCGGGGTCGTGGCCAGCCGTACGGACATCGAGGCCGGTCCGGATGGTCCTACGGTCCGCGGGGACCCGACCGAGGCCGCTCTCCTGGTCGCCGCCCGGAAGGCCGGTCTCGATCCGGACCGGGTGCGGGACGACCACCGCGTCACGACCGAGCTCCCGTTCAGCTCGGAGCGCCGCTTCATGGCGAGCTTCACCGGGGCACCGGACCCCGGCGCGCTCGTCAAGGGAGCCCCCGAGGCGGTGCTGGATGCCTGCGACCGCTGGCGGGTGGGCGACCGGATCGAGCCCCTTCGGGCCGGGGACCGCGCGCGCATCGCGGAGGCGAACGAGGCGCTGGCGGGACGCGGCCTGCGCGTTCTGGCGCTGGCCCGCGGCGACGCCCCGCGACTCCCGGCGGGCGCCGACCCCGAGACCGGCCCCCTCGTCTTCCTGGCGCTGGCCGGGATGGTCGATCCGCCCGCTCCAGGGGTGAAGGAGACCATCGCCCGCATCCGGGACGCGGGCATCCGGACCGTCATGCTGACCGGAGACCAGCGGCGCACAGCGGAGGCGGTGGCCCGCGAGCTCGGCATTCTCGAGCGGGGACAGGAGACACTGGACGGGAGTGAGCTCGCCACCCTGGACGAAGCGGCGCTGGCCGAGCGGGCGAGGCACGTCGCCGTCTACAGCCGGATCAGCCCCGAGGACAAGTTCGACATCGTGCAGGCCCTCCGGCGCGAGGGCGACGTGGTCGCGATGCTGGGGGACGGAATCAACGATGCGGCGGCCCTGCGCCGGGCCGACATCGGGGTGGCGATGGGGCTGCGGGGCACGGACGTGGCGAAGGCGGCGGCGGGAATCGTGCTGAGGGACGATAGCTTCCGCACCGTGGCGGCCGCCGTCGAGGAGGGGCGGGTGGTGTTCGACAACGTCCGGAAGTTCGTCTTCTTTCTGTTCAGCTGCAACGCAGCCGAGGTCCTGGTCCTCCTCGTCGCGGGGCTCGCCGGTTCTCCCCTCCCGCTCCTCCCGCTTCAGATCCTGTGGCTCAACCTGGTCACCGACACCTTCCCCGCTCTCGCGCTGGCCTTCGAGCCGGCCGAGCCCGACATCATGCGCCGTCCGCCCCGGGACCCCGACGCCGGTATCCTGTCGTCGGGGCTGATGCGCTCGGTGGGCTTCTACGCCCTCCTCATCACGGCCGTCACGCTCCTCGCCTTCTTCTGGACCCCGCCCGGGTCCGCGGGGACCCATGCCGAGGCGGTCACACGCGCGTTTCTCACCCTCGCGGTGACGCAAGTGCTCCACGTCGGGAACGCGCGAAGCGTCGAAGGGATCCTGGGTCGGGGAGGATTCACCGCGAACCGCGTCGCCGTGGCGGCCGGCCTCGTCTCACTCGCCCTCCTCGCAGCCGCCGTGGCGGTCCCCGGTCTTCGTCACGTCCTTCGCCTCGCGGTGCCGTCCCGGGGAGACGTGGCACTGATCTCGGCGCTCGGCCTTCTCCCGGCCGTGGTCGGTCAGCTCATAAAGTGGTACCGGAGGTGGCGTCGCTCAAGATATTCTTTCCAAACGGCTTGACGATCATTACGGGCATCTCCGCCCGGCGTATGACCCCGCTGGCCACGCTCCCCAGCAGCACCCGGTCCACACCGGTCCGCCCGTGGCTGGCCATCACGACCAGGTCCGCGCCGCGCTCGGCGGCGAACTCCGCGATCCGGGACGAGGCGCGGCCCAGCTCGATGTGGATCTCCCACTCCAGATCCGACCCGACGAGCGCCAGGGCGCGCTCCTCCAGAGCGTGGCGCACGCTGTCGCGCGCGGCGTCCGCGTCGAATGCGAATCCCGCGGCCCCCGTCAGGTACGGGTCGGGCACCGAGACCGGCTCGATCACGTGCAGGAGATCGAGCTTCGCCCCGGAGGCGGCCAGCTCCCGCGCGTAGGCCAGGCCGGTCTCCGAGGCCTCGGAGAAGTCGAGCGGAGCCACGATGTGACCCGGCCACTTCCCCTCCCCGCCACCCGAGTCACTCCGTACGGTGATCACCGGACAGGGCGCGTGCCGTACCACCTCCTCGGCCACGCTCCCCATCAGAAGGTGACGCAGACCCCGGCGCCCATGGGTCCCCATCACGATCACGTCGATGTCGTGCGCCTCGGCGTACTCGAGGATCACGGGAGCGGCCGAGATGCCACGCTCGCGAGCCTCGTGCACGACCAGGTGGTCCAGCTCGTGGTCCCCGAGGTGGGAGCTCATTCGCCTGGCGGCCCAGGTGTCGAGCTCTTCGAGCGCATCCTCCATGCGCGGAAAGAGCCGGTCCGCCTCCACCGCGTCGGCGGCGTGCAGGATCAGGGCATGGAGGGCGTGGAGCTCTGCCCCGTAGCCCTCGGCGATGCGGGCCGCCAGCGGAAGGGCGTAGGCGGCCGGCTCCGAGAAGTCCGTGGGGTACAGGACCTGACGAATGCGCAGCATGATCAGCTCCCCGGTTCGCTGTGTGAAGCCAGGCGTCGAAGTCCGAGGCCGCCCGCGGCGGCCGGCTACAGGAGGAGGGAGCCCGCCGCCACGGCCAGGAGCCCGTCCCGGCCGAGGGTGTCGATGAGCGCGTCGCCCGCCGGACCCGGGATTCCGGCCTCGGGATCCAGCGGCTCGACCGTCGCCGCCCGGAACGCCTTGAGCGGGTCGGCGAGGGTCCACGCCTCGAGCACCGCCGGCGGGAGCTCCCGGCGCACGAGCGCCCCCGTGAGGTCTAAACTGCCGGGTGCGACGAGCAAAAGCCACACCGTGAGGGAGCTCCGCTCGCTCAGACCTCCTTGAGGAGCCCGACCCGGAGCGCGAAGCGGACCAGCTCGGACCGGTGGTCGAGTCCGAGCTTCTTCATGATCCGCGAGCGGTAGGTGTCCACCGTCTTGGGAGAGATGAACAGCTTCTTGCCGATCTCGCGGGAGCTGAAGCCCTCGGCCGTGAGCGCCAGGACCTCCTGCTCGCGGGAGCTCAGCTGCTGGAGCTTGCTCGTGTCCTCGTCGGTCTCGGCGGCCTTGTACTCCTGGAGGAGCAGCTTGGTGGCCTGGGGAGGAAGATACACCTCCCCGCGCGCCACCACGCGGATCGCCTCCACCAGGTCGCGGTCGGCGCTCGTCTTGGTCAGGTAGCCGCTCGCGCCCGCCTGTACGACCGGCACGAGGTACTCTTCCTCCGCGTGGACGGTGAGGACCAGCACGCTGGTGTCGAGGTCCAGGGCGGCGATGCGGCGCGTGGCCTCGAGTCCGTCCGAGCCGGGCATGGACAGGTCCATGACGACCACCTGCGGTCGCAGCCGCCGGGTCTGGTCCACGGCCTCGTCGCCGGTGGACGCCTCTCCAATCACCTCGATCGAGGCCTCTCCCTCCAGGAGGGCCTTGAGGCCCGCCCGGAACATCGCGTGATCGTCCGCCAGCAGCACGGTGATGGCCTGGCTCACGGGACTCCTCCCTCGCTGACCGGGATCTCCAGTCGGACGCGCGTTCCGGCGCCGGGGGCACTCTCCACCGTGACGCGCCCACCCACGAGGCTCGCACGCTCTCGCATTCCCAGCAAGCCGAGGCCCCGACCGTCGTCCCGGGGACCCTGGACGGGGTCGAAGCCGCGGCCGTCGTCAGCCACCAGCGCGAGCACCCGGTCTTCGCGCACGTCGATCCGGATCTCGATGTGGCTCGCCTCCGCGTGACGGAGCACGTTGGAGAGCGCCTCCTGCACGATGCGGTACAGCACGAGCTTGCCCTCGTCATCCAGCCAGTCGTCGACCGCGTCGGCGTCTACGTCGACCTGCGGCCCGCCGTTCTCCACCCGGCTACGGACGTGCGCGCGGATCGCCGCGATCACACCCGCGTCCTCCAGGGCGGGAGGCCGGAGCCCCCGCGCGATGCGGCGCACGCCTTCGGCGGCCTCCAGCAGGTCTCCGCGGATCTCCTCCAGCAGCATGTCTCGCTCGAGGGCCGAGCGCTCGGTCCGCACCAGCCGTAGCCGCAGCAGGATGGCCGCGAGTCTCTGCGCCGTGTCGTCGTGCAGCTCCCGCGCGATCCGGCGGCGCTCCTCTTCCGCCGCACGCAGGGCGCTCAGCCCGAACGCCCGCAGCCGTCGTCGGTGCGTGACGTCCCGGACGGTGCTGATCAGCAACAGGCCGTGGTCGCTGTGCCACGGGCTGAGGCTGATCTCCACCGGGAAGGTGCTGCCGTCCTTGCGCAGCCCCCTTAGCTCGAGTCCGACGCCCATGGGCCGCGACCGGGGCTGCTCCATGAAGGTCGAGCGGTCCTGCACGTGCGCTCCCCGGGACGCCCGAGGGACCAGGAGCTCGACGGCGTGCCCCACGAGCTCGTCGCGCCCGTAGCCGAACAGCTCCTCGACCTTCGGATTGACGTCCCGGATGGTGCCGTTTCGGTCCACGACCACGATGCCGTCGGGCGCACCCTCGAACACGGCGCGATAGTCGGTGAGCCCGGCCGCCCCCTCTTCGCTCGGGCGGCCCTCTCCCGCGCCCGACTCGCTCCGCCTCGCTCGGCTCTGCTCTCCCATTGGAACCGAATGTACGGATCGGGCCTCGCGGCTCCAACCATCCGCGGAGCCTCTGGGGTGGAGAACCGGGCGGCCGTGAAGCGGGAAACTCCCCACACCTGGCGTGCGACTCGTCCCTACAGACGGTGCGAGGTGCGCCGGCCAGCTTGGGTCCGTATGAGCCCCGCCTCGACCTCGACCCGGTCCGAGGGCCCGGCCGCCACCGCGGGGCCCCGCTGGATCCGCCGTCTGCTGCGGGTCCCTCTGCCCTACAAGATCCTGGGCGCCAACGGGATCGTCGTGGCCACCACGGCCGTCCTGACCGTGCTCATGGGCCGCCTGCACGCCAGCCCGGTTCTCGCCGCGGGTCTGGCCGCGGCGATCGGCCTCGCGGCCTGCATCCCGGTCAACTGGCTCCTGGTGCGCTGGGCTCTCGGCCCCCTGCGGACCCTGGAGCGGACGGCCGGGCGCATCCACGCCGGCGATCTCGAGGCACGGGCGCCCCACTCCCCGCTCGCCGATCCCCAGATGCGGCGCCTCATCCAGGTGTTCAACGATATGCTGCGCCGCCTCGCGTCGGGTCAGCGCATGCTGCGCCGGCTCAGCATCGGCGTCCTGGACGCCGCGGAGCGGGAGCGGCGGAGTCTGGCGGCCGAGCTGCAGGAGGACGCCGCGCAGCGGCTCGCCGCGCTTCTCCTCAGGGTGGAGCTGGCGCGAAAGGCGCTCGACGGATCTTCGTGCGGCGGCGAGAGCGCCGCCCGGCTCGAGGAGGCTCGCGAGGAAGCCGTCCAGAGCCTGGAGACGGTCCGCGGGCTCGCCCGGCGTCTGCATCCGCCGGAGCTCGGCGAGCTGGGCATCGTGGCCGCGCTGCGAGCGCACGGCCGGGCGGTCTCGGAGCAGTCGGGCCTGCCGGTCGAGGTCCTGGTGTCCGGACGGCGACCCGACCTTCCGCCCGAGACGGCGCTGGCGCTGTACCGGATCGCCGAGGAAGCACTCGTGAACGTGGTGCGGCACGCCGAGGCCCACAGGATCGACATCGAGCTCCAGGGCGCCGACGACCGGGTCGTGCTCGCCGTCCGTGACGACGGCCGTGGCTTCGAGCCGGCCTTCAGGCCGGACGCGACGGGCGGAGGCTGGGGCCTGGTGGGGATGCGCGAACGCGCCCGGTCGGTGGGTGGCTCGCTCGCGGTGATCTCGGCTCCGAGAGCGGGGTCCCGCGTGGTCGTCAGCGTGCCCGCCGCCCCGATGGATGGGGACGGGCGCCCCGCCGTGTGAAGCCCGGGCCCGCGGGGCTCGGAGACGCCCACCCGCGCCGCTCGACGGGGCAGGGCTCGCGGAGTTCCTCTCAGTCCTCGCCGATGCCGAGCACGGCCGTGCCGTCGATCGCGTCGTGCTTGAGGTGCACGAGCGCCTCGTTGGCCTCCTCGAGCGGGAAAGTGGTAATGGAGGCCCGGACCGGGATCGCCGCGGCCTCCTCGAGCAACTCCCGCCCGTCCTCCCGGGTGTTCGCCTCGACGCTCTGCAGGGTTTTCTCGTGGAAGAGGCAGGGCTCGTACTCCATCTCCGGGATCGGCGACATGTGGATCCCGGCCAGCGACACCGTGCCTCCCTTGCGCAGCGACCGGAGCGCCACGGGAACGATCGGGCCCGCCGGCGCGAACACGATGGCTGAGTGGACCGGGGTCGGGATCGCGTCGTAGGCCTCCCCGGTCCACACGGCGCCAAGCTCCTCGGCCAGGCGCCGGTGGCTCTCTCCCCGGGTGGCAACGTAGACGTCGCTCCCGCGGTGCCGTGCGAGCTGGATCACTATGTGCGCCGACGATCCGAACCCGAACAGGCCGAGACGCCCCCCTCCGGGGAGGCGGGCCCTCCGCAGGGAACGGTACCCGATGATGCCCGCGCACAGGAGCGGCGTGGCCCCCTCGTCCGAGAACGTCCCCGGGATCGGGTAGGCGAAGTCCTCGCGTACCACCGCCTTCTCGGCGAAGCCGCCGTCGGCGTGGTAGCCCGTGTAGCGCGAGCTCTCGCACAGGTTCTCCTGGCCGGCCACGCAGAACTCGCAGTGGCCGCACGTCTCCCGGAGCCACGCGATCCCGACGCGGTCGCCCTCCTCGAAGCGGGAGCAGCCCTTCCCGAGCGTCTCCACACGGCCCACCACCTGGTGGCCCGGGATGAGCGGCAGCTCCGGTTCCGGCAGGTCTCCCTCGATCACGTGCAGGTCCGTTCGGCACACGCCGCACGCCAGGACACGCACCCGGACCTCTCCGGGCCCCGGCTCGGGGTCCTCGACGTCCCGGAGCTCGAGCGGTCGCTCCTCGATCGGAGCGATGCGGTTCAGAACCATGGCTCTCACGTGTCCTGGCCCTCCTTCCGTCGCCGGCCCGTGACCCGCGCTCCGGGCCTCCTCACCGGGCGGTGTATCCCCCGTCGATCACCAGCTCGCTCCCGGTGATGAACTTCGATTCGTCGCACGCCAGGTAGAGGATCCCGAACGCCACGTCGTCCGGCTCTCCGATGTGGCCGATGGGATGCAGCCGGTCCAGCTGCCGACGGCCCTCCTCCTCGTCCCCGAGCGAGCGCAAATACGCCTGGACCATCGGCGTCCAGACGAAGCCGGGGTGCACCGAGTTCACCCGGATCCCGTCGTCGGCGTACAGGAGCGCGTCCGTCTTCGACATCAGTCGGACGGCGCCCTTGGAGGCGTGGTAGGGAGGATTGTCCCTGGCCCCGACCAGTCCATAGATGGACGACAGGTTGACGATGCTTCCGCCACCCCTGCGCCGCAGGTGGGGGATCGCGTGTTTGGTGCACAGGAAGACGCCCTTCACGTTCACGTCCATGACCCGCTGCCAGTCCTCGACCGTGACCTGATCGGTCGGAGCGCTGCTGCCGGCGATACCCGCGTTGTTGACCAGCACGTCCAGCCCCCCGAACGCCGCGGCGACATCGGCGAGGACCTCCCGGACTCGCTCCTCCTCGGTGACGTCCATCTCCCAGTAGCGAGCCGCGCCTCCCGCCGACTCGATGGCCGAAACGACCGCCCGACCCTCCTCTTCCAGCCGGTCGGTCACCGCCACCGACGCCCCCTCGCGGGCCAGGAGCTCGCAGGTGGCGCGGCCGATGCCGAGCGCGCCACCCGTGACGACGGCTACCTTTCCCTGAACGCGTCCCACGATGCCCCCTCTCGCGCCGTATGTCCTCCGGACCGGAGGCGACCTCCGCCTCCACATCGGGATGAGTCCTCAAGGCCCGTACCAGACGGATCCCGATTGCCGGGGCTTCGCCCTCTTCTCATGTTGCGGCGGTCGTACGCCGTCCCCGCATACCGAGGAGGTCAGCCATGGCGCCCCGTCGCCGCTCGCCGTTCCTTTCCGCCGCCGTGCTGTGCGCGGCAGCCATTCTGGTGTCCGCCCTGCCCGCCGCCGCGCAGCAGGGGGGCTCCAACCCCGTCACCGAGAGCGTGCAGAACTACCTGAAGCGATATACCAGCTGGATCGTACAGTCGGCCAAGGACATGCCCGCGGACAAGTACAGCTTCCGCGCCGACAGCACGGTCCGGAGCTTCGGTGAGGAGATCAAGCACGTGGCCGGCTCCAACGTCTACATGTGCGCGGCCATCTCGGGGATGGAGCGTCCCGCCAGCAAGGACGTGGGCACGACGGACAAGGACGGGCTCGTCTCCCAGGTGCAGGCGTCCTTCGACTTCTGTCAGCAGGCTCTCTCGAAGGTCGATGACTCGAAGCTCGCCGACCAGGTGCCCTTCTTCGGCGGTCGGAAGGTGTCCCGGGCGTCCGCCATGGTCTCGCTCGCGGCCGACTGGGCGGACCACTACAGCCGCCTGTCCCTGGACCTGCGGATGATCGGGATGCTGCCGCCTTCGGCGCGCCGAAGGGGCATGTAGAACGGCCGGGCCGGAAGGCCCGCGTCCCCGCGACAAGCCCGGGAAGCGCCGCGGCGTCAGCGCGCCGCGGCGAAGGTCTCCGAGCGACCGACCAGGCAGCGAAGGACGTCGAACGTCGTCACGATCCCGAGCAGCTCGGCGCCCTCCATCACCAGGGCCCGGTGGATGCCGGTCCCGAGAAAGAGGCGCGCCACGTGGTCCAGCGTCGTCTTGGGCCGCACGGTGTGGAGGGCGCGCGTCATGATGTCCTCCACCCGGCGCGTGTCCATCCAGTCGGCCGGGACGAGCGAGAGGACCAGCGGCCCGAGCCGCGGCGGTGGAGCGCCGGTGTCCTCGTAGAAGCCGTCGACCGCCCCTCGCCCTTCGGTCTCGCCTTCACGGCCGACCGTGCGCTCCATGCGCCGCTCCGGCTCGCGGGCCGCCGCCGAGAGCACGTCGGTGGCCGACACGACCCCCACCACCCGACCCTCCGCATCGCGCACGGGAGCTCCGCTGATGCCACGCTCGCTGAGGACCCGAACCAGCTCCCGTACGGTGGCATCGGGACGGACGGTCGTGACGTCCCGCTGCATGATCTCCCCGGCGGTCTGATACGACACTCTCATGGCTCTCTCCGGTTTCGACGCGCCGCGACCTCCCACCGGAGACGAGTCTAGGGCCCCGGCGCCTCGGAATCTGTAGGTCGTCGCTGGACGGGGCGCGTCCGGAGGTGCCACCGGACCGGTGTGGGGGAAGCCCCCCCGACCGACCCGACCTCGGCCTCCGCTGCGTCCGTCTCGAGCGCGAGCCCGGCGAGCGGTCGGTGGATTCGGCGCGTGGCGGGCACGAGGAGCACGGGACAGGGAGCGGTGCGGCACAAGCCGGCCGCCACCAGCGACAGCCGGGAGAGCGTTCCGGGCGGCTGCCGCGATCGGAGGCCGGGCAGCGGGGAAAGGACGATGAGCGAGGCATCGAACCGGGTCGCGGCCGTACGGAGCCCCTCGAGGGCGGAGGGCCGTCCCTCGTCCTCGATCCCGACGACCTCGACCCGTCCCGACAGGCGCTGGGCCAGGGACCGACCCCAGTCCAGGCAGGCCGGGGACGTGGCTCCGGCCGGAGCGGCGACGAGGATCGTGGGGCGGGACGGGACGCGTGTGGCCACCTCCGACTCGGGCACGACGAGCACCGGAAGCACCGCCGCGGCCGCCACCCGCTCGGCGACCGACTCGAGAAGGTACAGGCGGTCGGCCCAACCCACGCCTCGACCGATCACGAGTAGATCCGCGTCCGCTCGGCGAGCGGCGCGGCACAGGGCCCGCGGGGCTCCAGCCGACCACGGTGGACGCAGCAAGCGGCCGACCTCGGGATCGGGCACGGTCAGGGTCAGGAGCTCCGACCCGTACGACGCCGCCAGAACGTCGGCCAGCCGCACGGGGCCCGTCCCTTCTCCGCCGGGCTCGATGGCCACCATGATGCGGCCTGGCCACGACGCTGTCTCGAGGGTCATCCGGGCCTCCGGGTGCGGGCTCAGCCCGCGGCGACGAGCTCGCGTTCGATCTCCGGAACCGTCCCGGACGCATCCCGCGGCGCTCCGCACACCGCGGGTTCCTCGATCTCGGTAGCCGCCCGGGACCGGGCGCGGAGCAGAGAGATCAGGGGCGCCAGACCGCGCAGCAGGCGACGGGCCTCGTCGGCCGGCAGGAGAGCCGGGTCGATGTGCGTCCTGAGCGTCACCTTGCCGTCGGGATCGCGGATCAGCGTGTACACTGCGGCCTCCTCGGAATCCGACCTCCTGTCTTCGTCGGCTCCATGGTACGGGGGTCGCGTCACGGCCGGGCACGGGCGGCGTATCGGCTCCGTAACGCACGCCGTCCTCGTGTCCCCTAGAGCCTCGTTTCTTTGGTCAACCTAATCCATTTCGACGCGTCGGGCCAGCACGGCGCACGAGGACCGTCCCGATCTCTGGGGCGCGCGAGGCCCGCCCCGCGCCCCCGGCGCTCAGAAGATCTTGAAGCCGGGCGACAGGAAGCGCCCGGGGAGATAGCTGATCAGGAACGGACCGTACGCGATCAGGATGAGGACCACGGTGATGGCGATCCAGTACCGGAACCGGTCGAGCCTGACCTCCCAGCCCTCGGTGGCCGGTGGCGTCATCGTCTCGGTGAAGGGCATCTCCTGATCCTCGTCGCGCTCGCCGGTCAGGAGCGTACCCGCCACGACGAGGAAGAACAGGATGACCGAGACGAACATCATGGTCCCGCCGATCCCGGTCAGGATTCCGGCCAGATGCCACTGTCCGTTGTTGTACGGAGACAGTGCGACGAACGTACGCCGCGGCATGCCCTCCAGGCCGCCCGAGATGAGGCCGCGGGCCATCACCAGCACGCCGATGGCGTACAGCCAGCCCTGTATGAGCGCCAGGCGGCGGCCCCAGAGCCTGCGATCGGTGAGGTAAGGCACGAGCCAGTAGGCGATCCCCATGAACGAGAGAGCCACCGCCGAGCCCACCGTGAGGTGGAAGTGGCCGGGAATGAACGTCGTGTTGTGCACCACCCGGTTGATCGCATAGCTGGCGTTGATGAGACCCGTGATGCCGCCGAGCATGAAGGTCAGCATGGCCAGGAGCTGCGCCGACACGGAAGGATCGCCCCACGGGAGGGCCCAGATCCATCCCAGCAGCCCTTTCCCGCCCCGTCTGCGACCGCCCATCTCCAGCGCCGACATCACCGAGAAGGCCGTGATCAGGCTCGGGAAGAACACCCCGAAGGTCAGGAATCCCTGAAGGGCCTTGAAGCCGGAGGGGATCCCGGGATCCTGGTACTGGTGGTGCATGCCGACCGGGATCGAGAGGGCGAGGAAGAGGATGAACACGACGCGCGTCACCGAGTCGCTGAACAGCTTCCCGCCCACCTGCCTGGGGATCATGACGTACCACGACACGTACGCCGGAAGGAGCCAGAAGTAGACGATCGGGTGGCCGGTGAACCAGAACAGGGTGCGGCTGAGGAGCGGATCGGCACCCTTGATGAGCCCCAGGGACCACGGGAGGAGGAGCCCGACGACCTCGATCGCGATTCCGAGCGAGGCGATGTCCCACATGACATACGTGCACACCGAGATGAACGCCATCAGCGGAATGCGCTCGCCCCGGTGCTCCCGACGCCAGCCCGCCAGCATGACGTACAGGTTGACCGAGGTGAGCCACGTGCTCACGACGATGAGCGCCAATCCGGCGTAGAACGTCCAGTGCGCCTGGAGGGGCGGATAGAACGTGTACAGGACGCTGGCCCGGCCCGTGAACATGGCCCAGCCCGCCAGCGCCACGCCCAGCACCAGCGACGCGAGAGCCGCGGCCAGGAGGCCCGTCTTCGGCTTGCGGGCCAGTCCCCTGGCCGTCGTCAACGTGAGGAAGCCGTTCGTGAACGCGAAGGTGAGCACGATGGCGTTGAACACGCCGTGCACTGTGAGACCCTGGTAGTAGGTCCTCATGCCCGGGAACCAGCGCAGGACGTTGAGTCCCGCGAAGTTCAGCGCCTGGTCCAGGCCATTGAGGACCGCGACGGCGAAGGCCGCGAAGCCCAGGTAGATCGTCCAGCGGATCAGCCCTCGCTGAACGGTGGGCAGACGGAATGGACGATCGGGCGCCTCCACCGTGGCGGTTCCCGCACCGGCCACCGCCCCCCGCGGGATCGCGCCCTCCCCGGTGCTCATCGGACCACCACCTTCCCGCTCATCAGCTGGTGCCCCGCCCCGCAGTACTCGTCGCAGATCAGGCGGTGCTCGCCCGGCTCCCGGAAGGTGTAGGTCTCCTCCGTCACCTGCCCCGGCAGGACCATGAAGTTCACGCGGGTGCCCTCGATGTAGAAGCCGTGGATCACGTCGGCCGACGTCACTCGGAAGGTCACCGTCGAGCCGACCGGGACGTCGATCTCCTGCGGGTCGTAGCGCCAGGCCTGCGCGAGGACCACCGCTTCGTAGTGGTTGGGTCCCACCTCGCGGACTCCCGGATGATCGAAGGGAGGTGTCGTGCGCACCGTGTTCGGATCCACGGTGCCAGACCTCCCGGGAAGCCGGATGCCCATGCCGAGGGTGGCGAAGGCGAGCGCGCCGATGAACACCACGAGAATCGCCCCGGACAGGAGCAGGAAGGCCTTCTCGTATCGTTCCGCTTTCATGGCCTCACCGTGACAGAAGGATCCAGTAGAGGGTGGCCCAGATGCCCACGAGGGCCATGAGGTAGAGCAGGAGGACGAAGAGGGTTCCGATCGGTCCCTTCTCCATTCCCGCCGGGTCGGGGGCGCCCTCGTTGGGGCGTCCGGCCCCCGGATCGGAGTCGTGGTTCATGATCTCCCTTCGGCCGAAGTCAGGCACACGGGTCGGCGGAGGCCACGGGTCCTAGTCGGAGGTGTCCTCCACGCGCCGGAGGAGCCGCGCGAGGCCCACGGCCAGGAGGACGAGCACGACCAGCGCCCCGGCCGAGACCGCCCATACGGAGGCCGGGGGATTCCGGCCTTCGAGGATCTGGTTGAGACCCCACCACAGGAAGAGGGCGGCGGCGGCGCCGAGCACGACGAACAGGGACAGGGAGATCGCGAGGGTGGACGCGGAAGCGTCCTTCCTGCGCACTCCCGATGCGCGCGGATCAGCCATGACTCGACCTCGCGGGACGGCTCGAAGCACGGATGGCATCGACGTGCGGCCCGGAGGAACGCTCCGGGCGCCGGTCGAAGCTCAAGAGAGAAGACGATGGGCGGCGGCGCAAGCCCGATCGAGTCACCCTCGCTCTTCCATCTCGGCCAGAGGCCGGATCAGGTCCATGGCCGTGACCACGCCGAGGAGCGAGGATCCGTCCATGACCAGCGCGCGGTGCACGCCGGCCCGAACCAGGAATCGAGCCAGCTCCGGGAGAGTCGCGTCGGGCCGTATGGAGAGGGTGGCGCGCGTCATGATGTCCCGCACCGGCATCGCTCCGAGGCGAGTCCGCGGGAGGTTGGCGGGGAGAATGAGCGCGAGCGTCCGCGGCGCGGAGCCGAGCTCGCCGTAATAGGCCGCGGGCCCATCACCGGTTTCCGGCTCCGAGGGTCGCCGGGCCTCCTCCACGGCCGCGCGCAGCACATCCGACGAGGAGACCACGCCCACGACCTTCCCGTTGTGGTCGACGACCGGCGCTCCGGACAACCCCTCCGCCAGCAGAACGTCCATGAGGTCCGCCACCGTGCGCTCGGGACGGATCGTCACGACCGGCGTGCTCATCACATCGCGGGCCGTCAAGCGCTCCAGGTCCATGGCAGCCGCTCCGAGTGGAAGTCCCCGCGACCTCGTCCGGCCGAGATGCCGGTCATCCCGCGGGCCCGACGAGAGAGCCCCCGCGCATCGGCCCGGAACCCCTCGCCCGGGCGAAGTCTAGGCGGCGGCGGGTTCCCTCTCTGTCGGGAGATCTCCCACGCTGCGCGTAGGGATGGACGCCACCCGGACCGTGGGGCGCCCTCCCCACCGGGCGAGGCGGTAGGAGCGCCGGCCGCGGGGGCGGGCGCCCGGACAGAACCCGGGCCCGCCGCGACCCTGTGCTCCGGTCGAGCGCCCCGGCTCGAGCTCGCCTCCGGTCCGAGGTCAGCCGCCCGAGGGACCCTCGGCGGAGAGGACGTAGGGGAGGCGAGCGGCCCGCAGCCTCGAGCGCAGCGCGGACAGGGTCTCGCCCACGAGGTGCTCGTACGCCCGGCCGGCGTCCTGGAGCCTTCCGTGCAGGACTCCGAACACTTCCTTCTGCTGGTCCGTGGGAGGAAAGTCCGCCGACTCCTCGGCCACGTCCGACAGGAGGGCGCCGAAGCGGCTCCATAGCCGATTCGGGTGACGGAAGGCATCCTCGCGGGCACCGGTCAGATGGACGTCGAACAGGCGGCCCTCGACGGCCACGGCCGAGTCCGCGGCGGACCGGACCGCGGCCTTCAGGTCATGCGCGTCGGCGCCCGCGGTCCGCACGCCCGCCGTGTCGCTGGAGACCAGCGCCTCGAGGTCGGCGAGCTGCTTCCGCAGCCACTCGAGCCGGTCGATCCGGGCCGCGACCGTGTCCATGTCGTCGCGGATCCGGAGGGCCAGCCCGGTCTGCGCGGCGATATCGGGCACCGTGCCCTTCGTGGAGGGGTCCTTGAGGACCTGCAGGCTGCTCGTGAGCGTCCGGCCGTCGGCCGTGAGCACGACCGTGTAGGTTCCGGGAGGCACGACGGGCCCCCGCTGGCTGAGGTCGAGGTCCCAGGGCACGATGCGCCGGGTCCCGTCCTTCCCCCCGGTCACCCAGGGGGCGTCCGGCGGGGGCGTTCGGAGCTTCGGCTCCAGCACCGGTCGGTAGCGCAGGTCCCACCACACCCGATCGAGCCCCGCGTCCCCGTCTCCCTTCAGCGTGCGGATCGTGTCACCCTGCGCATCCACGATGGCCAGGTGGACAGGCGAGGAGCTCTTCTCGGCCAGGGTGTACGTCACGTCGGCGCCACCGGGCGGATTGTGGCCCAGCACGTGCCCCGGGCTCGCGTGCCGTCCCTGCACCGGGCGCAGGCGGTAGGCCGCGCGCGGAGCGAACAGGTGGACCCCCTGAGCGGCGGCGCCCTTCCCGGCTCCGGGGCCGCCTGTCGCACCGAAGCCTCCGGCCGCCGCCATCTGCTCCAGCGGCGAGATGTCGTCCATGATCCAGATGCCGCGGCCGTACGTGGCCACTGCCAGATCGTGGAAGTGGGGCTGCACCGTCAGCCAGAAAGCCGGCGCGTGCGGCAGGTTCCGCTGCAGCGAGCGCCAGTGAGCGCCGTCGTCCGGGCTCGCCCACACGCCGCTCTCGGTCCCCACGAACAGGAGGCCCGGCTGCCCGGGGTCCTCGCGGACCACGTGCACCGAGCTCAGCGGTCCGCGGGGGAGCCCCGCGTCGATCCGCTTCCAGTGGGCCCCGAAGTCCCGGGTCTCGTAGACGTATGGCGCGAAGTCGCCCTGCTCCTGGAGATCCACCGCCAGGAAGGCTGTGCCGGCCTCGGTGTGGGACGGCTCGATGTTGCTCACGCGCCCCCAGGCCGGAAGTCCCGGAACGCCGGAGGTCACGTCCGTCCAGTGCGCGCCACCGTCCCTCGTAACGTGCACCAGCCCGTCGAAGCTTCCGGCCCAGATCACGCCGGCCTGCACGGGGGACTCGGCGATCGACGACAGCGTGGCCGCGCTGAACGTGTTGAGGTTGTCGATGCTCGTCCCACCCGAGCTTCGCTCGCGGGTCGTGTCGTCCCGGGTGAGGTCGGGGCTGATCGCCTTCCAGCTCTGGCCGCCGTCCGTCGTCATGTGCACGACCTGGCTCCCCACGTACACCCGGTTCGGATCGTGCGGCGAGAGGGCGATCGCGAAGGTCCAGTTCCACCGGTACTTCTTGTCCTTCGGCGGCACCCCGTATCCCGCCTCGGGCCATACGGTCACGTCCCGCTCGTGCCCGGTCGAGAGCACGGTTCGGCCCAGCTGGCCGTCGTAACAGCCGGACCACACCACGTCGTTCGAGACCGTGTCGGGGACGGCGAAGCCGCTCTCGCAGCCGCCCACGTTGGTCCACTCGCCCGGGGAGATCCCGAACCCGCCCGGGACCTGGCTCGGGCCCACGTACGAGCCGTCGTCCTGGCGGTTCCCGTACACGCGGTAGGGCACCCGGTCGTCCGTGTAGACATGGTACATCTGCGCGATCGGAAGGACGACGCGCTGGAAGCTCTTACCTCCGTCCAGCGTGATACTGGCCCCGCCATCGTGGGCCACCATGAAGCGGGCGGAGTTCGTCGGGTCGATCCAGATGTCGTGGTTGTCCCCGCCGCCCCGGGGTGGATTCTCGGCCAGCGTCTCGCCGCCGTCGCGCGACATGCCGAAGCGCACCGATGCGAAGTACAGCCGGTCGGGGTCGGAGGAGGAGACGCGCACCCGAGTGTAGTACGGGCCGCGCTCGGCCATCGAATGGTCGTGGCTCACGAGCTTCCAGCTCGTACCGCCGTCCTCCGAGCGATACAGGGCCGGGTTTCCCTGCTGGACGAGTGCGTACACGCGGTCCGGATCCGATGGAGCCACGGCGACCGACACCTTGCCCAGCGTGGCCGTGTCGGCCGGGAAGCCGTGTCCCGCGACCTCCGTCCAGTGGTCACCGCCGTCGTGGGTCACGTACACGCCGCTCCCGCGGCCGCCGCTGTGCAGGTCCCACGGGTCGATCTCTACCTGCCACAGGCCGGCGAACACGGTCCCGGGGTCGTGCGGATCCAGGGCCAGGTCCGAGCACCCCGTGCTGTCGTTAACGAACAGGACCTTCTGCCACGTCTGACCGCGGTCCCGGGTGCGGAACACGCCGCGCTCGGCCTGGGGCGCGTAGCCGGTCCCCAGCGCGCACACGTAGGCCACGTCGGCATCCTGGGGATCGACCACGATCCGACCGATCCGGCCCGTCTTCTCTAGCCCCACGTTCTTCCACGTCTTGCCCGCGTCGGTGGACAGGTAGACGCCGTTCCCGAGCGCCGTGGCCAGACGGATGTAGGAGGTCTCACCCGTGCCCGCCCACACCTCGTTGTGGGCGGAGGGAGCGATGGCCAGGGCCCCGATGGACTGCGCCGGCTCATCATCGAACACCGGCCGCCACGAGGAGCCTCCATCCTCGGTCTTCCACACGCCACCGGAGGCCGCCCCCACGTAGGCGACCAGGGGATTCCCCGGCTCGCCCACTACCGCGCTGGCCCGGTTCCCGTCCGGTCCGAGCTCGCGCCAGCGGAGCCCGTGCAGGAAGCCCGTGTCGGCGGAAGCCGGTGGCGGGGGCGCGAGCAGCACCGGAAGGGCGTCGGGATCCTGGGCACGGGCCGGGGCGGTCCAGGCGAGGGGTGCCAGCGCGGCCGCCGACGCCAGCAGCAGTGCGGCCAGCGAGCCGCTCGCGAAGACGCCGATCCGGAGCAGGATCGGGCGTCGGCGGCTGGCATCGATCCCGTGGCGCGGCGCGGACTGAGTCATGGGGCCATTCTCCCGGTGCCGGAGTTCATGCGTCCGGCGCGGGCGTAGCGCCGGGCACGGCGCACCTTGCCCGGGTCCGGGCGGGAGCGCAAGGGAGGAGACGCGGGCGCTCGTACGCCCGGCCGGCGGCGAGAGGATCGGGACCGCCGTTCGGGCGCCGGGCGAGCGCGCGGCCGACCCGGGCCGTCCCCCGGCCCCGGACCCGAAGCGAATCCGCTCCGCGGACCGGGGTGCGGGAGAACCCGGGATCGAACGCCGGCGCGACCTCAGCGGATCGTGAACGCTGTGATCATCCCGTACCGTGACTACGGGGTGTAGTCGACCTTCTCAGCCCCCCAGCAGCTCCCCGCGCTGCAGCCAGCGGCCGCCCACCGCGAAGGCCCCTCCGACCAAGACGGCCAGTACGACCCCGAGCGCCGTCGCCTTCCCGAAGTCGAAGGCCCGCAGCTGGGCGAGGATCTCGATCGAGATGGGGCGCGTCGAGTGCGTGTACAGGAGGATCGAGGACACGAACTCTCCGAGGGCGGTCACGAAGGCCAGCGTGCCGCCCGCGGCCAGGCCTGGGAGCACGAGAGGCAGAGCTACCCGCCGCATGGTGGCGACCCATCCGGCGCCGAGCGAGCGGGCCGCATCCTCGAGAGCCGGATCGAACTGCCGGAAGGAGGCGACGGCCGCCTGCGCCACGAGCGGCGTGTTCCGGATGAAGTAGGCGAGGGGCAGGATCCAGAAGGTGCCCACCAGGAGGAAGCGGCCCAGCGCCGGCCGGTCGACTGAGAAGGTCGTGGCCAGGCCGAGCGCGATGACGGTGCCCGGCAGCGCCCACGGGAGCACGAGCAGCACGCGCAGCAGCCCCCGGCCGCGGAAGCGGCGTCGGACCACCAGCCACGCCGCCACGAAGCACAGGAGGAGGTTGGCCGCGGTGGCCAGGGCGGCCATCTCGAGCGAGTTCACGATCGGCTGCAGGAGCTCGGGGTCGGCCGCCAGGCCGGCATAGCTCTGGAGGCCGAATCGGTGCGGCAGCACCTGCGTGGTCCAGCTCCCCTGCGGCACGAAGGAGACCATGAGGAGGGTGAGGTGCGGGAGGAGGAGGAAGAGCACGCCGCCCACACCCACGGCGGCCAGCCCCGCCCGGGCCCACGGGGAGCTCACCCGCCGCCGCACCGTGCTCGTCCCCTTCCCCACCGATGCCACCTCGCGGTCGCCCTCGAGGCGCCGCAGCACCCACAGGAAGCCGAGTGACACGGCGGCCAGCATCACGGTCTCGACCATGGCCAGGGAGAGCGACCCGCTCAGCTTGCTGGCGTAGATCTGCGTGGTGAGGACCCGAAAGCCTCCTCCGAACACGTAGGGGGCCGAGAAGGAAGCCATGGAGGTCATGAACACCAGGAGCGCCGCCGCGGAGAGCGAGGGCGTGAGGAGAGGGAGCGTCACCTTCCGGAACGTCCGCCACCTTCCCGCCCCCAGGGACTCTGCCGCCTCCAGCGCCGCCTCGTCCAGGCGGGAGAGGCCCGCGCGCACGAAGAGATAGAAATAGACGTACATCGTGTAGGCGTGAACGAGGAGGATGGCCGGCGCCCCCTGGAGCTCCCATGGCGGTGCCGAGAGCCCGAGCAGGCGCTGCACGATTCGGGTGAAGATGCCGCTCCCGCCGTACAGGAACAGGAAGGCGATGACCCCGACGAGCGGGGGGAGCAGCACCGGGAGGGCGGCCAGGGCCCCGAACACGCGCCGCCCCGGGAACTCCCAGCGGGCGAACAGGAAGGCGAGCGGCACTCCGACCAGGCCGGAGAGAACGACGCTGGCGGCGCTGATCCATACGCTCGACCACAGCGCCTCGAGCTCGGCGCGAGTGGTGAAGAACTCGCGGTAGGCGGCCAGGCTGAATCCCCCCGGCCCGGCGAGCGAGCGCGCCAGCACCACGACGTTGGGGTACACGACCAGCCACACGAGGAGGACCAGCACGGGCGCGGCGAGCACCCAGGTGAGGCGGCGGGAGCTCGTCACGCGCCGACCGTCCTCACGCGCGCCCCCCGGTCCGGCCGCCCTCCACGCTCACGCTCACTCCACCCCGGCCGCGCCGTCGTCGGGCTCTTCCGGCCAGCCGGGCGTCTCCGGAGCCGGCTCGGGAAACAGGTGAAGCCGGGCCCCGGGCGCCGGAGCGAGCCCGACGCGATCCCCCGGCTCGGCGTCCGAGCGGCCGCCGGTCACCTCCAGGAGCCCGGCTTCCCCGGCGTCCACGCGGAAGCTGGTGACCGCCCCGCGGAAGCGGCGATCTCGCACTGTGCCGGGGAGGAGATCCCCGGTGGACGCGGGGCCGGCGCCGGGCGCCGGGCCCACCTCCTCCAGCCGCACGAGCACGAGATCCTCGGGCCGCACCCACAGCTCGAGCGTCCCGCTCTCATGGCCGGGTGGCTGCGCGTCGGGCGGCAGCGACCAGACGGTCCCGCCCGGAAGCCGTACCGAGCGCCCGGCACCCGCTCGGGACGCGAGGCGGATCCGGAGTCGGTTCGCCCGCCCCACGAACCCGGCGACGAACGCGTCGGCGGGGCTGTCGTACAGGGTCTCGGGCGCACCTAACTGCCGGATCCTGCCGGCGCGCATTACCGCCACTCGGTCGGAGAGGTCGAACGCCTCTTCCTGGTCGTGGGTCACGAACAGGGCGGTGATGCCCACGTCCCGGATCAGGCGGCGAAGCTCGATGCGGGTCCGCTCCCGCAGGGCGGCATCGAGGTTGGACAGCGGCTCGTCCAGGAGGAGGAGCGGGGGCTCGATGGCCAGTGCTCGAGCGAGCGCAATCCGCTGCTGCTGCCCGCCAGAGAGCTGCTGGACGCGCCGATCCGAGTGACGCGGAAGGTCCACCAGCTCCAGAACCCGTGCCACGCGCCCACGGATCTCGTCCTCTTCCGCGCCCCGGCAGCGGAGGCCGAACGCGACGTTCTCGTACACGTCCAGGTGCGGAAAGAGGGCGTAGTTCTGGAAGACCATCCCGAAGCCGCGGCGTTGCGGGGCGTGACTCGTGACGTCGTCCCCCCGGAAGAGGATCCGTCCCTCGTCGGGCTCCTCGAAGCCGGCGATGAGCCGGAGCGCCGTGGTCTTCCCGCATCCGCTCGGCCCCAGCAGCGTGAGGATCTCGCCGCGCTCCACGCGCAGGTCGAGGCCATCCACGGCCGCGGTCGCGCCGAACCTGCGGCGGAGCCCGGCGAGCTCGAGCTCGGGGGGCTCGCCCGGGGCCTGGGCCCCGGACACGGGGACCGCGCCCGGATCTCTCAGTACCCCTCGTCCCGTCCGCGATCCCGGATCTCGCGGTCCCAGTGCTGGAGCCAGCCCTGCATGTGCGCCTGGACGTAGCTCCGGTCCACGTCCATCGGGTGGATCGTGGGGAGCGCGGTCCGCAGCCACGCCGGGAGGGAGTCGGGCGGCAGGTCGGCGCGGACCGGGATCCGATAGAACCGCCGCGCGGCCTCGAGCACCTCGGGGCGGCTGCCGGCCCACTGCAGGAAGTCCCGGGCCAGGGCGGGGTGCTTCGCACCGGCCACCACCGCGATGGCATCGATCACGACGGGGGTGCCGCTCGGCGGCACCACGTAGTCGATCGGAAGGTCGGTCGTCGCCTTCAGTGTCTCGATGTCGGGCATGTCCCACACCGTCACCAGCCCCTCCTGGCGGGCCAGCTTCTGGTACAGGAGCGTGGGGTTGAGGACGTAATCACCGGTCTGGGCGTCGAGCTTGAGCAGCCACCTGTAGCCCGCGGTCGAGTCCCCCGTCTTCTGGAACTCGCGCCACATGATGGCGCCGAAGATGGCGTGCATGGTCCCCGAGGCGAGCGGGTCGCGGATCAGCACCTTGCCCCTCCAGCGGGGCTCCAGCAGGTCGTCCCACTCGTGCGGAGCATTGTTCACATTGAGGGCGGCCGAGTTATAGGCGATCACCTCAGGTGTTCTGTAGGTACCGAACCAGCGCTCGGCCGAGTCTCGTGCCGCGGCGGGGATCGAGTCCGCCCAGCTGGGCGCGGCCGTGGCCAGGAGTCCCTCCGAGGCCGCCCTGGCGAAGATCTCCGTGGGAGCCCCCCACCACACGTCGGCCTGGGGGTTGGCCTTCTCGGAGCGGAGCCGGTCCAGGACCTCCTGGCTCCCCATGTCCACCCACTGCACGTCCACCCCGGGATGCGACGCCTCGAAGCGCTCCTCGAAGTGCGACAGGAGATCGCGGCCGTGCGGAGAGTAGATGACGAGCGGCGTGCGGCCGCTGCCCCGACTCCCGCAGGCCGTGAGCGCCACCGCGGCGGCGAGGGCGGCCACCACAGGCAGGGCGACGTGGGCGCCGGCACCGACCGCCGCGTTCCCGCCATGGCCGGGGCGAGCGGACCCTGGCGCCCGAGAGACGGCGCGGCCGGTCCTCGTCACGGCGAGCCGGCCGGGTGGCCTTCCCGCCACGCCCGCCACGCCTCCGGTTTCAGCGACAGCAGGTTGGCGAACAGCCGGTAGGCTCCCGGGACGCCAGCCGGGAGCTCCCGGAAGAAGTCGAGCGCCGCGTATACGTACACCCCCTGGCCGAGGCTCGCCACGAGGAGGCTTCCTTCCTTGGGCGACTCCCCGGCGTCGTGCATGGAGAGGAGCGGCGTGTAGCGCTCGTCCCAGCTGTGCAGGAAGTACAGACCGCGCTCCTGGATCCATCCGCGCCAGTCGTCGGGCCCGATCCGGTTGGGCGTGGCCAGAGGCGGCGCATCGGGATGGAGGAGCGTCACCGGAGCCCGCTCGTCCGTGACCCGGTCGTGCGGATGGGCCATGGTGGCCGGATAGGGAGGATAGCCGCCGTTCACGTACTCGTACTTGTTGTACTGGACGATCAGCGTGCCGCCCGCCCGCACCCAGTCCAGGAGGCGCTGGTTGGCAGCCTGGAGATCGTGGCGGACCTCGTAGGCTCGCACGCCCAGCACGATCACATCGTACGCCGACAGGTCCCCGGAGCGGAGCTCGTCCGGGCCGATCAGGTGGACGTCGAGACCCAGCTGACGGATGGCCTCGGGAACCGCATCCCCGGACCCCATCACATAGCCCACCCGGCGGCTCCGATCCACGCGGACGGGGAAGCGCTCCACCCGCACGGTCGCGTCCCGGTAGAGCGGCACCGGATCGATGTGCGCGAAGTCGAGCATCGTGAGGCCTCGCGACCAGGGCCCGGCGCCCACGGCGCTTCCTCCGGCGGGCCGCGCGACGGCCATGATCCGGTACGTGCGCGAAGAGTCCGGTCCGAGCGCCGGTTCCGGTCCACCCGTCGCTGCGCGGCCCACCGACCCGCCGGCGGGCTCGTCGGGCGGCCGAAGATCGAAGGCGCGGGTCTCCGTGGCGCCATGCTCGTCCAGCGTCACGGTGGCGGTCGCGGGCTCCGCCGACCAGCCGGTCGGAAGGTCCAGCCCCACGTCCAGACCCAGCGTGTCCCCGGCCTCGCTCCGTACCGTCACCGCGACCTCCCGCCGGGCCGTGGTCGCACTCGTGGCCGCCGTGGGCCCGCCCGCCGGTCCGCCGGAGATGGGCCACACTACGACCCGCGGCTCCACCGAGACCGAGACGCGCGGCACGACGTACACGGGCCGCCAGAACTCACCCATGGACTTGTCCACGCCCCGGTAGCGAACCGGCTCCGTGGCCGGGGCCGGCACACCGGCGACCCGGAGCGGGAGACGACCGGAGACGACCGGCGGATCGAGCGGGCGGGCCCGGAGGTCCGGGTCCGCGGGCCACCGATACAGGTCCCCCACCGTGTCCTGCCGGAGGAAATACTCCTCGGTGGGCGCGGCGTCGGCCGGTACGTGGACGTCGAACGCCCACCGCGCCAGCTGGCCGCCGCGAACCGGGAGCGGTGAGCTTCCGCCGCCGAGGGCCGGCGGCGCCGGGTAGAAGCCGGAGCGCCCGGACGAGGCCGCCGCGCTGTCCTTCGGCAGGAGGCGGGCACTCCACCCCTCGGGAAGGTCCAGCTCGGGGGGCCCGGCCATCACCGTGTCCGCCCCGCCGTTCCACAGCTCGGCGTCGATGCGGACCGTCTCTCCCGGCACCCACGTGTCCTCTTCGGCCCGGAAGTGCAGCGTCACGCCGGCCGCCGAGCGGAGCGCACGCCGCGCCAGATCGGCCTGGCGGCGGACCGCGGCCCGGGTGGCCGGGTCGGCTCCCGCGTCTGCCGCCCGCTCCACCTCCGAGATCGCCGTGACGGCCCGGAGGAGAGGCGGCGTGGCCGCTCCGGGATCCAGCGCCCGGAGCGAATCGCGCGCGGCCCGCACCGCCGCCGCGTAGTCGGTCAGCCGTCGCCGCGCCGCGCCGCGCGCGCCCACCGGGAGCCCGTTCGCCAGGTCCACCACGCTGGTGTCGATCCCGGCGAACAGCCACGCGTCCGGGGCCGCCCCGGTACGATTTCGGAGCAGGAGGAGCCGGCTCTCGTGCGATCCCGGCGGCCGCAGCACGCCCATGTCCTGCGACCGGTGCTGGCTGCGGCTCAGCATCGCGAGCTGGAAGGGTGACATGCCGAGCACCGGATCGTAGTCCCCCGTGGACACGCTCATGCTGGAGCTGTCAGAGCGCCGGAAGGCCCTCCGGTAGAGCTTCTCGGCCTGCCAGGGTCGCGCACCCCAGCGCAGCTGCTCCGGGAACCGGCTCGAGTCGGCGGCCGCCTCGAAGGCCTTCCGGGCCAGGATCCCAGCCACCTGGTGCTGCCCGTGTCCGTCGGCGGGGGTTCCGCTGAACACCGAGACGATCACCTGCGGCCTGAAGGTGCGGATGACCCACACCATGTCGCCGAGCAGCGTGTCGGCGGGCCAGTGCCCGAACGACTCCTTGGCCGTCTTCGAGAAGCCGAAGTCGTAGGCCCGCGAGAAGTACTGCTCGGCGCCGTCCACGCGGCGGGCCGCCAGGAGCTCCTCGGTGCGAATGAGCCCGAGTCCCTTGCCCAGCTCCGGGCCGATGAGGTCCTGGCCACCCTCGCCCCGCGTGAGCGAGAAATAGGCGGCTCGCACGCCCTCGTGGCGGGCGAGCTCGGCCAGGAGTGCCGTGTCCTCGTCGTCCGGATGGGCGCCGATGACGAGGACACGCCGCACGCCGCCCATGCCGCGCAGGAGGAGCGCGGTCTCCGTGACGCCTCCCTCGACCGGGAGGCCGCGGTAGGGCGCCTCCTGCGCGCGAGCGGGGCGCGGGCCCGGCCCGAACCTCCCCGCTCCGCCCGGCGGCGCGGCGGCCAGCGCGGTCAGGGCGGCGACGGCAGCCGCCACGGTCCGAGGGTGGATGTGGATGCGAGAGAAGACGACCGGGTCGCGGCAATCGGTGTTCAGCATGGCCGCGAAGCTAGGCCGGACCGAACGGAGGGAAAAGGGGCGCCGGCCCGACGCGCGCGCTCCGCGGGCAGGGCCGGAACCGCGGGCGGGGGACCGTCGTTGGTCCACCGAGTGGTATGCCGTGTACCGTCCCCGGGCCTCGGCGCACCGGCGGTCTCGCACGGCGCCCGGCCCCGACCGATCGTTCGCTCACGAGCCGAGAGGCGCGAGATGACGCTGCATTCGACCGGCGAGTACACGAGGGACGAGGCACCGGGATGGCCCACGTGCCACGAGGTCCTGGCGCGCCTGTACGACTACCTGGATGACGAGTTGCCCGCCGACCGGGCCGCCCGGGCGGCGGGCCACTTTGACCTCTGCCCACCGTGTGCCTCCCGGCTCCGCTTCGAGCGCGCGTTCCTGGATCGCCTGCGAAGGCGCGGACCCCTCCCGCACCCGGACCCTGGCCTGGCGCCACGGATCCGCGCACTCCTGCGCGCGCACCCGGCGCGCGGGCAGAGTACGATCAGAGGGCCAGCGTGGTGAGAGAGCGGCGCCCGAGCGGGTTGTTGGCCGCCGGCGGGCTCAGCCGCGAGGGATCACCAGGACGGCTTTGCGGGCGGTCCGGCTCGCGAAGCGAATTCGTCTAGATCGGCCTCATCGGCCGCGATCTCCTCCCCGGCGGCATCCCGGGCCGGAAGCCGATCCAGGACGTGGCCGGCCTCCTTTCGCAGCAGAGCCCACCGCGACACCCACGCGGCCTCGTAGAACGGTGCCATCCGAACCATATAGGTCGTACACGCCACCCTCCGCCGGGGCCTGCCTCACCGGCTCGCAGTGGCGACCCCCTGTCGGGATCGGCGACTCCCCCGGAGTCACCGGACGCCCCACCGGGCGCCTGGTACGGTCCCGGCCGGGCCAGACTCCGGCCGACCGGGACCGACGAGCGCTACAAGGCTAACGGGGCCCCGACGCCCGGTCTGTCCGGAGATCCCCCACGAGTCCTGTCCGGAGATGCCGACGCCGCAGCCGGAGCCGGGCGGCCCGGATCCCGGAGGATGCCCGGCCGGGAGCTCCGGCCCGGAAACATCCCTCGCCCGGGACCGCATCACGTACGATTCCCCACGACACGCCGCGAGACGTGCCGGACAGATCCCGAGTCGACGTCGTCCGATTATGAGTCGAAGCCCCACTCGTGGCGTCTCCCGTTTCTCCTGTTCGGCCTTCGCAAGGTGCCCGGAGGGACATGGGGACGCCCGTTCCAAGGTCGGAGGAGCCGATGCGATCCAGGCGCTCGCCGGTCCCATGCGTCGCGGGATCTGTCGTGCGCGCCTTCCTGGTCGCGGCGGCCGCCACTCCGTTCGTGCCGGTCGTCATGCCCGACGCGGCGCTCGCGCAGCAGATCACCTACTCGGGTTCGCTCGAGTTCGCCACCGGCAAGTACCTGTTCACCGAGTCCACCCGGTCGGCCTACTTCCTGACCGGACTCGCCGTCGAGGCCGGTCGGCTCCGGCTCTCGGCCACGCTGCCTCTCATCTACCAGAGCACCCCGTGGATCTCCTACTCTACCGGGGGTGGGATCCCGACCGGCGGGCCCCAGCAGGGAGAGGTGGCGGACTCGCTGGGGAGGCGCGGCGGGAGCGGGAACGGCGGCATGGGCATGGGCTCGAGGGCGGGGCTGGCGGCGGCACTGCTGGGGGCCGGCGGCACGGGCTCGATGTCGGCCGGGGGGCTGTCCGGGGCGTCAGGCGCCATGCGCCAGGCGGTCGCCCTCCCCGACACGGCCACCTTCGACCAGGTGGGGGTGGGCGATCCGACCTTGCGGCTGGCGGTGGACCTCGTCCCGCCCGGCCGCCGTGACTTCAGTGTCACAGTGGCCGGACAGGTCAAGGCGCCGCTCGCCGACCCGACCCGTGGGTTCGGGACCGGCGAGTGGGACGGAGGCGGATCGCTCTCCGTGGCCCGACGCCTGGGCTCCACGCTCCTGTTCGGCGAGCTCGGCTACTGGATCCTGGGGGACCTCCCGGACCTCGAGCTTCGGAATCCGGTGAGCTTTTCGGTGGGAGTCGGCCAGCGCATTGCGGGCGGGAAGCTCTCCGTCCTCGCCTCGCTGTCTGGAACCAGCCGCATCCTGGCCGAGACGGACCCCCCGCTCGACGTGGGCGGGGGCATCGGCTACCGGCTCGGAGAGGGCCGGAGCTTGGGCGTGAGCGTGTCGGTCGGCCTCTCGGAATCCAGCCCCGACCTCGCGGTCTCGGCGGGCTGGCAGATCGGGCTTTGACGACCGACCCAACGTGACGAACGGGCGCCCCCCGGGGCGCGCTCGAAGGAGGCGGATATCATGAACGCCACGAAGACTTGGGCCGGCGCGCTGATCCTCGGTCTCGGCCTGGCCGCTCCCGGCGCCCTCACGGCGCAGGGGCAGATGGGCCAGCAGGGCCAGGGGATGCAGCAGATGCAGCAACAGATGGCGCGCATGCAGGACATGATGCAGCGCATGAACCAGATGCAGGACCGCATCCACCAGATGGACCAGTCGCTGATGCAGCAGATGGACCAGCTGCGGACCCGGGACCAGGACCAGGCGCGCGACATGGCACGGGACCAGGACCGGGACCGGCTCATGCAGCACCAGCAGCTGCACGACATGCTGCAGACCACCGGCGACATGGTCCGTCAGATGACGCGCGGCATGGAGCAGCTCCGGCGCATGTCGGGGCAGCCTGGATTCGGGAGCGACCCGGCCATGGCCCGCAACATGGAGCAGCTCCAGGAGCGGTTCCGAAACATGGCCGACCAGATGGACGGGTCCCTGAAGTTGATGGAGCAGATGCAGGAGCGACTCCAGGGGCAGTCAGGTACCGGGCAGCCTGACAACGGCTGACCCGCGGTGCGGGGCGGTGGATCCAGGCAGTCCGCCGCCCTCCGCGCCTCGCCTCGCACCCTCTCTCGAGCCTGCTCCGGCCGACATCGTTGGGAGAAGCCCGGGCGGCGCGGAGATCCTGCGCCCGCCCGTGGCGTGCTGCTCGACGTCCGGGGGGCGCGGACGCTGCGATTCATGCCATCCGCGAGGAGGCGAGAGGCGAGAGGCGAGATGGGCCCCGCGGTGGAGGGGCTCCCTTCGACGGGAGCCGCACCCGGCGCGGGCGGGGGAGCGGTCCGGGGGTGGCGGGGACCGGCGACGCGAGGCTGAAAGGCCCGCACCGACCCGTCCGGGCGCTCACCCCTCTCCGGGCTCGTCCTCCGCGCGCAGGCGGCGCCGCCCGTCGGCACGATCCCCCTCCGACCCGTCGGCGAGAAGCCGGTCCGCGGGAAGGACCAGGTCCCGATCGACGAGCCAGTCCACGCCCTCCACCGTGATCGCGAGTTTCCCGGTGTCCAGCACCTCGACCCATCCGTGCTGCCGCATGTACCAGAGGGGAAAGCGGAGATGCTCCTCCGGTACGCCGAGGACGCGCTCGAGGGTCAGGATGCCCATGCCGCCCGAGTCCGGGTCGCGCCTGCGCTCCACGTAGAGCAGGGAGAGCACGGCCTGCAGTGTCCGCCGATCCTCCTCCCGTCCGTCGGACGCGGACTGCTGGTCGTAGATCTTCCACTGGAGGGTTCTCATCTCGTCGTACACGACATCGTAGGCGGCGCGGCGCTCGGGGTCCGAGAGCACCTCGTACGCCGCGTGCACCAGCCCGAACCGCTCGCTGTCACCCGTGCCGGCGTTGTCAGGGTGGTAGCGCTTGGCCAGGAGCCGGTAGACCCGCTCCACCGTCTCCACGGCCGCCCGGGGGCTGAGCTGAAGCACCTCGTAGTGGTCGACGAACGGCTCTTCCAAGTCAGCCTCCCGGGGTCGAACCCGCATGCGTGCCAGGCCACAGATCGGCGTCGGAGCCCGAGGGCGGGTTCGAACGCCGGCGCATCTGCGCGCCACCGTTGTCTCGTCCGAAGCGTCGCACGGACCGGGCTGCCGATGTAGCTTGAGTCACGTACCGGACGGAATCCCGAAGGGCGCGGTCGCCACCCGGCCCGACGGGCTCCGAGGAGCTCGTGGGTACGGGCCGAACGGCAGCGCGGATGCCGCGCTCAGGCCACCGGCCTTACACGTATCGTGCACCTGCATGGACGGACCACCGCCTGATTCCAATCGGGGCGGCCGGATTCGAACCGGCGACCCCCTGCTCCCAAAGCAGGTGCGCTACCGGACTGCGCCACGCCCCGACATTGCCGCCGACCTCCGGCCAGGGCCCCCGGACCGGCGCCCGCGGGCCGGCGAGCGACAGGAAGTGTGTGGCTTCGAGCGGCTCGCCGCCAGAGACTCGCGTACGTCACGCCTCCGCGGCGTCCCCGTCCCGGCAACCGGAGACGTTCGATGACGACATCGCCCGAGTGCTTCGAGCAAGTGTGGGCCGCGATCCGGCACGCCGAGGACGCCGCGGCGCGCATGGTCGCCTGGTACTTCGCCCTCGTGGGGGCGATCCTGGCCTTCACGGTGGCCCAGTTCGCCGGGCCGTCCGGGCTGTCGGCCTACATCGCCACCACGCCGGCCCGCGGAGAGGTCTCCCCCTCCACGTATGCCGACTGGATGGCCCTGTCGGTGCTCGGCCTGTTCCTGGTGACCTGCTCGGTGTCCCTCGCCCGGTTCCTCCACCGTCAGCGCCGCGTGCGGGCGCTCCACCTCGCACGGCTGCGTACCCTGGAGGAGGACCATCCGCGTGATGCGGACGACCTCCCCGTGCCCGGCTCCGCGAACCCCCGGCACGCCTCGAGCGGACCCGATCCCGTGGCGCCTCTCCACGTGGGCGTCGGACTCTCGGCCGCCCTCCTCACCGCCGCCACCTGGTACCCTCTCTCGCACGTGTTCGGCCCCCTGCCCTCGGGCAGCACAGTGTGGGGCACCGTCCTGCCGGTCCTGGTCCTGGCCGGGTGTCTCCTGCCGGCTCCCGGCCTACCGCCGGGACGGCGACACGCTACACGCCGTGACTAGACCCGACGGAGCGGTTCTCGAAAGAGACGAGGCGGGAACGCAGGCGCCGGGGACTCGCGGTCCAGCCGCCTCCGGCGCCTCGGCCGGACATCCTATGAGACATCACATGATATAATACAGTCGATTAGAATATCTTGCTTATGTTTACACAGCATCTATGAGGCTCGCATCACCCCCGATCTCCACCCCCCGAAGACGAGCCCTTCCGCCGAGGCGCCCCCCCACCCCGCCGGGCCGATGTGCCGGCGGCCTCGATGGTCCGGCCTCAGACGCGCCGACTGACTCCGACCCCCTCGGCGGACCTGCGGCCGGCGCTCCGCGACCGCCCGGGCGCGCTCCGGCTGGCTCCCCGCCGAGTCGCCCCCTACATTCCCGGGCCGAAGACCGCCGGGGCGAGGATGGAGGGGCATGAGGAAGAAGCGAGGCAGGCGCGCGGACCTCCCGGAGGGGGACCGGGACCGCGGCGTCCCCGAAGCCCGGGGCGGTGGAGCCGTCTCGAGGCGAGGCTTCGTGGCCGGTGCGGCGGGCCTACTCGGAACCGCGGCCTGGGCGGGCTGGCCCGCGGGGGTTGGCCGGGTTCTCGGCCCGGCCGATGCGGTTCGTCCGGCGGCGGCCGATTCGACCGGGCGCCCGGTCTACCAGCCCACCGGTGCCGGCCTCCCGAGCCCCCTGGGACACAGGGCGCCGCAGGACCGGCCCGTACGGGTCGTGACCCGCGAGAGACCCGACGGCTCGTCCCTCACGCCGCTCCACGAATTGAACGGGATCCTCACTCCGGCGGACCTCCACTTCGAGCGCCATCACTCCGGGATTCCACCGGTCGACCCCGAGTCCTACGAGCTCCTGATTCACGGCATGGTGGAGCGTCCCATGCGCTTCTCCCTCGCCGACCTGCGGCGTTACCCCTCCCGGACGGTGATTCGGTTCGTGGAGTGCGCCGGGAACGGGGTGTTCGGCTACAGAGACTCGGAGCCCCGGATGTCGCCGCAGGTGGTCGCCGGCCTGACGAGCACCAGCCAGTGGACCGGCGTGCCGCTCTCCCTGCTGTTCCGGGAGGTGGGCGTCCGGCCGGAGGCCAAGTGGTTCCTGGCCGAGGGGGGGGACCCGGCGCACTACGCGCGCAGCATCCCCGTGGCCAAGGCCCACGACGACGCCATGATCGTGTATGGGCAGAACGGCGACGCCCTCCGGCCCGAGCAGGGCTACCCGGCCCGTCTCCTGGTCCCGGGCTTCGAGGGGAGCGCCAACATCAAGTGGATCCAGCGCATCGAGCTCTCCGACGCTCCCTTCTTCACGCGCTCGGAGACCTCCGAGTACACCGACCCCCTTCCGAACGGGACCGCGCGCATCTTCAGCCTGGTCCTGGACGCCGCATCCATCATCACCTTCCCCGCTTATCCGGCGAGCCTTCCCGAGAAGGGCTGGTGGGAGATCACGGGCCTGGCGTGGAGCGGTCGGGGGAAGGTGTCCAGGGTGGACGTGACGGTGGACGGCGGAAAGCACTGGGGTAGAGCCGCGCTGGAGGAACCGATCCTCCCGCGCTGCCACACGCGCTTCCGGTACCTGTGGAAGTGGGACGGCGGCCACCACGTGCTGGCCAGCCGCGTGACGGACGAGACCGACTACATCCAGCCTACCCGCAAGGAGCTGCTGGCCGTGCGCGGGCCCGGGACCCTGTACCACTGGAACAACATCCGCGCCTGGGAGGTGTGGCCCGACGGCGGCGTGACGTTCGCCGGAGGCGGGAAGTTGTGACCGTACCCGAACGACGAGGACCGCTCGCGGGACACAGGGCAAGGCCCACGACGGCTGTCCGGGAGTGGGATCGAAGGGGAACCCGGCTGCGGCGCTTCGCCCTCCTCGTGTCGGTCCTCGGGGCGTTCCTCGCCGCGGCGTGCACCGTGGACGGAGGGCGACCGGACCATGGCCCCACGAACCCGAAGGACTTCCCGGTGCCTCCGATCGCCAGCAGCGGGTCTCCCCTGAAGGCCGTGACCGCCTCGGACGGTCCCCTCCCCGACCGCTACGGGTTCGGCGCCCCCGCCTCGAGCACGCTCATCGACTCGGCGGACATCGACATCGCGGCCGACGGGCACGGCCTTCCGGCCGGCAGCGGGACGGTCGCCACCGGCGAGCGGCAGTTCGCCTTCCACTGTTCGCGCTGCCACGGTCCCGGCGGCCTGAACGGACCCGAGCGACCCCTGGTCACGGAGAAGAAGGACCGCATCCCCGGCTTTCCGTTCGCGAACATCCGCTACTACTTCCCCACCGTCGGCAACTACTGGCCCTACGCCCCGACCCTGTTCAGCTACATCCGGAAGGCGATGCCCCAGGACAACCCCGGGAGCCTGGACGACGGTCAGGTCTACGCCATCGTCGCCTACCTGCTGTGGCGCAACGGGATCATCGGCCGCGACAGTGTCGTGAACGCCCGCACCCTGGCCGGCGTGGTCATGCCGGCCCGGGGCCGGTTCGTCGTGGACCGGCGACGCGGGGGCCCCGAGATCCGCTAGGCATGCCGGCCGGGCGCTGGCCCCTGGTCCTGGTGGTGGGGGCCGTTCTGGCCTGTCGGCCGGTGGGAGCGGCCGAACGCCACGGTCCGGCGAACTTCCCATCGCGATCCGCGCACCTGGTGCCGGCTCCGCCGGGGCCATTCGGTGTGCGGGCCGGCGTCAAGAGCTCCCACCCGCCCCGACCGGGAGGCCGGACGGCGGAGGGCGCCGACGCATCCGACCTGCTCTCGGCCCTGGGCTGTGGCGCCTGCCACACCGGGGTGCCCGAACCGGTGGTGGCACGCCGGGCGTCTCCGCCCCTCGGACCGAAGGGACGTGCCGTGGCGCCCGACTCGCTCCTCGCCCTCCTCCTGTCGCCATCGCCGGGGCGTAGGGCCGGGAGCCAGTCCCCGATGCCGACGTTCCATCTCTCCGGAGCCGAAGCGGTCGCTCTCGTGCGCTTCATGGTCTCGGAGCTCCCGGCATCCCCGGGTGGCGCTTCGACACGCTTCGACGCGCTGCGGCGACGGTATCCCGAGTCGGACAGCGCCCGGGGGCGTGCCATATTCCTGGCCCTGGACTGTGCCGGCTGCCACTCCGGAACGAACGTGCCGGCATGGAAGAGCGCGCCCGACCTCTCTCGGGAGGCCACACGAGCGCGCCCCGGCTGGCTCGCGAGCTGGCTGGCGCACCCGATCGCGATACGTCCCTTCGGCTTCTTTCCAGGCACCGGGACCCGCATGCCCGACTTCGGCCTCTCGCCCTCCGAGCTCCGGGCGCTAGTGGACGCGCTGACCACCGGGGAGCGCGGCACGGCCGGCAGCGTCGCGGTGGTGGCGCCCCGGGGAGCTCCTCTCTCGCCGTACCGCGAGCTGGAGGCCGCCCGTCTGATGGCGGACCGGAGCGCCTGCCTGGGCTGTCACGCGTACGGAGGCCGGGGCGGCAGGATCGGGCCCGATCTCGCGCGCGTCCGCTTGCGGCGTCCGCCTGCGTACATCTGGGCCGTGCTGCGCGATCCCCACGCCGCGGCGCCGCGCACCATCATGCCCCGGAGCCCCGGGAGCCCCGAGCGTGACACTCTCTTCTATCGCCTCCTCACCTCGGGCCGGAGTCCCGGCCCGGCGGGGCGGGCGTCGAGCGAAGACACGGCGGCAGTCATTCGCGGAGCTCGCGCGCCCGACGCGCCCGACGCGCCGGACGCGCCCGGCGACACGCTCCACGACGGCTACCTGGACCTGACCGACCGCGCCCTCCGTCCCCCCGATCGTTGGATGCTGGAGGACGCCGCCGCGCCGACCACCGCAGGAGAGCGCTACGCCCAGCTGTGCTCCTCGTGCCACGGCCCGGCGGGTGCGGGAGACGGGTTCAACGCGCCCTTCCTGCCGGTACCCCCGGCCAGACACGCGGACAGCGCAGGGATGGTGGCGCGCACGGACGCCCGGCTGTTCAACGCCATATACGGAGGTGGACGAGTCCTGGGCCGCAGCCCCCGAATGCCGGCCTTCGGTCGATCGCTCGCCCGGGAAGCGATCTGGGGCCTGGTGGGCCACATCCGCTCCCTGTGCGGCTGCCGGGGCCCGGCCTGGTACAGGGACAACGACGAGACGGGCGGCGCATCCCACGCATCGGGCCGGGCGGAACCGGACACCGCGCTCCAGACGCGGAGACGGCGATGAAGCGGCCCGGGCTGCCGGCCGCCGCGACCACCGCGCTCCTCCTGGCCCTCACCGCCGCCGGGGCGCTCCTGCTGCGGGCGGGCCCCGCGGCCAGCGGCGAGCGCTCGAAGTCCGGTGGCGTCACCTCCCGTGACACGGCACCCGGAGCGCCGCCGCCGACCAGCCTCGCGGCGCGGCCGGTGCCGGGAGCGCCCGGCTCGACGTTCGACCCGTGGACGGGCCCCGATTCCGACGTCGCCCCGTCCGACTTCGTGGGCGCGAAGGCGTGTCGCGGATGCCATCTGCGCGAGTACGAAGCATGGAAGGCCTCCACGCACGGAACGGCCGGAGCCGAGCGCCCCGGATCGGCGGACGTGCTGGCCCCCTTCGACGGCACACCGCTCCACTTCGCCGACGCGACCGTGATCCCCGAGCGGACCGCGCGCGGTACCTACCGCTTTCGCGTGCTGCGGCCCGGCCACCCGGAAGACACGCTTCCCGTGGACGCGGTGGTCGGCAAAGGTCACATGGTGGGCGGCGGCACCCAGGGCTCCCTGGTGCACGAGGAGGACGGCACCTGGCGCCTCCTTCCCTTCGACTACAGCGTCACGGCCCACACCTGGTTCTGCAACACCGAGGGTCGCGCCCGGGCCGGAGGTTGGGTACCGGTGGGTCCCGGACTGCGGCTCGAGGCGTGCCTCGACTGGACGCCGCGGCGGGCCCTGGGACAGATCGAGCGCCTCACCAACTGCCAGGAGTGCCACGGGAGCCAGATCCACGTGACGGTGCGCTCCGCGGCGCCCCATTTCGATACGCGCTTCACGAGCCTCGCCGTCAACTGCGAGTCGTGCCACGGTCCCGGCCGCCGCCACGTGGAGCTGGCGCGGAGCGGCCGCATTCCCGGAGGGACGGACATCGGAATCGCCTCCCTGGTAGGGCTCGGCCGGGATGCATCCATCGCCGTTTGCATGCAGTGCCATGCCTTCAAGGACGCTCTCTCATCCGGCTACCTCCCGGGCCGAAGGCTGTCGGCTCATTACTCGCTCTTCTCTCCCGCGCTGGGTGAGTCTCCGCTCTACGCCGACGGCCGTGTGCGCAGCTTCGCCTACCAGGCGAACCAGATTTCGAGCGACTGCTACCTCGCGGGGGGCATGACGTGCACCGACTGTCACGATCCGCACAGCCAGCACTACCGGACGATCCGGGACGCGCCCCTGCAGGGGCGCTTCGACGATGGTCAGTGCCTGGACTGTCACGCCGCCAAGGCGGCTCACCCCGAGCGGCACACGCACCACCCGGCCGGCTCACCGGGCGGCCGGTGCGTAGCCTGCCACATGCCCTATCTCCAGGAACTCGAGATCGGGACGGCCATTCCCTACGGGCGCTCGGACCACACGATCCCGGTGCCGCGGCCCCTGGCCGATAGCGCCGAGGGGATCGAACCGGCGTGCGCCCGGTGTCACCAGGACCGCTCGGCCACCCAGCTGGAGGCCGAGACGCGCCGGTGGTGGGGGGATCCCAAGCCGAGGAGGCCCCTGGTGGCACTCCTCCTCGCGGCCGACACGCTGCACGGGCTCGCCTCGGGTGCGGCGCTCATTCGCCCGTCGTCCCGGGACCCGATGGCGCGCTACCGGGGTCTCGCCACGGTGGTGGAGCGATGGCTCCGGCCCGGCGTGTCACTCCCGGGTGGCCTACGAGACAGCCTCGAGGTCATGGCGCGACGTGGGGACCTCGATGCCCGCTCCCTGGCGCTGGCCGCCCTCGACCTGGCCGCAGGGCCGGACTCGGCCGCGCACGAGCGCCTGGTGGCCCTGGCCCGCGAGGAATTCGCCGAATCCGCACGGCTGCGCGCGCGGTGGGCCGAGGCGCTCGGCTGGCTCGCCGACCGGTACCGGGACGGCGGGAAGCCGGACTCGGCCGCGCTCGTGTACCGCATGGCGCTCCGGATCCATCCCGATGACGCGCAGCTCCACGCGGGACTCGCCTATGCCCTCCTCCAGGCGGGCCGGGCGGAGGCGGCGCTCGAGGAATACCGGAGGGCCTCTCGCCTGGATCCGCGCGATGCGCTCGTCCTCGTCAACACGGGGATCGCCCACCTCCGGCTCGGACAGACACAGCAGGCGGCCGAGGCCTACCGAAAGGCGATCGACGTGAATCCCTCCGAGCCGCTGGCGCACTTCAACCTCGGGAACGCATACCTGCGCGCCGGTCGGCTGGACAGCGCCGCCGCCGAGTACAGGACGACGATCCGCTTGGACGCGAGCCTCGCCCCGGCGCACTTCAACCTGGCCCGGGCGTACCTGCAGCAGGAGCGCTACCGGCCCGCGCTCCAGGCGCTGGAGGACGGCCTGGCGTACGACTCGACCAACGCCGCGGCTCGCGACGTGGCCTCGAAGATCCGGGCCGCCCTCGGGGAACGGTGAGGGCGGATTCCAGAGGCACACCCGGAACTCGCGTGCGGCTGGCGAGTTTGAGTGGATGCACGGCCCCGGGGCCTCGGGCGCGTATGCGCGCCGAGGCGCGGTGGCACGCGGCGGTGCTCGCCGCCCGTCCCCCGGTATCGGAACGGAACCGAACGCCTATGAGTGACCGAACCCGTCCCATCGTCCGCACCCTCGCCTCCGGCCTGGCGACGGCACTCCTCGTTCTCGCCCTCCCGGCCCGGAGTGCGCTCCAGGCCCAGCAGAAGAGCTCGCCGGACTCCGTAGCCACGCTCATAGGCAAGGTGGTCTCGGCCATGACCGGGGGTCCGCTACCCGGAGCGCGCGTCGTGATGGCCCGCTCGGGGTTCGGCGCGATCTCGGACACGGCCGGCAATTTCATCATCCAGGGGATCCCGGCGGGCTTCGTCGACACGGTCCAGGTCAGCCGGATCGGATACGCCGAGCAGGGAGTGCCCCTGAAGCTGCAGCCGGGGGCGACCACGCACGCCGTCTTCATGCTGAGCGAGACGGTGCTCGAGGTGAGCGATCTCCACGTGGACATCAAGGCGTCGCCGCTCCGGGATCCGCTGGTCGACTTCCGCCGAGACCGCCGCACCGGGGCCGGCTACTTCGTCACGCCGAAGATGATCGAGCAGCAGAACCCCACCAACACGCCGGACATCCTGCGTCGGGTCCCCGGCGTGACCGTGGCCGCCGAGGTCAACGGCAAGTCCGAGGTCCACGTCGTCCACTCGAACCTGAACTGCTACCCGACCCTGTACCTGGACGGCATCCTGTGGCCGCGGCACTATCTGGACGAGCTGCCGGCCCGATCCATCCTGGCGATGGAGGTCTACCGCGGCACGTCGGAGATCCCGCCGCGCTACATGGGATACGGTCGTCCGGACTGCGGGGTCATCGTGGTGTGGATGAAGCAGGGGCGCATGCCCGACAGCCTGGACGCGGGAGGAGGCTGAGCCCGACTGCACGACCCGGGCGGGAAGATACGCGCCCCGGTCGGAAAGTCCGGGTCAGGGAATCGTCAGCGGGATCCTGATCAGGGCGCCCTGGCTGTTGCGCGGACGGCTACCCGTCCCGCCGGCCGAGTTGCTCGGATTCGAGTTGGCCACGGCGATGACGGCGGCCGCGATGCCGGCCGCTCCGAGGCCGATGAGCAGGGCGGTCCGACCGGCGTCGAGCTTGTGTCGCTCGATCGACGTCACGTCGGACATCTGCACGCTGAGCGTGTCCCGAGTGATGACCGAGTACGCGGCCGGGTCGGCGCGTCCGGGATGCACCGCCAGCCGCAGGGTCCCTCCCTCGGTTCCCAGCACCAGCCCGTCGATGCTATTCTCGCCGCCGTCTCCGTCGTCGGCGGAGCTCCGTACGAGAACTCGCACGTCCTGCCCAACCTTGGGCGAGGCTCCCGACTCGAGCGGCACGTAACTGTAGCAAGCCGGTAGGGCTCCCAGGAGTAGGAGAGCCACGGCGGTGCGCGTCGACCTGCGAGCATTCACGGCTGGAAGTCCTGGGTCAGAGGGAAACCGATCGTCTCAGTGGCCGTCGGCATGGACCTTGAGCCAGATGTTGATCACGCCGCAAGCGGCCGTGCCCACGTTGAACTGGGGCGGCACCTCCGAGGCATGGAAGTAGGCCTCGATCGCGGCGACGTCCTTGGGATGGAAGGTATCGACCCCGAGGATGAGCGGCACCGGATCGCCGTCGACCAGGTACTGTACGGGACACGGACCCGTGTCCTGGGGGCGCCGGCACATTCTCGGGTTACCGAGCGGGCAGCTACGCCCGGGCACGCCGGGGGGGGGGTGGACCGCCTGGATGGGCTGCAGCGGTGACGGGTTGCCGTCGGCTACCGTGACCTCGGCCCGACCCACGAACATCTCGCTCAAGCGGGACGGGTTCTTCTTCAGGATGTCGTCCCGCGTGATGAAGATCCCTCCCCCCGCTCTCCGCCTCCGATAGAAGCCCTCGTGGACGAGCCAGAGCGGTCGCGCTCCCTCCACGCTCACCGCTAGCGGTTCGACGTTGATGGGGCGGGGATGGAGGCCGATCGTGAGGGTGACTTCCTGGTCGGCCGGAATCTCGAGGCAGCTGGCCTGCGTCCCGTACGATGGACCGGAGACGGCGAGCTCGTAGGCGCCCGGGGTGACGCCGTCGATCCGGAAACCACCGTCGTCGTCGGTGATCACGCGGCCGACCGAGTCGGCTCCGAGGACGAGGACGGCTCCCTGCACGGCCGATCCCGTGGTCGCGTCTACGACCCGGCCCACGATCCGGGTCACCACCGCGCCCGGCCCATGGGACACGATGACCGGGCGGTCGGCGCACCGTCCCGATGAGCTCGCTGGCTGCTGGGCGTGGAGCACGCGGGTGGACCCCGGTCCCACGAGCAAGAGGGTGGGCACCAGGAGGGCCAGGATGCGTGCTCGGAGCCGTGACCGCATGGCCGTCCCCTCCGGCGTCTCGATCAGCCGCCCAGGAAGATGCTCTGCAAGGGCTTGGACGCCAGGTCACCCTTCACCTGACAGCTCGTCTGGCCCGCGAGACACTTCTCCTGGCCATCGATGTACAGGTCGATCGTAGCCTGGACACTGGGCGTGTCGGTCGCCGTGGGCGGGAACTGCAGGATGACGAGAAACCGCTGCGTCGCGGAAATGTCGTAGGTGTGGTCGAAGGGCGGTGTCTGGACCGTCGTGTCCGCGGATCCGAACACGATGGAGGAGCACGCCGGGCTTCCCGCGTCGGTCTGCTGGAAGGGACACGCGAAGTTGTTGGAGGTCACGATCTGGATCGGCACGGAATCCGGGTCGGCGTTGATCACGACCCGGGCCTCCTGCCGCGTGGGGCCGGTGCTCGTGCAGGCCGCCAGGCCCAGAGCAGCGACCAGGGGGGCTACGGCCCGCGCCGCGATCGAGTGGCGAGATGATGGACGAGTCATGCGGTTCATGCATCCTCCGAGCGGACCGTGAGCCCTGCTCTCCGTGAGCCCTGCTCCGACCCCCGTTAAACCCGTCCGGGCCGTTCGATGTTCCACGCCAAAGTGAGACGCGGCCCGGCCTCCGTGGAGGAGACCGGGCCGCGCTCGCCCGCCGGAGCGGGGGTTGGGATCAGCCGGAGACGTTCGGGTTGGAACGGATCTCGGTGATCGTGATGGGGAACAGGGTGCCGGGGCTCTTGACGGCCACCGAGGTGGCCTGCCACAGCGGGTCCTTGCTACCGAAGCGGTAGTGGTCGGCCAGCCGGCGGCCCTGGAAGAGCAGGTTCACCTGGCGCTCGTACTCGAGGATCGCCGCGGCCGACACCTGACCGGTGTAGTCGGGCAGCCCGTCGAGCGACCGGACGTCGTTGATCTGGGTCCGGAAGGCGGCGTTGTCGCCGCTGGTGGCCAGCTGATTCTCGGCGATGATGAGGTGGAGCTCCCGGGCCGACATCTCGGTCATGGGAGCATCGTTGCCACCGTCCTTGAAGGCGGCCACCATCGCGGTGGTCACCGGGTCGGCGGTGCCCGTGATCGGGTCGTTCATCGCGATGGAGAGAATGTTCTTCTTGGACGCATCCACGTTCACGTAGGTCCTGCCGATCTGGAGCTCCTGGCGGGACCAGACCTGGGTGTCCCAGGACTCGCACGTGATGCCCAGGTTGTTGTGGTCGTAGGGGAGCTGGAAGGTCCAGTCCGCCGTGACCATCCCGAGCACCGTCGCCGCATCGGTGGCCGCGGACGCCGAAGCCACCGGGCCGCCCGCGTCGATGTGCAGACGGATCTGCTTGGCCTGCTCCGCGCGGGCCCGCATGGCCAGCAGCTCGGCCTTGGTCTCGCTGTCGGAGGTATGCGTCAAGCCCTGGGTGAAGTACTTGATCGCCGTGTCGTAGAGCTTGGGCATGTCCGCCGCCGAGATCGGCTTACCCGGCGTGGTCGGATCGGTGAGGTTGTCCGGCAGCACGAACCTCTGCCAGGTGTCGGCGATCAGGGTGTAGGTGATCCCACCCCATAGATACGCCTTCGCCAGATCCTCCTTGTCGCTGAGATCGCCCGACTTCGCGAGCGCCTCGCCCTGGCTGATCGCCAGGTCGGCCATGTAACGGGCCCGTCCGACCTCCGGCCATGCGGCATCGGTGAACTCGTTCGTGGTGGAGCCGATGTTCCCCTTGTCCAGGTCGCCCCACGCGTCGCGTGAGCCGATCCAGAACGAGTTGTCCGACGCGTTGTTGATGATCGCCAGCATGCCGTTGGCCGCCCGGATCAGGTTGTTCTCCGATCCGACGACCAGCGCCCCGTACGCGCTCGGCAGCTGCACATCGCCCTCGGTGAGCTTGTTCGGGTTCTCCACCGTGAGCGGGTTCTTGCACCCCGTCCACATCAAGAGGACGGCGGCCAGGGCGCCGGCCAGGCCGGCGCCC
>CAYXHP010000088.1:0-9532 GCA_964465015.1 uncultured Gemmatimonadota bacterium
CGCTCACCGACGCCACGAAGCGCACGATCCCGGTGGCCGCGAATCCCGCCACCACGGCCGCGCACGCGCCCAGCGCGATGTGGGGCGTGCGGAAGCGGGGGTGGAGACGCGCGAAGGCGGACGGGAAGTGGCCGTCCCGCCCCAGGGCGTACAGCACCCGAGCGCTGGCGCCGAGGGTGACGCTGAACGCCGACAGGCTGGCCATGATCGTGGCCACGATGGCCGCCCACTTTCCCCACCCGCCCAGGATGTTGCCGGCCATGAGGATGAAGGGGACGTCGCTTCCGGCCAGGTTCTCGTGCCGGGTCGTCCCCATCATGACGTACACTACGAACACGTAGATGCCCGTGGCGACGAACAGGGTGATGAGGATGGCGCGTGGGATCGTCTTCCCCGGGGCGATGATCTCCTCGGAGGCCACCGTGATGAGCTCGAAGCCCACGTAGGAGATGTAGACCAGCGCCATGGCCGGCACGAAGCCGCCGTAGCCCACCGGCGCCAGGGGGCGGAGGTTGGGGGCCGTCACGTGCGAGAGGCCGAGGGCGGCCACGCCCACCAGCACGGCGAGCTCGACCAGGTTCATGACCGTGATGATGTGGATGGCCTCGGAGCCGCCGAAGAAGTTGACGGCCGCGAACACGAGGGTCGTGGCCAGGGCGATGGCCGCCAGGCTGGCGTGAGGCCAGAAGTAGCCGCGGACGGTGATCGCGAAGATCACAGCGTACATCGCGCAGGCCAGCGTGTTGCCGATCCAGAAGAACCAGCCGGTCAGGAAGGACAGCGGCCGGGGGAGCGTGCGGCTCGTGAAGGAGTAGCCGCCGCCCGCGACCGGGATGGCGGCGCCGAGCTCGCTGTAGGAGAGCGCGGTGAGCAGGGTGACCACCCCCACCAGCAGGTAGACCCCGATCCCCAGGGGGCCCACCAGCTTCGACACCTCGCCGGGCAGCGCGAAGATGCCGGGGCCCATCATCGCCCCGATCCCGATCATCACGGCCCCGAACAGGCCGATGGTGCGCCGGAAGGAGAGGTCCTGGCTCATCGGGGCGCAACGTAGGTCGGTCTGGCTCCGCGGGCGACCGCCGCGCTCCCTCGCTCGGGAAGGCGATCCGTGTCATCGCGCGCTGGCGCCCGGGTCCGAGCCGGCCCTACGATGAGCGCGGAAGGACCCGGGCTCCGGGGCCGATGGAGGCACGTGGATGCTGCCCGGGTCCGTGCATCCAGTGTAGCCACGGGAGAGATCATCATGCCCGCCGACACCCTCGAAGACCTCGGCTCGCGCACTCGCGGACCCCTCATCACTCCGGGCGATGCCGACTACGACCGCGCCCGTGCGGTCTACAACGCCATGCACGACCGGCGCCCGGCGGCGATCCTCCGGGCCCGGAGCGACGCGGACGTCATGGCGGGGGTCGATTTCGCCCGGGAGCACGACCTCGATCTCGCCGTCCGCGGAGGCGGGCACAGCGCTCCCGGTTACGGCACCTGCGACGACGGCCTCGTCATCGACCTCTCGGAAATGCGCTACGTGCGCGTCGACCCCTCGGCCCGGAGGGCGTGGGTCGGCGGAGGGGCCACGATCGGGGACGTGGACCACGCCACCCACGCCTACGGCCTCGCCATACCGGCCGGCTTCGTCTCCACCACGGGGGTCGGCGGCCTCACGCTCGGCGGCGGCATCGGCTACCTGAACCGCAGCCTCGGGCTCACCTGCGACCGCCTGGTGTCGGCCGACGTCATCACCGCGTCCGGCGACCGGGTCACGGCCAGCCGCGACCAGAACCCGGACCTGTTCTGGGCCCTGAGAGGCGGCGGCGGCAACTTCGGCATCGTGACCGCGTTCGAGTTCGAGCTCTCGCCCGTGAGGGAGATCGTGGGCGGACCCATCGTGTTCGAGCTCGAGGCCGCGCCGGACGTGATCCGCTCCTGGCGCGACCACCTGCGCCAGGCGCCCCGGGAGCTGAGCGCCTTCTTCGGCTTCCACCGCGCCCCTCCCCTTCCCTTCATCCCGGAGGAGCGCCACGGGGACAACGTGTGCCTGCTCGTCACCTGCTGGACCGGCGATCCCGCGGAGGCGGAGGAGGCCATCGGACCCCTGCGGGCCGCCGGCCCGGTGGTCGGCGAGATGGTGGGGCCCATGCCCTATCCCGTGCTCCAGTCCTCCTTCGACCCGCTGCTCCCCCCGGGATGCTACTCCTACTGGAAGTCCGACTTCGTCCGGGACGTGGACGAGGACGTCATCGCCGCGCACCTGGAGCCGGGGGGCCGGGCGCCCAACGTGCACTCGGGCGCGCACCTGTATCCGCTGGGCGGCGCGGTCACGGACGTGGGGTCGGAGGAGACGGCGTTCGGGACCCGGGAGGCGGGCTTCGCGGTCAACATCGTGGGCTTCTGGCCCGACCCGGCGGACACCGACCGCATGCGGAGCTGGGTGCGGGAGTACTACGACGCCATCCACCCCTTCTCGGGCTTCGATGGAGGCTACACCAACTTCATGGACACGGAGGACGCCTCGCGCGTGCAGGAGAACTACGGGTCCGCCTACGAGCGGCTCTCCCGCGTGAAGGCCGACTGGGATCCCTGGAACCTCTTCCACCTGAACCAGAACATCCCTCCGGCGGCCTGAGCCGCGATCTCGCTCCGGCGGTCTGAGCCGGCGCGGCAGCCGCTCACGGCGGAGACCGGCGGCGCGAGGGAGCCAGGCCTCGAGCCGTCCGGCGCGGAGGGACGTGGGGGCGGCGCGGCAGCATCGCGCGCCGCCCTGCACGCTTCAGGAGTCGGACGCTTCGCGCGTCACTCGTTGGTGAGCCAGTCGAACTCCATATCGCCGGTTCCCACGACCTGGACCACCGTCGGGCCCCGCGTCCAGGCGAAGTGATGCACGCCGGCCGGGATCACGAAGTAGCTGCCTGCCGGCCACGCCACGGTCTTGTCGCGGTTCGCCACGTCGCCGAAGCCGATCTCGTACGTCCCCTCGAGGACCGTGACCAGCCGCCGGCGGGCATGCGAGTGGGAAGCCACCGCGTAGCCGTCGGGAAACTTGAGACGGAACACGAACGGCTCTCCCCGGGGCTCGGCCAGGAGATAGGTGATGTGGACACCCGGGACGTCCAGGTCGTCGATCCAGGCCATCTCCTCGGGGTGCACGCCCCAGTGCGCCACGTCGGCCGGAGTGATGCGGTCCAGCTCGATCGCGGCCTTCTGCCTGGCCGACATCGTCTCAGGGTGGGTGTCCTGTGCCGCGAGGGGCAGCGGCAGCGCCAGTGCCAGGGCGCCGAACAGCGCGCGGCGCGCCCAGCTCGGGGGGGTCGGGTGGGTCATGAATCACCTCCGGCCGTACCCGGCCATGGGGGCGGTGCCGGGCTCACGGCGTCCACGCGTGCGGGACGGCCCCGGACGACCGCCAGGGTTGGATGCGCCCCGGTGCGCGCGGGAGGTCTCGGGGCCCGAGTGACATATTTTTGCGCACCTAAATACCTGCGACCGGACCGGAGGTTCCCGCGTCCGTCGCTCGCGCCGGCAGCGCGGAGGCGGGACGCCATGCCACCGGAGGCGGCACACCGTGCCACGCGCGGCCCGATGATCCACGGCCCGGGCTTGCGCATGTCGAACGGCCGCCTCAGCTTCCGGGGCGCCTGTACCGCCGACGCGCGGCCGCACCACGGGGTAGGCTGGCCGGCGCGCCGGCGCTCCCCCTGCCAGGAGCCGGGCATGAGCGGCACACCAGACCAGCGCCCGGGAGACGAGCTCCCGACCCGGGACGCTCCGCTCCGCGAGCAGGCCCGACGGGTCCTGCGCCGCTGGCTGATCGAGGGCGAGCTCAAGCCCGGTCAGGACCTCAACGAGCGCATGATCGGCAACCGCCTGGGCGTGAGCCGCACTCCGGTGCGGGAGGCGCTGCTCCTCCTCACCCTCGAGGGCTTCGTCTCCATGAGCCCGTACGAGGGCTACTACGTGGCCCCGCTCACCCGCGATGAAGGCGAGGAGCTCTTCCGCCTCATCGCGGTCATGGAGCGCGTCGCGCTGGTCCGGGGAGAGCCGCCGACGACCGAGGAGCTCACGCTCCTCGACTCGCTGGACGCGCAGCGCATCGCGGCCCGGGACCACGACGAGAGCATCGAGCTGGACCGCGAGTGGCACCAGATCCTCCTGCCCGCCGAGCGGGTGGGCGCGGTCACCCGCGAGGAGCTGACCCGGCTCCTCAACCGGCTGGACCGCTACGAGCGCGCCCTCACCCTGGACGACCCGACCCGCGCCGAGCTGGTGAGCGAGCACCGGGTCATCGTGGAGGCGATCCGGGACGGGAACCTCGACGAGGCGGGCCGCCTGCTCGAAGAGCACTGGCTGTGGCACGTTCGCCGCGGGATTCCGTGGCCGCCCGAGGAAGCGCAGCGCCCCGACTGATCCCGCCGTAGGTTGGGCCCGTGCTCAACGAACACCAGCGGCGACGGCTCTCGGTGCGGCTCGGCCGGCTGGTCGAGGAGGGAGAGGAACTCCTGGACCGGGTCCGGGAGGCCGGCGAGGCAGGCCTCGCCGGCGAGCTGGAGGCGCTCCTCGACGCGGCACGCGCCGCCGCCTCGCGCCTGGAGGTCCCCCTGGCCACCTCCCCGTCCGACCTGGGTCACCTGGTCGAGGTGTGGTCGGCCACCTGGTGGACCCGCATGGTCGACTGCCGCCCCGAGCACCTGCGGGGCCTGGGCGAAGTCGACCCGCGGGACGCCGAGCGCCTCGCGCCGATCATCGAGGAGGTGACCGGGCGGCTGGCACGCCTGCAGCGGCTGGCCGGCGCGCGCCGCGGCGGCGCGGAGCCGGAGCACCCTTGAGGACCGGCCGGACCCCGCCTGTCCCTCTCCCGAGCGACGCCTCCCGTTCGTGACCGAGGCTCCCCTCCTCGAGCTCCGGGGCGTGACCCGGCGCTACCCCGGGGTCACCGCCCTCGACCGCGTGGACCTCTCCGTGCGGGCCGGTGAGGTCCATGCGCTCGTAGGTGAGAACGGAGCGGGTAAGTCCACTCTCCTCAGGGTCATGGCTGGCGCCATCTCACCCGATGCTGGAGAGCTGCGGCTGGACGGCCGGGCCGTGGCGTTCGCCGGCCCGCGGGACGCGCTGGCGCGCGGCATCACGGTGATCTACCAGGAGCTCACGCTCGTCCCCCAGCTCCCCGTGGCCGAGAACGTGTTCCTGGGCATCGAGCCCGTCCGGGGCGGCCTGGTGGACCGGGCCCGCCTGCGGACGGCGACGGCCCGGGCGCTGGCCGAGCTCGGCCTGGAGGTCGACCCCTCCCTGCCGGTGGCGCGCCTGTCGGTGGCCCGGCGCCAGATGGTGGAGATGGCCCGGGCGCTGGTCCGGAACGCCCGCGTGCTGGCCCTGGACGAGCCCACCGCCACGCTCACCCCGCACGAGACCGCGCGCCTGTTCGCCTGCGTGGAGCGTCTCCGCTCCGCGGGCGTCGGGATCGTGTTCGTCTCGCACCGCCTGGAGGAGGTCCGGCGCCTGGCCGACCGGGTCACCGTGCTCCGGGATGGCGCCATGGTGTGGACCGGCCCCGCCGCCGAGAAGGACGACGCCGCCCTGGTCCGGGCCATGGTGGGGCGGGACGTCGAGTACCCGCGCCGGCCCGCCGCCCGGCCCCCGGAAGAGCCCCCGGCCCTCGAGGTCCGGGAGCTCTCGCGCGAGCCCGCCTTCCGCGGGGTGTCTCTTCGCCTGCGGCGCGGCGAGATCGTCGGGCTGGCGGGGCTGGTGGGCGCCGGACGGACCGAGCTGGCCCGGGTGCTGGCCGGGGCGGAGCGGGCCGGCGCCGGGACGATGACGCTGGCGGGCGCGCCGTACCGGCCCCGCTCGCCCCGCGAAGCGATCCGGCGGGGCGTGGTCTACTTCCCCGAGGACCGCCAGCGCGCCGGCCTCGTCCCGCGGCTCACGGTGGGGGAGAACGTCACCCTCTCGGCCCTGGACCGCTTCACCCGCCTCGGGCTCGTGCGCCGGCCGGCGGAGCGGCGAGCCGCCGGGGCGGCCGTCCGGGACGCGGACGTCCGCCCTCCCGACCTCGGGCGCGAGGCCCGCACCCTGTCCGGCGGGAACCAGCAGAAGGTCGTGGTGGCCCGGGGCCTCCTGGCCCGGGCGCGCGTCCTCCTGTTCGACGAGCCCACCCGCGGCGTGGACATCGGGGCCAAGGCCGAGCTCCACCGGCAGATCCGCGCCCTGGCCGACGAGGGCCGTGCCGTGCTGGTGATCTCGTCGGAGCTCCCCGAGCTCCTGGCCCTGGCCGACCGGCTGGTCGTGCTGCGGGAGGGCCAGGTCACCGGGGCGCTCGAGGGGGAAGCCATGACGCCCGAGCGCGTGATGGGGCTGGCGGTGGCGGGATGAGGCCGCGGTGAGCGCGCAGCGTACCCCTGTCCCCGGGGGCTCCGGGTGGCTGGCGCGGTGGGGCGTCGGGCTGGCGCTCGCCGGCCTCGTCCTTCTCGCCGCCGTGCTGGTGCCAGGCTTCTTCACGCGTGGGAACCTGACCACCGTGCTCCTGCACGTGTCCGTGAACGGCATCCTGGCGGTCGGGATGACCTTCGTCATCGTCACGGCCGGGATCGACCTGTCGGTGGGCTCGATCGTGGGGCTGGCGGGCGTGCTGGTCGCGGCCGTGGTCACGAACGCCGGCCTCCTGTCGGCCGTGGGCGTGGCCGGCGCCGCGGCGGTGGCCGTGGCGGTCGGGATCGCGGTGGGGGCGGGGGTGGGCGTGGTCAACGGGACCGCCGTGGCGTGGCTCCGAGTGAACCCGTTCATGGTCACCCTGGCCACCATGACCATGGCCCGCGGCGCGGCCCGCCTGTTCACCGGGGGGGTCCCGATCGGCTTCCCGGCTCCCGGCGCCCCGGCCTTCGACCTCCAGGTGGCCGGTCTCGATGCGCTCCACGCGATCGGGGGCGGCCGCATCCCGGTGCCGGGCCTGCCGCGCGGCTTTCCGGTCCCGGCGCTGGTCATGCTCCTCCTGGTGGCCGGCGGCGGCCTGGTCCTGGCCCGCACGCGCTTCGGCCGCCACGTGTACGCGGTGGGCGGCAACGAGGAGGCCTCGCGGCTGGCCGGCGTGCCGGTGCGCCGGGTCAAGCTCGGCGTGTACGCCATCTCGGGAGCGTGCGCCGGCCTCGCCTCGGTCCTCCTGGTCGGGCAGCTTCGCTCGGGCGGGCCCGACGCCGGGCTCCTGTACGAGCTCAACGCGATCGCCGCGGCCGTCATCGGGGGCGCCTCCCTGTTCGGCGGGCTCGGCACGGCCTCGGGCGCGCTGGTCGGAGCGCTCCTCATCGGCGTCCTCAACAACTCGCTCGACCTCCTGGGCGTGCAGGCGTTCTGGCAGGAGATCTCCAAGGGCGCCATCATTCTCGCCGCCGTGCTGTTCGACGTGTGGACGAAGCGGGGGAGCGACGAAGCGGTTGGCTGACATTCGGAAGGGGATCCTGGTGCTCCTCCTCGGGCTCGGCGCGGCCGTCGTCGCGGCCGCGCCCGCCCCCGCCTCGGCCCAGGCGCGGGTCCCGCCCCCGGCCCCGAGCGCCCAGCCCATCTCCCGCTGGCTGGTCCGCATCCCGGTGCCCGCCGACACCGGCCGCGCCGGCCTGCTGAAGGACTACCTGCGGCCCGGTGCCGCCGAGGCGGACATCCTCCCGGAACCGGGCGACCCCGAGCGCGGCCCCTGGATCGAGGCCCGCACCGATTCGACCGGCGCGGTCGACTTCAACCGGCTGTTCGAGGGCTCCACGGAGCACACGGTCGCCTACGCCCACGCGTACCTGTCCGCCCCCGAGGAGCGGGGCCTCCGTCTCCTCATCTCGAGCGACGACGGCGTCGAGGCGATCCTGAACGGCCAGGTGGTGTGGGCACACGACGTGGGACGGGGTCTCGCCACCGGGACCGACACGGTGGACGTGCGGCTGGCGGCGGGCTGGAACACGCTCCTGCTGAAGGTCCGGAACCGCACCGGCGACTTCGGCCTCCGGGTCCTCCTGGCGGCGGTGCCGGAGGGCCCGGGGCTCGGAGGTCTCCGCACCTCGGTGGGACGGCCGGCCGGGCTCGCGGCGCCGCTCCACCCGGCGCCGGCCGTGGCGGTGGGCCCGGTGCACCTCACCGGACCCCTGGCGTGGCGAGGGGACGGGCTGGTGGCGCCGGTCCGCCTGCCCGTGACCGCCTGGGGACCGGACACGCTTCGCGCGGTGCGGGTCGCGGTCCGCCAGGGCGGGACCGCCCTGGCCGCCGACTCCTTCCCGCTCCTGGTGCCGGGACGGCCGGACAGCCTCGATGTCCGGATCCCGTTCGCGCGCCTGCGACGGTCGGCGCTGGGCCGGGACCGGATCCGGGGACGCTCCGAGTGGCGGGGCGGTTCGGACGAGGAGGATGTCGGGGTGGGAGCCGGCACCCTGCTCCGCCTGGCGGGCGGGCGCCTGGACCTCGGCTTCGGTCCCATCGACGTGCACGGGCAGCGCGTGGACCGCTTCGCCACGCGCCTGGTGGTGCCGGCGGCGCTGGCCGGCGACACGATCGAGATCCTGGCCCGCGGCCTGGGCCCGAAGGCGAGCTACACGGTGAACGGGGAGGCGCGCACCTGGTCGGCGGGGACCGTCTCCCTGTGCTCGCCGTGCCGCGAGGGGGACACGCTGGACGTGGCGCTCGTCCCGGACCCGGGCCGGCCGGTGTGGCTCGCGCCGGAGGCGCGGGCGGCCGGCCCCGGCTTCGCCGAGTACGCCGACGGCTGGACATACGCGCGCCGGCTCCTGGGCGAGCCCCCGGCCATCGGGCCGCCCGACCCGCGGGAGTGGCTCCGCGCCCTGGGCAGCTCCCGCGGCTACGACCAGCTCCTCCAGCGCTATGCGGACGCCTACGCGCCGGCGGCCCGCCGCATCCGGGCCGACACCCTCCTCCTGGTCGGGAACTCGCACATCGACGCGGCGTGGCTGTGGCCGTGGAGCGAGACCCAGGACGTGATCCGGAACACGTGGCGGACCTCGCTCAAGCTCGCTTCCATCTTCCCCGGCTACGTGTTCGCGGCCAGCGCCGCCGCCTACTACGCGGCGGTCGACCGGCTCGAGCCGGCGCTCGGGGACTCGCTCCGCCAGGCGGTGAAGGACGGGAGCTGGGCCGTGGTCGGCGGCTGGTGGCTGGAGCCCGACGTGAACCTCCCCTCGGGCGAGTCGCTGGTCCGGCAGGGACTGTACGGGCAGCGCTGGTTCGAGCGGAACTACGGCGAGCGGGCCACCGTGGCCTGGCTGCCGGACTCCTTCGGCTATCCGTGGACCTTGCCGGAGATCCTGGACCAGCAGGGCTTCCGGGCCTTCGTGACGCAGAAGCTCATGTGGGCCAGCGACTCGACGAAATTTCCCTACGACGCGTTCTGGTGGGAGGCCCCGGACGGAAGCCGCCTGTTCACCTACTTCCCGCACGGCTACGACAGCCACCTGCGCCCCGACCCGCTCATCGAGGACCGGCTGGACGACCGGAGGAAGCAGGGCCTCCACGACCAGGTGGTCCTGTACGGCGTGGGCGACCACGGCGGCGGGCC
>CAYXHP010000089.1:0-9244 GCA_964465015.1 uncultured Gemmatimonadota bacterium
GGCCACCAAGTACATCGCCGGCAACGGCACCACGATCGGCGGCGTGGTCGTGGAGTCGGGCACCTTCCCCTGGGACTCGGGGCGGTTCCCGCACATGACGTCGGAGATCCCCTCCTACAAGAACCTGACCTGGTGGGGCAATTTCGGAGAGTACGCCTTCTGCACGAAGCTGCGCGCCGAGCAGCTGCGCGACATCGGCGCCTGCCTGGCGCCCTTCAACGCCTTCATGGTCCTGCAGGGGCTCGAGACGCTGCCCGTCCGCATGGACGCGCACGTGCGGAGCGCCCTCCGGGTGGCGGAGTTCCTCCGGGATCATCCGCGGGTCGAGTGGGTGCGCTACGCGGGGCTGCCCGACTCGCCCTTCCACGAGCGGGCGGCGCGCTACATGCCCGAGGGCCCGGGCGGGGGGATCTTCACCTTCGGCGTGAAGGGAGGACGCGAGGCGGGAGCGCGCTTCATCGAGTCGCTGTCGATGATCAGCCACCTGGCCAACGTCGGCGACGTGCGCACGCTCGTCATCCACCCGGCCTCGACCACCCACCAACAGCTCTCCGACCGGGACCTCCTGGCCACGGGCGTGACGGCGGACATGGTGCGCATTTCCGTCGGACTCGAGGACGTCGACGACATCCTATGGGACCTGGACCGGGCGCTGGGAATGAGCTCGTGACGATGATCGTCCACACGCCGGTGGAGGGCTGGAGCGAGCCCACCGCCCGCGAGCGACTCGGGATCATCCGGGCGGCGCGCACGGTGGCCATCGTGGGGATCTCCTCGAAGCCCGAACGGGCCAGCTACTTCGTGGCCACGTACCTCACGAGCTCGGCCGCATCGGACCTCGAGGTGTATTTCGTGAACCCGACCGAATCGGAGGTCCTGGGCCGGCAGGTGTACCCGTCCCTCGCGGCGCTCCCGGTGGTCCCCGACATCGTGGACGTCTTCCGGCGCGCCGAGGCGTGCCCGGAGGTGGCCCGCGAGGCCGCCGAGGTCGGGGCCGGGACGCTGTGGCTCCAGCTCGGGATCTGGAGCCCCGAGGCGGCCCGCATCGCGCTCGACGCGGGCATGAACGTGGTCATGGACCGCTGCCTCAAGATCGAGCACGCGCGCTTTCACGGTGGGCTCCACATGGCTGGATTCGACACCGGCGTGATCGGCTCGCGCCGCCGCTGAGGAGCGCGCCGGAGCACGGACGCGACCCCGTACGCACGACCGCATCCGCGACACGAGATATCGCGAAACGAAGATGACGAGTTACGACCCACAGCAGATCGAGGCGAAGTGGCAGGGCCGCTGGGCCGAGGCGCGGACCGACGAGCCCGACCTCGACGCCCCCGAGCGTCCCTTCTACAACCTCATGATGTTCCCCTACCCGTCCGCGGAGGGGCTCCACGTCGGCAACCTGTACGCCTTCACGGGGGCCGACGTGCACGGCCGCTTCCGGCGCCTGCGCGGGGAGACCGTCTTCGAGCCCATCGGCTTCGACGCCTTCGGGATCCACTCGGAGAACTACGCCCTGAAGGTGGGCACCCACCCGATGGAGCTGATTCCGGCCAACATCGCCAACTTCATGCGCCAGCTCCACCGGGCCGGGCTCATGTACGATTGGTCCCACACGGTCGACACGACGGACCCGGACTACTACCGCTGGACGCAGTGGATCTTCCTCCAGCTCTATCACGCCGGGCTGGCCGAGAAGAAGGAGGCGCCGGTCAACTGGTGCCCCTCGTGCAAGACCGTGCTCGCCAACGAGCAGGTGATCGCGGGAGCCTGCGAGCGCTGCGGGACGCCGGTCGGAACCCGGCTCCTGAGCCAGTGGTTCTTCCGGATCACCGAGTACGTCGACCGGCTCCTGGACGACCTGGAGTGGATCGACTGGTCGGAGACCACGCTCACCGCGCAGCGGAACTGGATCGGCCGCTCGGAGGGCGCGCTGCTCCGCTTCCCGGTGACATCGCCGGCGGGCGAGGACGCCCTCATCGAGGTGTTCACCACCCGCCCGGACACCGTGTTCGGCGCCAGCTTCATGGTCCTGGCCCCCGAGCACCCGCTGGTGGAGCGCCTCACCACGCCCGACCGGCAGGGAGAGGTGGAGGCCTACCGCCGCGAGGTGGCGGCCACCGACCTGGTGCAGCGCAAGAAGACCGACCGCACCAAGACCGGGGTGTTCACGGGCGGCACGGCCCGCAATCCCGCCACCGGTGATGACGTGCCGGTGTGGATCGCCGATTACGTGCTCATGGAGTACGGGACGGGCGCCATCATGGCCGTGCCGGCCCACGACGAGCGCGACCTCGAGTTCGCTCGCGCGTTCGACCTCCCGGTTCCCGTCGTGGTGGCGCCCCGGGAGACGGCCGAGGCGGCGGGGGACCCGGCGCGGGTGGAGATCGCGGCCGCCGGCGAGGCGCTGGCCGACACGGGAGACGTGCGCCTGGTGAATTCGGGCCGCTTCAGCGGCATGGAGCCGGCCGTGGGCGGGGCGGCCATCGTGGAGTGGCTGGCCGGGGAGGGCCGCGCCGAGGCGCGTGTGCAGTACCGGCTCCACGACTGGTGCATCTCGCGTCAGCGCTACTGGGGCCCGCCCATCCCGGTCGTCTACTGCGACGCGTGCGGCACGGTGCCGGTCCCGGAGGAGGAGCTGCCGGTGGAGCTCCCGTACGTGGAGGATTTCCGCCCGGGCGACGAGGGGCTCTCGCCGCTGGCGCGGGTGGAGTCGTTCTATCGGACCACCTGCCCGGAGTGTGGGGGGGAGGGGCGGAGGGAGACCGATGTCTCGGACAACTTCCTGGACAACTCATGGTACTTCCTCCGCTACCCGAGCACCGAGTTCGACGACCGGCCGTTCGACGAGGCGCGCACGGACACGTGGCTTCCGGTGGACATGTACATCGGGGGGGAGGAGCACGCCGTGCTCCACCTCCTCTATTCGCGCTTCATCACGATGGTGCTGCACGACCTGGGATACCTGCCCTTCGAGGAGCCCTACCACCGCTTCCGGAAGCACGGACTCCTGATCAAGGATGGCTCCAAGATGTCCAAGTCGCGCGGCAACGTGATCGTGCCGGACGACTACATGGATCGCTACGGGGCGGACGTCTTCCGCGCCTACCTCATGTTCCTGGGGCCCTATCAGGAGGGCGGGGACTTCCGGGACGAGGGGATCGTGGGGATCGAGCGCTACCTCTCGCGGCTGTGGGACAGTGCCACGGCCGCGGCCGACGGAGGCGCCACCGGCTTCCCGGACGAGGCCGTGGAGCGCAAGCTCCACCGCACCATCAAACAGGTGACGGAGGACTACGCCGGTCTCTCCTTCAACACGGCGATCGCGGCGCTCATGGAGTACCTGAACGAGGCACGGGCCGGGGGACGTACCCCCACGCTGGACGAGGTCCGCCCGCTCGTCGCCATGGCCGCGCCGGTGGTGCCGCACGTGGCCGAGGAGCTCTGGGAGCGGGTCGGGGACGGCGAGGCCCTGTTCGCCTCAGGCGGCGGCGGGGGCGAGCGCGCGCGCGAGATCTGGCCGTCGTGGGACGAGTCGAAGCTCCACGCCGACGAGGTCGAAATCCCGGTGCAGGTGAACGGGAAGGTGCGGGCCACGGTGCGCGTGGAGCGCGGGGCCGGCCCGGAGGAGGTCCGGGAGGCTGCGCTGCGCGACGACAACGTGCGCCGGCACGTGGAGGGCGTCTCGGTCCGCCACGTGGTCCACGTGCCGGACCGGCTTCTCAACCTGGTGACCGATTAGCGCGGCGCGCGGCCCATGGCGGCGGGCCGCCTACCAGGAGACGTCGCCCTCCTTCGAGGTGTCGATGGGGGCGCCGTCGGGGCCCTCGCGGAACAGGAACGAGCGCAGGTTGGTGAACAGGAACTCGCGAGCCTGCTCGTCCTGGAGGTTCAGGCCGTAGTGGTTGATGAGCAGCATCTGCCGCTTCTTCCACTCCTCCCAGCAGTCGCGGCAGATCTCGCGGCGGATGCGCTGGCCCAGCTCGTTCTTGAACGGCGGGGTGGGGAGGGCGGGCACGTCGCCGCGCCCGCATCGCTCGCACTGGATTCGATCGCCTTCGGGCATCTATCTTTCGGAATCAAAAGAAGCGGTATCCGAGGTCAAGTGAAGGGACCGGGCGGCGCGCGGCAAGCCGCCGCCGCCCGCCAACGGAAAGAAGATACGCATGGGACGTGACTTCTTCGGATTCGCCGGCTGCGTGATCGGAGCGGGCCTCGTGGCGGTAGGGCTGTACTCGTACACGCCGGGCTGGATCTTCATGGCCGGCGGGCTCGCCGCCGCGGCCTGTGGCTTGCTCAGTCTGGGAGGGTGGGGCGCGGGGCTCCTGGCCGTGGCGGGCCTCTGGGTGCTGGTCTCGTCCGCCATCGGTTGGGCACGGCAGCCCTGGAACCTTCTGGTGATGGGCATCGCGATCCTGGGGCTCGGCTTCATGGCCGGGGCCCTGCGCGCGCGGGCCCCGTCGCTGGTGGAAGCGGACGACGACGGCTGAGCGGCCGCCCCGCGGGGGCCGGGCGCGAGCCCCGCTCCGCGGCGGCGTCCGGGTCAGGTGGCGGTTCGCGCGATTCGCGAGGTGACGTTCGACTCCTGCAGGAGGAAAAAAGCATCGCTAACGAGCACAGGGTGAATGAGGACATCCGGGTGAGCCCGGTGCGGCTGGTGGACGAGGAAGGGGAGCAGGTCGGGGTGGTCTCCCTGGACGAGGCGAGAGAGCTGGCCGCGGACCGGAACCTGGACATGGTGGAGGTGGCGCCCAACGCCCGGCCGCCGGTGGTCCGGCTCATGGACTACGGCCGTTTCAAGTACGAGCAGGCCAAGGCCGAGAAGGAGGCCAAGAAGCGCCAGCACACCGTAGAGGTCAAGGAGGTCAAGTTCCGGCCCAAGATCGAGGACCACGACTTCGACTTCAAGACGCGCCACGCCCGCGAGTTCATCGAGCAGGGCAACAAGGTCAAGGTCACGATCATGTTCCGCTACCGCGAGATGCGGAGGCCGGAGCTCGGCATCGAGCTCCTGGACCGCATCGCGAGCGAGCTGGGCGACATCGCCCAGATCCAGTCGCGCACCGGTCTCGAGGGCCGAAACATGACCATGATGCTGGTCCCGCAGGGCTGGGAAGTGTAGTACGTCCGGGGGCGGATGAGCGCGGCGTCCGGATGGGAGGCGGATCGGTGAGCGACGACGAGTCCCGGCACGGGGCGCAGCCGGAGGGCGAGAAGGTACGGCGGGCCCTCATGGCCTTCGCGGACCTCATCCGGAGTCTGGACGCGCAGGGCCGGCTGGCCGACTCGACGCCGCTCCTCCTCTCGCGGCTGGGGGACCTGCGACAGCTCCTGTTCGACTACGAGGTCCGCTTCACCGAGCGCCTGCTCCCGGTCGAGGACCCGGCCGAGCGCGAGTCGCGCCGCATCGTGCGCGAGGCGCTCGAGCGCCAGCGGGAGCTCCTCGACCATCTCGAGGACGACCTCGGCTTCGACGAAGCGTAGGTCAGCGCCCTCGCACGTAGTGGAGCCGCTCGCGCACCCGGTCGCGGGCGTAGCGTCGGTGGGGCCCGTCCCCGTCGCTCCGGTAGCGCCGGTAGGGCCGCCCGAACGTCCGGTAGCTGTCCGGGTCTCCCCAGCCGCGGAAGGCCGACTCGATCACCTCCGCCTCCAGCAGCCCCTCGTCGTTGTAGCTGAGAAGGAGGTGGCGCGCGTCGGCCGCTTCCAGGAGCCCCGCCAGGGCCGCTTCGCACGCCCCACGCCGGCACCAGTCCGAGCGCCGCTCCTCGTCCGGGATGAGCCCCGTCTTCCCGCGCAGCTCCGGCGCCTCGTCCCACCCCTCGGCCAGGAGCTCGGGGATGTGGTAGTAGGCGGGGTACTGGCGCTCGTTGTAGGGAGGGTCGAGATAGACGAGGTCGACGCTTCCCCGCTCCGCCAGGAGGCGGGCCGCGGCGCCCCGCCACGCCGTGCTTCCCGAGGCGCCGTTCCGCGCTTTCACGGGACGGAGCGGGCGGAGCTCGAGCGGGCGGAGCGCGTTGGGCTGCAGCGTCTTCACGAAGGAAGCGTACACGCCCGTGGTGTTGGCCACCCGGTCGGCCGCTTCGATGAGGGTGGCCAGGAGGAGCTGCTCGGCCTCCCCGTCCAGGTGCCCCCCCACCCGCCACGCCGTCACCCTGTCGCGAATCGCGTCGATGCGCCGGGCGTTCTCCGGCGTGAAGTACATGCGGCCATGGCCGCGGCCGTCCTCGCCCGCCAGCGTGTAGTGCTCGGTCACGAATCCGTGCCGGGGCTCGAGGGCCGACAGGCGCTGGAGGACCGCCGTGTAGGAGACCCTGGAGCGGCGGCGACCGCCGTCGGTCGTGGCGCGGACTCCGCGGTTCGACTCGCGCCCGCCCCGGGGCCGACCGGCCGGCACGCGGTAGCGCGGCGTGCGGTCCAGCTGCACGCGGGCCACCTGGAGGGCATAGGAGCAGGCCAGGAGGTCGCCGGCGTGCACGCGCCAGCCGCGCTGCTTGAGGGCGCGGGCCACGCTGGCCGTGCCGGCGAACGGGTCGCAGGCCACGCCCGGCTCGATCCCGAGCCTCTCCACCGTTCCGACCAGGAAGGGGAGGAGCCGCGTCTTGTTGCCCAGGAAGCGCATGGCCTGCCGCCGCTGCGGGACGAGGAGGTGCCGGGCGCGGGAACGCCCTGCGCGGGCGCCCCGCCCAGAATAGGGATCGGGGGCGTCCGGACAAAGGGTGGACCGGCCCGCGCCCGCCGTGCCGACGGTCCGGGAGGTCGGCGTGGGGCCGGCGGTCGGCGCAGCGCCGGTGGTCCGCGTGGCCCTTCCGGGCGGCGGTGGCGGGCGTGAAGCCGCGCCGCCGCGTCCCGGGCGCCGCCGTGCGGGTCTGGAGCCTGGCCGTGGAGGCGGCCCGGCCGCTCCTCCCGCTGGTGGCGCTGGGGTCCCCGAAGGTGGCTCGGGCCGTGGCCTGCCGCCGGGGCGCGACGCAGCGGCTCGAGGCGTGGGCGCGCGAGAGTCGCGATCCCTCCCTGCCGGCCCTGTGGCTCCACGCCGCTTCGGCCGGCGAGATCCTCGGAGTGGCCCCGGCCCTGGCCCTCCTCCGTGAGCGTCGGCCGCTGCAGCTCGTGGTCACCTGGTTCTCGCCTTCCGGCGAGGAGGCGGCCGGCTCCCTGTCGCCCGACGTGGGCGAGTGCCTCCCGCTCGACACCCTGCGCGAGACGGGCCGCGCGCTGGACGCCGTGCGTCCGGACGCGCTGGTGTTCGCCAAGCTCGACCTGTGGCCCGGCCTCGTGGCGGCGGCCGCCGCTCGCTCGGTGCCGCTCGTCCTGGTGAACGGGACGGTGAGCCCCGGGAGCTCGCGTCTCCGCTGGCCCGCCCGCTCCCTCCTCGCCCGCACCTACCGGAGCCTGGACGCGTGCGGCGCCGTCTCCGGTGACGACGCGGCGCGGCTCCGCGTCCTCGGGGTGCGCCCCGAGACCATCGAGATCATCGGCGACGGCGCCTTCGACCGCGCCGCGGCCCGGATCGACGCGGCGCGGCGGCCCGGCTCCGAGGCGTCACGTCTCCCGGAGAAGCTCGGGACCGGAGGAGGCGCGGCGGGCCCGCGCCTCCCCGTGCTGCTCGGGGGCTCCACGTGGCCGGCCGACGAGGAGCTGCTCCTCGCGGCGGCCGCGGCCTGCCGGGCGGCCGGCCATCCGGTGGCGCTGGCCCTCGCGCCCCACGAGCCCGGCCCCGCCGCCATCGCCCGCATCGAGGCGGCGAGCCTGCGCCACCTGGGCCGCCGGCCGAGGCTGTGGTCGGAGCCGGGAGGCGAGCGCGCGGCCGGCCCCGGACCTCTCGTCATCGACCGGATGGGGCTCCTGGCCGGGCTGTACGCGTACGCGGACGTGGCGTGGGTGGGAGGCGGCCTGGGCCGGGACGGGCTGCACTCCGTGATCGAGCCGGCGGCGGCGGGGATCCCCGTCCTGTTCGGCCCGCGGCACGACCGGCGCGAGGCGGCCGACCTCCTGGAGCGGGGCGGGGCACTGGAGGCGGCCGACGCGCGCGCCGCCGCGGCACTGCTGGAGCGGCTGCTGGCCGACCCGGGGGAGCGGGAGCGGCGGGGCGCCGCGGCCCGAGCCTACGTGGAGAAAGGCGGGGGCGCCGCCCTCCGCACGGCCGACCTGGTGGAGCGCCTCCTCGGCTGAGGGGAGATCAGCCCCCGACGTCCTCCTTGCGCGGCCAGCTCCCGTCCGGGGCGCCACCGCCCCCGGCGATGGTCGGCTTGGGACCGAGAACGAACCAGATGATGCAGCCGATGATCGGGCAGGCCACGATGACCGCGGACCACAGGAGCTTCTCCTTCCGGGAGGCCCGCGCCCGGAACACCAGCGCCACCGACCACAGGTCGACGGCCGCGAGGAGCACCACCAGGAGCCAGCGGGTGTCGATGCGGGCCGCGAGTTCGAGCGGATGCACGCCTCCGGCCTACGCGGCGGTCCGATGCGGCGGATGTCCGCGACCGACCCCCCGGCCGAGCGCCGGACCGAGCTTCGAGCCGGGTCCCGTCACTAGGCGGCCGCGGTGGAGGTGGAGGCGAACTGCAGCTGGTGGAGCCGGGCATAGATGCCGCCCTTCTCCAGCAGCTCCTCGTGCGTCCCGGCTTCGCGGATCTTGCCGTGGTGGAGGACCAGGATGGCGTCGGCGCTCCGAATGGTGGACAGCCGGTGCGCCACCACCAGGCTGGTGCGGTCCTCCATGAGCTCCTCCAGCGCCACCTCGATCTGCGCTTCGATCTCCGAGTCCACCGAGCTCGTGGCCTCGTCCAGGAGGAGGATGGGCGGGTCGCCGGCCAGGGCGCGCGCGAAGCTGAGGAGCTGGCGCTCCCCGACGCTCAGGTGGCTCCCGCGCTCCCCGAGCGGCCGGTCCCAGCCGCCCGCCAGCCGCTCGATGTGGCGGTCGACGCCCACGCGCCGCGCCGCCTCCAGCATGCGCTCGTCCGTGACCTCGGGCCGGTCCAGGCGGACGTTACGGGCCGCGCTCCCCGAGAACAGGTAGATGTCCTGGAGGACGAGCCCCATCTTCGAGCGTAATTCCCGAAGCGAGATGTCGCGGATGTCCACCCCGTCCAGCGTGATGCGTCCCTTCTGCGGCTCGTAGAAGCGCATGAGGAGGCTGATGATCGTGGTCTTCCCCTCGCCGGTGGGTCCCACGATCGCCACGCGCTGGCCGGGCTCGACCGTGAAGTCCACGCCCTCCAGCACCCACTCGCGCCGCGGCCCCTCGCCC
>CAYXHP010000090.1:0-53168 GCA_964465015.1 uncultured Gemmatimonadota bacterium
GCCTACAGCGCGCGGGAGCGCCCGGCGCAACACAGTCTCCACCTCGTCCTGCCGCTTCAGGCTCTCCAGAATCATGCTCATGGAGTGGCATACACCGGGCGCGGTGCGGTACTCTTCGGGCAGCGCGCCGTACCACGCCAGCGCTCGATTTCCCTCCCGCCGCGCGGCAGCCTCGTGACCGCGTTCGTGGAGCGCCACCACGAAGATCTGCCACTCGCGGGCCCGCTCCGAGGCCGGGTCTGGGAACAGCGGAGGCCCACAGTCCGCAGGACAGACCGGATCGGCCGCCAGTGGCGCACGGGCGAACACGGCCTCGGCGGAGTCCGCCCGGCCACGGGCGGCCAGGGCCGCGACAAGCTCCAGGGCGAGCCGCCGATCGTCGGGAAACCTCGTCAGCCCCTCCCGGGCAGCCCGCTCCGCCTTGTCGAACTCGCCGATTCGATGGGCATCGTCGGCCAGGAGCCACCAGTATGCCTCCCACACTCGTGTCCACCCGAGGTCGGGGTTCATTCCCTCGAGGATGCGGACTGCCTCGCTCGGCCGCCCGAGAGCGTCGGCTTCATAGGCCAGCTCGTAATCCCACTCCGACCCGGGGCTCACGGCCACGACCCTGGCGGCGGCCTCGTAGGCGGCCTGGACGTCGCCGCGTCGCGAGGCGTCCAGGTCGTCGAAGATGGCCCGGTCCCACGGTGCCAGCCGGAGCGTGTCGGCCCGAACTGCCGCGAGCAGGGAGTCCTCTCTCTCCGTCTCTCCGACGTTGTCGTATGCGAAGATGGCCCACAGGACCGGCGCCGCGAAGCCCGAGTGGAGATCGCCGGCACCCTGGAGCACGTGACCGGCCCGTTCGAAGCGGTCTGCGAAGAACAGGTCGAGGCCGCTGGCGTAGCGGAGGTAGGCATCGTACGAAGGCGGCGGACCCGCGGCGGCGGACCACGAGGAAAGCCGTGGGTCGACCGCGGCGCCGAGAGCGCCCAGCAGCCGGGGCCGGAGCGCCTCGACGGCCGCGAGCGGATCTGCGGCTGCAGCTGCACCGACCTCCGCGGTGCCGAGGACCTCGCCGCTCCCCACATCGACCAGGCGCGCGTCGATCACCAGCGAGTCTCCGCGCCGGTAGTAGGCGCCGGTGACCGCGATCCCGGCCCCCGCGCGCCGGGCGAGGCGGCGGCCCATGGCCGAGTGGTCCGGCACCTCTCCACTGCCGGCCAGGTAGCGGGCGTCGAGATCCGTCTCGGAGGCGGGCACGACCCGCACGAGCCCGGTACGCGCGAGTCCGCGCGTGAGCCAGTCGGCCGCCACCCGGCCCAGGCCATCCAGGGCGGAGTCTCCGGTCCGATTGTCCAGTGGCGCCACGAGGACCCGGTGGCCGTCGAGCGCCCTCGCGGGATCCGAGTCCGCTGCGCTTCCGCCCCCGTCGGCTGGCTGTGCTCCCGCGGCGACGGCGGGCGACCGGGCGTCCCGGTCCTCCACGCTCACGACGACCCTCCACGCGAGGACGAGGGCGAGGGCGAGCCCGATCGCGGTCGCCGCCCGCCGGAGCCCGCGGCCTCCAGGACGATCTTCGGCCTCCTGCCGATCGGCGCCGTCGATCCCCGGCGGCGCGGCCGTCGCGGCCGAGCCTACCGCCGGCTCCGGGGCTGGCTCCATCGCGCCCTCGTTCCCGGGCACCCCAGGGGCTCTCGGGTCGGCGCTCTCCGGCGCTCCGCGGGGTGAGGGCTCCGGGGACCCGGCCTCGCCCTTTCGCAGCGCCTCCGCCACCGCCCGGGTCTCGGGCGAGGGCTCGAGGTCCAGCTCCTCTCGGACCCGTGCCTCGAACCGTTCGTAGGTCCGCAGCGCCTCGGCTCTCCGCCCCTGTTCCTCCAGGACCTCGAGGAGAAGCCGGAGGGCCGCCTCGTCCCACGTGTCGATGGCCAGCGCCCGCCGGGCCCACCCTTCCGCGGCTTCGGCCTCGCCGCGCCCGCGGCAGGCGCGTGCCAGGCCGAGCGCCGCTTCCCGCGCGCGGAGCCGCAGGCGCCGCCGCTCCCGGTCCATCCACTCCTCGAAGGCGTGGGCGCCGCTCGGGGCCAGCCCCCGCAGGTAGTCGCCCCCGTAGAGGTCGAGGGCGGCTTCACTCCGGCCCTCGTCGAGCGCGGCCTCGAAGGCCGCCGCGTCGCACGTCAGGCGCTCAGGATCGAGTCCCACCTCCTGCTCGCCAGGGGACAGGAGGACCTCGGGTCCCAGCGAGCGGCGCAGGAAGTAGAGGGAGGAGCGCAACGAGCTACGGGCCCGCTCCTCGTCCACGTCGGGCCACAGGAGCCCCGTGAGCGTGTCCCGGGAGACGAAGCGCGGGGTGGAAGGGGAGGCCAGGTAGGCCAGGAGGGCCACGCGCTTGGACTGGGCGAGGACCGAGTGGAGCTCGCGGCCGTCGCCGGCCGTGAGCGAGACCTCCCCCAGGGTGCGCAGCTCGAGCATGGGCGCCTCCCCACCGCGATTGCAAGAAGAAGCTATTCGCGTGTCCGCGCGAGCGTCAACTCGGACCGGGCCCCGGGATTCCGCGTCCGTCGGGTCGATGACGAGGCTCGCCAGCGGTGGAAAGTGGCCGGCGGGATGGCGTGGGCTTCCGCCGCCAGGAGAAGTCGCCACAAGAGTTTACGGTGGACTGGCTTCGATCCTTCGGGGTGACATGTTCCCGGCTCACGCTCGTTTCACGCTGGTTTCACGCTGCGCTCACGGTCACGCCTCATCCTGGCTTCCTGCGCGGACGCAACGGGTCCGTTCGATTCCGAATGCCAAGGAGGAGAGCATGAGGAGCACGGCGCGCATCGGCATGGCGATCGTGGGGGCGGTGGCCCTCGTCCTGGCCGGGTGCAACCAGGAGGTGAGCGGGCCGGCGGGCGGCCTGACGGCCAGGGCGGCCAAGGGCGGGAATCACGGCGGGGGGCACGGCGGGGGAGGCGGCGGAGGCGGAGCCACCTACACCCCGACCGTGGTGACCTTCAGCGACGCGGCCGGGGACGGCATCACGAGCGACGGCCTCGGTTCCTACGCAGATGGCACCTGCGGCGTGCTGGCCGACTTCAACCTCCAGGACGCGCGCCTGGACCCCGATGCCAACTGGAGCGGAAAGTTCAAGCACAGCTGCACCCAGCGCTACGAGCACTTCCACGCGGTGAACGCGAGCGGCGGCACCGTGCTCGACACGAACGCCGGCGCCTTCATGAACGTCGACCACGTGGAGGACGTCGTGCCTGGCACGACCGAGCTCAACCATGCCGGCACGTTCGACCTGCAGGCCAACCTCGCCCACTGCAACGTCCTGCACTTCGACGGGACGGACGGCTCGGGGCTGCTCGAGGTCTCGCGGAGCGCGGACGGCTCGACCTGGACCGTGTCCACGAGCTCGACCAACCCCACCGCCTACTGCGCGTCGGAGGGCGGGCTCGTGACCGTCCCCTTCAGTTTCACCGTGCGGCTCCAGTAACGCGGAGAGCCCACCGGGAGGGCGGTCCCGGGAGGTCTTCCGGACCGCCCTCCCCACCTTCCCGCTTCCCGGCACCGCGCTCCTCCCGTCTTGTGAGGCCGGTCGGCGCGCGATAGGGTGGCCTACGCTCTCCGGGCGGAGCCTGATGGGCCCTGTCCGCGCCGCCGCGCCGAACACGGGAGGCCCCACCATGTCGGCATCCGGATTCCGCCGCTCCGTCCCCAGCCTCGTTGCCTGCCTGGCGGGGATGCTTCTGGTCGCTGCCTGCGCGCCTCAGGCCGGTGGCGGTGCGGGAGCCGCCGCTTCATCGAGTGGTCCTTACGACGTCCTCATCACGGGCGGCCGCATCGTGGACGGCACGGGCGCCGGGTGGTTCTACGGGGACGTGGCCATCAACGGGGACCGGATCGTCCGCGTCGAGCCGCGGGGCGTGCTGAACGGCGCCCAGGCCAAGACGACGATCGACGCCACCGGCAAGGTGGTGACACCGGGCTTCATCGACATCCAGGCCCAGTCCTACGAGCCGCTCCTCGCCCGCGACAGCCGGGACGTGAGCAAGATCACCCAGGGGATCACCACCGAGGTGCTCGGCGAGGGCGGCACGCCCGCCCCGGTGGACGACCGGATCCTGTCCAGCGAGCCCACCCACGACACGGTGGTGGACCCGCTCCGCACGGCCTACACGGGCCCGCACGGGTTCGGGAAGTGGCTCGACGCGATGGCGCAGCACCGGATCTCGCCCAACGTGGCCTCCTTCATCGGCGCCGCCACGGTGCGCGCCTACGTGAAGGGGATGGACCAGGGACCGGCCACGCCGGAGCAGGTGGACACCATGCAGGCCGTGGTCCGGCGAGCGATGGAGGACGGGGCGATGGGCGTGGGCTCGGCGCTCATCTACCCGCCCGGGAGCTACGCCAGCACCGAGGAGCTGATCTCCGAGGCCAAGGCGATGGCGCCCTACGGCGGCACCTACATCACGCACATGCGCTCGGAGGGGGACCACCTCCTCCAGGCCGTGTCCGAGGCGCTTCGCATCGGGAGGGAAGGGGGCGTCCCGGTCGAGATCTACCACCTGAAGGCGGCGGGGCGACCGAACTGGGATAAGGAGGACGCGCTCCTCGCCATGATCGACTCGGCGCGAGCGGCGGGCCAGGACGTCTCCGCGGACATGTACCCGTACGCGGCGGCCTCCACCGGCCTCTCGGCGTGCTTCCCTCCCTGGTCGGAGTCGGGCGGCCAGCTCTACGCGCGGCTCGCCGACCCCGCGATGCGGGATTCCATCCGAAAGGACGTCCTCACGCCCACCGACGCGTGGGAGCAGAACTGCCGCCTGGCCACGCCCGAGGGCGTGCTCCTGGTGGGCTTCAGGAAGCCGGCCATGCAGGAGAAGTGGGGCGGAAAGCGGCTCTCCGAGGTGGCCAAGGAGATGGGCAAGCCGTGGGTGGACGCGGCCATGGACCTCATGGAGCAGGACTCCTCGCGCGTCGAGTGCGTCTACTTCCTCATGAGCGAGGAGAACGTGCAGAAGCAGATGCGCGAGCCGTGGATCAAGTTCGGCACGGACGCGGGGGCCTTCGATCCCGACAGCGCCAAGGAGCTCACCCACCCGCGCGCCTACGGGAGCTACCCGCGCATCCTCGGTAAGTACGTCCGCGAGGAGCACGTGATGCGGCTCGAGGAGGCGGTGCGGAAGATGACCTCGGCCACCGCGGACCGGCTCCATCTCGACAGGCGCGGCGTCCTGCGCCCGGGCATGTACGCGGACGTGGTGGTGTTCGACCCGAACACCGTCATCGACAAGGCCACGTACGTGAAGCCCCACCAGATTTCGGAGGGAATCGAGCAGGTGCTCGTCAACGGCGTGCCGGTGGTAAGGGACGGGAAGGTGACGGGGGCCAAGCCGGGCCGCGTGCTCAGGGGACCCGGATGGGACGCCTCCGAGTGAGGGGCCTTCGCGGCCGGTCGTTCCTGGTCGCGAGGAGCGCGGGGAGAGAGAGGAGCGTCATGAGTCGGCGAACGAGCTTTGGCTTCGCGCTTGCCGTGCTCGCGGCGGTGATGCTGAGCGCGCCGGGGCCCGCGGCCGGCCAGGAGCGCGTCCTGCCGCCGTCGTGGCGTCCCATCCGGGACGCGTGGTCGTTCGACGTGGCGGGCGGGGCCGGCCTCCCGGGGGCGGTCATCGACGAAGAACTCCGCCTCGGACCGGCCGTGAGCGTCGGCGTCTCGCGCCTCCTGGGCGGTCACTTCGCGGTGCGGGGGGACCTGGACGTCGCGTTCTTGCGCGGCCGGACCGAGTCTACGATCGCGGGCGTCACGCTTTCGGCGCCCACACCGGATCGCACCCTCTACCACTTCATGCTCGGGCTGGAGATCTTCTTCGCCGCGCCCTGGGAAGGAAGGTGGTGGGCGTCGGGGCTCCTGTCCGTGGGGGGCACGAGCTGGAGCGGGCCCTCCGGCGCGGCCGGCCGCGGGCCCTGGTTCACCGGCGGGGTCGGGGTCCGGGCCGGTCGGCTGCTAGCGCGGCACGTGGGCGTGTGGGCGGGGGTGCGCGCCTACGGCTTCGTGGTGAGGGACGCGGGAACTTCGACCGTGGACGCCGACCTGCCCCTGCTGGCCGGCGTCCGCATCGGTCTCTGAGTCTTCGCTTTCGGGCGGGTCTCGAGCCCGTTCAGGCTCCGGCCGCCGCCCCCGCCAGCGTGCCCGCCGCGGCGCGTCCGTTCTCCCGCTCGTCCAGGTCCACGTAGGACCGGACATCGGCCCCCGTGTAGACCTGGCGCGGACGTGCGATCTTCTGATCGGGGTCGGTGAGCATTTCCTGCCACTGGGCCAGCCAGCCGGACACCCTCGGGATCGCGAACAGCACCGGGAACATGTCCACCGGGAAGCCCATCGCCTGGTAGATGATGCCCGAGTAGAAGTCCACGTTGGGGTAGAGCTTGCGCTCGACGAAGTACTCGTCCTCGAGCGCGATGCGCTCGAGCTCCAGGGCCAGGTCCAGGAGCGGCGAGCTGCCCGTCACCTCGAAGACGTCGCGGGCCATCGACTTCAGGATCCTGGCCCGCGGATCGTAGTTCTTGTAGACGCGGTGTCCGAATCCCATCAGGCGGTAGTCGCCCGTCTTGGCACGCTCGACGAACTCCGGTACTCGCTCCTTGGTCCCGATCTCCCGCAGCATGCGCAGGACCTGCTCGTTGGCTCCGCCGTGGAGGGGCCCGTACAGCGCCGCCGCGGCGGCCGCCACCGAGACGTACGGATCGGCGTGGGAGGAGCCCACCGAGCGCATCGCGTTGGCCGAGCAATTCTGCTCGTGGTCCACGTGCAGGATGAACAGCACCTCCAGCGCCTTCCGGAGCACGGGGTCGGGCTCCCGGGACGGGTTCCCGATGCTGAACATCATGTTGAGGAAGTTGCCCGTGTAGTCCAGGTCGTTGTCCGGGTAGACGAAGGGGAGCCCCTTCGAGTGCCGATAGGCGAACGCGGCCAGCGTCGGCATCTTGGCGATGAGCCGGATGATCTGGGTCCGCCGCGTCTCCGCATCGGAGATGTTCCGCGCCTCCGGGTAGAAGGTGGACAGGGCGGCCACGGTGGAGACCAGCATCCCCATCGGATGTGCGTCGTAGTGGAAGCCCTCGGTGAACTTCTTGATCGACTCGTGGACGTAGGTGTGGTAGGTGACCTCGTGCGTCCAGGCGGCCAGCTCCTCCGCCGTGGGCAGCTCGCCGTGGATCACCAGGTAGGCCACCTCCAGGTAGCTGCTGTGCTCGGCCAGCTCCTCTATGGGATACCCGCGGTAGCGCAGGATCCCTTTCTCACCGTCGATGTGAGTGATGGCGCTCTTGCACGACGCGGTGTTCTTGAAGGCCGGATCGTAGCCCAGGAGCCCGAAATCTTCCTCCGTGGCCTTGATCTGCCGCAGATCCGCCGTCCGCACGGACGCGCCGTACAGGGGATAGGTGCCGTAGGAGATCGGGAGCTCGTACTGCTTCCCGGTCCGGTTGTCGGTGATCGTGAGCGTGTCGGACATCTTCGTGCCTCCTTGCGCGTACCCGGTCCGCTGGACGGGTCCCGCTCCCGGGCCTCTTCCCCGCGCGTTCGCGCCCGGGCCCCGTGCGTGACCGCCCGAATCCAATCTGAAGGCGCTCTCCCGCGGATTCTGTAGGGAAATGACGGATCTCTCCGTGGGGAATCTACGTCGGGCGCGCGTGGGGCGGCAGGAGCTTGCGGGAGGCCGGCTGGCTGCCCGCGCTCTTAGGTATCTCTCGCGTCGGCCGCCTTCACCTCGTCCCACAGCCGATCGAGCTCGCCCAGCGTCGCGGCGTCCGGATCGATCCCGCGGGCGGCGGCCAGGGCGAGGAGCCGCCGAAAGCGGCCGGCGAACTTGCGGTTGGCAGCGACGAGAGCGTTCGAGGGATGGACGCCGGCCCGCCGGGCCAGGTTGACGGCCGCGAACAGGAGATCCCCGACCTCCTCCTCGAGCCGCGGATCGGGAGGACCGGGCAGGCGTCCGCCGGCGTCCGGCTCCGAGGGACCCTCTCCGGCGGCGCTAGCCGCCTCGGGCCGTCCGGGGCCGACCTCGCCCACAGCCGGAGGCGGAGGCGTACCGCCACGCTCGGTCCTCGCGCGCGTGTCGAGCTCCTCCTCCAGCTCCCCGAGCTCCTCGCGCACCTTGGCCAGCGGACCGGCCACGTCCTCCCAGTCGAAGCCATAGGCCGCCGCGCGCTGCTGGAGCCGGAAGCCGCGGGCCAGGGGCTCGAGCGTCTCGGGGACGCCGGCGAAGGGATCCGCTGACGCCGAAACCTCGACGGTCGGAGAATCGGAGCCTGCCTCCTCGCGGTCGATCGCGCTCTCGCCCGCCTCACGCTCTCGGGCCTTCAGCGCCTCCCAGTCGGGCGGCTCCTCGGCGGTCCCGTACACGTGCGGGTGGCGGCGCCGCATCTTCTCTTCGAGCCGGGCCACCACGTTCCCCGCCGTGAAGCTCCCCCTCTCCTCGGCGAGCACGACCTGGAAGGCCAGGTTGAGGAGGAGGTCGCCGAGCTCGGTCGCCAGCTCGTCCTCGCCGCCGGCGCCGATCGCCTCGGCGGTCTCGTGCGCCTCCTCGAGGAGGTAGGGCCGCAGGCTCTCGGGAGTCTGCCGGGCATCCCAGGGGCAGCGCTCCCTTAGGAGGCGGACCAGAGCCAGGGCGCGCCCGAGCGTCTCGTCTCCGGCCCCGGCGAAGGAGAGATGGAGCGCCCGGGAGTCGAGCGACGCGCGCCCGACGCCCGGATCCGACCCCCCGGGCTCGTCCGCCGCCGGATCCGACTCCCCGTGCTCGTTCGCCACCGGGCTCCTGGCCCCGGGCTCGCTCGCCGCGTCCGTGCCCCGGCCGCCGCTCACCCGGCTCCCGCGACTCCTGGCCGCCCGCTCACCCGCCTCGCCCCGCCGATCCGATCTCCTTCCCGAACCAGGCCACCGTGGCGCTGTCGGCCACGTACCAGCTCCGGTGGCGGAGGAAGTCGTGGATCTCGTCCGGGATCACCAGCTCCCCGAAGCGCACCCCGTGCGCGCGGAGCCGCTGCGCGAGGTCCACCGTCTCGTGGAAGTAGACGTTGCGGTCGTCGTCCCCCTGGATGAGCAGGACCGGCGACGTCCAGCGGTCCATCCAGGCCACCGGCGAGGAGCGCCACGCGACCTGGGTGGCGTGATCCCGGTCCCCCTGCTCGTAGCGGGTGATGTCGTAGAGATTGAGCTCGCCCTCGAACTCGTACGACCAGTCGTGCACGCCGTGCATGTCGACGCCGGTGGCGAAGATGTTCGAGTTCCGCGCCAGGGCGAGAGCGGTGAGGTAGCCGCCGTAGCTCCCGCCCCAGATCCCGATCCGGGTCGAGTCCACGTCGGGCAGGTCCCTCAGGTAGGCGGCCCCGGCCAGCACGTCCCGGTACTCGGAAGCGCCGCGCCATCCCGCGTCCTCGGGGTGGTGGAACGCGCGGCCGTAGCCGATGCCGAGGCGGTAGTTCACCGACAGCACCGCGTAGCCGTGGTTGGCCAGGTACTGGTTCACCGCGTAGCTGTTCGAGTAGTAGGCGAAGTAGTGCCAGCCCAGGAGCATCTGCCGCGGCGGGCCGCCGTGGACGAAGATGACGCCGGGCTTCGGGCCCCCACCGGGCCGGTCGAAGAGCTGCCCGTGAACCACCATCCCGTCCTGGGACCGGAAGATCACCTGCTTCGGGACCACCAGCTGGTCCGTGGGGAAGTCGCCCGGGATCCGGTCGGAGCCGAGGAGCTTCGTGCTCCCGCCGCCGGCCGGCACCACGGCCGGGAGGGGAGGGCGCTTCGGACCCGCCGAGATGAACGCCACCGTGGACTGGTCGGCGGTCAGCACCGGATAGTAGGAGAGGTCCGCGCCCGCGGTGAGCTCGGTCGGCGTCCCGCCCGCCGGTGACACGCGGAACAGGTGACGCCGGTCCACGTCCTCGGGCGTCCTCCCGGTGTTGGCGTTGTAGACCAGGAACCGCCCACCGCGCCGGGCGTCCACGAACTCCACCATGTAGTCGCCCGGGGTGAGGAGGGCCGGCTCCCCGCCGCCGGCCGCCGACACCGAGTACAGGTGCGGCCAGCCGTCCAGGTCGGCCAGGAAGACGAGCTTGCCGCCCGCCATCCAGTGCAGGTTGGCCTGGCCCGCCGTCTGCGGATAGGAGCCGCGCGGGGTGTCCGGGGACGACCACACCTCCCGGCCCTGGCCCGTGGCCACGTCGGCCACGCGGATCGACCACGGCACCGGGGTTTCCTTCAGGATCGGGTCCGGAGGACCGCCGCTGCCGTGGCGGCGGACGAACGCGACCTGGCTCCCGTCGGGGGACCAGCGTGCCATACCGTCGTGGCCGGTGGAGGGATCGAGGAAGCGGAGCGAGTCCGCCCCCACGGCGTACAGGCCGATGAAGGCGTGGTCCCCCCGGCCGCTGGTGAAGGCCAGGCGATGGCCGTCGGGGGACCAGCGGAGATCGCGGTCCTGGCCGCGGTCGAAGAACAGGCGCGCCGGAGCGGCCGAGTCGCCCAGCGTGACCGCCCACACCGCACCCTTCTTCACGAACGCCACCGTGTCGGAGATGGGCGAGGGGGCGGGCTCATCGCCCTCGGAGAGCCTGCGCGGCGCGCCGCCGGCGAACGGCACGGCCCAGATCGCGACCTCGGGCCCGGCCGTCGAGGCGTCCGGGTTGGGCGGCTCGGGCTCGGGCCAGTTGGAGCCGTGATCCCCGCCGCGCACGTACAGGATGGTGGAGCCGTCGTGGCTGAAGGCGAGCCCGGTGAGCTCCCGCCCGTCGTCGGCGCCGTAGCCGGTCACGCGGTGCGGCGTGAAGTCCGGGCCCTCGGCCGCGTAGATGTTGCGGACGCCCCGCTCGTCCAGGACCCAGGCCACCCGGCTCCCGGAATCGGCCACTGCCATCTCGCTCGGGAACGGGAAGCCGAGCACCTGCTTCAGGTCGAAGCCGGACGGGGCCGCGCGGCCCGGCGCACCGGTCGGTCCCCCGGCCGGGGCCCGCATCGGGGCGGGAAGCGCCAGGAGCGCCAGGGCGAGACAGGGTGTCCAGCGGTACATGGACCCTCCGGGGTCTGGGATGCGTGTCAACGGCCGACGAGGCTCCGCCACGCCAGCGCCGAGACGTGCCGGATGGCGTGCTCGCTCGAGAGCGTGTCGGGGAAGTCGTGCGTGAGGACGGCGAGGACGTAGGGCGCGCGATCGGGCGGGTAGATGATCCCGGCGTCGTGGTCGATCTTCGTGATCCATCCCGTCTTGTGCGCCACCCGCGTGCCGGGCGGCAGCGCCGCCGGGATGCGGAGGTTGAACTCCTGCCCGGCCAGGATGTCGGTCATGGCGTGACAGGCGTCGGGGTCCAGGGGCCGAAGCGCGTCGGCGACCTCGCCCCGCTCGCAGCGGGCCAGGGCCGCGAGCACGCCGGCCAGGGCATGGGCGGTGGTGGTGTTGTTCATGCCCCGGTCGTAGGCGGGGATGTCCTCGACCCCGCGCAGCACCACCATGCCGGTCGTGCCGAGCCCCCGCATGAGGCGCTGCACGCTGTCGGCCCCCACGAGGTCGATCAGGTTGTCGGTGGCCAGGTTCGAGGAGCGGTCGATCATGCGGCGCGCCAGGTCGCGGAGCGTGGTCCGGCGGCCCACCAGGTCGTAGAGCGCCTTCTCGCTGTCCTCGTCGGGCGTGAGCGAGAACTGGCTCGAGTCCGCGATGCTCGTGAAGCGGTTCCGAACCACCACCGAGTCGTCCAGGTCGAAGCGACCGGCCGAGGCCTGGCGGAAGAGCTCGAGGAGGACCGGGACCTTCATGGTGCTCGCCGCGTGCATGGAGAGGTCGGCCGAGACCTCCACGGACGAGTCGGAGGCGAGGTCGATGAGCGCCACTCCGAGCTGGCCCGGGGCCGCGCCGGCCAGGGCGTTCAGGCTGTCACGGAGGGCCGCGTAGTCGGCCCGGGGCGAGGTCGCCGGGTGGCAGGCCACGGCAACCAGCGCGACCGCGGCCGCGGCCAGGGCGATGATCGAACGGGCGCGGGTCGGGTGTCGCATGGCGCCCAATATGTCGGCCCGGCCACCCGCCGCGACACCCCCGGCGCACGGCGTCCGCCACCGGGCCCGGGGCCGGTTGATCGTCCCGGAGGCGCCCGGTATGATGGGCCGACCTTGGACAGGCCACCGAACGACCCTACGCGCCGGGCCTGGGTCGAAGTCGACCTGGCAGCGCTCCGGCGGAATTTCCTGCGGCTCGCGGAACGAGCCGGAGGGGCGTCCCGCCTCATCCCGATGGTGAAGGCCAACGGCTACGGTCTCGGGGCCGTCCCGGTGGCGCGGACGCTCGCGGCTCTCGGCCCATGGGCGTTCGGAATCGCCACGGTGGATGAGGGGGCCGAGCTCCGGTCGGCGGGACTCGGGCAACGGATGATCGTGTTCTCGGCCTGTCCGCCATTGGATGCCGCGGCGCTGTGGGAGCTGGACCTCGAGCCCACCATCTCCTCCCTGGATGCCCTGCGCGATTTCGGGGCGGCGGCGCCGGCCGGCGGGGAGGGGCACGAGCTCCCCGTGCACCTCGAGATCGACACGGGAATGGGACGGCTCGGACTGGCCGCCGCCGAGGCGGGCCGCTGGTCGCCGGAGCTGGCGGACCTCCTGGGCCGCCTGCCGGTACGCCTCGCCAGCACGTTCACCCACTTCCACTCGGCCGAGGAGGACCGCGCTGCGACCGCCGAGCAGCTTCGGCTCTACCAGGAGGCGCTGGTGCACGTCCGATCGGCCGGAGTGGACCCGGGGAGCACGCACGTGGCCAACAGCGCCGCGCTGGTGGAAGGGGACGCGAGCGGGATCGAGCGGGCACGTCCGGGGATCTACCTGTACGGAGGTGGGATCGGAGGGTCGGAGCCGGTGGCGTCGGTCCGGGCGAGGATCCTCGACGTGCGGCATCTGCCGGCGGGTCATCCGGTGAGTTACGGGGCCACGTGGCGGCCGGATCGTCCGGCACGGCTCGCGACGCTGGGTATCGGGTACGGGGACGGGATCCGCACCTGTCTGTCCAACCGCGGATCCGCCCTGGTCGGAGGCGGCAAGGCACCGATCAGGGGCGCGGTGTGTATGGATATGACCGTCGTGGAGATCGTGGACGGAGCGGACGTCGCTCCGGGGGACCGGGCCACCCTGCTCGGATCGGACGGAGAGGAGACGATCACCCTGTCGGAGCTGGCGCGCACGTGCGGGACGATGGACTACGAGATCCTCACGGGTCTCGGAGGCAGGCTGCCCCGGGTCTACCTGGACCCGGGACTGTGAGCGGGGGGAGCGTCGACGAGCTCGTGGGGATGGCGCGCGCGGCCATGACGGCCGCCCACGCTCCCTACTCGGGCTTCCGCGTCGGCGCGGCGCTCGAGGCCGACGATGGCCGGCGGTTCGCGGGCTGCAACGTCGAAAGTGTGGCCTTTCCGGTCACGGCGTGCGCCGAGCGCGGCGCCCTCGGCGCGGCGGTGCTGGCCGGGGCGCGGCGCTTCCGGAGGCTGGCCCTGTGCGCGAGCGGGACGCGGCCGGTGTCGCCGTGCGGAGCGTGCCGGCAGGCGCTGGCGGAGTTCGGGCTCGAGTTGGAGGTGGTGAGCGTGGCGGCCGAAGGCGAGGAGGGGGACGTGGAGGTGTGGACCCTGGGGGAGCTCCTGCCGGCGCCGTTCGGGCCTGGCGCTCTGGGCGGCGTGGTGGAGGCGTGAGGACGCGATCGCGTCCCGGTCGTGCTCGCGCCCTGGCCATCGCCCTCCTGCCGTTGCTGGCGGCCGCCTGCACCGAGCGCTCGATCACGTCGCCCGACGAGAGCGGCGCGCCGGGTCAGGGTTCTCCGACCGTGGAGATCACGCTGCGCGCGGACTCCATGGCCATGTGGCACGACACGACCTTCAGCGGATTCGATGTCCCGGGGACGGTGCCCTTCCTGGTGGGGGCCAAGACCGACTCGCTGGAGTCGCGGCCGCTGATGCGATTCGGCTCGATCCCCGACTCCTTGCTACTCGACTCGATGAACTTCGTGGCCGACTCCTTCCAGGACGCCCAGCTCCGGCTCGTGTACGACACCACGGGGCTACAGGTGCCGGCCGGCGGAGCGACGTTCCGCGCGTATGCTCTGTCGGCTCCGTTCGATTCGCTCCAGGCCACCTGGCAGCAGGCCTCCGACGGACGAGCGTGGGGCACGCCGGGGGGAGACCTGGGGCCGCTGCTCGCCGTCCTCCAGATGAAGCCGCCGGGGACCGACACGATCGTGAACGACACGATCGCCGGGAAGAGCAAGCTGCCGGCCGACTCGCTCCTCCAGGCCTGGCGCAAGACGGGCGGCGGCGACGGTATCGTCGTGGTCCCGTCGACGCCCGGCACGCGGGTGCGGTTCATCCGGTTCGTCCTGGCCACCCACTTCCGGGCGGTGTCGAAGGACACCACCATGACGGAGTACCAGTACCTGCAGGCCACGACGACGTCGTTCATCTACGATCCGCCGCAGCCGGCTCTCCAGGCCTCCGAGATGCGCCTGGGCGGTGTGCCGAGCAGCCGCGGCTACTTCGAGTTCGTTCCGCCCGACAGCGCGGGTGGCTACGGGCTGCGCGGAGCCCAGATCAGTCGGGCGGAGCTGGTGTTGCACCCGCTGCCGGCACCGGCGGCGCCGTTCGCGCTCGACCGGGCGGTGACGGCCGGGCTCACCGGCCTCGGCGCCGACTTCCTGAAGGACGGGCCCAAGACGCCGATCGTCAGCCTCTCGACCGCATCCGCGTTCGTGATCTACCCGGACTCGCTGGCCCGGGGCACGTCCCTGGTGCTGGACGTGACCCGCGTCCTGCGGGCCTGGGCCTCGACGCCGGCCGACTCCACGCCGGCGCCGCTGCGCATGGGTCTGCGCCTGCTTCCGGACGGTCAGGCCCTGGGGTACTGGTCCTTCGGCTCCGGGGAGGCGGCCCTGAAGAGCCAGCCGGAGCTCCGGCTGTTCATCACTCCCCCCGTGCCTTTCACCGCACCGTGAGGACGATGCGAGACCACGGCGCCCGCGTGTCCTGGCTTCTCTTCCTCCTCCTGGTGGGAGTGGCGGCTCCGGCCTGGGGACAGGCGGTGCCGACCACCGCGCTGGGCCTGGGCTATCCGACGCCGCCCCTGGACGCGCGGGCGGCGGCGCTCGGCGGCGTCGGGGTGGGTCTGCTGGGCGGAAGCTACTCGCTGGGGAATCCCGCCGACCTCATCGAGTTCGACGTGCCGGTCCTCAGCGCCACCACCGCGCCCCAGAGCGTGACCCTGAGTGGTCACGGACTGGCGCCTACGCACCTGGGCCGGAGCACGTTCCCGGTGCTCGGTCTCGCGATTCCGATCAAGGGCTTCGCGTTCGGCGTCGGGGTGAGCCAGGTGCTCGATCAGGACTGGTCCCTGAGCTTCCGGGACACGCTCGCGGCGACGACCGGCAAGTTCCCGTACGTGGACCGGAGGGAGCACAACGGGGGCCTCAGCTCGGTGAACCTGGGGCTGGCGCGGCGCATCGGGCCGCTGTCGTTGGGGTTCGGGTACGACCGTCTGCTCGGGAGCGTGAGGGAGACCTTCGATCGGCAGTTCCAGACCCTCGACAGCAGCCAGGTGGCCCCCACGTCCGTGAGCGACGCGGCCACGTGGCACTACCACGGATCGCGCTTCCGCGCAGGTGTGGGGGTCCAGCTCGGGGACCGCTTCCGGCTGAGCGGGATGTACGCCTGGGGCCGTGCGGTCAACGTGCAACCGGACAGCGGCGCCGCCGGCACCGCGACCCGGTACGACATGCCCGATTCGTATGCCGTGGGGGCCAGCGTCCGGCCGTTCCGGGACCTCCTGGTGAACGCCGGTGGCGGGTGGACCGGATGGTCGAGCGCCAGGGGCTCGGTCGCGGGCCGCCGGGCCCGCGATGTCCACTGGGGCGGCGCGGGCCTCGAGTTCACGGGCGGGCGGATCGGGGCCTTCCCGCTCGCGCTTCGGGCCGGGGTCCACTACGACCAGCTCCCCTTCTGGCAGGTGGGATTCCGGCCGCTGGACGAGAAGTCGCTCTCGTTCGGCGTCGGCACCCAGTTCGCCAACGACCGGGGCCGGCTGGACCTGGGCTTCGAAGTGGGGAAGCGGGGGAGCGCCGGCACGACGGGAACGGCCGAGAGCTTCCGGCGGTTCAGCCTCACGTTCACGCTGCGTCAGATTCCCACGCCCGGTCTCCTGCCGTGAGCCGGGAAGCCCGAGTCTTCTCCCGGATCCACCCTCGTGCGTCGGGTGGATCCGGGGCCGGTCGTCGCTTGAGGGTCGGTTGAGGCGAGCCGGGATGCTCGGTCGGGGCGCACGACCGTGACGCGGCTCGTGACGCTGCGGCGAAGCGGGGACGCGGGTGCCCGGGGTGCGGGTCCCGGGCGTGGAGCAGGGGCGCGCGAGGCCTCGATCGCTCGGGCGGCCGCGCCCGTTCGGCCGGCGGGCGGCCGGGTCTACATCGAGACCTACGGCTGCCAGATGAACGTCAACGACACGGAGCTCGTCGCGGGCCTCCTCGCCGAGCGGGGCTACGTTCGCGTCGCGGCCCCGGAGCGAGCCGACGTCATCCTCGTGAACACGTGCGCCATCCGCGAGCATGCCGAGCGGCGGGTGCGCGGCCGCATCGGGCAGCTGCAGCGCTATCGCCACGCCCGGCCGGAGCTCGTCCTGGGCGTCACCGGCTGCATGGCGCAGCGCATCGGCGCCGGGCTAATGGACCGGGTGGACGGCGTGGACCTCGTGGCCGGCCCGGACGGCTACCGTGAGCTGGGTCGACGCATCGACGGGATCCGGACGGGCGCCCTCGAGCGCGGCCAGTCGCTCCTGGAGCTCGACCCGGACGAAAACTACCGAGACGTGCGGGTCGTGCGGGGCGAGGGAGTGACGGCCTGGGTCACCGTGCAGCGCGGGTGCGACCACCGGTGCACGTTCTGCATCGTCCCGTACGTGCGGGGCGGCGAGAAGAACCGGGAGCCCGCCGAGATCCTGGCCGAGGTGCGCGCCGCGGTGGCCGAGGGTTACACGGAGGTGACGCTCCTGGGCCAGACGGTGAACTCGTACCGGCACGGCGACCGGAACTTCGCGTGGCTGCTGCGCGAGGTGGCGCGCGTGCCGGGACTGCGGCGGGTCCGGTTCACGTCGCCCCATCCCAACGACGTGAGCGACGAGCTCCTGGACGTGATGGCGGAGGAGCCGGCCGTCTGCCGGCAGCTCCACCTGCCGCTCCAGTCGGGATCCGACCGCGTGCTCAAGCGCATGGTGCGGCGGTACACGGCGGAGGAGTTCCTGGAGCGGGCGCGGCTCGCGCGCCAGCGGGTTCCTGGACTGGCCCTGAGCACGGACGTGATCGTCGGATTCCCGGGGGAGGGGCCCGGTGACTTCGAGGCCACGCTGGAGGTGATGCGGCGGGTGCGCTTCGAGGACGCGTATCTGTACCGGTTCTCGCCCCGAGAGGGGACCCCCGCCACGCGCTTCCCGGAGGAGGACTTCGTCCGGGACGACGTCACCCAGGCGCGGCTCGAGCGCCTGATCGAGCTCCACCGGACCATCCAGCGCGAGGTCGCGGAGGCGGAGGTGGGGCGGGTCGTGGAGGTGCTGGTCGAGGGCGAGGCTCGCTCGGAGGGCGACATCCTCGGTCGCACGGAGAGCAACAGGGTGGTGGCGTTCCCGGGCTCGGCCGAGGAGGCCGGCTCGTACCTGGAGGTCCGGCTGCTGGGGACCACGGGCGCCACCTTCACGGGGGAGAGGGTGGCATGAGGAGAGGGAGCCGGTGAAGAACTGGGTGCGGGTCCTGAACCTGATCGTCGCCGCGGCGCTGGCCACGGCCTTCGCGATCGCCAACGGCGGAGAGCGCGTGCGCGTCGAGCTCGGACTGGTGACGCTGCGCTCGATCTCCCTCCCCGTGGTCGTGTTCGGCGCCGTCCTGCTGGGCATGGTGGCGGTCCTCCTCGCGGGCCTGCGGGGCGATCTCCGCAACCGCCGGCAGATGGAGAAGGCCCGGAAGCTCTTCGAGCGAGAGGACTAGAGAGGGACGTAACGCCCCGGCCCGGAGGCGGCGTGCGTCCGGCGCGGCCCGGTCCCCTCCTCCTCACCTCCCTGGCGCTTCTGGCGGGGGATGTCGCCGGGCTGGCCCTGCCCGGTTCCGTGTCGCCGCCGATCTTCCTCACCTTCGTCCTGGCGGGATTCCTGGCCGTGGCCGCACGCCTTCGGGCTCCGCGTCCGGCCGCCCTACTCCCCCTTCTCCTGCCAGCCTGCTTCCTGGTGGGACTGGGGCTCGGGGGCCGCGCCGCGCGGGTCGCCCGGCGCTCGTGCGCCGTGGCGCTGGTCTCCGGCGATACGCTGACCGCCGACGGACGGCTGGCCGACGCGCCCATTCCGGCGGCGCCGGGCCCCGGCGCTTGGCGGGGTCGGCGACCCCTCCGGGCCGAGCTCCTCGGCGTCACCCTGGCCGGCCGGCGGGGACGGTGCCGCCTGTCTCGTCTCCGGATCAGCCTGGCGCCCGCGAGCCTGCGGGGCGGAGGCGACCTGTCGGCGGGGGACCGGGTACGCGTGCGTGGACACTGGTGGTCGCTGGGCCCGGCGGCGCCGTGGCCGCGGCGGCCCGACCGGGCCGGCCTCCTCCTGGTGTCGACCGCGCGGCCGGCGCGGACCTCGCACCCGCACGGCCACCCCGGGTGGGCCGCGCGTCTCCGGGCCGCGGCCCCATGGCTCCGGGCCGCGGCGGCGCGGCGCCTGGACCGGCGGCTTCCGCCCGACGCTGCGCCGCTGGCGCGCGCGCTGGTGCTCGCCGACCGGAGCGGGCTCGACCCGCGGCTCGGACGCCGTTTCGCGGAGGCCGGCCTGGCCCATCTGCTGGCCATCTCGGGGCTGCACGTGGGTATCCTGGCGGCGGGAGCGGCCGGGCTCTTCGGGCTCCTCGGACTCGGCCGGCGTCGCCATGCCGTGGCGGCGGCGCTGGCGGCCGGCTATGTGGCCCTCCTGGGCTTTCCGGCGGCGGCCCTGCGGGCGGCCGTCCTCGTGGCGGGGTGGGCGCTGGCCCGCACGCGGGGGAGCCCCGTGCGGCTGGGCGAGCTTCTCGGTCTCGCCGCCGCGCTCACGGTGCTCCTCGATCCGCTCGTGCCCCTGGACGTGGGCTTTCAACTCTCTTTCGCCGGGTTCGCGGGCCTGGGGCTCGGCGCGGCACTCGGACGGCGGGCGTTCGAGGCGGCGTCCCGCGCCGGCGGGTGGTGGGCTCGGGTCGCTCGCCGGGGCCGGCGCCTCGCCCTTCCGCTGGCGGCGGGCACCGGGGCGTTCGCGCTCACCGCCCCGCTCGCCGCGGCTCACTTCGGGCGGGCCGCGCCCATCGCCGTGGTGACCAACCTGTTCGGAGTGCCCATCGTCACGCTGGCGCTGGCCGGTCTGGCCGGGGCGCTCCTCCTCCCCGCGGCGCTGGGCGGCGGCCTGGCGGCTGCGGCCGCCACGGGGGCCCTCCGGCTCCTGGAGCGGGTGGTGCGCGTGTTCGCGGCCTTGCCGTTCGGCCACGCGGAGGTGGCGCCGCCCGGACCGCTCGCGTGGTTGAGCGCCGGGCTCGTGCTCCTCGCGGCCGTGCGGGCGGCCCGTGGGGCGCGGGGACGGGCGTGGTGGCCCCTCCTGGCGGGCGGGGCGGCGCTGGCCCTGGCGCAGCCGGGCCTGTACTCGCTCCGGGCCGGACGCGACGCGCTCCTGTGCTCGCTGGACGTGGGGCAGGGGGACGCGGCGGTCCTCAGGACGCGGGCGGGTCACTGGATCGTGTTCGACGCCGGCCCGCGCTCGGGATCCTTCGACGCGGGGCGCCGTATCGTGATTCCGTTCCTGCGCCGGCGCGGCGCCCGCTCGATCGCCCTGTTCGTTCTTTCGCATCCCCACATGGACCACCTGGGCGGCGCGGGGGCGCTCCTGGGCGCCTTCCGGGTCGGCCGCGTCCTGGATGCTGGCAACCCGATGCCGACGCCGGCCTACGACGACTTCCTGGGCGAGCTCTCCGAGGAGGGAGTGCGGTGGCTTCCGGCCCGCCCGGGCGAGCGGCTCCGGATCGACGAGGCGAGCCTCATGGTCCTCGGTCCCGACCTCGGAGCCGAGCGGAGCCGGGAGGGCACGGTCGAGCCGGGCGCCGCCGTGGAGGCCAACGAGGCGAGCGTCACGGTGCGCGTCCGGATCGGAGGCTTCACCTACCTGAATCCGGGCGATGCCTCGGAGGACGAGGAGCGGTGGCTCCTGGATCGCTGGCCGGCGGACTCGCTGCGGGCTATGCTGCTCAAGGTCGGACACCACGGCAGCCGTGGCTCGTCCAGCGCTCCGTGGTTGGCGGCCGTGGAGCCTCGCCTCGCCTTCGTGTCCAGCGGGGTGGGGAACCGGTACGGTCATCCCCACGCCGAAGCGCTGGCGCGGTTGCGGCGAGCGGGGGCCCGCATCTGGCGCTCCGACCGACGGGGCACGCTGTGCGTGAGCATCCGCCCGGACGGCTCCTGGCGCGTCGCCGGGGAGCCGTGGCGGACGGCCCGGACGGCCCCCGAAGCCGGGGACGCGTCGCGGCGCCGGCGTTCGGCGGCACGAGCCTCGCAGGGGCCGTGAGCGCCACGACCTCGAAACCGAATCCGATCCTACCCGGGAGCGACCCGATGGAGAGATCCGTCGTCACCCTGAACCGCTTCATCCTCGAGGAGGAGCGCAGGTTTCCGGACGCCACCGGTGCGTTCTCCAACACGCTCCAGGACCTCACGCTGGCGGCCAAGCTCATCAACCGGGCCGTGAACCAGGCGGGCCTGGTGGACATCCTGGGCGAGACGGACCGGGAGAACGTCCATGGCGAGCAGGTGAAGAAGCTCGACGAGTACGCGCACGACGTGATCGTGGCCGCGATGGATCACGGCGGCCACCTGTGCGTGATGGGCTCGGAGGAGTCGGAGGAGATCATCCCGATCCCCGACCGCTTTCCGGTGGGCGACTACGTACTCCTGTTCGATCCCCTGGACGGGAGCTCGAACATCGAGGCGAACATCTCCATCGGGACGATCTTCTCGGTGCACCGGCGGGTGAGCGATCCGGCCGTGTCCCGGAACGGCACGCTCGAGGACGTGCTGCAGCCGGGCTTCCGGCAGGTGGCCTCGGGCTACTTCCTGTACGGCTCCTCGACGATCCTGGTCTACACTACGGGGCGGGGCGTGCACGGCTTCACCCTGGACCCCTCCATCGGCGAATTCCTGCTCTCGCACCACAACATCACCTTCCCCGATCCGGGCCAGAAGGTATACGCCATCAACGAGGGCTACTTCGGTCGCTGGAGCGAGGCACAGCGGAGCCTGGTGCGGCGGCTGCGCGGGGACGCGGGCGGGGACGACGGCGACGGGTTCAAGCTCCGCTACGTGGGCTCCCTGGTGGCCGACTTCCACCGGACGCTCCTGTACGGCGGACTGTTCATGTATCCGGCCGACCGGAAGCATCCCTCGGGCAAGCTCCGCCTCCTGTACGAGGCCGACCCGCTGGCGTTCGTGTGCGAGCAGGCGGGAGGACGGGCCACGAACGGCGAGAAGCGGATCCTGGACATCCAGCCCGAGGAGCTCCACCAGCGCACGCCGCTGTTCATCGGGACGGCGGAGTACGTGGACATGGCCTGCGAGCACCTGGCGCGGGAGGGCGTCGCGGCGAGCTGAGGAGCCGGGCGTCGGCCCGGTCGCCCTACCGCTCCGCTTCCCCGGATCGTCTACGAGCGTAGACGGTGGCGTCCGGTCGCGTGGTGTCGCCGCGAGCCGATGGGCCGCGCCTCACGCCAGCCACGGCCGGTAACGGTCCTCCGGCACTCCGACCAGGCTCGCCACGCGCGGTCCCACCTCCGCGATCAGGGCCAGCTTCTCGTCCCGGTGCAGGAAGGCGCTCCGGAAGCCGTCCAGCACCATGTGGCCGATCTCCTCGAGCGTGAATCCCTGGTGGCCCCAGGCCCGGACGTACTCCTCGGTCACGGTCGTCCCGCTCATGAGCCGGTTGTCCGTGTGCAGGCTCACCACCACGCCGCGGTCGAAGTAGAGCCGCAGGGGGTGGGTCTCGAAGCTCTCCACCGCCCGCGTCTGCACGTTGCTCGTGAGGCAGATCTCGAGCGGGACGCGGTGGTCGGCCACGTACTGCAGGAGATCGGGGTCCTCGTAGAGCCGGGTGCCGTGTCCGATGCGGTGGGCGCCGCAGTAGTGGAGCGCCTGGTGGATGGACTCGGGTCCGTAGGCCTCCCCGGCGTGGATCGTGGCGTTGCAGTTGGCGTTGAGCACCGTGTAGAAGGCGTTCCGGTGCTTCTTGGCCGGATAGTTGTACTCGGCGCCGGCCAGGTCGAAGCCCACCACGCCGCGGTCCTTGTAGGCCACCGTGAGGTCGGCCAGGTCGCGGGAGACGTCCGGATCCATGTTGCGGATCCCGCACAGGATGAGACGCGACTCGATCCCGAAGGCCTCGCGGGCGCGGGCCATGCCGCGGAGTGGCGCCTCGACCGTCTCGGGCAGGGGGAGTCCGCCCTGCGTCGTGAGGATGGGCGAGTAGCGGATCTCCATGTAGCGTACGTTCTCGGCCGCCGCGTCCTCGCACAGCTCGAAGGCGATGCGCTCGAGCGCGTCGGCGTGCTGCATGACCGACAGCGTGAGCTCGAAGCGGGCCAGGTAGTCCTCCAGGTTGCGCGCGTCGCGGACGTGGAGGTAGTCGACCAGCCCTTCGAGTCCCTCGGTCGGGAGGTCCACGCCGTGCTCCCGGGCGAGCTCGAGGATCGTCGAGGGCCGGAGCGAGCCGTCCAGGTGCACGTGGAGATCGGTCTTGGGGAGCTCCTCGATCACCGCGCGCACGGCCGGCTCGCGTCCCGGACGCGCGGCCGCGGGCGCCGCGCTCTCCGTCTCCCCGGGATTCGCGCGCCGGGAGCCGACCGGCGGGACGCCCGCGGGAGGGGAGCTCACGGTCCGGCCTCCGCCGCCACGGCCGCGCAGGGATCGGCCCCACCCGCCCCACCGGGGTCCTCCCTGGCCGCCGCGCGCCCCGGCGGCCCGACGGCCCTCACCCACCGGTCGGGAGCCGGGGCCGTCACCGGCTGCGGGCGCCCCCGCAGGTAGGAGACCAGGGCCTCCAGGTCCGTGATGCCCGTCGGGGTGGACTCGATGGGGCTCGCCAGCGACGAGAAGCCGGCTCCCCCGTCGGCCATGAAGTCGTTCACCGTGAGTGTGTAGGTCGCCCGGGGCGCCACGGGCGTGCCGTCCTCCAGGACGAGGCCCAGGACCCGCCCGCTGGCGCCCACGGCCGGATCGTAGCACGCGCGGAGCCCGCTCAGGTGGGCGTGCGGCCCGTCCGCCTCCAGGGCCTGATCCAGCGCCCGGCGGAGCGAGGCGCCCGTGACCTCGAGTCGGACCAGCGTGTTTCCGAACGGCTGGACCTCGAGGAGATCGCCGTAGCTGACCGGCCCGGCCGGCAGCGAGGCCCGGATCCCGCCGCTGTTCATGATCGCCACCTGGGTCCCGGTCGCGGCGCGCTGGGCGTCCGCGACGAGGTCGCCGAGGCCGTACTCGACGCCGCGCCCGGCCCTGCGGAGGGGAGCGGCCAGCCGGGCCACGGGCGCCGAGGCCCGCGCCTCCACCTCCGTCCGGCTGCGGTCCACCAGGGCGGCCACCCGGGCGTCGGGCTCGGCGCCGTCGGTCCAGGGTGTCCGCACCGCCGGGAGCTGAGCGGACACGGAGTCGCGACCCACCCGCGTCAGGCGCTCTTCGCCGAACGCGAGGCCGTTCGACCACGACTGCACGACGGGCCGGCCGCGGATCCGCGTCCGGATGAGGCTGTGGGTGTGACCCGTGATGGCGTAGTCCCAGCGCGACCGGGTGGCGCGGAGCGCGTCGATCGCCTCCCCCCGGCACTCCCGCTCGCCGCGCGAGCAGAAGCCCCCGGCGTGGAGCAGCACGACCACGAAGTCCGCGCCCCGGGCCCGGACCTCGGGCACGGAGCGGTCGATGGCCTCCGCCAGATTCCGGAACTCGAGGTCCGCGACCACGGACGGCCGGGTGGTCCAGGGCGTGGACCGCGTCGTCACGCCCACCACGCCGACCCGCACCCCGCCCCGGTCGATGATCGTCCAGGGCCGGACCCACTCCGGGTGGCGGCCGCTGCCCTTCAGGTAGACGTTGGCCGCCAGGAACGGGAAGCGGGCCTCGGCCATGCGCGCCCAAAGGGTGTCGAGACCCCAATCGAACTCGTGGTTCCCGACCGCGGCGGCGTCGTAACCCATCGCGTCGAAGACCTCGATGACGGGTCGGCCGGCGAGGAGGTTCGAGATCGCCGTGCCCTGCATGAGGTCTCCGGCGCTGAACAGGAACGCCGGACACGCGGAGCCCCGGCGCTCACGCCCGAGCCAGCCGGCCAGGGCCGCGGCGCCGCCCACCTCGCGGCCGTGGGCCCAGGACGGCTTCGCGGGCAGGAGGTGGCCGTGCGTGTCGTTGGTCGAGAGGATCAGCGCGCAGGTCGGGGCCGTGGCGCCCCGCGACGGGAAGGTGGGGACTGTCGAGGGGATCGCGGCCCCCCCCAGGCCGCCCAGCAGGAGGCCGGCCGCGAGCGCGGCGTCGAGCCGTGACGCCGGTCGGGCCACCGGTGCGCCCCCCGGAAGCGCATCGTGTGGGCCTAGCTCAGCACGCACAGCTCTCCATCTCGTAGCCCGCCTCGCGGTCGAGCAGGGGCGCCTTGTAGTCGCCGGTCCAGCAGGCCTCGCAGAAGGGGCCGTGGTCCTCTACCGCCGCGCGCATACCCTCCAGCGACAGGTAGCCCAGCGAGTCGACGCCCAGGTGCTCGCCGATCTCCTCCACCGATTTCCTCGCCCCGATCAGCTCGTCCCGGGTCGGCATGTCGATGCCGTAGTAGCAGGGATAGCGGATGGGAGGCGAGGCGACGCGGAAGTGGATCTCGCGCGCCCCGGCCTCGCGGAGGAGGGCGACGAGGCCGCGGCTCGTGGTGCCACGCACCAGCGAATCGTCCACCACCACGATGCGGCGGTCCGCGATGAGCTCCCGCACCGGGTTGTACTTGATCCGCACCTTGAAGTCCCGGCCCGACTGGGTGGGGTGGATGAAGGTGCGCCCGACGTAGTGGTTCCGGATGAGGGCCAGCTCGAAGGGTGTTCCGGACTCCTCCGCGTAGCCGAGAGCGGCGGAGTTGGAGGAATCGGGCACCGCGAACACGCAGTCGGCCTCCACCGGGTGCTCGCGCGCCAGCTGCCGGCCGAACGCCCGGCGGGCCCGGTCCACGCTACATCCCCAGATCCGCGAGTCCGGGCGGGCGAAGTAGACCAGCTCGAACAGGCACGGGGCCGGCTCGGCCGGCGGCAGCGGACGCATGCTCTCCACCCGCCCGTGCCGTATGCGGAGCACCTCGCCCGGGTCGAGGTCCCGCACGTAGTCCGCCCCCATGATGTCGAGCGCGCAGGTCTCGGAGGCCACGACGGCGGCTTCGCCGACCCGGCCGAGGACCAGCGGCCGGAACCCCCTCGGATCGCGGGCCGCGTACAGCGTGTCGCCCACGCTGAGCGCGAGCGAGAAGGCGCCCTGGATCTGCGAGAGCGCATCGTCCACCTGGGCGCTCTCCGAATCGCGTCGGGAGCGCGCGATGAGGTGGATGACCACCTCCGAGTCGCTGTCGGTCTGGAAGATGGCACCCTCGGCCGTGAGGCGGTCACGGAGCTCGTGCTGGTTGGTGAGGTTGCCGTTGTGCGCCAGGGCGAGCGGGCCGCGCCGATAGTCCACCAGCACCGGCTGGGCGTTCCGCAGGTCGGAGCTCCCGGCGGTGGAGTAGCGGACGTGCCCGAGGGCCGTGGCGCCGGTGAGCTTCCGCATCGCCGAGTCATCGAACACGTCGCTCACCAGCCCCATGCCGCGGTGGGACCGGGCGATGCCGTCAGCGTCGATGGCCACGATCCCGGCCGACTCCTGTCCCCTGTGCTGCAGGGCGTAGAGACCGAGGAAGGTGAGTGCCGCCGCGTCGGGCGAGCCGCTCACGGCGCAGACGCCGCACTCGTCGTGGGGCTTGTCGTCGTCTCGATCGGCGATCCGTACGGGTAGGGGTCTCAAGCTGGACCTCGGGCCTCTGGGTAGGGTCTCGCGCGCCTCACGCCGTGAGCCCCGCCTCGTGGGCCATGCGGCGAGGCAGCGCCCGGTCGTACACCGAAGCGGCCTCTAGCGAGTCGAGCTCGATCATGCGCCCGGCGGCCGCGATCCGGAGCGTGCCGCCGCGAGGTCCGACCCGTCCGATCCTCCGCGCGGGCAGGCCGTGGCCCTCCGCCAGCTCGAGCAGCGCCCCGGCATCCTCCTCTCCTCTCGCCGACAGGACCACGCGCGACTGGCTCTCCCCGAACAGGAGCGCGGCGGCCGACACACCCCCGGCGGTGATCTCCACGTCCGCCCCGAAGGGACCTCCCTCGGCCAGGATCGCGGCCTCCGCGAGGGCGACGGCCAGGCCTCCCTCCGAGACGTCGTGGGCCGAGCGCGGCAGGCCGCGTTCGGCGGCTTCCACCAGGAAATCGACCAGGCGGCGAGCTTCCTCGAGGTCCAGCGCCGGCGGCTCGCCGGCCACCAACCCGTGTCGCACCCGCAGGTACTCGGATCCGCCCAGCTCCTCCAGCGTGACGCCCACCAGGAGCACCGCGTCCCCGGAGGCCCGGAACGCGGACGGCACGTGCCGGGTGACGTCCTCCATCACGCCCACCATGCCGAGGATCGGGGTGGGGTAGATGGGCCCGGCGGGCGTCTCGTTGTAGAGCGACACGTTGCCGCCCGTGACCGGGGTGCCGAGCGCGCGGCACGCCTGGCCGATCCCGGCCACGGCCTCGCGGAGCTGGTGGTAGACGGCCGGCCGCCTGGGGCTCCCGAAGTTGAGGCAGTTGGTCACCGCCAGCGGGCGGGCGCCCGAGCAGGCCACGTTGCGTGCCGCCTCGGCCACGGCGATCGCGGCGCCGCGCCGGGGGGCCAGATGGACGTAGCGCCCGTTCCCGTCCAGGGCGGCGGCGAGGCCTCGGCCCGTGTCCGCCAGCCGGAGGACGGCCGCGTCCGAGCCCGGGCGCACCACCGTGCTGGTCCCGATCGTCGTGTCGTACTGCTCCCAGATCCAGCGCTTGGAGGCCACCGACGGGTCGTCGAGGAGGTCCAGGAGGGCGCGGCGCGCCTCCTCGTCCGACCCGAGCTCCGGGAGGCCGGTGAGGTCGCGCGCGCGGAGCGCCCGCACCTCCGGGTCCTCCTCGGCCTCGTAGGTCGCGATCGGAGGCTCGCCGACCAGCGGCCGGAGCGGAATCTCGGCCACTACCCGGCCCGCGTCCAGGACACGGAACAGGCCGTCGTCGGTGACCCGTCCGATCACCGCGCTCCCCAGCTCCCAGCGCTCGAGTACCTCGCGCACGGCCTCCTCGCCTCCCGGCTCGGTCACGACCAGCATGCGCTCCTGCGACTCCGAGAGGAGGATCTCGTACGGCGTCATCCCGGTCTCCCGGACCGGGACGTCCGCCGTGTCGATCTCGATCCCGGCCCCGGCCCGCTCGGCCATCTCGGTGGCGCTCGAGGTGAGGCCCGCGGCGCCCATGTCCTGGACACCCACGACCAGGCCGCGCTCGATGAGCTCCAACGTGGCCTCGAGGAGGAGCTTCTCGGTGAACGGATCCCCCACCTGCACCTGCGGACGACTCTCGGCCGTCTCCTCGCCCAGCTCTTCGGAGGCGAAGGCGGCACCGTGGATCCCGTCCCGGCCGGTGCGCGAGCCCACGGCCATCACCACGTTCCCCGGAGCGCCGGTGCCGGCGCGCGTGAGGCGCTCGAGCCGTACCAGGCCCATGCACATCACGTTGACGAGCGGGTTCCGCTCGTAGACCGGGTCGAACACGGTCTCTCCGCCCACGGTCGGAATGCCGACGCAGTTCCCGTAGTCCCCCACGCCGCGCACCACGCCATCCAGGAGGTAGCGGGAGCGCGGAGAGTCCAGGGTGCCGAAGCGGAGGCTGTCGAACAGCGCGATGGGCCGGGCCCCCATGGTGAAGATGTCGCGCAGGATTCCACCCGAGCCGGTGGCGGCGCCCTGGTAAGGCTCCACGGCCGAGGGGTGGTTGTGCGACTCGATCTTGAACGCGAGACCCCAGCCCCCGCCCACGTCCACGACCCCGGCATTCTCGCCCGGCCCCTGCACGACCGCCGCGCCCTCGGTGGGGAGGGTGCGCAGGAAGGGCTTCGAGCTCTTGTAGCTGCAGTGCTCCGACCACATGGCCGAGAACACCCCGAGCTCCGCCAGGGTGGGCTCCCGTCCCAGGATGTCGAGGATGCGCTCCCACTCCTCGAGGCTCAGCCCGTGGTCGGCGGCGAGCGCGGGACCCATGGTCGGACCGGCGGTGGCCGCGGGCGTCATCGGGTGGCTCCGGTCGCGGCCGCCAGGGCCGCGGAGCGGAACATCCCGAGCCCGTCGTCCGAGCCCAGGATCGGGTCGTACGCGCGGTCCGGGTGCGGCATGAGCCCGACCACGTTGCGGCCCTCGCTGCAGATCCCGGCGATGTTGCGAAGCGACCCGTTCGGGTTGGCGGTCCCGGAGGCCTCCCCGCGCGCGTCGACGTAGCGGAAGATGACCCGGCCCTCGGCTTCCAGCCGCTCCACCGTGGCCTCGTCGGCGACGAAGCGTCCCTCCCCGTGGGAGAGGGGCATGCGGAGGACCTGCCCGGTCCGGTAGGCGCCCGTGAAGTCGGTGTCCGTCCGCTCGACGCGGATGTGCACGGGCAGGGAGAGGAACCGAAGTCCGGCGTTGCGGGCCAGGGCGCCCGGAAGTAGCCCCGCCTCGCACAGGATCTGGAATCCGTTGCAGATCCCGAGGACCGGGCCGCCCGCGCGCGCGAAAGCCTCCACGGACTTCATGATCGGGCTGAAGCGCGCGATGGCCCCCGCCCGCAGGTAGTCCCCGTAGGCGAACCCGCCCGGGAGCAGGATCGCGTCGGCCCCTCCCAGGTCTCGCTCGCGGTGCCAGAGGTAGAAGGCCTCCTCGCTCAGCCCTTCGGTCACGGCGCGGAAGCAGTCCGCGTCGCAATTGGACCCGGGGAAACGGACGATCCCGAATCTCACGCGCCCTCCCCGGCGGCCTCCACCACGGGCCGGACCTCGACGGCGTAGTCCTCGATCACGGGATTGGCCAGGAGCTCCTCGCACATGCGCTCGGCCTCGTCCCGCGCGGCGTCCGTGTCCTCGGCTTCCAGCTCCAGACGGATCAGGCGGCCCGAGCGCACGGCGCCCACGCCGCCGTACCCCAGCTCGCGCAGCGCGCGGCCGATCGTCTCGCCCTCGGGGTCGAGGATCCCTCCCCGCGGCATCACCCGGATCTCCAGCTCGAAGCGGTCTATGGTATCCTCCCGTCCTGTTCATCGTAGTCGGGCAGCTCGTGGCCCGTGAGCCGGCGGTAGGCGTCCAGGTAGCGCTCGGTCGTGGCCCGGACGACCTCCTCGGGGAGGTCGGGCGCGGGGGGCATCCGATCCCAGCGCCCCTCCCGGACGAGGCCCTCCAGGTAGTCCCGCACCGGTTGCTTGTCCAGCGAGGGCTGCGTGTGGCCGGGCTCCCACGTCTCGGCCGGCCAGAAGCGCGAGGAGTCGGGCGTGAGCGCCTCGTCGATGAGGAGGATCTCGCCGCTCCCCAGGCTCGTTCCGAACTCGAACTTCGTGTCGGCGATCAGGATCCCGTGGCGCCGCGCCTCCTGCCGCGCGTAGCCGTACAACGCGAGGCTGAACTCCTTCAGGATCTCCGCCGTGTTGAGGCCGAGGATCTCCCGCATGCGGGCGAAGGTGATGTTCTCGTCGTGCCCCTCGTCCGCCTTGGTCGCGGGAGTGAACATCGGCTCCGGGAGCTCGTCCGCCTCCTGCAGGCCCTCCGGGAGGGTTCGTCCCGCCAGCGTGCCGTGCTCGCGGTACTCCTTCCATCCCGACCCGGCCAGATAGCCGCGCACCACGCACTCCACGGGGAAGGGCTCGGCGCGCTCGACCAGCATGCCCCGGCCCGCCCACAGCGCCCGGCTCTCCTCCAGCTCCGGGCGGCGGCGCACGATGGCGTCGGGATCGGCGGCGATGCAGTGGCTCCGGACGATGTCCCGGGTGTGGTCGAACCAGTGACGGGAGATCTGGGTGAGCACCGCGCCTTTGCGCGGAATGGGCTGGGGCAGGACGCAGTCGAAGGCGCTGATCCGGTCGCTGGCCACCATTAGCGCTGCGCCCGCGTCCAGCTCGTACGTCTCCCGGACCTTGCCCCGGTGGAGCAGGGGGAGGGGAAGCTCCGTCTGCCGGACGACCGCCATGATGCTCCTTACACTCTGAGGGTGACGGACTCGGCCGCCCCGGTCCCCGCGTCCTCGAGCAGCGGTTCCACACGCTCTCGCAGGAAGCGGTCCACCTGGGCGGGGGCCCGGCCCACCAGGCCGTCGGGTCGGGCCAGGCCCTGGAGACGCGCGCGGTCGAGACCGAAGGCCGGGTCGTCCGCGACGCGATCGAGGAAGTCGTTGTCCGGGGCGCCCTCGTCCAGCCGGCGGCGCGCCTCCATCGCGTGGCGCCGGATGCGCTCGTGCAGCTCCTGGCGGTCCCCTCCGGCCTCGACTCCGGCCACCAGCACTTCCTCCACGACCAGGAAGGGGAGCTCCCGTCCCAACCTCCGGCGGATCACGGACGGGTGGACCACGAGCCCCGAGCCCACGTTAGTCTCCAGCTGGAGAACCGCGTCGGCCGCCAGGTACGCCTCGGGGATCGCGATGCGGCGGTTGGCGGAGTCGTCCAGGGTCCGCTCCATCCACTGCACCGAGGCCGTCCAGGACGCGTCGAGCTCCAGCACGCACAGGTGGCGGGCCAGGGCGCAGATGCGCTCGGAGCGCATCGGGTTCCGCTTGTAGGGCATCGCGGACGAGCCGATCTGGTGCTCGCCGAACGGCTCCTCGACTTCGCCGAAGGCCTGCAGAAGCCGGATGTCGTGCCCGAAGCGGGCCGTGCTGGCCCCGATGCCCGACAGGACCGCCAGGCACGACTGGTCCACCTTGCGGGGGTACGTCTGTCCGACCACGTCGTACACGCCGTCGAATCCGAAACGCTCGGCCAGGAGCTCGTTGAGGCGGTCCACCTTCGCCCCGTCCCCCAGGAGGCGGAGGAAGGTCGCCTCGGTGCCGGTCGTGCCCCGGGCGCCGCGCAGCCGCAGGTCGCCGGAGGCGCGCTCGACCGCCACGAGGTCGGCCACGAGGTCCTGGATCCACAGGCACGCCCGCTTGCCCACGGTGGTGGGCTGGGCCGGCTGGAGGTGCGTGTAGCCCAGGGTCGGGAGATCGGCGTGCTGGCGAGCGAAGTCCGCCAGGGCCGCCACCGCCGACAGGAGCCGGCGCCGCACGATCCCGAGCGCCTCGCGGTGCTGGAGGAGGCCGGCGTTGTCGGCCACGAACGCGCTGGTGGCGCCAAGGTGGATGTGGCCGCGCGCCTCCGGGGCCGCCTCGCCGAACTGGTACACGTGCGCCATGACGTCGTGGCGGAGCTCGGCCTCGATCTCGGCCACGCGCGGGAGGTCCACCATGTCTCGCGCCCGGCGCATGGCCGCGATGACCTCGCCCGGCACGTCGACGCCGAGCTCCCGCTCGGCCTGGGCCAGCGCGATCCACAGGTCTCGCCACAGCAGCGCCTGGTAACGCGGCGAGAACACCTCGGCCATCTCGGGCGAGGCGTAGCGGTCCAGCAGTGGGTGCGGGTAGGACTCCGGCCGCTCGCTCATGGCGTCCTCCCCGCGTCCCGGCGCGGTCCGCCTCGGTCCGTGCCTCCGGCTGCCGTCTCCCGGACCACGCCCCGGTCCGTGTGCCCGGTCGCCACGCCCCAGCCCATCAGCGCAGCCCGAACGCGGTGACCATGGACTCACCGTCCCGGTAGAGCCACACCCGGACGAAGCCGCGCCCGGTCGCCGTCTTGAACATCTGGGCCGCGTCGTCGGCCGTCTTCACCTCCCGCCGGTCGATGGCCACGATCACGTCGCCTTCCTGCATGCCCGTGGCGCTCGAGACATCCCGGCTCACGTCGACGATGAGCGCACCCTGCTCCACGTCCAGGTGCCGCTCCACGGCGATCTGCGGTGTCACCGTGACCAGCTGCAGGCCGCGGAGCACCTCGACCCGGTGGGCCGATTCGGAGGGGAGCTCGGCGACGCGGATCTGCGCCTGGTGCGTGGCGCCACCGCGCGCGTAGCGCAGCGTGGCGGTGGAGCCGACCCCGGCGTCCAGGAGGGCCACCTCCCAGTCGAGCGGGCCGCGGATCCGCGTGCCGTTGAGCGTCAGCAGGGCATCGCCCTTCTGGAGTCCCGCCTCCGCGGCCGGCGAGCCCGGCGCCACACGCCGCACGACGGTCCGCGCCACCAGGCTGTCCGAGGTCACGGTGGCCACGTCCAGCCCGATGTAGGCCCTGCGGATGCGACCGAACTTGCGCAGCTCATCGGCGATCTTGAGGGCCCGGTCGATCGGGATGGCGAAGCCGAGCCCCTCGGAGCCGCCCGACTTGGAGAGGATGAAGGAGTTCACGCCCACGACGCGGCCGTCGGCGTTCACCAGGGGACCACCGCTGTTGCCGGGGTTGATGGCCGCGTCGGTCTGGATCATGTCGGCGTACAGGACCTCCTGGTCCCCGCTGCCCCGGTAGTCGCGGTTCACGCCCGAGACGACGCCGGTGGTGACCGTGGCTTCGGTGTTCGAGAGATAGAACCCGAAGGGGTTGCCGATCGCGATCGCGGGCTCGCCCACCATGAGGTCCGAGGAGGTGCCCAGGGGGGCGGGGGGGACGCGCCCGGCCGGGATCTTGAGCAGCGCCACGTCCGTGAGGGCGTCCGAGCCCACCAGGCTGGCGGTGTACCGGTGTCCCGAGGCGTCGGCCACGACGATGCGGCTGGCGTTCTCGACCACGTGCGTGTTCGTGAGAATGTAGCCGTTCCGGTCGATCGCGAACCCCGAGCCGAGACCGCGCACCTGACGCTGCGTGCTGAAGGGGAAGAAAGAGCCGAACGCACCCCCGGCCTGCGTGGTCTCGGTCGATACCACGTTCACGCTCACGACCGAGGGGGTGACCGCCCGCGCCGCCGAGACCGTGGCCGTATGTCGAGGGTCGCTGGCCGGCACCGAGTCGTCGGGCTCGGTGGCCCGGGCGCGGCGAGCGAACGAGGGGTCGTCGCCCGCGTCCCGGGCGCCGGCCGAAGCCGGCAGGGCTTCGGCCGATTCGCTGACCGCCGCGCCCCCGGCGGCTGCGCTCGATGTGGCCGCCGCCGGCTCGCCGGCGCTCCCGCCCGGGCTCCGCAGGAGCGTGCCGAGCCCGAGGCCGGCGGCGAACAGGACGCCGGCGATCCCGAGCAGAACCAGGGTTCGGGACCGGGCGCTCACGGGGCCGCTCCGCCCGGCCCGGGAGCCGTCAGGCCCGGCACGCCCGCCTCACGGTTCCAGCCGTCCCGGTAGCGGACGCCCGTGAGATAAAGCCCCTGCGCAGGGGCCGGAGCGGGGGGACGCAGTGTCCCGTCCTCCTCCAGGAGCCTCTCCAGCTCGTCCGGCCCGCGTCGGCCCGTCGCGATCTCCACCTGCGTGTGCACGAGGTATCGTACCATGTGATGGAGAAAGCGGTTCGCGACGACCACGAAGCGCAGATCGCCCAGCGCCGTCCGCGACCAGCCGGCGTGCTCGATGATGCAGACGGTGCCCCGATGCTCCTGTCCGGCCTTGGCGAGCGCGCGGAAGGATCGGCGACCGGGGAGGGCCGCCGAAGCGGCCACCAGCCGACCGGTGTCCGGCTCGGCGGGCGGGCGCCAGGTGCGATTGCGTCGCAGGGGCGATTCGGATCCCGGCCCCACGGCCAGGAAGTACTCGTATCGGCGGGCGGTCGCGTCGTAGCGGGGATGAAATTCTCGCGACGTCTCGGTAAGTTCCTCGACCCAGATTTCGTCGGGTACGACCGCGTTCAGGGCACGCCGCATCTCGCCGGCGCTCCACCGGGCCGGCGCGGCGAACGCGATCTCCTGACCCGTGGCGTGCACGCCGGCATCGGTGCGGCCCGCGGCCAGGACGCTGGCCGGCTCCGCCAGCAACCGGGTCAGGGCGCCTTCGAGGGTACCCTGGACCGTACGCTTCCGGGGCTGGACCTGCCAGCCGTGGAAGGCGGCGCCGTCGAAGTGGACGGTGGCGCGGAACCAGGTGCGGGCCCGTTCCTGCACGGCGCCAAGCTACCCGGCGCCGTCGGGGGGTGTCAAGCTGCGCCCCCGGCCGGCGCGTGGATCGTTCGGAATGGGCCGGAAAGAGCCGGAAATCGGCCTCCGGAGGGAGTCTCGAGGCCGGGGCGGGGAACCCCGGGGGAGGTGCGGGCGAGGGTGCAGGGCGCGATGCGGGCCAGGGCGGCGGCGGGGCCCCTCACGGCCTCGGAGGCCGAGGAGATCTTCGGCCGCATCATGAGCGGGAAGGCGGATCCCGAGGACACCGCGGGGCTCCTCCTCGCCCTGCGGGAGCGCGGCGAGACGCCGGCGGAGGTGGCCGGCGGCGTCCGGGCCCTGCGGAGGGCCATGGTGGAGGTCGTGTTGCCGTCGGACGACCTCGTGGACACCTGCGGTACCGGGGGCGGCCACCTCACGACCTTCAACATCTCGACCGTGGCGGCGCTCGTCGCGGCCGGGGGCGGCGTCCCTGTGGCCAAGCACGGCAACCGCTCCTTCACCTCCCGCTGCGGTAGCGCCGATGTCCTCGAGGTGCTCGGCGTGGCCATCGACCTCCCCGCGGAGGCCCTTCCCGAGGTGTTCGCGGGCGCCGGCTTCTGCTTCATGTACGCGCCCCGCTTCCACCCGGCCATGCGACACGTGGCCCCGGTGCGCCGCCGACTCGGAGTGACCACGATCATGAACCTGCTGGGGCCGCTCACGAGCCCGGCCCGGGTGCGCCGGCAGGTGGTGGGAGTCGCCGACCGCGAGCGGGTCGAGCTCATCGCGGGGGCGCTCCTCGAGCTGGGCCACGATCGGGCGCTGGTCGTACACGGCGAGCCCGGGATGGACGAGCTCAGCCCGGTCGGGACGACGCGCGGCTTCCGGCTGGACGGCGGCCGGCTGGAGGCGTTCGAGCTGGATCCCGCCCAGCTGGGTTGGCGGGACCTGTCGCCCGAAGAGCTCCGGGGTGGGGACCCCGAGCGGAACGCCGCGGTGGCCGGTGGAGTCCTGCGCGGCGAGGTGGGCGGCGCGGCCCGGGCGGCGGTGCTCCTCAACGCCGCCGCGGCCTTCTGGGCCGGAGGCAGGACCGAGTCGATCGCGGAGGGACTGGAGGCGGCGCGGGAGTCGCTGGACGAGGGCAGGGCGCTGGACGTGCTCGAGCGGCTGCGCGCCTCGACGGGCGGTGGGGCGGCCTGACCCGAGCCCGGGCCGGCCCGGCGCGCGGGCGACGGCGCCCTCAGTACTTCCGTATCACGCCGACGACGACGCCGCGGATCCGCACCCGGTCGGCGTCGAACATCAGCGGCTCCAGCGACGGGTTGGCGGGTTGGAGGCGGACGCGGCCGCCGGGCTCGCGGTAGAACTTCTTGACCGTGGCGCTCTCCCCGTCCACGAGCGCGATCACCATCTCGCCCTCGTGGGCCGTCTCCCGGGACTGGACGATCACGTAGTCGCCGCTCCGGATCTGCTCGTCGATCATCGAGTCGCCCCGGACCCGCAGCACGAAATGCTCTCGCCGCGATCCGGTGACCATGTCCTCGGGAACGGCGAGGGTCTCCGTGTCCTCGATCGCCTCGATCGGCTGTCCCGCGGCCACCAGCCCGAGCAGCGGGAGCTCCGTCGTGCCAGGGGCCGACGTGCGCCGCGCCAGCTCGATGGAACGGCTCTCGTTGTAGCTCTTCCGGATGTAGCCCTTGTCCTGGAGGTTGCACAGGTGCTCGTGCACCGTGGCCAGCGACCGGTAGCCGAAGTGGTCGGCGATCTCTTCGAAGCTGGGGGAGTAGCCGTTGCCGTCCAGGAACGCCTCGACGAAATCGAGGATCTCCTTCTGCCGCCTCGTGAGCGCCATGGGTTCCTTCCGCGTGTGCCGGTCTCGGGTCGCCCGCTCGCGCCCTCCGGCCCGCGCGGTCGGCACGGATACCGAAGGGAAGCCGAAGGGAAGGTACCCGAACAGGCACCGAAACGCAAGCGGTCTGCCGGCGGACCTTGCGCGCGCCGCCCGGCGGCGGGAGCGCCTGCACGACGGCGTGGGCCTTGCGCGTGGATGGCCGTCGCCACCGCTTCCATGCGATGTGGATCCGGGGTCGGTGCGATCGGCACGGGTGCGCGAGAACGGGTCCCGGAGCCTCGAATACGACGAGGGGAGACAGGCTTGCTGCTGGATGAAATCGTGGCCACGAAGGCGGAAGAGGCTTCGGCGCTCCGGCGCTGGAGGGAACACCTGGAGGACCGGGCCGACTCGGCACCGGCCCCCCGGGACCTGGAGAGCCGGCTCCGCTCCGGGGCCGGCGCGGGCACGGTGGCGCTGATCGCCGAGTTCAAGCGGCGATCACCTTCGGCGGCGGAGCTCGCCCCCGGGGCCGACCCGGGGGCGGTGGCGAAGAGCTACGAGGAGGCCGGGGCCGCGGCCGTCTCCGTCCTCACCGATGGGCCGCATTTCGGTGGCTCGCTGAAGGACGTCGAGCAGGCGCGCGCCGCCTGTTCTCTCCCGGTTCTCCGGAAGGACTTCCTTCTCGATCCGATCCAGGTCCTCGAGGCGCGCGCCGCCGGCGCCGATGCCGTGCTGCTCATCGTAAGAATCCTGGACGACGCGCGGCTGCGCGACCTGCTCTCGGAGGTGACGGCCCGCGGCATGACCCCCCTCGTCGAAGTCCACGAGCCCGGGGAGCTCGAGCGCGCTCTGCGGGTCGACGCGCGCGTCATCGGGGTGAACGCCCGCAACCTCGACACCCTCGAGATCGACCTGGACGGCGCCCGGGAGCTGATCTCCCGGGTGCCGAGCGACCGGATCGCCGTGGCCGAGAGCGGCGTCGCGGGCCCAGCGGACGTGGCCGAGCTCGGTAGCGCCGGGGCCGATGCCGCGCTGGTGGGCACGTGGCTCATGCGGCAGGGGGCGGACGCCCTCGCCGAGCTCACAGGACAGCCCCGGACGCCCCGTGGTCATCGGGCCGCATCCGGCGCGACCTCCGGATCGTCCGGGTCCTGAGGTCCGCCGGGAGGCGATTGGATGAGCTGGGCACCACGGGTCAAGATCTGCGGTTTGCGCCGCCGCGAGGACGTCGCGGCCGCCGCTGCGGCCGGGGCCGACTACGTCGGCTTCGTGCTGGCCGGCGGTCCCCGTCACGTGGCGCCGCTTCGTGCCCGCCCGCTCCACGAGGATCTCGAGGGTCCGGAGGGCCGGTCCGGTCCGCTGCCGGTGGCCGTGTTCGTGGATGAGAGTCCTGCGCAGGTGCGCGCGGCGTCCGCCGCGGCGGGGGCGCGCATCGTCCAGCTGCACGGCTCCGAGCCGCCCGAGGCGTGCGAGGAGCTGCGGGAGGCCGGCCTGGCCGTGTGGAAGGCGCTGCGGCCCCGGTCCGAGGCCGAGCTGCAGTCCCTCGTGGACCGCTACGCCGGGGTCGTGGACGCCCTGCACGTCGAGGGCTGGTCGGACTCCGGCTCCGGAGGGACCGGGACCGCCTTCCCGTGGGAGTGGCTCGAGGCGGTCCGGGCGCGTGGTGCCCTTCCATCGTCCGGTCGGAGCGCGCCGCGGGAGCGCGGCGTCCCGGCGCCACTCGCCTCTGGCTACGTCGTACCCTCCGGGCCGGCGCTCATCCTGGCAGGGGGCCTGTCGCCGGCCAACGTGGCCGAGGCCGTGCGCCGTCTCCGTCCTGACGCGGTGGACGTGTCGAGCGGGGTGGAGGTGCGGCCCGGTGTGAAGGACCCGGCGCTCGTGCGGGCCTTCGTCGCGGAGGTGCGGCGCGTCGGCTGGCGCGAGTCCGCAGGGGAGAGCGGTGGCGTGACGGGGAGGGAGCCCGCGCGGTGAGACGCGCGTGACCGGCCCCGCGGCGTCCGGCGGTCCGTCCGGGGGACGCTTCGGCCGTTTCGGGGGACGGTACGTCCCCGAGACCCTGATCCCCGCCCTGGAGGAGCTGGAGATCGCCTACGCGGCCGCCAGCTCCGATCCCGCCTTCGGGGACGAGCTGCGCGCTCTGCTGTCCGACTACGTGGGGAGGCCGAGCCCGGTCTACGCGGCGGAGCGCCTGGGAGAGGACCTGGGCGGCGTACGCGTGTGGCTCAAGCGCGAGGACCTGAATCACACGGGCGCCCACAAGATCAACAACACCCTGGGGCAGGCGCTGGTGGCCCGCCGCATGGGGAAGCGGCGCATCATCGCCGAGACCGGCGCCGGGCAGCATGGCGTGGCCACGGCGACCGTGTGCGCGCTGTTCGGCTTCGACTGCGTCGTCTACATGGGGCGCGAGGACATGCGCCGGCAGGCGCTCAACGTCGAGCGCATGCGCCTGCTCGGGGCCGAGATCCGGCCGGTGGACTCGGGACGCGGCACCCTCAAGGATGCCACCAACGAGGCCATCCGGGACTGGGTCGAGAACGTCCGCGACACCCACTACATCATCGGCTCGGTCGTCGGCCCCGATCCCTATCCCCGCATGGTGCGCGACTTCCAGCGCGTGATCGGCGACGAGGCCCGCCTCCAGCTGGGGGAGCGCGGCGTGCGACCGGCCGCGGTGTTCGCCTGCGTGGGGGGCGGCTCCAACGCGATCGGGGTGTTCACGGCCTTCCTGGAGGACAACGGGATCGAGCTCGTGGGCGTCGAGGCCGCCGGCGAGGGCCTGGAATCGGGTCGCCACGCGGCTTCACTGGCCGCGGGCTCGCCGGGGGTCCTGCACGGCTCGCTCAGCTATCTTCTCCAGGACGAGGCGGGACAGGTGCTCCCCGCCCACTCGGTCTCCGCGGGCCTGGACTACCCCGGCGTCGGCCCCGAGCACGCCTGGCTGCGGGACTCGGGCCGGGTCCGCTACGAGTCGGCCACCGATGCCGAGGCTCTGGCCGCTTTTCGCGACCTGAGCCGACTGGAGGGGATCATCCCCGCCCTCGAGAGCGCGCACGCCCTCGCGCGTCTGCGGGCGGAGTCGGAGCGCTGGGCGGATCGGGACGTCCTCGTCTGCCTTTCGGGCCGCGGTGACAAGGATGTGGTCGAGGTGGCACGGCTCCTCGGCGACGACGGACGGCCGGCCGATCCCGGCGACGCGGGCGGCCGGGATTGAGCTCCGCACCGGGGAACGGGTCGGTCCCGAGGGGGGGCGCGGCGCCCGGGCGCCCCGGGGCCGGCCGCCTGGCCGCGGCGTTCGAAACCCGGCGCGCGGCGGGCGGCGCGGCCTTCATCCCCTACCTCACCCACGGCTTCCCGGCGCCGGCCGACACGCCGCGGCTCCTGGAGCGTCTGGCCGAGGCGGGCGCGGACGCGATCGAGCTGGGCGTCCCGTTCAGCGACCCGCTCGCGGACGGTCCCACCATCCAGCGGGCCAGCTGGCGCGCCCTGGAGCGGGGCGCCACCCTCGTTTCCGCTCTCGAGCTCGCCGCCGCGCGCGGCGCCGATCTCCCGCCCCTCGTCCTGTTCAGCTACCTGAACCCGATCCTCCACCTGGGGGTGGAGACGTTCTGCGCGCGCGCGGCGGCGGCGGGTGTCGCGGGCGTCCTGGTGACCGACCTCCCGGTGGGCTCGGACCCGGAGCTGGAGCGGCGCCTGGCGGGGGCCGGGCCCGACCTCATCCGGCTCGTGGCTCCCACGACGGACGAGAGTCGCATCCGGAGCATCGCCGGGCGGGCCTCCGGCTTCCTCTACTACGTGTCGCGCACCGGGGTCACCGGCGCTCGCGCGACGCTCACCGAGACCCTGGGGGACGAGGTGCGCCGCCTGCGCGAGCTCGTGGAGCTGCCCGTGGCCGTGGGCTTCGGCGTCTCGCGGCCCGATCAGGCCGCCGAGGTGGCGCGCGTGGCCGATGGCGTGGTGGTCGGCAGCGCGCTCATCGACGCCCTGGCACGAGATGAGGAGGAGTTCCAGGAGCTGGCGGGTGCCCTCGCCGACGCCGCACACGGGGCGTTGTAGGGGAGGGACCCCGCCGGTAGGTTTGCGGCGGCATCGCCTCTCCACCCTCCGAGTGCCGCAAGGAGATCCGCGCATGCGCACCAGCCACGACGTCGCGATCCTGACCGCCGCCGTCCTCGCCATCCTCCCGGTCGCCGCCCGGGGCCAGCAGTCCGGACCGCAGGCGAGCCCGGCCCGCGCCCGCTTCACGGCCCGCCTCCTCTCGGAGCAGCGACTGCGCGAGATCGGCCCGACGGTGACGGGCGGTCGAGTGGACGACGTGGAGGCCCTGCCGGGCGATCCGGCCACGATCTACGTCGGGAGCGCGACCGGCGGGCTCTGGAAGAGCGTGAACGGCGGGACGACCTGGGACGCGCTCTTCCAGCACCAGGACGTGAGCACGATCGGGGACGTGGCGATCGCGCCCTCCAACCCGGACGTAGTATGGGTCGGCACCGGGGAGCCGAACGACCGCCAGAGCACGACGTGGGGCGATGGCGTCTACCGGTCCACCGACGGCGGCGCCACGTGGAGCCACCTGGGCCTGGAGCGCACGCGCCAGATCGGCCGCATCCGGGTGGACCCGGAGGACCCCGACGTGGCCTGGGTGGCCGCGCAGGGGAACCTGTGGAAGCCGGACTCGGCCCGCGGCGTGTACCGGACGCGGGACGGGGGGCGGAGCTGGACCAAGGTCCTGTACGTGGACACGCTCTCGGGCGCCACGGACCTCGTGATGGACCCCTCCGACCCCTCCACGCTGTACGCGGCCACCTACCAGCGCCTGCGGCGCACGTGGGGCTTCAACGGCGGCGGTCCCGGGAGCGGCATCTGGAAGACGACCGACGCCGGAGACCACTGGACCGAGCTCGGCGGCGGGCTCCCGGCCGGCCCCAGGGGGCGGATCGCGCTGGCGATCTCGGCCTCCGACCCACGCATCCTGTACGCGGAGGTCGAGCACGCGGACTCGGGCGGCGTGTACCGGACCGACGACGCGGGCGCGACCTGGAAGCGCGTCAACGCGCTCGACCCGCGGCCGGCCTACTACAGCCAGATCCGCGTCGACCCGAAGGACCCCGACCGGGTCTACGTGCTGGGCGTGGAGTTCTACGGGAGCTCGGACGGGGGGAGGACCTTCGTCGACATGCCCACGCGGCCCACCTACGACGTGGGAGTCCACTCGGACTACCACGCACTGTGGATCGACCCGGGGGACCCCCGCCACTTCTACCTGGCGGGCGACGCGGGCCTGGTCGAGACGCACGACCGCGGCGCCACCTACCGTCGCATCGACAACATCCCCATCGGCCAGTTCTACGCCATCGGGGCCGATGACCGCACACCGTATCGGATCTACGGGGGCATGCAGGACGTCCACTCGTGGATGGTCCCGAGCGCGAGCCGGAACTTCATGGGCATCCGGCCCGGGCAGTGGAAGGAGATCGGGTTCGGCGACGGCACCTACATGCAGCCGTCGCATCCCTCGGGGAAGCCGCTGACCGTGTTCGTGGGCTCGAACGACGGCGACATCCGGCGGCTGGATCCCGGGACCGGGGACCTGCTGGACGTCAACCCCCGCGCCCCCGAGGGAGAGACCTACCGGTTCGACTGGGACGCCCCGATCCTCGTGTCGGCCCACGACCCGAACGTGGTGTACCTGGGTGGCAACCGGCTGTTCATCTCGCGCGATCGCGGGGAGAGCTGGACGGCCACGCGCGATCTCACGCGGGCGATCGACCGCGACACGCTGTCCCTCATGGGCGTGCGCGGCTCCGAGCCCATGCTGTCCAAGAACGATGGCACCAACTCCTTCTCGGAGATCACCACCATCGCCGAGTCTCCCCTCTCGGGCGACGTGCTGTGGGTGGGGACGGACGACGGCGACGTCCAGGTCTCGCGCGACGGGGGGAGGAGCTGGACGGAGGTGGGCGGGAACGTGCCCGGCGTGCCGCGCACGATGTACGTGAGCCGGGTGACCGCGTCGCGAACGGGCGAGGGAGTGGCCTACGTGGCGTTCGACGGCCACCGGCGGGGCGACTTCTCGCCCCGCGTCTACCGCACGACCGACTTCGGCCGGAGCTGGTCCTCGCTGGCCGGTGGGCTGCCGGAGAGCGCCGGCACGGTGAACGACATCGTCGAAGATCCCCGAACGCCGGACCTGCTGTTCCTGGGCGCCGAGCACGGTCTGTTCGCCTCCGGCGACGGCGGTGCGACCTGGGCGCGGATGGAGGCGGCTACCGAGCGGCACGCGCGGGGGCGGCTCCCGACCACGATCTTCGAGGACCTCCTGGTGAAGGAGCCGGAGGGCGACCTGGTGGCGGCCACGCACGGGCGCGGGATATGGATCCTGGATGACCTGTCGGGTCTCGAGGCGTGGAGCGATTCGGTCGCGCATGCGGCCGCGATCCTTCTGCCGACCCGGGGCGGCACGATCATGGAGTACTGGAAGCAGAGCTCGTATCGGGCGCAGGCCGAGTGGTTCGGTGAAAACCCGCCGTGGGGCGCCGTGCTGGCGTACCACCTGGCCCGCGCGGACTCCTCCGCGCGCCTGGAGATCGCCGACGATTCGGGCCATGTCGTCCGCACCCTTCGCGTCCCGGGAGGCGCCGGCACGATCCAGCGCGTGGTGTGGGACCTCCGGCACGAGCCTCCCCCGCCGGGTGGTGGGTTCGGTGGCGGGTCGGAGAGCGGAGGCCCGGGCAAGGTGGTGCAGCCCGAGACCGTGCTGCCCCTGCTCCCCCACGAGCTCGGTCCGCGGGGTCCCTTCGTCTCGCCCGGGACCTACACGGCCACGCTCGTGGCCGCCGGGCACCGATCGAGCCAGCCGGTCGAGGTCCGGGCCGACCGCGCGCTCTCCCTCACCCCGGACGAGTGGCGCGCGCGGGAGGCGTGGCTCGTGGACCTCCTCCAGCTGCAGCGTCGCGCCGCCCGCGTTGCCGGGCGCGCCGACAGCCTGACGCACGAGCTCGCCGGCTCGAAGGGGACGCGAGCGGACTCGGCCCGCTCGCTGGCTCGCCGGGTGGCCCGCCTCCGGCGGGAGCTGTACGGGATCGCTCGCCACTACGACCGGAGCGGCACCCAGCAGCCGTCCCTCCAGCCCCCCACCGGCACCGACCGGAAGGCCAAGGAGACGCTACGAGGGGAGCTGCAGCGCGCCGAGACCGCGCTCGGCGGGCTCGGCGGTTAGCCGCGCTCCTTCCGGTCCGGCGGCCGGCTCGGCTCCTCGAAGCGGGCTCCAGGAGCCGGCCTCGGTGCCCGGGCGGCCGGCCCGCATCAGGACCGGACTTTCAGCTTCTCCAGCAGCGCCTCGCTCGGCTCGACGAACACGGTCCGGACTCGCTCGGGGATGACCCGGCCGGGCGGGGCCTTCCGGGGGCTGCGGACGTACTTCCTCCGCGTCCAGTCCACCCCCACGGTGCCGCTGTGGCGCGCGTCGCTGTGGACCGCGGCCGCAACCGCGGCCTCCAGCAGGTCCCGCCGGGGTGGGTTCTCGTCCTTCCTTCCCCAGCGCAGGATCACGTGGGCTCCGGGCACCTGGCGGGCGTGGAGCCAGATGTCCTCCGTGTGCGAGTGGTGGAAGGTGAGCTGGTCGTTCTGGCGCGCGCCGCGCCCCACCCGGATCTCGAGCCCGCCCGAGGAGCGGTAGGTCCGGTAGGGGAGGGGGGCGCCGCGGGCCGAGCGCCGCTCCGGCCCGGTGGCGGGGAGGCCTCCGGCCAGATCCCACAGCTCCGCTGTGGGTCCCGACTCCGGTAGACGCTCCAGCGCGTCCTGGATCGCGGCGGCGCGGTCGCGGGCGCGCGCGATGGTGGCGGGGAGGCGCTCGGCGGCCCGCTCCCGGCGTGCCGCCTCGTCGTACATCCGTTCCGCGTTGTCCGCGGCGGACAGGGCGGGGTCGAGCTCGATCTCCCTCCGTCCCCCGTCGAAATCCTCGAGCGTCACCCTGCCCGCCCCGCGCGGCACGTCGCGGAGCCGGGCCAGGAGGAGGTTGGCATCCTCCCGGAGTCGGCCGGGCTTCGGTCCGCCGGTCAGCTCCCGCTCGAGAGCGGCGGCGCGTCGCTCGGCCCGGTCGGCCTCCTCCCGTAGGGCGGCCTCGAGCCGGAGCGCGTCCGGGTCGAGGGGCGAAGCCGACGGGCCGAGGGCCCCCTCGCCCGCTCCGCTGCCCGGCGCCGCCGCTTCCGCGCCGGCCGCCGGCAGCGCCACCGCCGACCAGCGCGGCGAGGCCGCTGCGGCGCGCCGGAACGCCGCCAGGAGCCCCGGCGCCGGAGCCGCGTCGTCCCGCCCGAGGGGATGCGGATAGGGCTGCGGTCCGGCCGGGCCGGGCAGGAGCCACGCTCCCGGCGCCGGCGCGGCCTCGCCGGTCGCCGCGGCGGCGCCCGGCCCGGAGCGCTCGCGGCCGGTGGCTCCCGCGCCGGCGTCGCCGGCTCCGGCCGCGTCCCCCGGGCCCCCGATGCCGACCAGCGACAGGAGCTCCAGGTACCGGGTGCGCGCGTCCTCCAGGCGCGGGTCCGGGCCCGCGCGTCCGGGCCTTCGATCGCCGGAAGCCTCGCCGCCGTCGTCCCCCGAGCCGCTCCGCCCGGCCTCCCCCAGGATCCACCCGGTCACGAGCGAGCTCGTCCAGGCGGCCTCCCTCAGGAGGACCGCGGCCCGCCGCTCCGTGGGAACGTCGACCAGGAGGTCGGACCACCCGGCCCGCGTCGGCGGCTCGCTCCTCCAGCGGCGGGAGCCGCCCGGGAAGGCGGGCGGCCGGTAGGGCCGCCCCGGGGCCAGGTCGCGGCCCCCCGTCCGGCGGGGCCACAGGACCGCCGCGATCCTCCCCCAGCCCTCGCCGCCCGCCGGCTCCTGGTCGCCCGCCTCCAGGAGCAGGAGATTCCACTGGTTGGTAAGGAGCTCGGCCACCAGCCGGCGGCGGCCGGACCGGGAACCTAGCTCGAGCACGAGGAGCCGTTCGTCCGCCGGGGACCAGGCGCCCCGAGTGACGGCTGGGACAGGGATGAATGTGGGTCTCTTCCTGGAGAGAACCCGGTCGATCCCACCACCCGCCGGCCCTCGGGTCGCGGCCAGGGAGAGCCGCTCCAGGGATCCCGCCGGGGCCTCGAGCAGGAATCCGGCCCCGGGGTGGAGGAGGAAGAGCAGGGACGGCCCGGAGGCGCAGCGGAGCTCGGCGGCGCGCATCTCCCGGTCCATCACCAGGGCGCGGGTTCGCCGACCGGCCAGTCGCTCCGACAGGTCGGTGGCCAGGCGACGGACCAGGATGGGATCGAACTGCAGCGCCACGACGGTGTCTCCTCTCCGGAGCCGGTTGGTACGCCGGCAGGGCCGGAATATATTCAGGCCGCCCGGCCGTGGCGCACGCCGGGGGTCGGACCCGGGCGACCGCCCGCGGCCGATCTGGCCGAGCGCGGAAGGCGGGGAGCGGAGTGTCGACGGGACCCACACAGGACCGCAAGCGGCGGGTGACCACCCGCGATCTCGCCCTCATGAAGGAACGTGGCGAGCGCATCGCGGTGCTCACCTGCTACGACCACCTGTTCGCGCGCCTCCTCGACGCCTCGGACGTGGACGTGGTGCTGGTCGGCGACTCGGTCGGGCAGGTCATACTGGGCTACGATTCGACCCTGCCGGTCACGCTGGACGCCATGATCCATCATGCCTCGGCCGTGCGGCGCGGCATCACGAGGGCGCTCCTCGTCGTCGACATGCCCTTCCTCTCCTTCCAGGTCAGCGACGAGGACGCGCTCCGCAACGCGGGCCGCATCCTCAAGGAGACGGGGGCCGAGGCCGTGAAGCTGGAAGGGGGCGACGAGGCCGCGCTGGGACGGGTGCGGGCGCTCGTCCGGGCCGGCATGCCGGTCATGGGCCACCTGGGCCTCACGCCGCAATCCGTGCACCGGTTCGGCGGCTACGGGGTACGGGGACGGGAGCCGGAGGAGGCGGCGCGGCTGCGCCGCCAGGCCGTGGCGCTCGAGGAGGCCGGTTGCTTCAGCATCGTGCTCGAGCTGGTGCCCGCGACGCTCGCCCGCGAGGTGAGCGAGGGGCTCCGCATTCCGACCATCGGGATCGGCGCGGGCCCGGGGTGCGACGGGCAGGTGCTGGTGCTTCCGGACATGCTCGGGCTCAACGAGGGCTTCGAGCCGAAGTTCCTGCGCCGGTTCGCCGACCTGGGGCCCCGGGTCCGGGAAGCGGTCGAGTCGTACGTGGCCGCGGTCCGTGACGGCACGTATCCCGGTGCCTCGGAGAGCTATGACGCTTGAGGGCTCCGGCGCGGCGGCCATCGGGAGCCGGGCGACCGGTGCGGACGGGTCCGGCGCACCTCGACTGGTCCGGGAGCCGGCCAAGGTCCGTTCGACGGCCCGGGCGCTCCGGCGCGAGCACGGCACCCTCGCCCTCGTGCCGACCATGGGCTTCCTGCACGAGGGCCACCTGCGGCTGGTGGACCGCGCGCGCGAGTTGTGCGGCGCGGTCGCGCTGTCGATCTTCGTCAACCCGACGCAGTTCGGGCCCGACGAGGACTTCGAGACCTACCCGCGCAACCTGGACCGTGACCTCGACCTGGCCGCCGCGCGCGGCGTCGACCTGGTGTTCGCTCCCTCGCCGGAGGCGATGTACCCCCTCCCGCCCACGATCACCGTGGACGCGGGGCCGCTGGCGGACCGGCTGTGCGGCCGCAGCCGTCCGGGTCACTTCGGCGGTGTTCTCACCGTGGTCCTGAAGCTGCTTCACCTGCTCCAGCCGGACGTGGGCGTGTTCGGTCGCAAGGACTTCCAGCAACTGGTGCTGGTACGCCGCATGGTCCGGGAGCTGGACCTGGACGTCCACATCGAGGGTGCGCCGATCGTGCGCGAATCGGGCGGCCTCGCCATGAGCTCGCGCAACGGCTACCTGTCGGACGCCGAGCGCGAGGTGGCGCGGTCGCTCTCTGTCTCGCTCCGGCGAGTGCGGGAACGCTTCGCGGCCGGGGAGCGGCGGGCGGACGAGCTCGAGGAGCTGGCCCGCCGCACGATGGAGGCGGCCGGGGCCGAGGTCGAGTACGTCCGGGTCGTGGACCCGGAGAGCCTCGACCGGGTCGGGGAGGCGGAGGCCGACGCGGTGTGCGCGGTGGCGGCGCGGGTCGGGACCACCCGTCTCATCGACAACGCCGCGCTGGGCGGCCCGAGCAGCCTCGACCAGGCGGCCGCGCCCCGCTGAGCCGGATGGGTCGCGCCCGGGCGGCGCAGCGCGCGGATCCGGACCGCATCCGGCCGGCGCGGCCTCGCGGGGCGCCGGCGGCGAAGAGAGCCGAACGAGAACACCGCTTCAATGGGACGATAGAGACGATGCGAAGGACGCTGTTCAAGTCGAAGATCCACCGGGCCACGGTGACAGGCACCGACCTGGACTACGAGGGCTCCATCAGCCTGGACCGCAGCCTCATGGAGGCCGCCGATCTGCTGCCCGCCGAGCGCGTGCAGGTGCTCAACGTCTCCACGGGCGACCGGCTGGAGACCTACGTGATCGAAGCGCCCGCCGGGAGCGGCGAGGTACGGCTCAACGGGCCGGCGGCGCGCACGGCCGTGGCCGGGGACCGCGTCATCGTGGTGAGCTACGCCGAGTACGACGAGGCCGAAGCGCGCGCGCACGAGCCCACGGTAGTACGGGTGGACGCCTCCAACCGACCGGTGGGCGCGCGGCTCCGGTCCGGGGCTTCGAGCTGACGGCGGAGGGCCGGAAGTCCGTGTCGGTCTCCCCCGGGACCGCCCTCCATCCGCTGGTCCAGGCGGCGGGCCGCGAGGGACGGCTGCCCGAGTGGGCACGCTGCCGGTCGGCCCGCCGCGAGCACGTCGAGCGCGTCACGGCGCTCCTCTCCGCCTGGGCCGAGGAGCTCGGTCTTCCCGAGCGGGACCGCGTCCGCTGGGCCGCCGCGGGCCGACTGCACGATGCCCTCCGCGACGCCGACCCGGAACAGCTCCGCGAGCTGGCCGACTCCGACGGGCCCGACTCGCTCCTCCACGGTCCGGCCTGCGCGGCTCGACTGCGGGCCGAGGGCGTGGAGGACGAGGATCTCTTGCGGGCCATCGCCTGCCACACGACCGGACATCCGGGCCTGGCGGACGTGGGCGAGTACCTGTATCTGGCCGACTTTCTGGAGCCGGGCCGTCCCTACCTGCCCGAGGTTCGCGAGCGGCTGCGCTCCATCCTTCCTTCCGAGCGGCGCGAGGCGCTGCTGTCCGTGGTGGGACTGCGACTGGCGCACCGGCTCGAGGTGCGGGGCTCCATTCACCCCGAGACCGTAGCCTTCTGGAACCGCCTGGTCGAGGAGGGGGAGTGACCAAGCGGAAGGGGCGGGAAGGGCGCGGCGGATCCGGCCGGCGCAAGCGGGGGGCCGGGGGTCGGTCGGGCCGGGGGAAGCGAAAGCGGAGCGGAGGGCTGCGCGGACGGGCGTCCACGATCCTCATGGTCGTGGTCCTCCTCGCCGCGGGCTTCCTGCTCGGCTCCTTCTGGCTCCAGTGGCGCCGGCCGCGCCTCGCCGCCGACCCGTCCGCATCCGAAGTGCGCGAGACGCCGGTCACGCTCCCGGAAGGTTTCGGCGACCGGGTGCGGGTGGAGGTCCTGAACGGCTCGGGCGAGGCCGGCGCGGCGGAGCGGGCGGCCGCCAGGCTCCGGGCGCTCGGCTTCGATGTCGTCTACTTCGGCAACGCGGCCAGCTTCGGCCACCCGCGCACCGAGGTGCTGGCCCGCACGCCCGATCCGGCGGCGGCCCGCCGCGTGGCGGACTCGCTCGGCCTGGACAGCGTGGTGCTCCGGCCCGACACGAGCCTGTACCTGGACGCCTCGGTGGTGCTGGGGAGCGACTGGCAGGCGGTGCTGGCCGCGCGGCATCCCGACGGGGGCCGCGAGCGTCCGAACCTCCTGGAGCGCTTGCTGGAGAAGGTCCGCGGGTGAGCCGATCAGGCGCCGCCGCCGCGCTCCAGGCGCAACTGACCACAGGCCGCGGCAATGTCGCGACCGCGGGGCTCGCGGACGGCGGCGCTCACCCCGCGCCGGTGCAGGGTGCGGACGAAGGCGGCTACCCGCTCCGGCGGGCTCGGCCGCCAGGGTCGATCGGGAATCGGGTTCCACGGGATCAAGTTCACAAAACAGATGAGATCACCGATCACATCCGCAAGTATTTCAGCAAGTTCGATGCTGTCGTTGACGCCCTCGATGAGCGTGTACTCGAACGTCACCCGTCGGCCCTTGCGCTCCAGGTAGTCCCGAACGGCCTCGAGGAGCTCGGGGAGAGGGTGGCGCCGCTCGATAGGCATGAGCTCGGCCCGCAGCCCGGAGACCGGCGCGTGCAGCGACACGGCCAGGCCGAACGGCTCGGGCCGCCGGGCCAGCTCCCGGATCCCGGGGACGAGGCCCACCGTGGAGACCGTGATCCGGCGTGCGCCCACGCCGAATCCGCGGTGGAGGACGTCGAGTGCCCGGAACACGGCCTCGACGTTGGCCAACGGCTCGCCCATGCCCATGAACACGATGTTGCTGATGGGCCGGTCCAGCTCCTCGCGCGCGAAGCGGAGCGAGTCGCGGTATTGGGCGACGATCTCGTCGGGCTCGAGCTGGCGACGGAAGCCGAAGGAGCCCGTGGCGCAGAAGCGGCACCCGAGCGCGCACCCGGCCTGGGAGGAGAGGCACAGCGTGAGCCGATCGGAGGCCGGGATGAGCACCGACTCCACCTGTTCGCCGTCCCGGAGCCTCCACAGGTGCTTCACGGTGCCGTCCGCCGAGCGGGCCGTCCACGCCGGCGCGAGGGCCGCGAGGTCGAAGGCCGCCTCGAGCTCGGGACGAAGCGAGCGCGGCAAGGTGGTCACCTCGTCGAAGGAGCGCGCCGCCTGCTCGTACACCCAGTGGGCCACCTGGCGAGCGCGGTAGGAGGCCTCCCCCTTCGCCTCGAGCCAGGTGCCCACTCGTATCTCGAGCTCTTCGGGATCGAGTCCGAGGAGCCGGGTGCGAGCGGTCGTCTGGGCGGTGATCGAGCTCATGACGCTCCCTGCATCTCGGCTTGCTGCCCCCCGATGGGCCCGGTATACTCCGGCGCTTCGGTGCTCGCCCGCGGGCCCGTGTGGTCCCCGATCGCGGCCGACCTCCGCGGGCGACCCCTTGTACGCGGATCCGCCGGGCTCCGTTCCTCGCCGGCGCGCCGCCTCCCCTCCGCCCGGGACCGCCGGACGGCGCTCCCCGTGGGCCCGTGATCCGGGGAGTTCGTCCGTGGCGGCTGGTCGCCGCTTGGGTCCTGGTCATTCTCTTGGTCACGACCGTGCCGTTCCCGGCGGGGATCATCGAGACGGGCCCATTCCCGATCGACAAGGTGGTCCACTTCGGGCTGTACGCGGTGCTCGGCTGGACGGTGCACCGGGCCGTGCGGGCGGGGCAGGCGACGCGTCCCGGCCTGGTGCTCCTGGCCTGGGCGCTGGGCCTGGCGTTCGGGGCCCTCGACGAGCTCCATCAGCACCTGGTGCCCGGACGGGACCCATCCACGCTGGACTGGGCCGCGGACGCGGCGGGCTACACGGCGGCCTTCCTGGTCTCGTCCGTGCTCGCCAGAGTGAACCCCCGGAGCGAGGAGACGTGAGGTGGACCCCGAGGTGAACATGGAGCGGAGCGACTCCGGCAGTCTGGCGACCGCCTACCGGGACGCTCGCTGCGGCACGCCCGACGGGACCTGGAGCGGGCGCAGCGTGAGACTCGCCGGCTGGGTGCACCGCCGGCGCGACCTGGGCGGGCTCCTGTTCGTGGACCTCCGGGACCGGGGCGGCCTGGTGCAGCTCGCCTTCGGCGACGACTGGACCGAGCCGGAATCCTTGCGTCGCGCCCACGGGCTCGCCCCCGAGGATGTCGTTCGAGTGGAGGGCACGATCGAGCCCCGCCCCGCCGAGGCGCTGAATCCGGACATGTCCACGGGAGAGATCGAGGTGCACGTGACGCGGCTGGAGCGTCTCGCCTCGGCCGACGCGCTCCCGATCCTGGTGGCGGTGCCCCCGGAGGAGAGCCTGCCCTCCGAGGAGCTCCGGCTCAGGCACCGGTACCTGGACCTCCGCCGGCCCGAGATGCTGCGGAACTTCGAGGTCCGCCACCGGGCGGTCGCCGGGGCCCGGGCGGCGCTGGACGCGGAGGGATTCCTCGAGGTCGAGACGCCGCTCCTCACCCGGCGCACGCCGGAGGGCGCGCGCGACTACGTGGTGCCGAGCCGGCTCCACCCCGGCGAGTTCTACGCCCTCCCTCAGTCGCCGCAGCTCTACAAGCAGCTCCTCATGGTCTCCGGCTTCGACCGCTACTACCAGGTGGCGCGCTGTCTGCGGGACGAGGACCTGCGGGCCGATCGCCAGCCCGAGTTCAGCCAGATCGACGTCGAGATGAGCTTCGTCGACGTGGACGACGTGCTCGGCGTCGGCGAGCGGATGCTGGCCGGGATGTGGCGCCGCGGCGTCGGGGTCGAGCTCGACCGGCCCTTCGCCAGGATGACGCACGAGGAGGCCATGGAGGCGTACGGGACCGACAAGCCGGACCTCAGGATCCCGTGGCGACTCCAGGATTTCACCGGCGTCCTCGCGGGTACCGGCTTCCGGGTGATCGATGCCGCCGTGGAGGCGGGGGGCCGCGTGCGCGGGCTCGTGGCCCGGGGGGGCGCGGACCTGTCGCGCGCGCAGATCGACCGGCTGACCGAGCGGGCCATCGACCACGGCGCGGGCGGCCTCCTGTGGCTCAAGGCGACCGGAGACGGCCGCTCGGGGCCGCTGGCCCGCTTCGTGGACGAGGCGCGGGCCGCCCACCTGGAGGACGAGCACGGGGTCGAGCCGGGCGACCTGGTCCTGCTCGTGGTGGGTCCGGACGCGGAGACGTCCCGCCCGCTGGACGCCGTGCGCCGGGCGGCCGCGGAGGCGCTCGGCGCCGTGGACCGGGAGGCGAACGGCTGGCTGTGGGTCACGGACTTCCCGCTGTTCGAACGCGATCCCGAGACCGGTCGTCCGCTGGCCGCACACCACCCGTTCACGATGCCGGCCACCACCGATGCGGAGCGGATCCGGGAGGAGCCGTTCGGCGTGAAGGCGAGCGCCTACGATGTGGTGTACAACGGGGCGGAGTTGTGCAGCGGGAGCATCCGCTGCCATGATCCTCGTCTCCAGAGGGCGATTCTGGCGACGCTGGGGCTGTCGGAGGAGGAGATCGACGAACGCTTCGGCTTCCTGCTGGAGGCCTTTCGGTACGGAGTCCCGCCCCACGGCGGCTACGCCCTCGGCCTCGACCGCACGGTGATGCTCATGCTGGGAGCCGGGTCCATGCGCGAGGTGATCGCCTTCCCCAAGACGACCGCGGCCCGTGGCCTCATGGAGGGAGCTCCGTCCCCCCTGGCGCCGGGCGAGCTCGAGGAGCTCGGCCTGAGCGTCGCCGGCGCGGCGGCGCGGCCGGACCCGGAGTCCGCTTCGTGACGCGAGCCGCGCAGGACCGGTCGGTGGTACAGAGCAGGCTGTCGGCGGAGGGAGCGGACCAGCTCCTCCTGGCCGGAATCAACGATGTCCACCTGAGCGCCCTCGCCGACCTGTTCGACTGCCAGGTCGTGCTCCGCAACGACGAGCTCATCCTCTCGGGATCCCCGGACGAAGTCGAAGCGTGCCGACCGGTGGCCGAGCGCATGCTCGAGATGGCGCGCCTGCGGCGCTCGTTCGGCACCGAGGACATCCGGCGGATGGCGGCCGTGGCCGCGGACGAGGAGGGGAACGGCGGCGGACCGGGCGGTCGCGAGGACGCGCTGGTCCTGCCCGGCGTGCAGAAGGTCATCCGCCCCAAGTCGGAGGGGCAGGCCGCCTATCTCCAGGCCATCCGGGACAACGACATCGCCGTAGGCATCGGGCCGGCGGGCACCGGAAAGACATACCTGGCGGTCGCGATGGGGGTGGCGGCGCTGCACCGGAAGCGGATCCGGCGCATCATCCTGACCCGGCCGGCCGTAGAGGCGGGAGAGGCCCTGGGCTTCCTGCCGGGGGACATCCGCGAGAAGGTGGACCCGTACCTGAGGCCCCTCTACGACGCGCTGGAGGACATGATGCCCCCCGACCGCGTGCGCCGCTCCATCGAGGAGCACACCATCGAGATCGCGCCGCTGGCCTACATGCGG
>CAYXHP010000091.1:0-79807 GCA_964465015.1 uncultured Gemmatimonadota bacterium
TCGAAGAAGAACGCCACGGACATCCGTCTGGCGATCGACGCGACCGAGCTCGTGTTCACGCGGCCCGAGATCGGGACCTTCATCCTCCTGTCGGGAGATTCGGACTTCTCGAGCCTCGTGCTGAAGCTCAAGGAGTACGGCAAGTACGTGATCGGGGTGGGACTGCAGGAATCCACCTCCGACCTGCTCGTGCAGAACTGCGACGAGTACTACAGCTACAACAGCCTCTCCGGGCTCACGGAGGCATCGCAGCTCGAGACGATCAGCCACGATCCGTGGGAGTTGGCCGAGCTCGCGGTCAAGAAGATGGCCGAGCGCAACGATGTGATGCGCTCCGACCGGCTCAAGCAGGTCATGTTGGAGATCGACTCCGGGTTCGACGAGAAGGAGTACGGCTTCAGCAAGTTCAACCGGTTCCTGGCCGAAGCGAGCTCGAAGGGGCTCCTCCGGCTACAGCGGATCGAGAACGGCCAGTACGAGGTCGGCCCGGCCGACGGCGGGGTCTCCTCGGGAGGTCGGGGAGGCGAACGAAGCCGGCGGGGCCGCCGGGGCGGCCGCGAGCGCGAGTCGAGTGGCGGCCGCGAGCGCGAGTCGAACGACGGTCGCCGAGGCTCGTCGGGTCGGAGCTCGGCCGATTCCGCGCGGCAGGAGACGCGATCGGCTCCTCCGGCGGAGGCGCAGGTCCAGACCTCCGATCTGAAGCATGCCTATGACCTCCTGCGCGAGGTCGTCTCGCGGCTGGCCCCGGATGGTGGCTCGGTGCGCGACTCCGAGGTGAAGCGGGCGCTCCTGGAGCGAGACGAGCACTTCGACGAGGCGGCGCTGGGCTTCGGCAAGTTCAGCCGCTTCCTGCGCCAGGCGAGCGACGAGGGTAGGGTCGACCTCGAGACGGACGACGACGGCAACTACCACGTGAGCGTCGGCGCCGGGGGGACCGCCTCCGGCGGACCCTCCGGGGAGGGAAGTCGGGGCGGGCGTCGCGACAGCGACCGTCGCGGCGGTCGGGGCGGTGGTCGGGGCGGCCGTCGGGGCGGCCGGGAGGCGTCCGGCCGGACCTCCGAGCCGGAGCCCGAGCGGCCGCAGGTCCGGGCGCAGCGGCCCCGGTCGGAGGCGGAGCGCCCCGAGCCCGAGGAGCACACCACCGCGAGCGCCGCTGCCGCGTCGATGGCCCGCTCGCGCGAGGAGGCGTCCGGCGGCCCCGTGTCCGGTCCGGAGCAGCAGGCGGCGGAGGAAGCGGCGGAGCCGGAGGAGGCCCCGTCCCGTGGCGAGAGCGACCGGGGCCGCAGGGGACTCGGGCGCTTCCGGCGCGGGAGCCGGGGGGCCACGGGCTCGGCGGAGGGCCCCGAGCTTCCCGGCCCGGTCGATGCCGGCGGTGAGGAGAACGAGGGGTCTCCCGCGCAGCAGACGGCCTCCCGTTCCGAGACCTCCGCTCCGGTCGAGCGCGACGACCGCGCCCACGGGGAGCGGCGGGTGGGGATCGGGGCCCGCAGAGGCCGGCGGGGCTCGACCGCCTCCCACGCCGGGAGCCCGGAGGGTGGGGACGGATCCGCCGGGGCGTCCCACACTGGCTCCAGCTCGGACGCTGCCCCGGAAGTCGCGGGCGACGAGCCCGCGACGGGAGCCGTGGACCACATGGTGAAGAACTACGCGGGCGTCGGCCGCAAGACCGCCGAGGCCCTGGTCGATGCGTTCGGCGCGGAGGTGTTCGCGGTCATCGACGAGGACCCCTCGAGGATCACCCGGGTCCTGCCCGAGCACCGGGCGCAGGCCGTGATCGAGGCCCGGGAGGCCGAGCGCGAGGACGCCGACTGAGGTGACGGCAGGACTGGGCGGCGTCCTCTCGCCGGCGTTCTACGCACGGCCGGCGGAAGACGTGGCCCGCGACCTCCTCGGGCGGGTGCTCCTCTCGGAGGTGGACGGCCGGGTGACGGCCGGTCGCATCGTCGAGACGGAGGCCTACACCGGCCCGGAGGATGAGGCGTCGCACGCCGCCGCCTCGATCGGCCGCACCGAGCGGAACGACCCCCTCTACGGCCCTCCCGGCACGGCCTACATCCACCTGAACTACGGCGTGCACTGGTGCCTGAACGCAGTCACGACGGCCGAGGGCCACCCGGCCGCCGTGCTCCTGCGCGGCCTCGAGCCCGTCCTCGGCGAGGAGGTCATGCGGCGGCGCCGGGGGCGCCCGGAGCTCACCAGCGGTCCCGCGCGTCTCACGCAGGCGCTGGGGATCGGGCCCGAGCTCCAGCGTCACACCCTGGACAGCCCGCCCCTCCGCATCCTGGAGGGTGAGGAGGAGGTCCCCGACGAAGCGGTGGTGCGCACCACCCGGATCGGGATCACCCGGGCCGCGGACGCGGAGCTCCGTTTCTACGATCGGCGCAGCCGCTGGGTCTCGAGGCGATGAGCGGCGCGGACCAGGGCCGGGCGAAGCTCGACGAGACGGAGGCCCGGGAGCTCCACCGGAAGGCCCTCGTCCTCGACGGCCACAACGACCTCGCGCTCCGGATCATCGAGGGGGAGGACCCCGCCTCCAGGCTGCAGGAAGGCCACCTGGACGTGCCGCGCATGCGTGAGGGCGGCTTCGACGGTGGAATCTTCGCCGTTTGGATCGACCCGTCCCGGGAGGACCCGTTCGGACGGACGCTGGCGGGTCTCGGGCGCCTGTGCGCGTGGGCCGATGCCACGCCGGGGGTCCGACGGGTCGAGCGAGCCGCCGACCTGGAGGCCGCTGGCGGGAACGGTGAGATCGCGGTCGTGCCGGGCGTGGAGGGCGGCTACGGGATCGAGGCCGACCTGGCCGCCGTGGACCGCCTGTACGAGGCGGGAGCCCGGTGCCTCACGCTCGCGTGGCTGCGGCCCACGGCCTGGGCCGACGCCGCGGGGACGGAGCCGGTCCACGGCGGCCTCACCCGCTTCGGGCGCCGGGTGGTGGAGCGAGCTCGCGAGCTCGGGATGGCGGTGGACGTGAGCCACGCGTCCGACTCGGCCGCGAGCCAGGCGATCGACATCGCCGGGGGCGGCGTCCTGGCCTCGCATTCCGGCGCGCGAGCGGTGGCGGACCACCCGCGCAATCTCCCGGACGCGCTCCTGGAGGAGCTGGCGGCGGTCGGCGGAGTGGCCGGCGTCGTGTTCTTCCCCGCCTACCTGGACGAACCGTACGGCCGTGCATTCGGCGCTCTGATCCGCGAGCTCGGACCGATGTTCGCGGGCACGCGGGAGGAGCGCCGCGCGTTCGACCGGGAAGTGCGGGCTCGCCTCGAGCCGCCGGCCCTGTCGGTCATCGCCGACCACGCCGAGCGGATTCGCGCGGTGGCGGGACCGGGGGCCGTCGCCCTCGGGAGCGACTTCGACGGCGTGCCCGCTCTTCCCCGTGGCCTGCGGGACGTGCGGGACCTCCCCGAGGTCACGGTGGAGCTCGCCGGACGGGACTGGTCACGGGCCGACCTCGAGGCGTTCCTGGGGGGGAACCTCCGCCGCGTGCTCGCGGCGGCGCTGGACGGGGCCTAGGGGCTCCGCTTCGGCAGCGCGCGCCGGCCGCTCCCGACGGCCCCGCCACGTTGACTCCGGGCGCGCGCCGTGCTACCGTTCGGATGGTTGGTGTGGGGTAGTGTTTTTGAGCCAACACTAGAGTCTCGATCTCTCCTGTCTCGTGGCCGACGTCACGCCCCGCGAGGGAAGGCGACAAGCCCCGAGGAGGAGATACAAAGTGAGATACGGGTCTCGAAAAATCCCCTCGCATACGACCGGGAGGGTGGCCTCGCGCCACCCTCTCTTTTTTTCTGGAAGGAGCGCGACATGCCCAGAGTCCGGGTGACGAGGCGCCTGCACTTCTCGGCCGGCCACCGGCTCCACAACCCGGGCTTCGACGAGGCCCGGAACCGGGAGGTCTTCGGCGCCTGCAGCAACCCCACCGGACACGGCCACAACTACGACCTGGACGTGACGGTGGAGGGGGAGGTGGACCCCGAGACCGGGTTCGTGATCGACCTCAAGCGACTCCGCGACCTGGTGCAGGGGAGCGTCATCGAGGACGTGGATCACGCCAACCTGAACGTCGACGTCGCGTGGATGGAGGGCGTCAACCCCACGGCCGAGAATCTCGCGGTACAGATCTGGCGCCGGCTCGAGGGCCGGCTGGATAGGGCCGAGCTGGTCTCGGTCCGCCTGTTCGAGACGGAGCGGAACTACGTGGAGTACCGCGGTGAGTGAGAAGGGGGACGGGTCGGGCGGCGGCGATGCCCTCGAGGGGCTGATCCGCGAGCAGCTCTGCTGCCTGGGGGAGGACCCCGGGCGCGACGGACTCCTGCGCACTCCGGACCGGGTGGCGAGGTCCCTGCGCTGGCTGACGCGCGGCTACGCCATGACGGTCGAGGAGGCCGTCAACGGCGCCGTGTTCGAGGACGAGCACGACAGCATGGTCCTCGTCAAGGACATCGAGCTCTACTCGCTGTGCGAGCACCACATGCTCCCCTTCTTCGGAAAGGCCCACGTGGCCTACATCCCGGACGGACGCATCATCGGGCTCAGCAAGCTTCCTCGCCTGGTGGAGGTGTACGCGCGCCGCCTCCAGGTCCAGGAGCGCCTCACCGAGCAGATCGCCGGCGCCGTCCAGAAGGCGCTCTCCCCGCGCGGGGTGGGGGTCGTGGTCGAGGCCTACCACCTGTGCATGATGATGCGCGGCGTGGAGAAGCAGAACAGCAAGACGATCACGAGCGCCGTACGCGGGAGCTTCCGCTCCGACCCACGCACCCGGGAGGAGTTCCTGCGGCTGGTGCTCTCGCCGCAGTTCATCAGCTGAGCGCGGGGTGAGGTCGACGACGGCCCCGCGCCGGACCCGTCCGGCCGCCTGATGCAGCTAGAGCTGTCCGAGCTCCTGATCTGTCCGGCCTGCGGCTCGACCGCCGGCCTCGTGGTGTCGGTGGAGCGCATGGAGCAGCGGCGCGTGCGGAACGGCTCGCTCTCCTGTCCTTCGTGCGATGAGCGGTTCCCGGTCCGGGGCGGCCACATCGATTTCCGGACCGGGACGCCGGACGCGGGCGGTCCCGGCCCGCGAGCGGACCCCGGCGACCCCTCTCGCCGGGCCCTCCACGCCGCGGCGCTCCTCGACCTTCGCGAGGGTGGAGGGGTCGTGCTGCTCGGTCGCGGGCTCGCCCGGTCGGCGGCGGCGCTCTCCGACCTCGTCCCCAGCGTCGAAGTCCTGGCGGTCGAGGACCCGGCCGTGGTTGCGGAGGAAGAGTCCGAGGGCGCGACCGGCGAGGAGGCACCCCGGGCCGCGGACGAGGAGGAAGGCCCCGGGTCGCCCGCGGCCCGGCGCGTCACGCGTCTCCTCGGGGCGGGGAAGCTCGGCCTACCACTACGCCCCGGACGCCTGCGGGGCGTCGCCCTCCTGCACGGGAGCGAGGCGGAGCTGGAGGAGGCGTGCCGGGTCGTGAGCCCCGGCGGCCGCATTGTGGTCTTCGCACCGCCGGAGGAGGTCGTGACGGCGGTCCGGGGGCTCCCGCTCCAGCTCGTGGCCGAGGAGCCGGCGGCGCTCGTGGTCGTTCGCGGCGAGGCGTGAGCGAGGGCCGCCTCGCGTTGCCGGTCGTGATGGGCGCGGCTAGTTTGCCACGCGCCCGGCTCGCGGGCGACCGAGCCCGCGAGCGACACGCACTTCTCGGGAAGATCGACATGCGGCTCAACACCCGGGCGTTCGCCATAGCCTCGGCGGCCGTCTCCAGCGCCGCCGTCTTCGTCCTCACGATCCTGTTTCTTGTGGGACCGGGGGACCCCGCCGGACTCCGCTTCCTGTCGGGCTTCCTGTTCGGGTACGCCCCGAGCCTCCCGGGCGCCTTCGTCGGCGCTCTGTGGGCGTGGCCCTACGGGTTCCTCCTCGGCGGGATCGTGGCCTTCCTCTACAACCTGGCGCTCGTTCCTCCGCCCCCGCTGCCGGACGAGTGAGAGCGTCCGGGTCGGACCGTGGAGGGGCGCGGTGAGCTGGTGGCGCTTCTGGGGATCGCGTGACGAGAGGGGCGAAGGGCGGCCGGACTACTACGCCGAGGGTGTCGACCTGGCCCGGCAGGAGCGTTTCCACGAGGCCCTGACTTCGTTCCGGCTCGCGCTCCGAGAGCGGCCCGAGGACCTGGCCACGCTCGAGCAGATGGCCGTCGTCTACACCCGGATCGGGATGACCGATGAGGCGCTCAAGACGTACCGGCGCGTGCTGGAACGGGAGTCCGACCGGCCGGCCGCGCACTACGGGGCGGCCTATCTCCTCCTGAACCGGGGTCGCCAGGGGGAGGCGGTCCGCCACCTGGAAGCCTTCCTGGACGCACGGCCCTCGGACATCGACTCGGAGCGGCACGTCCGGCACGCGCGAGAGACGCTGGTGCGGCTGCGCGGTGGGAGCCCCGGAGAGGACGATGGGGAGAGCGGGACCGGGGGAGCGGGCGGCACCGGCGGTGAGGCTGGAGACGATCCCGGCGCGGGCGGCACGCGGGACGGCGACGACGCCGGGCGGCGGACGGACGGTACGGAGATCCCGGAGCGCTAGCGGCAGGAGTCCCATGGCGAGCCTCGAGACCGTTCCGGCCGGAGACGGCGACGCCGCGGCTTCACGCCAGGCAGCCGGCCCCCGGTTCGACCTGGAGCCGGGCACCCTCGTCGACCTCTTCCTGGGGGGCGCCCACCGTCACGCTTCCTGTGTGGCCATGCGGATCCGCGGACCGGATGGAACGTGGACCGAGCGCACCCACGCCGAGGCGGCGACGCGCGCCCGGGAGCTGGCGCTCGGGCTCCGGTCCCTCCGGCTCGGGAAGGGGGACCGTGTCGGCCTGCTGTCCCGGACGCGGGCCGAATGGGCCGAATCGGACTTCGCCCTCATCCTGGCCGGGCTCGTCGGCGTCCCCGTGTACCCATCCCTTCCGCCCGACCAGGTCGCCTTCGTGTTCGGCGACGCCGGCGTGCGGATCGCCCTGGTGGAAAACCAGGGGCAGTACGACAAGCTCGTCGAGGCGCGATCGGAGCTGCGGCGCCTGGAGCGGGTGTTCTCGTTCGAGCCGGTGCGGGCGACTCCGTCGCTCCCTGTCGAATCGCTGGATCGCCTCGTGGAGCGGGGACGGGCCGGCGGCGAGGATGCCGAGTCGGTCGAGGCCGAGGCCCGCCGCACGGCGCCCGAGGACGTGGCCACCCTGATCTACACGTCGGGCACGACGGGTCGTCCCAAGGGCGTGATGCTCACCCACCGGAACCTGTACAGCAACGCGATCCTGTGCGCGGAGGTCCTGCCGCTCTCCGAGACCGATCGTCACCTCTCGTGGCTGCCTCTTTCGCACATCTTCGAGCGGACCGCCGGCCACTACGTGATGTGGCACCGGGGGGTGGCGGTCTCCTACGTGCCGGCGGTGGACACGCTGCTGCGCGACATGGGCGAGGTGCGGCCGACCATCGCCACGGGAGTCCCGTACCTGTACGACAAGCTCTACGAGGGGTCGCAGAAGGCGGCGCACGAGGGCGGGGCGCTGAAGCTGGCGATCTTCCGCTGGGCGCGGCGCGTGGGGGAGGCCAGGGCCGATCGCGTGCTCGCCGGCCGGAGCGTGGGCGCCTGGCTGGGCCTGCGGTACGGGCTCGCCGACCGCCTGGTGTTCTCGAAGCTCCGGGCCCGCACGGGCGGCCGCGTGCGCTACTTCATCAGCGGGGGCGGACCGCTCTCGCCCACCGTGGCGCGCTTCATGTGGGCGGCGGGGCTGCCGATCCTCGAGGGATACGGCCTGACCGAGACCTCGCCCGTCCTGTGCGTGAACCCTCCCGGGGCCGTCCGGCTGGGCACCGTGGGTCCGCCCATCCCCGACACGGAGCTCCGGATCGCCGACGACGGCGAGATCCTCTGCCGGGGCCCCCAGGTGATGAAGGGCTACTTCCAGAACGACGAGGCCACCCGCGAGGCGTTCACCGAGGACGGGTGGCTCCGCACCGGGGACATCGGGAGCCTGGACGCGGATGGCTACCTGAGCATCACCGACCGCAAGAAGGAGCTCCTGGTGACCGCCGGGGGGAAGAACATCGCACCGGCGCCGGTGGAGCGTGCGATCGAGCGCTCCCGTTTCGTGGCACACGCCGTCCTGGTGGGAGACCGGCGCAACTTCCCGATCGTGGTGGTACAGCCCGCGTTCGAGAACGTGGAGCCGTGGGCTGGGCGTCACGGCGCCGAGGCGGCGGACCGGACCGACCTCATCGCCACCCGCCCGGTGCAGGAGCTGATTGAGCGGCAGGTCCGGCGGCGCACGGAGGATTTCGACCGCCACGAACAGCCGGGCTGGATCCTCCTCGTCCCCGACACGTTCGGTGTGGAGACCGGGGAGCTCACCCCGACGCTCAAGGTGAAGCGCCGCGTGGTGAACGAGCGTTACGCCGACGCCATCGGCCGGGCGTACGAGGAGGCCGAAACGCGGAGGGACGCGGGCGGCGAGGGACCCGAGGTGACCGCCGCGGACGCCGCCGACCGGGGCGGAGGCTCGCCGTCGTGAGCTCGTCCCGGCCGGAGGAGGGCGCCTCCGCACCCGCGGGACGGTCTCCTCTGCCGGAGCCCGCCGGGTCCGTCCGCGTCGTCCTGGTCAGCGGGCCCGACGAGGCATTTCTCCTCGATCTCGGTCGCGTGCTGGTCTCGGAGCGTCTGGCCGCCTGCGTGAACGTCCTCCCCTCCGTGAGCTCCGTGTACCGCTGGGCCGGGGTCGTGGAGGAGGCGGACGAGGCGCTGGCCCTCGTGAAGACGACGTCCGATCGGCTGGAGGCCCTCACGGCCCAGGTCCGCCGTCTGCATCCCTACGACGAGCCGGAGGTGATCGCGCTCCCGGTCGTGGGCGGATCTCCCTCCTACCTGACCTGGGTCATCGACGGGCTCGGGGGGTGATCAGCGTCTGGGCGGGACGGCTGGCGGCCGCCTCCACCGAGGCCGTGCTGCGGCCGACCCGGAGCGACTGGACCCCGATGAGTCCGGCGGTCCGGGACCTGGACGTCGCGGCGGGAACGGGCTGGCTGGAGACGTGTGCCGCCCAGGGAGATCTCCCGGTCGGCTCGGCGGTGGTGACCGGCTCCGGCGACCTCCCGTGCGACGTCGTCATCCACCTCGCGGTGGGCTCGCGGCAGGAGCCGGCGGCGACGCGGAGCCTCACCAGCGCGCTCCGGAACGCGCTCCGACGCGCCTCCGAGTGGGACCTCGCCTCGCTCACGGTGCCGATTCTCGGCACGGGTCCGGGCGGATTGGAGCCCCGGGAGGCGTGCGCGCTCATGGCTCCGCTCCTCGCCGGGTGGGCGGGGAAGGGGGAGAGGGAGGTCCGGGTGGCGTCGAGAGGCGATGCCGAGATCGAAGCGGCCCGGGCCACGTGGAAGGAGAGCTAGCCGCCCTCCGAGCCGGAGAGTGCCACGCCCGGACCGGCGGGGGCCATCCCGGTCAGCTCCCGATCAGCGCGGTCGCAAGCACGAGCAAGCCACCGATCATCGCCCCGAGGACGTATCCGAGCGTGACGATGAGGTCCAGCTCCCGCTGGGTCACCGTGCGGACCAGCGCCTCCAGCTCGGTGAGCGGGAACTCGAGGATCTTCTCCTCGACCCGCTCATCGATCCGTACGCGAGCCGCCGCCGAGGGGATTTCCCCGGCGATCCAGTCCCACAGGGGCGGGGCGAGGACGTCGGCCAGCCGCTCCGGGCCGCCGGGCCCCAGGAGCCGGGCCGGGGCCCCGATCGGCCGCTCGAGGAGGCCGTCCACCAGGCGTCCCGAAACCTCGGTCCACGTCCGGCGGCCCGCCTCCGAATCCAGGGCGCCCGCCAGCCAGCGCCCGAGCCGTTCCGCCGGCACCTGGCCGAGGAGGTCGCCCCAGCCCTGACCTCGCGTCCGGGCCGCCGCTTCCATGCGATCCAGCACGAAGCGCCGCGCGCCGGGGTCGCGGGCGGTGCGCACGAGCCACGCCCCGAGGGCGTCCAGAACCCGCTCCACCCGGGAGCCGTCCGGGCCGCCCAGGACCTCGGCGGCGGGCCGGTCGAGCAGCTCCTCGATCGACCGGTTGGCGCTCCGGGCCATGGCCGCCTGCACCTCCTGCTCGCGGAGGAGCTCGCCCAGTCGCTCGGCGCCTTCCTCCTCCAGCGTGGCCACCACCCGGTTCACCGTCTCTTCGGTGACGACCAGGCGCGCCACGACGCGCTGGTGGAAGCGGAGATCGCTCATGAAGCGCTCGAGCAGCTCGTGCACGGCCGTCTCGAACCGCTCGCGGGCGGCGGCGTCTTCGAGGAGGCGTCCCAGGCGCTCGAGCAGGCCCGGCAGATACTCGGCCACGGCCTCCTGGAGCGCGGCCGACACCCCGGAGGGCACGATGTCCCGCAGCGGGCGCCCGGGACGGAGGAGCTCGGTGGTGGCGCGCTCGAGCTGCCGGCGCAGGGCGATCTCGAACGCCTCGGATTCCACGGCGTGGGCCGCCCAGGCGCTCACCCGCCGGCGCAGGAGGCGTACGCCGCTCCCCGGGGAGTCTCCGCCGTCGGCATCGGCTTCGCGGTCCAGCGACGCGCCCACCTCACGGAGGAGGTCGGCCGCTCGCGATCCGAACGCCGGGGAGGCGAGCACGGAGGTGAGGGCCCCTCTCCCGCCCTCGAGGGCCCGGGCCAGGATCGCGCGGATCTCGGGGAGGGCGGCCTCCGGCAACAGCTCGCGCACCGAGGGCAGGGGGCGAGCGGCGCCCTCGCGGAGGACCTCCCCGAGCCGGCCCTCGAACGCCTCCTGCAGGTGGCTCGTGCGGAGCGCCGCCGCCAGGTCGTCCGGCGTGAGGAGGTGGGTGCCGATCGTCCGGCCGATGGATCGGGCCAGCCGCTCGCGGTTCTTCGGGATCGCGCCCTGGAGCCACGGGAGCCGCAGCCCCAGGAAGCGCACCGGCTCGTACGGATGGAAGAGCATCCAGATCGCGACCCGGTTGGTGATGCCCCCCGCCGCGGCGCCGAAGGCCACCGTGACGAGGGCTCGGACCCAGGTCACCCGGCCGCTCCCCGGTCCCCCGTCACGGTCCGCGTGCCAGGATCGTGAGGCCGTGGACCGATCGAGCGCGGCCACCGACCCGAAGCGTCCCGCGGAGCCCGTGGATCCTCACGCCGGCATCGCTCGACAGCGAGTCGGCGACCACCGAATCGTCCGCCACCAGCGGGGCGAGGATCAGCGTCGCCTGCAGGCCCACGTCGGCGATCGAGAGGGTCCAGCCGGTCTGTCCGTCGCCCGGCGCGAAGTCCACCCGCTGCTCGGGCCAGCGCGCCTCCTGGCCGCCGATCCACGAATAGGCCGTGGTGGCGGTCCGGTCGGGATCATCGCCCCCGGTGTCGCGCAGCACCAGGAGTCCGTCCCCGGCCGGATCGGCCAGGAGCACGGCCTGCTCCAGAGTCCTCGGCGGCGGTGAATCGAAGGGGCGCGCTTCCCGGCGCTCGAACACCATGCCGGTCATCGGCTCTCCTCCCTCGGCCCAGGTGGCGAGGAGGAGACGGGAGCGCTGACCCGTGGGGCTCGTCCACTCGTCCAGGACCTTGCCGGGCTGGAGCTGGAACGCGGTCTGGGCGGCGCGGAACACGAGGCCCTCCAGATCGCCGCCGCTGGCGGCCAGGACCCGGAGCCCGTGTCCCGGGAGGACGCGCCAGGCGGCCCGCGGGACCGGCAACGTGTCCGTGGACGACAGGACGGAGGACCAGCGCCCGCCCTGGCCGATCCAGATGCGGTAGCGCCGCTCGAGGGAGGTGGTCGACACGTCGTGGCGGAAGCGGAGCGCGGCGACGGGGGCCGAGGAGCCGAAGCCGACGTAGGCCACGTCGGTCACGTACCGGGCCGGCATGATCGCGCTGGGCGCGGGCAGGACCGGCCGGGAGATCGTCTCCCCGCTGCCGCCCCCCGCCTCGCCCCCCGAGCAGGCCGTCCCGACCAGGGCGAGCGCGGCGAGCGCGGCCGGGATCCCGCGCCTCCAGCTGGCGGGCTTCACCCTGTCTTCTCCTCAGCCATGCCTTCCCGTCCTGTCCTGCTTCGCCCGGTCGCGTCTCTCGGGGCCAACATACGGCCCGCACGGCTCTACCGCCGGACTCGCCCCGATCCTATGTTCCCCCACGCCCGCCCTACCGTCCGCCATCCCGAACGGATCGTCCATGAAGCTCCATACGAAGATCACCCTCGCCCTGCTTCTGGGCGCCGTGGCCGGGGTGGCCGGTCACCTGCTGGCGGGAGCGGGCCAGATCTGGCTCCGTGACGCCCTGGTGTGGATCGAGCCGTTGGGCACCGCGTGGATCCGCCTCATCACCATGGTCGTCGTCCCGCTCGTCATGGCCAGTCTCATCGTCGGCACGGCCAGCCTGGGCGACATCACGAAGCTGGGGCGGATCGGCGGCAAGACGGTGGCCTACTATCTGTGCACCACCGCGGTGGCCGTCTCCTTCGGCCTCGTCCTCTCGAACCTGCTGGCGCCGGGGAGCCACATGGACCCCGCGGCTCTCGCGAGCCTCCGGAGCACCTACCTGGCCGAGGGGGCCAGCAAGGTGAAGCTGGCCCAGCAAAGCCCCGGCCTGAAGGACGTGATCCTGGGCATGATCCCGCGGAATCCCATCCAGGCCATGGCCTCGGGGGACATGCTCCCCATCATCTTCTTCTCGATCTTCTTCGGGGCGGCCGTATCGGTCCTCCCGGAGGAGAAGCGTGGTCCCGTGGTGCGCTTCGTGGACGGGGTGAACGAGGCGGCCATGGTCATGGTGCACTGGATCATGAAGCTCGCCCCCTACGCGGTTTTCGCCCTCATCGGGGCGGTCCTGGCCCGGTTCGGGGCCGATGTGCTGCGCAGCCTGCTCGTGTACAGCCTCACGGTGCTGCTCGGCCTGGCCCTGCACATCGGGATCACCTACCCGGTTGCGTTGCGATTCCTGGCCCGGGTGAATCCGCTGGACTGGTTCCGGAGGATCCGGGAGGTGCCGCTCATCGCCTTCTCGACCTCCAGCTCCAACGCCACGCTTCCGGTCACGATGGAGACGGCCGAGGAGCAGGTGGGCGTGAGCCCGGAGGTGTCGAGCTTCGTGCTGCCCCTGGGTGCCACGATCAACATGGATGGCACGGCGCTCTACCAGGCCGTGGCGACCATGTTCATCGCCCAGGTGCTGGTCGGCCACCTGTCGTTGGCCACCCAGCTGGGAATCGTGGTGACGGCCACGCTGGCCTCGATCGGGGCCGCGGGCGTCCCCTCTGCGGGGATCATCATCCTGATCGTGGTGCTCAAGCAGGCGCTGCCGGCCTCGGTGGACCCCGCGGCGGGGATCGCGCTCATCCTCGGAGTGGACCGGATCCTGGACATGTGCCGGACGGCGGTGAACGTGACCGGGGACCTCGCCGCCGCCACGGTCGTGGCTCGCTCGGAGGGGGAGACGCTGCGGGTCCGCGGCGCGGGCGGAGCGGCGACCCGGGCGGCGTAGCGTCCTCGGCCTCAGACCCTCCCGAACGTCTCGTCGAGGTGGCCGATCAGGCGCTCGATGCGGCGGCGATTCGTCCCCATGTCGCCCCGCCCCATGCGGGACCGGCCCAGCGCCTCCACCCGTGTGAAGCCTTCCTCGTCGAGGGACACCCACACCGTGAGGTCTCCCGCCAGGGGTACGGCGGGCGAGCGGCAGGTCAGGGTCAGGATCCCGCCCGTCTCGTCGGAGTGGATGACGCGCCAGCGTACGCTGCGGCCGGCGTAGGCCACGATCTCGTCCCACACGGCGGCGAACGAGGCGGCGTAGCGGCCACCCCTCGGGGGGCCTGCCTCGCGCGTGTCGGCTCGGTTCTCGGTGAGCCACCGCGTGACGGTGGCCTTCCAGCTCTCGTCCATCGCTCTCCGCGTCGAAACCTCGGGTGGCGCGTGTGGCCCCGGGTGCCCCCGGGTCGCCGCGCAGCCCCGACGCCCCCGTCGGCTGGCCCGCCACGCCGCGGGCGCTGGAGGACCGGGGCAGCGAAGTTGCTACCCGCCGGGGCTGCGGGTACGTTTCGACCGCCGCACGGCCACCAGTAAACGAGCTTCCACGGACGAATGCAAGCTATCATACCCCTGGCCGGTAAGGGCACCCGTCTCCGGCCTCACACCCACACGCGTCCCAAGCCGCTGGTCCGGGTGGCCAACCGGCCGGTCCTGGATCACGTCCTCGATCGCCTCGAGCGGGCGGGCGTGGACGGTGTGATCTGCATCACGGGCCATCTCCAGGACCAGATCCGCGTCTACATGGACGAGCACCACGCGGGCCTGGACCGGCGCTACGTGGAGCAGACCCGTCAGCTGGGCACGGCGGACGCGATCGGTCTCGCGGAGCCGTACGTCGAGGGGCCGGTCCTCATCGTCTTCGTCGACACGATCTTCGAGGCCGACCTCGGGGTCATCGACCGCCGGCCGGACGACGATGGGATCGTGTGGGCCAAGGAGGTCGAAGACTACCAGCGCTTCGGAGTCATCCTCACCGATGAGGACGGCTACATGGAGCGGATCGTCGAGAAGCCGACTGAGCCGGTCTCCAGGCTGGCCAACATCGGCGTCTACTACGTGCGAGACGTGGAGCTGATGTTCGAGGGGATCCACCACGTCCTCGAGGGCGACCCGACCATGGGCGAATACTTCCTCACCGACGCCTTCCAGTACATGATCGACCGGGGCGACCGACTGTGGACGGCGGAGGTCGAGGGCTGGTGGGACTGCGGCAAGCCCGGGACCCTGCTCGAGACCAACCGGGTACTGCTCGAGAGGGGCCTGGCCAACCAGCCCGACGGGCCGGGGGTCACGGTGCACGCCCCGGTGCGCGTGGAGCCCGGAGCCACCCTTGAGGAGGCCGAGATCGGCCCCAACGTGAGCATCGCCGACGGCGCCGTGGTGCGTCGGAGTCGGCTCGTCGACTCCATCGTGGGCGAGGGATCGGTGGTGGAGGACTGCCGGCTGGAGGGCTCGATCATCGGCGACGCGGCCGAGGTGAAGGGCGTCACCGGGCGGCTCAACGTCGGGGACCACTCCACCATCGAGGGGCTCGAGGGCGCGGAGCGGGCGTGATCGGCCGAGGGGTCCGGCGGAGCGATCCGGGGTCGGAGGGGCACGCGCGTGAGCGGAGGGCGGAGGGCGAGGTGGCGACCAGCGACCTGATCTACGATTGGAACACGGTGCCCGGGGCGTTCGACTACTCCGGGATCCACGTCGAGCTCGACGACGAGACCCTGAGGGACGGGCTCCAGAACCCGTCCGTGGTCGATCCCCCGATCGAGCGCAAGATCGAGCTCCTCCACCTCATGGACGAGCTCGGCATCCAGGCGGCCGACATCGGCCTGCCGGGCGCCGGACCGCGGGCGCGCGAGGCGGCGCTCGCCCTGGCCCGGGAGATCGCCGATCAGGGCCTGTCCATCTCCGCCAACTGCGCCGCCCGGACCGTGCGCGTCGACATCGAGCCGATCGTGGAGATCGCGCAGGCCACCGGCCTCGAGATGGAGGTGGGCGCGTTCATCGGAAGCTCGCCGATCCGGCGCTACGCGGAGGGCTGGGAGCCGGGCATGATGGTCCGCGCCACGCGCGACGCCGTGGGCTTCGCGGTGGAGGAGGGCCTGAAGGTCATGTACGTGACCGAGGACACGACGCGGTCCCGGCCGGAGACCCTGCGCGAGCTGTACACGACGGCGATCGAATGCGGGGCGACCCGTATATGCCTGGCCGACACCGTGGGCCACGCCACCCCGGACGGTGTCCGGGCTCTCCTGCGCTTCGCGCGCGAGGTCGTGGACGAGTCGGGCGAGGAGGTGAAGCTGGACTGGCACGGGCATCGGGACCGGGGCCTGGGTATGGCCAACGCGCTCGCGGCGATCGAGGAGGGGGCGGACCGCGTGCACGGCACGGCGCTCGGGATCGGCGAGCGGGTCGGCAACGTGGAGATGGACCTCCTGCTCGTGAACCTGAAGCTCCTGGGCGTGCACGAGGGCGACCTCACGAGCCTGCCGGAGTACTGTCGCCTGGTGGCCGACATGTGCGGGATCGAGATCGCGCACAGCTACCCGGTGGTGGGCTCCGACGCTTTCCGCACGGGAACGGGCGTTCACGCCGCGGCCATCATCAAGGCCATCCGGATGGACGATCCGTGGCTCGTGGACCGGGTGTACAGCGGCGTCCCGGCCTCGGAGTTCGGGCTCGAGCAGCGCATCGAGATCTCGCCGGTCTCGGGCCTGAGCAACGTCCGTTACTGGCTGGAGAGTCACGGACACGACCCGGAAGACGAGACACTGACCGCCGCCCTGTTCGAGCTCGCCAAGCGGAGCGATCACACTCTCACCGAGACCGAGATCTTCACGGAAATCGGCCGCGTCAAGTCCGGCACGTAGCGCTCTTGGCCGGATCGGCGGCACCGGACGGGGCGGACGGAGGCGGTCGCCGGTCGGCGACACCGGCCGGCTCCCGGACCCCGCTCCATGGACTCGTCCCGCTCCTCCTCGCCATGGGCGGGCTCCTGGTGGCTTTCTCCACCCCGGGCCTGGTGGTCACCGGCCACCCGAGCGCGGCCGTCCTCTCCCTGGCGGGAGGCGTGGCGGGGCTCGTCCTCGGCCTGATCGGCCTGGCTCCGCGGTGAGGGGGGATTGAGCCCGCCCCGGGTCGTGGCGCACCGCGGCGCCGCGGCGGAGGCTCCCGAGAACACGCTGGCGGCCTTCGACCTCGCCGTGCGCCTCGGGGCCGACGAGATCGAGCTGGACGCCCGCCGGTCCGCCGATGGCCGCCTGGTCGTCATCCACGACGCGGAGCTGGACCGGACGACCGGGGGCCGGGGACCGGTGGCGAGCCACTCCGCTTCGGATCTCGAGGCGCTGGGCGTCCCGCTCCTGGAGCGCGTGTTCGAGCTCCACCGTGACGTCCCGATGACCGTCGATGTCAAGGAGCCGGAGGCGGCCGCGGACGTGGTGGACCTCATCGGTCGATTCGACCGGACCCCTTCGACCATCCTGTACGTGGAGGATGGCACGGGGCTCTCCGCGTTCCGGCGCTACGCCGGTCCGAGGGCGACGTCGACGTGGCAGGCCCTCCGCCTGGCGCTGTGCGGTTGGCTGCCCGGCGTGCCCGGGTCCCGGTTTCCCGAGGTGGTGCACACGCCGGTGCGGAGGTACGGCATCCCGGTGGTGCGGCCCGGCTTCGTGCGGGCGGTGCACCGGTCCGGACGCCGGGTACAGGTGTGGACCGTGGACGCGCCGGAGGAGATGCTACGTTTGGCGGATTGGGGTGTAGACGCGATCGTGACCGACGACGTGCGGACGGCCCGGGCGACGCTCGGAGCGTCCGTCCGCAGCGATGCGAGCTCGAGAGGAGGACCTGGCAGGTGATGTCCGCATGCTGGAAGCCGGCCGCCGCGGCCGGGGCCCTGGTGATCGCCGTCCAGGCCGCGGGCGCGGCGCCGGCGCGCGCACAGGAGCCGAACCGGGTGGCCTCGCTGGTCGTGGGCGTTCCGGTCACGGTCCTTCCGCTGCAGTCGGCCCGGCCCACTCTGTCCGGGGCATGGCCGGGCGGAGCCGCGTCGCTGCAGGGGGTAGTGGAGTCGTTCGATGCCGAGGTCGATTTCGCGCTCTCGGAGAACCGCAACACCGCCGAGTGGAAGGGGCCGGGGAAGGTCGTCGCACAGACACGGCGCAACCCGCTCCTCAAGGTGGATCCGGAGCGCCTGGCGTACGAGGGCCTCGATGGGAAGGAGGACCAGAAGTTCAAGGAGCCGATCTATGAGCCGCTCCACGGCCAGCTCCGCTCGCTGTCGGCTCTCCTGGACACCCGTGTCGTGGCTCTGCCGCTGCGGCTCGTATACGCACCCGCCGATTCGGGGACGGGGGCGAGGGATCCCGCGACGACCGGCGGACCGGGAGCCGGCGGCGTCTCCGCCGGGCCGGGGCACGCTCAGGTGAGGGTGGCGGTCATCGACACGCGCTCGGGACAGGTCCTGTGGCGCGGGTGGATCGCCGGTCCCCCGGCCGCGCCCGACTCACCGGGGCTCATGGCCGGCCTGGCCGGCCGCCTGGTCGCGTGGCTCTCGCCATGAGGGCACGTCTCCCCCGCCGACGGCCGCGCCGGGTCCTCGGAGCCCTTGTCCTGGGCGCGCTCGTGCTCGCGAGCGGCGCTTGCTCGTCCGGGAAGGCCCTCAGGCTGCCCACCGAAAGCCGGCTGAGAGGCTTCTACGGCAAGACGGCCGAGGTCCACCTGAACGGCAACGTGGTCACCGTCCAGGCGCGTCAGTCCTCCGGTGAGCTGCACCGCGGAGGGACCCTGTGGGCCAAGGTGGGGCCCTACATCTACCTGTTCTCTCCCCAGACACAGAAGCTGTTCGACAGCTACGACGGGGTGGCGGCCGTCCGCGTGACCACGGTGGATTCCTCGGACAGGCTGGTCGCCCGGGCCACGTTGGCGCGGGACGAGCTCTCGAGTCTCACCTGGCCCGATGCCATACGGAGGGTGGCCCATGCCCGGACCGAGGGCACGCAGAAGCCGGGCTACCTGGACCAGCTGGTGCAATTCGGCGAGGACCACACCAGGTTCGAGTACAGCCCGCGCTACGTGAAGTCGTCGTGAAGCGGCACCGACCGCGATTCCGACGGGGTGGAGCGAGATGACGCACACCGTGACCCTGATCCCTGGAGACGGGATCGGACCGGCGATCACGGAAGCGGGGGTCGCGGTCCTCGAGGCCGCCGGCGCGCCGATCGAGTGGGACCGCCAGATCGCCGGCCTGACCGCGATGCACGACGACGACGACCCCCTGCCCGAGGCCACCCTGGCCTCCATCGAGCGGAACCGGGTGGCGCTCAAGGGGCCCCTCACCACTCCGCTCGGCTCCGGCTTTCGATCGATCAACGTCGCCCTTCGCAAGCACTTCGACCTGTACGCGAACATCCGGCCGGTGCGCTCGCTGCGTCCGGGGGGACGCTACGACGACATCGACCTCGTCATCGTCCGGGAGAACACCGAGGGGCTGTACGTCGGCATCGAGCACTTCATCGGGATGGAGGACGACCCCAAGGCCGTGGCGGAATCGGTCATGCTCATCACCCGCTTCGGCTCGGAGCGCATCGTGCGCTTCGCCTTCGAGTACGCCCTGGCCCACGGTCGCCGGAAGGTCACTCTCGTCCACAAGGCCAACATCCTCAAGTGCACCCAGGGCCTGTTCCTGGAGGTGGGACGCGAAGTCGCGAAGGCCTACGAGGGCCGGGTGGCCTTCGACGAGAAGATCGTGGACAACACGGCCATGCAGCTCGTCCTCGACCCGTACCAGTTCGATGTCATCGTGACCGAGAACATGTTCGGGGACATTCTCTCCGACGAGGCCGCCGGGCTGGTGGGAGGACTGGGCTTCGCGCCGGGTGCCAACATCGGACACGATGTCGCCCTGTTCGAGCCCGTGCACGGGTCGGCTCCGGACATCGCGGGGAAGGGGATCGCCAACCCCTCGTCACTCATCCTGGCCGCCTGTCTCATGCTGGACCACCTGGGGGAGCCCGAGATCGCCTCCCGGATCCGCGCAGCGCTGTCCGAGGTGCTGCGGGGCGACGAGGCGCTGACGCCGGACCTGGGCGGGAGCGGAACCACCGGGTCCTTCGCCCGGGCGGTGATCGACCGGTTGGAGCATGACGTCGCCGCCGTCTGAAGCGGGAGCTGCGGCGGGGGGCGGGCACCCGGGAGGCCGGGACCCGGAGACCCCGTCCGGCGCCACGGGCGGCGAGGCGGCGGACCGGGGCCCGGAGGTCGACGCCCGGGTGGCCTGCCTCTCCTGCCAGCAGCTCTACCCCCACAGCGACCTGGATCGGCAGCTGTGGTGCCCCACCTGCCGCGAGGACCTGTCTCGACGGGTCCGGTGGGGCCGGCACGGCGCCGCCCTCCTCGTCACGATCCCCTTCGCGATCTGGATCCTGGTGGAGGGGCGCTTCGGCGTCCTGCCGCTCTGGGCCTGGCTCGTACCGCTGGGAGGCGCCTACTATCTGGGCTACCGCATCGGCCGGGAGATCATGAAGGGGTTCGTGCGCCTGCGCCGGGGGCCCGGCTCCGATCCGGACTGAGGCTCGCCGGGGCCGCGGCGGACGCCGCCGCGGCCCCGGCGTCCTTCCTTCACCGCCGCGAACAGACCCTCGAGGGGAGATCGACAGCGCGATGAGCTTCCAGGGCGTGGACTACTACGACACCGACGGCATGCTGGAGACCGACGAGCGCGCCGTACGGGACATGGTGCGCGGCTGGGTGGAGGAGCGGGTGATGCCGACCATCCAGCGGCACTACGTCGAGAAGACTTTCCCCACCGAGCTCATCCCGCAGATGGCCGAGCTCGGCTTCCTGGGCGCCAACCTCCCCGAGGAGTACGGTTGCGCGGGCCTCAACAACGTCGCCTACGGCATCATCATGCAGGAGCTGGAGCGAGGCGACTCGGGGCTGCGCTCCTTCGCGTCCGTGCAGGGGGCGCTGGTGATGTACCCGATTCACGAGTTCGGGAGCGAGGAGCAGAGGAAGCGCTGGCTGCCCGCCCTCGCTTCGGGCGAGATGATCGGCTGCTTCGGGCTCACCGAACCGGACTTCGGCTCCAACCCGGGGGGCATGCTCACGCGGGCCGTGAGGGACGGGAACGAGTGGGTCCTGAACGGCGCGAAGATGTGGATCACGAACGGCTCCATGGCGGACGTGGCCGTGGTGTGGGCCAAGACCGGGGAGCTGGACGACGTGTCCTCGATCCGCGGCTTCATCGTCGAGACCGAGCGCGAGGGCTTCTCCGCCCGCGACCAGAAGGGCAAGCTCTCGCTCCTGGCCTCGGATACGAGCGAGCTCGTACTCCAGGACGTCCGGATCCCGGCCGAGAACCTCCTCCCCGGGAGCGGTGGCCTCAAGAGCCCGCTCATGTGCCTCACCCAGGCCAGGTACGGCATCGCGTGGGGAGCGGTCGGGGCGGCCATGGCCTGCTACGACGAGGCGGTGAGCTACGCGAAGAACCGGGTGCAGTTCAACGATGAGCCGATCGGCGCCACGCAGATCCAGCAGATCCGCCTGGCCGAGATGCTGACCGAGATCACCAAGGCCCAGCTCCTCGTGCTGCGGCTCGGCCGGCTGAAGGACGCCGGCACGATGCGGCCGCAGCAGGTCTCCATGGCCAAGCGCAACAACGTGAACATGGCGTGCGAGTGCGCCCGCGAGGCGCGGCGACTCCTCGGGGCCAACGGGATCCTGGTCGAGTACCAGTCCATGCGGCACATGGCCAACCTGGAGTCCGTGTACACCTACGAGGGGACCCACGACGTGCACGGCCTCATCCTCGGACAGGACATCACGGGCTTCTCGGCCTTCTAGGGACCGCCGCCATGCGGGCCTCCGCCTGGGAGTGTCGGCACCGCTCGCTCCTGATCGGGGCCATCTTCGTGTCGGCCTCGGCCTTCTCCGGACGGGGCCACTCCTCGGTGGCGAGCTGGCTCGCCGTGGGCCTCGCCTTCCGCCTGTTCGTGTCGCGACGTTCGGCCTGCCGCGGCGGAGCCGGCCCGGCGTGACAGCCGAACCGAGACCGACCGTCGGGTCCGCCTCCCGGCGGAGGCGGCCGCCGAGGGCGGGCGCATGAGCGTCCACCGGGTCGTGGTCGTGGGCGCCACCGGCTACACCGGCTCCCTGGTGGCCCGGGAGCTGGCACGGGGCGGCGCGCCCTTCGTGCTCGCCGGTCGCGACCCCGGGAAGCTGGAGCGCCTGGCCGCATCGCTGCTCGCGCCGGACGGCTCGGAGAGCGCCGCGCCGAAGGCTGCCACCGCCGTCATGGACGTGAGCCGGCCGGAGACGGTGAAGAGCCTCCTGCGGCCGGGGGACGTGGTGGTGAGCTGCGCCGGACCGTTCGCGGAGCTGGGTGAGCCGGTCGTGCGGGCCTGCATCGAGAGCGGGGCCCACTACCTGGACACGACCGGCGAGCAACAGTTCATGAAGCGGGTGGTGGACCGCTGGGACGAAGCGGCGCGCCGGGCGGGCGTCACGGTCGTGAACGCGATGGCGTTCGAGTACGCCTTGGGCGACGCGGCGGCGGCGCTGGCTGCCGACGGGCTCGGGAGGCCCCTGCGCCTGGTCGAGCTGGTGTACGCGTGGCGGGGTGGGGCCGCCGCCACTTCGCGGGGCACCCGGGCCAGCATCCTCCGGATCATGGCCGCGCCCGGCCTGGCCTATCGTGAGGGAGCCTGGGTCCCCGAGCGCGCCGCCCGTCGGCGCACGGTGCTCGAGCTTCCCGGTGGCCGGCGCCGGAACGCCATCACCCTGCCCACCGGCGAGATCGTCACCGTTCCGCGCCACACCGGGGTGCGGGAGGTGCGCGGCTGGGCCGTGACGAGCGGCGCGATGGCGCGTGCGGCGGCGCTCCTCTCTCCCCTGCTGCCGTTCCTGGTCCGCGGGCTGCTGCCGCTCCTGGACCGCTGGGCCCGGCGGGGGACGGCGGGGCCCACGGAGGCCGAGCGGGGGAGCGGCGAGTTCGAAATCGTGGCCCGGGCGACGGGCGCGCGCGGCGGGCTGCGAGCAGTGACGGTTCGAGGCCGGGACCCCTACGGGCTCACCGCGGCGATCATCGTCGCGGGGGCACGGCGGCTGGCGGGACGGAGCGGCGCGGGAGGGGCGGCCGGTGGCTCACCGCCTCCGGCCGGGGTCCAGCCGCCCGTGCGGCTCCTGCCGCCGGCCGAGCTGCGGGAGGTCCTGGACGGCCGCGGCCTGCGCTGGGACACCTTGTAGAGCCCCGGCCGTCCCCCTAGGATACCCGACCTCTCGCGCCCGTAGCTCAACTGGACAGAGCGCCGGACTTCGGATCCGGAGGCTGTGGGTTCGACTCCTACCGGGCGCGTTCGGTGCGACACGAGCATGGGTTCAGGTCGGTTGTCTCGCGCCGGCTTGGAACTGAGCCCGGCGGCGTAGGCTTCACCGCGGAAGACTCCTTCACGTCGGACCCAGGCCCCAAGGAGTATCGGCGAGATCTGGACGCTGTGGCCTAACCGACGCGGTGGTGAAGTGGCCTGGCTAGCCGAACTCGCCTCCCTTGCTGGACCCGCCCGGGAGGCTCATGGTGGCGTCGGCCCCACGTCTCACCACCCTCTCCTTGGAGAAGCCATGACACCCAGGGCTCTCGGCATCGCCGTCCCCGTAGCGCTAGTGCTCGCCGCTTCTACAGCCACCGCGCAGCAGCCCGCTGCACGGGAGCGAGCCCAGACCCGACCGCCGAGCGCCCAGGAATGCCAGGTCTGGCACCAGGAGGAAGCCTACTGGAGGTACGTTGAGGCCAATGACCTCGACGCGTACCGGGCGCAGTGGCACGAGGAATTCGTGGGCTGGCCCGGAGCCACGCCGGTCGGCAAGGCGCACATCGCCGACTGGATCGCCCGGCTCCACGCCGATTCGACCAGGCGGTGGAGCTACGAGCTCCGTCCCATGTCGGTCCGCTCCTACGGGGACGGCGTGGTCGCCACGCTGTACGCCGTGGGGTGGTACTTCACCGACGTGACGTCGGGAAAGAAGACGCTGGGCCGCCGGACCAAGATCACCCACACCTGGAAGAGGTTCGGGGACCGCTGGCTCATCATCACGGGAATGGCCGCCCCAATCAAGGCGCCGCCGCGGGGGCCGGAGGGGATGGCTCCCTTCGGGGGCTGCCCCGCCACTGGGGGCTCCTGAGCCCGTGCGCGCGACCGCAGGCTCCCTCCGCCACGGCCCCGGCGAGCTCGTCCTCGTCGTGGCGGGAGTCAGGGGTGAGGCCACCGGGCCCGCGGAAGCGACCCGCAGGGGGTGGCACTGAATCTGGCACTGAATGGATGCCTGAAGTTCGGTAGGGGTCAGGGGGGCAGGGTACCGAACTTCGCCCTACTTGAGCGGATTCCCTACCGAACTTCCGGCATTTCGGGACGTTCTGGAGCCGCCTTCGGATCCGGAGGCTGAGGGTTCGACTCCTTCCGGGCGCGTTGCAACGACTTATTACTGCAGCGCTCTGCGATGGTGCCAGCGTTGGCGCCGAGTTGGCGGCAACTCCTGAAGGGGAGAGTCGGTCTTTCGCCTTCCCCGCGCTTGCCAGATCGATCACGTCCCCCGGCTCGAACCGCACCCCGCCGAACTCGATCCGATGGAACGCATGTTGGAAGTCAGTGATCGTTCAGTTCTTCGTCGATCAGGCGAAGGATCGAGTCGATCAGCGGAGCGACCTGCGAGAGTCTCCGGGATGCGACCCCCAGCCGCAGCCAGCGCTCGGCCACCATGTCCTCGAACGCAGGGTCGGCGAGAACGCTCTTCCATTGACTCGGATGCGGAGAGGGACCAAACGGTATCGTGGCATACAGTCCAGCGACGCCCTTACGGAGTCGGTCCACCCGGGGTACTCGGCCTTCTAGGAAGGGCTGTGTGCGTTGCTCCCAGGTGCTCCATGCCTGCTGGTCCGCGTGCCGGACAAGCTCGAGCTGGGAAGCGTACTGGGCGAGCATCATGCGCAGACTGTCGGAGCGAATCAGCTGCGTACCGCCCGACGAGACCAGGTCATCGTAGACGGCCCTGGCAGGGTCGAAGTCGATCTGCAGCGAGAGGCCCGACGACCACAACAACAGGGAGTCATCCGGCGCTCTGGGCGCTCCCTGGACTTGCGCGATCAACGCCTCGGCCACATGCCTTGCCCACGTTCGTCGGACTTTCTGACTTTCAAGGGAGTCCCGAGCCAGCGAGAATTCTCGCTGCAGCGCGTACAGATACTGCCTCTCCTGGTGCCTCGACTGGACGCTGGCCCACCAGGCGTTGAGGCCAAAGGCCAACAGGATGGACGTGACGACGACCGCGCCCTCGATCAGCGCGGCTCGCCACGGGATCTTGGCATCACCCAACATGGTCGAATCCCCCTCAGATGCCACTCTAATCCATCCTGGAGCTGCCCAAGCTCACGGGCATCGTCACGGGCTCGCCCTCCGCACCCGCTTTCGGCGAGGAGGGGCACGAGCAAGGTCCACTACGGCCCGCGGAAGCGACCCGCCAGGGGTGGCACCGAATCTGGTACTGAATGAATGCCCGAACCTCGGTAGGGGTCAAGGGGGCAGGATACCGAACTTCGCCCTACCTGAGCGGAATCCCTACCGAACTTCCGGCATTTCGGGGGGTTCTGGAGCCGCCTTCGGATCCGGAGGCTGTGGGTTCGACTCCGTCCGGGCGCGCTGGATGCGTGGCGGGCAGGACCCCGCCCGTATTCGGCGAGACCTGCGATCGGCCGGCCCAGTGCTCTACCCCGCCCCGCTTGCCGGATCGATCCTCAGCCGTGTTCGCAAGAGCTGCGAGGTCCCTCGGCCACGGTCGTCCTGGGCTCACGTTACCCCGTGACCGGAAGCTTTCCGACGACGCGTTCTGCGGTCTGGGCCTGGGCGGTGGGCCGTCAGATGACCTCGTCCCCACCGGTCCTTGACCCGGGCTTGACCCGTCGCCGACAAGCTGAACGCGAGGGGTCGTCCGGCTGGCGTCCGCAGCCGGAATCCATCGAGCTCGAGACGGGGGAGGGTGACATGACCAGGCTGTCCGCGGGGGCGATCGGCTGGACGCTGGTCCTGGGAGGCTGGTTGCTGGCGGCGGGAGGCGCGGCGCGGGCCACCGCCCAGGAGCCGGTCTCGAGACTGGAACGAGGAGACCGCGTCCGCGTGCGTGCCCCTTCGTGGTACCTGCCCCGAGCCACGGCGACCGTGATCGGCCAGGACCGGGACGGGCTCATGCTGCGGATGGACGGACTCACGGGGCCGCGCACGATTCCCTACCGTGACATCGCGGCGCTCGAGGTCCAGCGCGGCCGGCACTCGGCCGTCGGGCACGCGGCGGTGATCGGCGCTCTCATCGGAGGCCTCGGCCTGGGGGTGACGGCGGCGATCGCCTCCGCGACCTGCGAAGGGTGGGGCTGCCTGGGCCTCGGATGGCCCACGGTAGCCGTCAGCACCGGCGTGGGCGCGCTCGTGGGAGGCGGGCTCGGCGCCGCGGTCGGGAGCGCGTACCGGAGAGACGTGTGGCACGCGGTCCGGCTCCCGGGCCGTGCACCCTCGTCGGGGCTCGGACTCCGCGTCGGTCCCGCGACGACGCTCGGCTGGTCGATCCGGTTCTAGTCGGCCGGACGCCGAGCACCCGGTGTGAACGCCGACCGTTCGGGAGTGGCGGTGGCGATCGACCGTTCAGCCTCCGCGCGTCTCCGCGATCTCGAGCACCCCCTCGACGAGGCGGTCCGTCTCCTCCGCGGTCGTGTAGCACGCGCAGCCGGCGCGCACGAGACCGGGACCCGTCATGCCCAGCCGCTCGATCACGGTGGAGGCGTAAAAGTCCCCGTGAGAGCAGTAGACCCCATGCTCGCCCGCCAGGCGGCGCGCCACTTCCCGGGCCTCCAGTCCCTCCACCGCGAAGGCGAGGGTCGGCGTGCGCGGCTCGCCGGGCGGAGGGCCGTAGAGGCGGACGGCCGGGTGACCGTCGAGCCCCTCCCACAGGGCGGCGAACAGGCTCTCGCCGCGCGCGTGGAGTCCCTCGAAGGTCCGGCGCAGGGCGGCCCGCCGCGCGCTCTCGGGACCTCTGAAGCGTTCTCCGGAGCTCTCCGTCGGCCTCCGCACGTGTCCGCCGCCCTCCTCGGGGAGCCCGTTGGCGCTCCAGCCGGGCACCCGGGGGATCCGGGCGCCTGCGTCCGCATCGAGGTCCCTCCAGCCCGCCAGCGAGGCCAGGAAGTCCACCGCCGCCCTGACGCCCGCGATCCCCTCGTGGTTCAGCGTGCCGGTCTCCAGCCGCTCCGGAGAGGCATCGGGGGCCGGGAGCAGCCGGGGGATGTCCAGCGCCTCGACCAGATCTCGCCGACCGTACAGGACGCCGGCGTGCGGTCCGTAGAACTTGTAGGGCGAGCACACCAGGAAGTCGAAGCCGGGGTCGGCGACGTCGACGAGCTCATGGGCGGCCGAGTGCACCGCGTCCGCGAACAGGAGAGCGTCGGTCCGGCTCCGGGCCAGGTCGGCGATGCGCGGCAGGTCGTTTACGGTCCCGAGAGCGTTGGACGCGATTCCGACCGCCACGACCCCGGTGCGCGGAGACAGGAGGGATTCGAGGGCTCCGTAGTCGAGCGTTCCCCGGTCGGGGATCAGAGGCACCGTGTGAACGACGAGACCCCGGTCCCGGGCCATCTCCCGCCACGGGTCCACGTTGGCGTGGTGATCCAGCTCGGTCACCACGATCTCCGCGTCGGGGGCGAGCCCGCGGCCGATCGCGCGGGAGACGTGGAAGGTGAGCGTGGTCATGTTGGCGCCGAATGCCACCTCGTCCGGCGCGCAGCCCAGGAAGTCCGCCATGGCGCGCCGCGCCCCGTCGAGGATCGCGTCGGTCTCGACGCTGGTCGGGTAGGCCCAGCCGGCGTTCGCGTTGTGGTGGAGGAGACAGTCCGACACCGCGCCGGCCACGGACCGCGGGACCTGCGTGCCGCCGGGGCCGTCGAAATAGGCGACAGGCCGGTCCCCGTGCACGCGCTCCAGCGCCGGGAAGGCCGCGCGGATGTGTTCGACGGGGACGAGATCCCCGGCGGTCGAGGCCGCCCCTGCCGCTCCGGGTCCGCGCACCTCCTCGCTCATGCCTCCTCCTCGTCTACTACCGGGTTCCGGAGGGCCCCGATCCCCTGGATCTCGACCTCCACGACCTCGCCGGGCACGAGCCAGCGAGGCGGCGTGCGGGCCTTGCCGACGCCCGACGGCGTCCCGGTGATGATCACGTCGCCCGGCTCCAGCGTGCACACCTCCGAGAGGAGCGAGACGATGCGCGGCACCGTGAACAGCATGTCCGCGGTGTTCCCGTCCTGGAGGGTCTCGCCGTCCACGCGCGTGGTGATTCGGAGGCCCGCGGCGCCGGGAGGAAGCTCATCGGCCGTCACCAGGGCGGGTCCGAAGCCTCCCGTCGAGTCGAAGTTCTTCCCCAGCGTCCACTGTCCGGTCCAGTACTGCACGTCGCGCACGGAGGCATCGTCGAAGCACGCGTATCCGGCCACGTGGTCCAGGGCCCGCTCCTCGGGTACGTGATGCGCGGGCTGACCGATGACGATCGCCAGCTCGCCCTCGTAGTCGAGCTGGGGTGACAGGCGCGGCCGCACGATCGGCTGGCCGTGGCCGACGAGGGTCGTACGGCTCCGGATGAAGATGGCGGGGTGGGCGGGGGGCTCGTGACCGCTCTCGGCCGCGTGCTCGGCGTAGTTGAGTCCCAGGCCGAGCACCTTCCCCGGCTCGGGCACGGGCGGGAGGAGCGAGAGGTCCTCCAGCGGCGTGCGCAGGCTCTCCGGGGCGGCCTCCGCCGCGCGCGCGGCCTCCCGGAGGCTCCCGGGGCCGGCGGCCAGCAGCGCCTTTACGGACGACGGGGGCGCGTCCATCACGGCGGCCAGGTCCACGACGCCGCCCTCGGCGGCCACGCCGACGGCGGTGGCGCCTTCCCGTTCGAATGTCACGATTCGCATGCTGGCTCCACGGAAAAGGTCGAAGGAAGGGCCCCGCGCGGCCGCGGCCGCCCTCCGGAGCCCGATCGGGACTGGGGCCGCGGGCTGCCGATGGCGTCCGCCACGCTACCGCACACGACCGGGCATGCGCTCGGGCCAGCCGCCCCGCACCACGAGCCCGGCCTCTCGCGTCAGGCTCCCGGCCCGCAGCACCACGCGGAAGGTGCCGGGACGGGCCCTCCGGAGCGCCGACGGGCTGGTGGGCCCGCCCATCTCGCGGGGCCGCGGCTCGCTCCGCTCCAGGTCCCACGTGAGGACGTGGAAACCGGCGGAGCCGGGCACGGTGAGCGTGCGGACGAGGTCGCCCTTCCCGCCGCCGGCTTCGGACGTATCGGAGCCGGCCGCGGGGGCGCCGGGCCGCCCCGCCGAGTCGGGCGCCGCGCTCGTGGTCGTGTCCTCCGACACGCGCCGGATCTCGAGCTTCACGTCCTTCCCCAGATCCGAGCCGAGGTAGTAGGTGAGCGTCGCGGCCGGAGGAGTGGCGCCGGCGTGGAAGAAGGCGTCGCCCTGGGAGCCGTAGGTGTCGCGCGGCTCGAACTGTCGTGCCGGCGGCGGCTCGAACAGGTCCGCCGAGTCGGTCAGCGTCGCCGGTCTCACCTGCTCGAGCGCCGCCACGTCCAGGATGTAGACGCCGCGGCCGAAGGTCCCCACCACGAGCTCCCGCCGGCGCGGCACCACGGCCAGGGCGCGCACCTCCACCCGCGGCAGGTCGCCCAGCCGCGCCCAGTGTCCCCCGCCACGGATCGTGACGTACACGCCGTCGTGCGTGCCCACGTACAGGAGCTCCGGGTTCACGGGGTCCTGGCGGACCACGAAGCTCGAGCCGCCGTCCGGGAGATCTCCCGTGATGGCGGACCAGGTCGATCCGCCATCGGCGGTCCGGTACACGTACGGGCGGTCATCGTCTCTCCTGTGGCAGTCGTAGGTGACGAACGCGGTCCGCGCCTCGAAGCGGGACGGCTCGATCTCGCTCACCCAGCAGGGCGGCGTGGGCCCGCCGCCCGGGAGTCGAGCGGTGACGTTGCGCCACGTGCGGCCGGCGTCCGTGCTCACCCACAGGAGCCCATCGTTCGAGCCCGTCCACAGCACCCGGCCATCGAGGGCGGACTCGGCCACCGAGTGCAGGGAGTGGTAGGAGGTGTGGCCCGAGTCCGGCTCCGGGTGGAACCGGTTGGCCCGGGTCATGTCGGGCCCGAGGATCCGCCAGTCCCGGCCGCGGTCGCTGAGCTTCAGGAGGTGGTTCGCGCCCATGTAGAGCACGGTCGGATCGTGGCTCGAGATGATGAAGGGCGTGTCCCAGTCCCACCGGAAGGGATAGCCGCTCTCGGCCCCGGCGTCCTCCGCCTCCGGACGGATCCGGTCGACGTGCCAGTCGTCGACGTCCAGCCGACCGATGCTGCCGAACTGGTACTCGGCGTAGCGGATCGAGGGGCTGTCCGCGGACACGGCCGAGTGCATCCCGTCGCCGCCGTAGATCGTGTACCAGTCGGCCGTCGTGATGCCGAGCTTCTCCCGAGTGCGGCTCGGGCCACACCACACGCCGTTGTCCTGGAGGCCGCCGCACACCTGGTAGGGCACCTTGGTGGTGTCCGCATCGATCTCGTAGAACTGGCTGGCGGGGATGAGGGCGTGGGCCCAGGTCGCGCCGCCGTCATAGCTCTGGTAGGCACCTCCGTCGTTCCCGAGCCACAGGTGCTTCGGATCGTCCGGGTCGAACCACAGGGCGTGATTGTCCACGTGCACGCGGTCGTAGCGGACCGGCGAGAAGCTCCGGCCTCCATCCGTCGAATGGAAGAGACGCGTGGCGCCGAGGTAGATGTCGGAGCTGTCGGACGGGTTCACCCAGACTTCGTTGTAGTAGTAGTCGGGGATGGCCGAGAGGTCGTTGATCCGCTCCCAGTGGTCGCCATCGTCCAGGCTTCGGAACAGGCCGCCGTGCGGGCTCACGTCCGGCTCGGTCGAGCCGTGCGCGACCTGGATGACGGCGTAGACCACGTTGGGGCTGTGGCGGTAGATCGCGAGACCTGTGCGCCCCAGGGCCTCGGAGGGGAGGCCGTGGTCGTTCCCGGGTGCCGTGAGCCGGGTCCAGCTCGCGCCGCCGTCCCGGGTACGCCAGATGCCGCTCCCGGTCCCGGCTCCCTCCATCTTCCCGCCGCCCCAGCGCAGCCGGTGCCAGCCGGCCGCGAACAGCTCCTTGGGGTCACGTGGGTTCATCTTCAGGTCCACGAAGCCCGTGGTGTCGTCCACGAACAGGACCCTCTTCCAGCTCCGACCCCCGTCGGTGGTCTTGTAGACGCCGCGCTCGGAGTTGGGGCCCCACAGGTGGCCCAGGGCCGCCACGTACACGACGCCGGTGTCGACGGGGTCGATGACGATGCGGCCGATCTCGCGCGTATCGCGCAGGCCCACGTTCTTCCACGTCTTCCCGCCGTCCGCGGAGCGGTACACCCCGTCGCCCCACGTCTGGGAGCGAAGCGAGTTCCTCTCTCCGGTGCCGACCCACAACACGCGAGAGTCCCAGGGCGCCACCGCGAGGTCTCCCACCGACGGGCTCGCCTCGTCGTCGAAGAGGGAGGTCCAGGTGGTCCCCGCATTGATCGACTTCCACACCCCACCGGAGGCGGTCCCTACGTACACGGTCCGGTGACCGGCGCTGTCCGGCACCGCGATCGCCGTGACGCGGCCCGAGGGGTTGGCGGGTCCGATGAATCGGTAGTGGAACGGCTCGAGCAGCTGGGCCGTGAGCTCGTGGTTGGGCGTCGTGTCCGGCGTGGTCCGCTTGCGACCGGGGACTTCCAGGGCCGCGGCCCGCGGCCCTCCGGGGGCGAGAGGGGCCGCGGCGCCCCCCAGCGACACGGCTCCCGTCGCCAGGAGGAGGTAGACGAGCCGGCGGGCACGCGGGCCGGCTTTCGTGGCGCTGCAGCGAACGCTGGACTCCACCGGAGGCCCTCCTCGGTTCATCGGTCCGGGGCACCGCGCGGCCCGTCCGCGCGGGCTCGATTCCCGTCTTCCGCTTCGGCGCCGGCGGCGCCGGGCCGCGGATCGGGGGTGGAACATGCAGCTTCGGCTGGCCCAACGTCCACCGCCCGTCGGGCGCTCCGTGCCTCTCGTCCTGCAAGCGGAGTGTCGGAATGCAAGGGGCCGTCACGCAACGACTTGCGGTGAGCGGAGCCGGGCGATGTCGTACCTGACTGTGACGGAAGGGCTTAGTCGATCGTGTTCCTACCGGCACGGAGGGGTGCGGCTCTTGCCTCCCCGCATCTCGGGCCGGCGGCGTCGCGTCAGGTAGGTCGCGACTCATCCCGACCGGTGGTGGTGAATGAAGAAAGCGGAGACCATGATAGTCTTTCACGGCTGCCTCTTCGATGCGACCCGGATCGGAGCGGAGGGACGGATTGCCTCGCGCCTGTACTTCGAGGTGCGGGGTCCCGACGCATCGGGCCGGACCTTGCGCGTGGACGTCGTGCAGGCGGATGACGTGCCATACGGAGAGGGAGAGGTGGAGGTCGCCTGGCCGGAAGACGCGGCCACTGCGCTCGACCGGGGGGCTCTGGCCGGCCTGGCCGCTCGCTACTATCGAATGGTGGCGGCCGACTTTCGCGCGGATGGCGGCCTGGCGGGGCGCTTCGAGGAGCGCGCCCGCGACGTCATCATCTCCCGCACCTGGAAGGCACCGCTCGACGAATCCTGAGCTCCCGGTCCCGGGAGCTCGTCGGCGCCGGGCTCGCTCCATCTCCGCTCGGGTCCGCGAACGCTCCATCGCTTGTGAATGATCCCCAGGGTGCTAACTTGGAGGCACGGAAGGGCTTCGCGCCTCCAACCCCGGGAGAACCCATGAGCATCCGGAGCGAGTTCCGCGACTTCATCGCGCGCGGAAACGTGTTCGACCTGGCCGTCGGCATCGTGATCGGCGGCGCTTTCGGCACCGTCGTCAAGTCGTTCGTCTCCGACATTCTCATGCCCCCCATCGGGTTGGCCACCGGGGGGCTCGACTTCTCGAACCTCTTCCTCAACCTGTCGGGCACTTCCTACCCGTCCCTGGCCGCGGCCCAGGCGGCAGGTGCGCCGACGATCAACTACGGCGTGTTCATCAACGACATCCTCTCCTTCCTGATCATCGCGCTGGCCATCTTCTTTCTGGCGCGCGCCTACAACCGGATGCGTCGGCAGGCGGAAGAGGCTCCGCCGCCACCCACCCAGAAGGAGTGCCCGTTCTGCGCCATGGCGATCCCGATCCAGGCGAAGCGGTGTCCGCACTGCACGTCGGAGATACCGGCCGGCGCCGCGGCCTGAGGAAAGCCGGCACCGCGAGATCTCTCAGCGGAGACGGCCGAAGGGCGGTGACGGGGGCGCGGGGGGGGCGGCAGCCCCCCCACCGTTCCCGTTCCAGCCGGACATCCGATCGGGGGGCACGATCCACCCGAGCAGGAAGCCCTGCCCGAGGTCGCACCCGGCTTCCTGGAGCCAGGCACGCTGCGACTCCCGCTCGATGCCCTTGGCGCGGACCCGCAACCGCATCGCATGCGCCAGGTCGATCACGGTGCGCAGCACCTCCTCCTCGAAGCTCTCCCCCCCGATGCCCGCCACGAAGCCGCGCTCCAGGTTGAGGCTGGAAGCCGGCAGGCCCTGGAGGAAGGCCATCGAGGAGTGGCCGCCGGAGAGCCCGTCCACGGCCACCGATACGCCCAGGCCCCGCAGAGCCGCCAGGCGGTCGCCGACGGCGTCGTCGCCCCGGAGGACGCTCCGCGAGGGCAGCTCGACCAGGAGCTTGCGGGGATCGACCCCCTGCATGGAGCCCAGGATGCCGCGCAGGTAGGCCTCCAGGCGGGCGTCCTCGAGAGCGCCCTCCGACAGGTGCACCGCGATCCAGTCGTCCGCGCCGGCGGCCTGAAGGGTCTGGAGCTGGACGAGGGCGGAGGCCAGCACCCAGCGGTCGAGCCGTCGCGCGAGCGTCGGATCGCCGATGAGCGGCAGGAACTTGGACGCGCACAGGATCCCGAGGCGCGGGTGGGGCCAGCGGAGCAGCGCTTCGGACCCGACCCGCTCTCCCGTGGCCAGGTCCCGCACCGGCTGGTAATGGAGGGCGAAGCGGTAGTAGCGGAGCGCCTCGTGCAGCTCGTTCAGGAGCTCCGCGTGCTCGGACCCCACCATCTGCCCAGTTCCCCTGAACAGCTGGATCCCGCCGGCATCCGTCCGGCGCGCCCCGTACATGGCCATGTCGGCCTGCTCGAGCATGTCGTCGAAGTTCGACGCGTAGGTCGGATACAACGACAGCCCGATGGTAGCCGTGACGTCGAGGGCGTGTCCTTCGGTCTGGAACGGTCTCTCGAACGCCTCCTGCACGCGGCGCGCGGCCTGGAGAGCGCCGCTCTCTCCCTCGATCTCCGACAACAGGACCGCGAACTCGTCTCCGCCCACGCGGGCGGCCGTGTCGGCATCCCGGATCGCGTCCGAGATCCTCCGCGCCACCTCCACCAGGACCTCGTCCCCCGCCAGATGTCCGAGCTGGTCGTTGATCTGCTTGAAGCCGGTGAGATCCAGGAACAGGAGCGCCACCTGCCCGTCCGCCCGGCGGGCGAGGGCGAGCGCCTGCTGGGCGCGCTCCCTCAGTACGCGCCGGTTGGCCAGGCCGGTGAGCGAATCCCGGTAGGCCATTCGCTCCAGCCGCTGCTCCCGGGCCCGCTGCCGACTGATGTCCCGCGCCACGATCAGGAGCCGTCCCCCGCCGCCCCGGTCCACCGAGAGCTCGACCGGGAGCGTGGTGCCGTCCTTCCGGCGCCCGATGCAGTCGCCTCGCCACGCGCCGGTGGCCTCGAGGGCGGCGCGGGCCGTGCTGCGCAGTCGGGCCGTTTCCTCATCGGGGTGCAGGAAGGACCAGTGAAGGCCGAGGAGGGTGTGGGGATCGTCGAAGCCGAACAGGCGGGCGTAGCCCTCGTTGGCGTACACGATACGACCGCGGGCGTCGAGGAGGGCCACGCCGTCGCCGGCCGTGTCGATCGCCGCTCGCAGCGCTTCGGACGGTAGCCCGCGCGGGCTACCCCCGTGCCCAGGGGGCCTGTCGCCGCTCATGGCGTCGGCGCGAGGGTCGCGGCGCCCGGACGTACCCCAGCGTGGCGGACGTACGATCGTCCGGAACATGTGCGGCGCGCGGTTCGCACGTGTGTTCTCCTCGCTGACTCGGACTCCGGGACCCGTTCTGGCCCGAAGGGTGTGTGTGCAACGGCCCGCGCACCCCGCCAGAGCGGGCGGCGGCGGAGCCGGTAGCCCGCCGCAGGGTGTCAAAAAATATGCTAGTCCGGCCTTCGGAGGCATGGGTGCGCATAAGACATTATATCGTACTGTCTTATGGCCGTTGTGCGCTTTTCACCGGGAACGGGGACGCGGGCACCGTCGGGGGAGGGTGATGCACGAGTCCGACGCGGAGCGGGAGGATTCCCGCACCGCGTGCCAGCGGAAGGAGATGGCCCTGCGAATCAGGGCAGGACGCCGAAGCCCACCGTGATGGCCACGTCGTGCTGGACCCGGGATCCGGCACCGCTCGCAGCCTTGAATCGCGAGACGTAGTCCCGGAGCTCGAGCCGCATGGCGACCGGCCCGTAGAGGCGGGCCTCGGCCCCGCCGGCGATCGTGCCCACCGGGCCGGTCGTGTCCTTGACATCGAGGCTGGCGATCGGATCGAAGTTGAGGTGTCGCACGCCGCCCCCGAGGGCCACGTAGGGTGCGAGCACTCCGGCCGGCCCGCGCAGGGGGAGGCGGTAACGGACTTCGAACGTGGCGGCCAGGTAGCGCGCGTCGCCGAGGTCCGTCGGGATCGGACCCTGAAAGGACGTGGGGATGATGTTCAGGCTCGCGGGAGCGTACAGGACCTCCGCGCCCACGCCGAAGCCGTTTCGCAGCCACCACCCGATGTCGCCGCCCACCAGGGGCGCGGACGAGACCTGCACCGCGAAGGAACCCGGGTCCGAGGAGAGCCGGGCGAGGGGCGCGAGGCCACCGCCGAGCGCGAAGACCTCCGGGCCCGCCTCCAGGAGGCGGCCTCCGCCCGACGCCAGGGAGGGCATCGAGCTCATCCCCGAGTCGGGCGTCGTCATCGTGGCGGCCGTGTCGGGCTGCGCGGCCCGGAGCCCCGCGGGAGCGGCGACCGCCAGCCAGAGCACGGTCAGAAGCGGGAGAAGGCGACGAAGGCTTGCTGGGGTCATGTGTAGCTCATCCTCTCGGGCTAGCGTAGACGCACGACCAGCACCTGGGGGGAACTGGAAGCCGGTGGCGCTCCACCGCTCTGACTGGCCAGCTGGATCGCGACGGCCGGTGAGGCCTGATCAGACGTCATGTCGAAGTAGGCGCTGGTCGAGGCGTGCACGTCGAAGTCCACCGCTCCCGTCTCGAAGCCCAGGGACGTCATCACCAGCGGATAGGCGAGCGGGAACCGGCTCCCCGACGTCGGATTGTCGTGCAGGCCCTGGAAGATGCTGGGCAGGTTCCACGTCGTGACCTGGTAGGCGGGATTCGAGCCCGCGGGGGCCTGGTCGTCCAGCGCCATGGCCAGGTCGAACTGGGCCAGGAGGTCCTCCCAGCGCATGCCGGTGGCCTGCTCGATGTTGGCGATCCCGCGGCTCAGCCCGCTTCCGCCGCTGGCCAGACTCCGGAAGAACGCTGGCTCGGCGCCCGGCCCGAGACGGTCGGCCAGCCAGCGGAGCAGCGCCCACGCGAAGCCCCGCATCTGGAGGCTGGAGGCCCCGCCGGGATCCGTCGTGGCGAGGGCGGGGGCGGCGTTGGGCTGGAGCATGTAGAACTCCAGCCGGGCGAAGTTGTCGAGCTCGAACGTGTTGAACTGGTCGAGCGTCCGCTGGTCGTTCAGGATCGGGCTCCACGCCAGGTTCTGCCCGGCCGAGCGCTGCATGACCCGGAATCCGGCCACCTCCTCCGCGATGTGCGAGAGCCCCTCGCCGAGCCACACCTCCTCGACGCTGTTGAAGTCCCCGCCACGTTGCACCAGCCGCACCTCGGCGCTGATCAGGTGCTGGAGCTCGTGCGGCATCGTGTTGCGGTCGCTGCGGAGGATCTGGTCGGTCCGAGCCGGGTCGCTGTACTGGCCGTTCGGGTCCGGCACCGGCATGTACAGGACCTCGCCCTCGTTGCTGGCCGAGCACGTCTCCCCATCGGGGCCCTTCAGGCCGCCTCCCTGCGCATCGCCCTTGTCCACCAGGTCGAGCGGGAGGAAGAAGCCGCCCGCGATCACGCTGGATCCGCGGGGCGTGAGGCCGTTCACGCGCGGCGTGAGGAGGATGACCACCCGCCCGTTGCCATCCAGGTCGGAGGGGGTCCCGAAGTACTGGACGTCGCTCGGGTAGTCGACGTCCTCGAACTCCGTGGCCAGCCGGTCGAGGGTGGCGCCGTCGAAGCCCCCGGCCGGCGCCGCGGTGTCTTCGACCACGAGGGCGTGGGGGGTGACCACGCGCACCACGCCGTGCACCCGGTCGGACGTGGCGTCACAGGAGACCGTGAGATCGGGCTTCACGGCGAAGGAGAAGCTGAGGGTGTCACCGGTCTTTGGCACCGTGGCGAAGCGGGCGGCCTGGCTGCGACGGAGCGCCAGCCCCGTCCCGGCCACGCGCCGCCGCGCCAGCTCGCCCAGGGCGGCCTGGCGCACGCGGATGGCCATGGCGTACAGGTCGGCGCGTCGGGCCGGTTGCTCGGCGGCAGCGCTCCGGACGCGGACTTCGGCGCTCGCCACGGCCGCGGATGTCACGGGAGCCGTGCGCAGGATGAGCCGTAGCGGCGTGATGCCCTCCGCCGTGCGGTCGGCGTTGCCCGCCACGAGCAGGTAGTGGCTGGCGCTGTCCGAAGCGGCGAGCTGCAGACATGCCAGGGCCGCCTGGCCGGAAAGCGTGGCCGTCTGGCCGACCGCCAGGGCCAGGGCCGTACCCGATGGCCGGACCGGCACCAGCTCACCGTTGCTGGGCTGTCCCCCGACCAGGGCTCTCACGCCGACGCTGCGCGCCGGCAGGCAGCGGTCCGTGAACGCCGGGACCTGGAAGCGGAGCCGGCCCGGCTCCACGGCCAGCACCTGCGCCGAGGCTCCCTCGATCCGCACCTCGGCCGCGCCGGTACCGAACCCACTGCCGTACAGGGTGGCGTCCTGTCCCGGGACCATCGGGCTGGGGCTCACCGAGTCCACGTGGACGGAGCTCTGGAGCTGCCCCACGGCGTGCGCCGTGAACGTGGCCGTATCCGTCTTGACGCCCCCCGTCGCGAACGCGCGAACCGCGTAGTCGCCCTGTCCGGATCCCAGGGTGAGCAGGTTCTGGGTGTGGCCGTCGGCTCCCGTGAAGGTGGTGTCCGAGGTGAGATGGGCGCCGTCGGGACCGCTGGCGATCGCCCACACGATCCGGACGCCGCCGGCCGCCACGCCCCCGGGCGTCTTGGCCGTCACCGTGAAGGGGAGCGGGAGCTGGGTTCCCGACTCGGCACTCTGGCCGTCCCCGGCCGACGTCGTCAGCCGCACCTCTCCGGCCGGCACCGTCGTGACCCGGAACTGCAGGGGAGCGACCTGCGAGGCGCTCGGGATGTCCACCCGAACCACGCTCTCGCCCAGGTCCGATGCCGCCTGGAAGGTGCCCTCGGCGATCCCCTTGGTGTCCGAGACGGCCAGCCCGGTGGGAACCTGGCCGGGGCCGGAAATGAGGGCGAAGCGGACGGGAACGCCCTCCACCGGATCCCCGAGCGAGCTCACGACCCGGACCCCCAGGGGCGGATCGAGCGCGGCGCCCACGGCCACCGAGTCCTGGGCGACGGAGACACGCACGATGCGGGCGGGCGCCGCCGTGACGTCGGTGCCGGCGTCCCCGCCGCACGCCGCCAGGCTCGCCAGGAGAAGCGCGGACGCGACGACGACGGACACAGGAAGCCCCCGCAGGCCTCGCGACAGCGAAAACCCGGTCGCGCCCGGGGCCTGGAGGCACCCGGACCGGTGCAGGGTACGGCGTTGGAGGGTACTCACCATGGAAGGCGCGGCTCGCCACCTCCGTGTCCGTGTGACCGGTCGATGCGAGGCATGGGGGAGGGGCGGCCCCTTCGGCACGGCTCCCTCATCCGCATCGTCCACGTACGTCCGCCTAAAGTACCACGCCATCCGGCGCTGCGACAGGTCGACGTGGTCCCGGGCGTCCACGACCCGTACCCCCGGGCCGCGTCGAGTTCCCGGACGGAAACCCGGCGGCCTCTCCCCTGTATCAGTGGATGGAGGGAGACGGGGTCGCGGGTCGGCCGGGCACCACGCGCAGCGTGGTCCGCGCGGCGCGACTCGAGGAAAGTCCGGGCTCCACAGGGCACGGTGCCGGGGAAATCCCGGGCGTCGCGAGGCGACGGACAGTGTCACAGAAAACAGACCGCCGATGGCGGCGCGTTCGGGACGCGAGTCCCGGCCGCCGCACAGGCAAGGGTGAAACGGTGGGGTAAGAGCCCACCGCGCGCGCCGGTGACGGCCGCGGCACGACAAACCCCACCGGGAGCAAGGCCGAGCAGGGGCGAGCGGCGGCCCGCCGCACCGAGCCCCGGGTAGGCCGCACGAGCCGCCGGGTAACCGGTGGCCCAGACAGATGACCCCGCCGGGCCTCGGCCCGGCACAGAACCCGGCTTACGACCCTCCCTCGGCGGCCGGTCCCGTCGCCCCACTCGGGCGGTGGGCCGGCCGTCGGGCCTTTTGGTCTCTGGCGGTCCGTCTTGAGGTAGGGCGGGATGGCCGGTACCTTCGCGCCGCTCGGGAAGGGGATCGCCCGGGCGTCTCGAGCGGGTCGGCCCGCGTCTCGTTCATCGGCAGGAAGGCTAGCGTCTTGCACTCCGACAGCGTTCGCTTCGAGTTCGAAGAGCGCCGACTCGACAACGGCCTCCGGGTGATCCTGCACGAGGACCGCTCGACGCCCGTCGTGGCGGTGCACGTGATGTATCACGTCGGGTCCAAGAACGAGCGCCGCGGCCGCACGGGGTTCGCGCACCTGTTCGAGCACCTGCTCTTCCAGGGCTCGGGACACATCCCCAAGGGGGAGCACTTCCGCCTGATCCAGCGCGCGGGCGGCACCCTGAACGGCTCGACCTGGTTCGACCGTACGAACTACTTCGAGGTACTGCCCTCCAACGAGCTCGACCTGGCGCTCTGGCTGGAGTCGGACCGCATGGGCTTCTTCGAGGAGTCGATTACGCAGGAGAAGCTCGACAATCAGCGAGGGGTGGTAAAGAACGAGCGGCGCCAGTCCTATGAGAATCGTCCCTACGGCCTGGCTTTCGAGACACTGCTCGAGCACGCTTTCCCGGACGGGCACCCGTACAGGCATCCGACGATCGGATACATGTCGGACCTGGACGCGGCCAGCCTGGAGGACGTCCACGAGTTCTTCCGCGACTACTACGCTCCCAACAACGGCGTCCTGGTCCTGGCCGGCGACTTCGAGACCGATCGAGCCATGGAGCGGGTGGAGGCGTACTTCGGTGAGTTTCCCTCCCGCGAGGTCCCGCCTCCGCCCCGGGTGGAGCGGGTGGGGGACGAGCGCGGTGAACGGCGCGCCGTGATCACCGACGCCGTCCAGGTGCCGCGCGTCTACATGCTCTTCCACGGTCCCTCCTTCAACGACCCGGCGTTCGAGACATCGGACGTGCTCACGAGCCTCCTGGCGGAGGGCAAGAGCTCGCGCCTCTACCGCGAACTGGTGTACGAGCGGCAGCTGGCCGGCGAGGTGCAGTGCTTCACGTGGCCGCTGGAGAGCGTCGGGATGGTCATCGTGGTGGCCACGGCGCGACCCGGTGTGGATGCGGAGCGCCTCGAGGAGGCGGTGACCGCTGTCCTGGAGCCCGTGCGCGAATCGGGCGTGACCGACGAGGAGCTGGAAGGGGCCCGCAACCGGGCGCGGCGATCCCTGATCCGCCGGCTCAACAGCGTCGGCGACCGGGCCGATGCCTTCGCGGATGCGGCGGTCCTGCGGGACGATCCGGCCTACGTGAATCACGCTTTCGAGCGCTACGAGACGGTCGCTCGCCCCGATGTCGCGGACGTGGCGGGCGCCGTGCTGAGGTCGACCCGCCGCACCGTCCTGCACGTGGTACCCGAGGAGTCGGGCGCCGAGGGGAGGGCGGCGTGAACCGCGCGCGAGGGAGCCGGACACCATCGGGCTCCACGCTGGACCGGTCCACGCCTCCCGAGGCGGGGGAGCTCCGTCCGCTGACGCTCCCCGAGCTCGCCCGCATCGAGCTGGGCAGCGGCCTGCGGCTGCTGGTGGCCGAGGACCACCAGCTACCCGAGGTGTCGATGCGCCTGGTGCTGGAGGCGGGCGCCACCTGCGAGCCGTCGGGCCTGGAGGGCGCGGCCGAGATCACCGGACGCCTCCTGACCGAGGGCGCCGACGGCCGCGACGCCCGGGAGGTCGCGACCTGGCTCGACCGGCTCGGGGCGGGCTTCTCGGTCTCGGCCGGCTACGACGTCACGATCCTCAGCCTGCACCTGCTCCGGGACGTGCTGGACGGGGCGCTGGACTTCCTGGCCGCCGTGGTCCGTCGGCCGTCGTTCGAGGAGGCCGAGGTGGAGCGCGTGCTCGGCGAGCGCCTGGACGAGATCGACCGGGACCTCGACCGACCCGAGGTGCTGGCGGACCATGCGCTCATCGGCGCCCTCTATGCGCGGCATCGCTACGGTATTCCGGCGGCGGGAACCCGGGACACGGTCGAGGCCCTGGGTCGCCCCGCCGTGGCGGACTTCCACGCCCGGCATTTTGGCCCTCGGGGCGCCACCCTGGTGGTGTGCGGCGACGTCGAGGCCGGGGCCCTGCTCGAGGCCGTGGAGACGCGGTTCGGCGACTGGAGCGGCGGCGAGGGTCGCGTTCCGGTGGTGCCGCTCGACACGGCGGCCACGGTGCCGGGCGCGGTGGTTCTGGTGGACCGGCCGGCCAGCGCCCAGGCGGAGATCCGGCTCGGGGCCGTGGGCGCCTCCTACTCGGACGCGGCGTTCTTCGAGCTCCTGGTCGGCAACGCCATTCTCGGTGGGCTGTTCAACTCGAGGGTGAACATGAACCTGCGGGAGGAGAGGGGTTGGACCTACGGGGCGCGCACGGCGTTCCACTTCCGTCGCGCTGCCGGTCCGTTCGTGGGTCAGACGGCGGTCGAGACGGGCGTCGCCGCCGAGGCGCTGTCCGAGTTCGTCCGCGAGACGGCCGGTCTCCTGGCCGAGCCTCCGCTCCCCGAAGAGATGGAGCTGGCCAGGAACTCTCTGGTCCTGTCACTGCCGCGGCAGTTCGAGACCGCGAGCCAGGTGAGCTCCAAGCTCGCCACGCAGGCCGTCTACGATCTCCCCGAGGAGTACTGGGAGACCTATCGGCAGCGGGTGGAAGGGGTCAGCGCTGATGGCGTGCTGGAGGCCATGCGGGCTCATCTGGATCCTGCCGAAATGGCGTATATCGTGGTCGGAGACGGGCAGGAGCTCGAGACTCCGCTCGCGGAGCGCTTCGGGCGGGTGGAGATGAGGTCTACGCCAACCCGCCCTTGACTTTCGGGTCGTTTTCGGTTACTTTTCGCGCCGTGAAGGGGGCCGGCGGGTGGAGCTGAGTCCGGAGGCAACCATCGGGAGCCGCCAGATGTTCAAGGGGCGGCTCCTCGAATTGTGTGTGGACCGGGTGAGGCTCTCCGACGGCACCGAGACCGAGCGGGAGATCGTCCACCATCCGGGCGCGGCCGCCATCGTGGCGCTCGAAGAAGGCCCCGGAACCGAGCCCGGCGTCCACCTGTTGAGGCAGTATCGGTATGCGGTGGGCGCGGTGCTGTGGGAGATCCCCGCGGGCATCGTCGAGCCGGGTGAGACCCCCGAGGTCTGCGCGCGCCGGGAGTTGCGCGAGGAAACGGGCCTGCTGGCCGGGACGCTGGAGCGGCTGCTCACGATCCACACGAGCCCGGGCTTCAGCGATGAGCGCGTCGAGCTGTTCCTGGCCCGCGCGCTCGAGCAGACCGAGCCGGATCTCGAGGAGGGCGAGACGGTCGAGGTGCATCGGCTGCCGCTGTCACGCTGCCTCGAGCTGATCGAGGACGGCGCGATCACCAACGGGATCGCGGTCGCCGGCCTGCTGAGGGTGGCCAGACTGTTGGCACGGTGACGTTTGGCAGCTTCTATGCGTCTATAGTGTGAGTGCGGGGGAGACGGCGGAACCGGTCGCTCGCGAACCCTCGCGAGGACGCCGAGCGAAGCGCCAGGGACGGCTGCGAAGGGGGGGCGAGATAGACATGGCCGACATCTTGGAGGCACGCAGACAGAGGGAGGTGCCGCCGCGCCGGGAGCTCAAGCAGCTCGAAGACGCGGAGCTCGTCGAGCGGTATCTCGACGGGCAGCACTATGCCTTCCAGGAGCTGGCGGATCGATACCACGACCGCCTGCTCAATTTCATCTACCGGACGATCGGCGATCGGGACCGCTCGGAGGATCTGGTCCAGGAGACGTTCGTGCGGGTGTACCGGCATCTGCACCGGTTCGACCCCACGAAGAAGTTCTCGACCTGGATCTACACGATCGCCAGCAACCTGGCCAAGAACGAGCTCCGGAACCGCTCCCGCAATCCGATGGTGCTGTTCCAGGCCATCAAGAAGAACTGGGACGCGGATCATCGGCCGCTGCAGTGGGAGGACAGCTCCTATTCGCCGGACGACCTGTTCCGGAAGCGGCACCTGCGGGAGAAGGTCGAGGAGGCTGTGGCCCAGCTGCCCGAGCATCACCGCGTGGTGTTCGTTCTGCGGGAGATGGAGGGGAAGACGTACGAGGAGATCTCCGAGATCACCGGCGTCACCCTCGGGACCGTGAAATCCCGGCTCAATCGCGCCCGCAACAAGTTCGCGCAGATCATAGCGCCGATGCTGGAATAGGCACGTCTCGTAGGCGGTCCGCGCCGGCCCCTCGGGGGCTCTCGCGCGCCCGCGCTCGTCGTCGTCGTTCGGGGGGGAGGCGGAGCACCGCCTCCCCCCTCGCGCATACGGCTCCGGGCCGACGTCCGGCCGGCGCCGCGGCCAACGCGTCCGGACGTCTCGAAGCGTGCGAGCGGAACTCGGAACCCGTCGTGACGGTCCGAGTATGATACGCCGGTTCGCAGGAGGGCCCGCGTGGAGCGCGGACCCCGTGATTCGCGGCCCCGCCGGCGTCCCCCGGTCGGGGTGCGGGCGGTGCGCGGGACGGACCTGATCCGTCGCAGGCGAGAAGGATGACGGCGATGGAATGCGAGAGATTTCTCGAGGGGTATTCGGACTACCTGGACGGGCTCACGAGCGCGGACAGCGCCCGGGAGTTCGAGCAGCACCTTCGCATCTGCGGGCGCTGCCAGCGCTACGACCGGGTCATGAAGCAGGGCCTCGCGCTGTGCCGCGACCTGCCCGAGGTGGACGCCGCGCCGGACTTCCTTCCCAGACTTCGTCACCGGATCTACCACATCGAAGACGGCATCCCGCTCGCGACGATGCGAAGCGGCGGCAGCGCCGCGCTCGTGGCCGTGGCGGCCGTGGGTCTGCTGGCGCTTGCGTGGCTCCCGTTCGCGACCACCGTGCCGGTCGAAGTGGAGCTTCCGGCCGTCGCCGCCCGCGCTCCCAGTCCGAGTCCCGCCTCCCACGCCCGACGCGAGACCGACGATGTGAGCTTCTTCTCCCTGCCCTTCGGTCTGCCCGGCACCTCCTCCACCTCCCTCTTCTCGGGGCACGGCCCCTTCCTGGCGCCCGCGTCCCTGCACTGGGGCGACGGGCTGAAGGGCCTGGAGGGCGACTTCTTCGCGTCGGCCGGAGCCGGCCTGTCGGGGCGACCTTCCTTCCTGATGGCCATGGAGCAGAGGGCGGCCTTCGCCCACTGACCGGCTGACGCGTGACGCTCGCGGCCGAGCGGGAGCTGGAGCGTCTTCTCGAGCGCGGCTCGCTCGATGGGGCGTACTTCTTCCGGGGTGAGGCGGAGCGGCTCCGCGACGAGGGCGCCCGCCGGCTGATCGAGGCGGCGCTCGATCCGGCCACCCGCGATTTCAACCTCGACATCTTCCACGGTGACGTGACGGGTCCCGAGGAGCTCGCTTCGGCCCTCGCCATGCCTCCCATGATGGCGGACCGCCGCGTAGTGGCCGTCTTCGGCGCCCAGGATCTGGGCCGCAAGGCGCGCGACGTGCTCGTGACGGCGGTCCAGTCCCCTCCGCGTGGCCTCGTGATCGTGGCCACGGCCACCATACCGCAGGGCTCCAAGGCCGCCTACTACCGCGACCTCGGGGATGCGGCCAGGACCCTCACGTGGTCCGCCCCGAAGGAGCAAGAGGTCCCGGGCTGGCTGATGGAGAGGGCGCGCGCGGTGCACGGTTTCGCCCTGGAGGAGGAGGCCGCGCAGGTGCTGGCGGCCGCCGTCGGCGCAGAGGCGGACCGACTGGACGCGGAGCTGGCCAAGCTGGCGCCGGCGGCCGAGGCCGGAGCCGTGGACGTAGAGACGGTGCGGAGGCTGGTCCCGAACGTCCGGACCGTGGGCCGCTGGAACTGGCTCGACCGGGTGGCCGAGAGGTCGTACGGTCCCGCGCTCGAGGAGCTGCCCCGGCTCCTCGCCGAGCCCTCGGAGTCGGCCGTGGGGCTCCTGATCGGCATGGTGGACCAGCATCTCTACCTGGGCGTGGCGCTCGAAGGAGGACAGGCGGCGGTCTCCCGGGCCCTGAAGAGCGCCGGCAAGCCTTACCTGAGCTGGAAGGCCCGGATCTACGCCCGCCAGGCGAGGAGCTGGACGCGGCCCGAGCTCGCGCGCGCCATGGGGCTCATGCGGCGTGCCGATGGGCACGCCAAGTCCGGGCTCTCCGACCGTCGCGTCCTCGAAGAGCTCCTCCTGGCGCTCCGACTGCTCCGCCGGGAAGCGGGATCTGGACTGTGAGCCGAAAGGGCGCTCTCCGGCCGCGACCCGGGATCCAGGGGGCCGTCCGCGCGATCGCCTCGCTCGTGGTCGGCTCGGTGCTCACCGGTGCGTGGATGGGCGCCGTGCGGGCGCAGGATGCGCGGGTTCCCACGCTGTCGGCCATCGAGGCGGCGGCCGATTCGGGCCGCACGGACGAGGCCCGTCGGCGGCTCGGACGGTGGCTCCAGAGCGAGGGAGACGCCGGGAGCCTCTCTCCCGACGACCGCGCGCACGCCGACTACCTGCGGGCCCGGCTCGCCGCCGATCCCGATTCGGCGGCGCTGATCTACACGCAGGTCGCCATCGGCGGTGGGAGCCCATGGGCGGCCGCGGCGCGCCTGCGCCTGGCCCAGCTGCGCCTGGCCGGCGGGCAGTACGAGCGCGCTCTCGCGGACCTGGCGACCCTGCGGGCGGACTTCCCGGGTGACTCCCTGGCCGCCGAGTCCTGGGTGTGGACCGGGGAGACGCTGGCGGCTTCGGGCGACACGACGCGCGCCTGCGACGCCTGGCGCCGAGCGGTCGGAGCCCCCGCCGCCGCCGCCTCCACGGCTGCGCATGCGCGGGCCGCCGCATCCGTCTGTCCGGGCGGGGCGGGCGCCGGCCCGGCGGTCCGCCGGCCGGGGCAGGGCTCCGCCGGCGGAGACGACCGCTGGGTGGTGCAGCTGGGGGCGTTCAGCACCTCCGACGCCGCGGGCCGTCTGCAGGAGCGCGCCACGCGGGCCGGCCTCGACGTCCGCGTGGTGGATACGACCGCCCGGGATGGCCTCTACCGGGTGTGGACCCAGATCGTGCCCGACTCCGTCTCGGCGAAGGCGCTCCAGGGACGCATCGAGCGGGCCGGTTTCCCGGCCATCACCGTGCGGGCGGCGGAGGGCGCCTCCCTCCGATGAGCGAGCACACGCCCCTCATCCAGCAGTACCTGGACATCAAGTCCCGCCATCCCGACTCGATCCTCTTCTTCCGGGTCGGCGACTTCTACGAGATGTTCTTCGACGACGCGGCCGAGGGGAGCCGGCTCCTGGGGCTCACCCTCACCTCGCGGAACAACGGGGGACAGGGCGATGTGCCGCTGGCCGGGATTCCCGTGAAGGCCGTGGAGGAGTACCTGCCACGCCTCCTGCGGGCCGGCCGCCGCGTGGCGATCTGCGAGCAGGTCGAGGACGCCGCCCAGGCGGACGGGCTGGTGCGGCGTGAGGTGGTCGAGACGGTCACGCCGGGGACCATCCTGGACGACGGCCTCCTGGCCGAGGACCGGAACAACTTCGTCGCGGTGCTGGCCGGCCGCGACCCCGTGGGGGTGGCCACGGCGGACCTCTCCACGGGCGAGTTCGACCTGCGGTCGGTCCGCGCCGCGAGGCTGGGCGACGAGCTGGCCCGGCTCGAGCCCGCTGAGATCGTCCTGCCGGACGACGAAGGAGAGGATTCCGAGCCGCCGGGTCCGTGGCTGGTCAGCCGGCTTCCTGCCTGGCGCTTCGAGCCCGCCATGGCGGACGAGGCGCTGCGGGACCAGTTCGGCGTCGCCACCACCGAGGGCTTCGGCCTCGACGCCGCCGCGGAGCCTCATCTGGTGGCGGCTGCGGGCGCGCTGGTCGCTTACCTGCGCGAGGTGCGGCCGGCAGGGGTCGGCCACCTCAGGCCGCCCGTGGTCGAGCGGACCGGGCGCCACATGCACCTGGACGAGATGACCCGCCGGAACCTGGAGCTCGTCGCTCCGCTCCGTCCGGATGGGGGAGGGACCCTGCTCGAGGTGCTGGACCGGACGCGGACCGCGATGGGCGGGCGGCTGCTGCGGCGGCGCCTCCTCCATCCCCTCCTCGATCTCGATGAGATTCGCCTCAGGCAGGCCGCGGTCGCCGAGTTCGTCCGGGACGAGGAGCGTCGGCGCGGGTTGCGGGGCGCCCTGGGCGGGATCCGGGACCTGGAGCGGCTGGCCGGCAAGATCTCCACCGGCCGCGCCGGCCCCCGGGACTTGCTGGCCCTGGCGGACTCCCTGGAGGCGCTTCCCGCCCTGGCCGAGAGCCTCGAGGCCGCCGCCTCCGACCGGCTTTCCGACCTGGCCGCCGGCTTCGACCGCCTCGAGGACGTGGCCGCCCGGCTCCGGGGCGCCATCGCCGCCGACGCGCCCGCCGGGCTCAAGGACGGCGGCGTGATCCGGGAGGGCTTCTCGGCCGAGCTCGACGATCTCCGGTCCACTCGCGAGCACGCGGTGGACTTCATCGCGGAGCTCCAGGCCCGGGAGCGGGAGCGGACGGGCATCGGAAGCCTCAAGGTAGGCTACAACAGGGTATTCGGGTACTACCTCGAGGTCACGAAGACGCACCTGGACCGGGTGCCGGACGACTACCACCGCAAGCAAACCCTCACCAACGCGGAGCGTTACTTCACCCCCGAGCTCAAGGAGTGGGAGGACAAGGTCGTCGGGGCCGAGGAGGCGATCGCTCGGCTCGAGGCCGAGCTCTTCCGAGAGGTCCGCGAGGGTCTGGCGCAGGAGGTGGGGCGTCTGCAGGGAGCCGCGGATCGGGTGGCTCGTGCCGATGTCCTGTCGTCGCTGGCCGAGGTGGCCGTGCGCGAGGGGTACGCGCGGCCGGACGTCGACGACGGCTACCGCCTGGAGATCCGGGGCGGCCGGCACCCCGTCGTGGAGCGCATGATGTCCCGCGAGGCCTTCATCCCGAACGACGTGGTCCTGGACCGCGACACCCGGGTCATGATCCTCACCGGTCCCAACATGGCGGGAAAGTCCACGGTGCTGCGGCAGGTGGGACTCATCGTGCTGCTGGCCCAGATGGGGGGCTTCGTCCCGGCCGACCGGGCCAGGATCGGCCTGTGCGACCGGATCTTCACCCGCGTGGGGGCCTCGGACAACCTGGTCCGCGGCCAGAGCACGTTCATGGTGGAGATGACCGAGACCGCCACGATCCTGAACGGCGCCAGCCGCAAGAGCCTCGTCCTCCTGGACGAGATCGGTCGCGGCACCTCGACGTACGACGGTGTCTCCATCGCCTGGGCCGTCACCGAGCACATCCACGACTCGTTGCGGGCGCGGACCATCTTCGCGACCCATTACCACGAGCTCGTCGAACTGGCCGACCGCCTGGAAGGCGTGGGAGCCTTCAACGTCGCCGTGCGCGAGACCGGAGAGGACATCGTCTTCCTGCGCCGCGTCGTGCCCGGCGGGAGCGACCGCTCGTACGGAGTCCACGTGGCCCGACTGGCGGGCCTTCCCGGCCCGGTGGTCGAGCGGGCCCGCGAGGTGCTCCGCGTCCTGGAGGGTGGCGAGAGCGGGGCGGGGACGCGCCTGTCCAGCCTCGTGAACGCGGGACGCCCTCAGCTGGGGCTGTTCGAGGAGGCCCCGGGCGGAGGGGGAGCGGCCGGGCGCAGGGAGCCGTCCGCGTCGACCGGGGGGCGGAAGGCCCCCGGACCGGAGCTCGCGGACGGCCGGGAGCCCGCCCCGGCCACGCGCGGGACCGTCGACGCGCGGGCTTCCGGCGATGCGGCTGTCGCCTCCGCCGCGGCCAGGGTCCTCGAACGGCTCCGGTCGCTGGATCCGGATCGGACCACTCCGCTGGAGGCGCTGCGCCACCTGGTCGAGCTGCGGCGACTGGGCGGACTGGAGGCGGAGAGCGGTGAGGCGCGTGCCGCGGCGCCGGGGCGGTCCGCCACGGCGGACGGGGCGGAGGCCCCGTGACCACGGCCCGCCGCGGCGACGCCCGCGCCTGGGCGCTCCTGCTCCTGCTGCTTCTGGCCGGGTGCGCGGACACCGTGAGCCCCGTCCTGGGTGGGCTCCACCTGGGGGTGCGCAGCGGCGCGTTCCGCGTGCCGGTGATGCAGAACGCGGAGCCGCCCTTTGACTACCCGGGCCAGGCCTGGAAGGCGCGCATCGGCGGCGAGACGCGCCTGCGCATCCACATCGCGACCGATGGAACGGTGGACTCGGCGTACGTGGTGACCACCAGCGGCTATCCGGTGCTGGATTCGGCGGCGCTGGCCGGCGCCCGCCGCCTTCGTTACCGTCCGGCCAGGCAGGGGGACCGCCCCGTGGCGGTGTGGGCGGTGCTCCCGGTCCGCTATCCTCTCCCCGAGGAAGTCCACGACGACGACGTCCACCAGCCATGAGTGAGGTCGACCGGTCATGAGCGAGTCTCCTCCCCACCGCCGACCCTGCGATAGCGTGCTGGAGACGATCGGGTGGACACCGCTCATCCGGCTGCACCGCGTGGTCGACGGAGCGGCCACCCCATTGTACGCCAAGGCGGAGCAGGCCAATCCCGGCGGCTCCGTGAAGGACCGGATCGGGCTGAAGATCATCGAGGCGGCCGAGCGGGAGGGGCACCTTCGGCCCGGTGGGACCGTCGTCGAGGGGACCTCCGGGAACACCGGGGTGGGACTGGCGCTGGCGGCGGCGGTCAGGGGCTACCGGTGCGTGTTCGTGATCCCCGACAAGATGAGCGCGGAGAAGGTCCGGCTCCTCAAAGGATTCGGGGCCGAGGTCATCGTCACCCCCTCGGCGGTCGAGCCGGACCACCCCGACTACTACGGCAACGTGGCGCGGCGCATCGCGGCCGAGCGACCCGACGCCTTCCTGGCCGACCAGTTCTTCAACCCGGTGAACCCCCGGGCGCACTACGAGTCCACCGGCCCGGAGATCTGGGAGCAGACCCGGGGAAGGGTCACGCACTTCGTCGCCTCGGCCGGGACCGGGGGGACGATCAGCGGCGTGGCCCGCTTCCTCAAGGAGCAGAATCCCGCCGTCCGCGTGATCGCCGGTGATCCGGCCGGATCGATCTTCGCGCACTACTTCGCCACGGGGGAGAAGGGCCCGCACGCACCGTACAAGGTGGAGGGGATCGGCAACGACAAGATCCCGAGCACGCTCGACTTCGATGTCATCGACGAGTTCCGGACCCTGGGCGACCGGGAGTCGTTCCTCATGGCTCGCCGGGTGGCGCGCGAGGAAGGGCTGTTCGTGGGGGGATCGAGCGGGCTCAACGTGGCACTCGCCGTCCGGATCGCCAAAGAGGTGGACGATCCCGAGGCGTGCGTGGTGTGCATCCTGCCCGACACAGGGGAGCGTTACCTCACCAAGCTCTACAACGATGAGTGGATGCGGGAGAACCAGATGCTCCGGCCCGAGCGCGTGACGGCCGACTACCTGCTGGAGACGAAACGGGTGCCCGACACGGAGCCGCTCGTGTCGGTGACACCCGGGACCACCGTGCGCGAGGCGCTGGCGCTCCTGGAGGCGCACAACGTCTCGCAGCTCCCCGTGCTCGCGGACGGACGGGCCGAGGGGTCGGTCATCGAGGCGGCGCTCATGTCGGCCGTGCTCGACGACCCGGCACGCCTGGACGGGCCCGTGAGCGACCTCTCGGGGCCCTCGTTCCCGGTCGTGAACGCGGGAACGGAGATCGCGGCGCTGAGCCGCCGACTCACGCGCGACGTGCCGGCCGTACTGGTCGAGCAGGAGGGCTCGATCGTCGGCATCCTCACCCGCTACGACCTCCTCCACCATGTCATGGGCGACTGACCGGGTGCGGATCGCGGTTCTCATGGGGGGCGCCTCGGCCGAGCGCGAGGTATCGCTCGATTCCGGTGTGCAGGTGGCGCGAGCGCTGCGCGAGGCCGGGCACGACGTGGTGGCGGTCGACACGGCCATGGGGCCGCTCGGCGCCGCGGAGGAGGACGCGATCAGCGAGCGCGGGGTGCGGAGCAGGCCGCCCGGAGAGGAGGACCTGGCCGGGCTCTCGGTCCGGCGGCTGGCCGAGCTCGTGGCGGAGCCCGTGGTCGCCAGCGCCGATGTCGTGTTTCCGATCCTGCACGGTGGGGTCGGCGAGGATGGGACGCTCCAGGCCCTGCTCGCGCTCACGGGCATCCCGTTCACGGGCAGCGGTCACCTGGGATGCGCGCTGGCCATGGACAAGGAGGTTTCCAAGCGTCTCTTTCTCCAGGCGGGCATCCCGACGGCTCCGTGGCGCACGGTGACCGACGGCCGGGAGGAGGACCTGCGGACCGAGGAGCCGGCGCTTCCGGTCGTGGTCAAGCCGAACCGGGAGGGCTCCACGGTCGGCCTGACCGTCGTCCGCGACCCCGACGACCTGCCGACCGCCCTCGCCCTCGCGCGGCGCTACGACCGCGAGGTCCTGGTGGAGCGCTTCGTGCAAGGCCGGGAGCTGACCGTGGCCGTGGTCGGGGAGGAGGCGCTCCCGGTCGGGGAGATCATACCGGAGCACGAGATCTTCGACTACGAATGCAAGTACCAGCCCGGCCTGGCCCGCGAGATCTTTCCGGCCGATCTGCCGGAGGAGGTGGCCGCGCGGGTGCGTCGGACGGCGCTCGGGGCCCACCGGGCGCTCAAGCTGGAGGGATTCAGCCGGGTGGACTTCATCCTGGACACGGAGGGCACCCCGTGGTGCCTCGAGGCCAACGCGCTGCCGGGTATGAGCGCCCACAGCCTGGTGCCCAAGGCGGCGGCCGCGGGCGGCTACTCCTTCCCCCGGTTGTGCGACCGGATCGTGCGACGGGCGATGCGACCGGTCGGCGAGCGGTCGAGTTGAGGCGGGAACGCTTCGGGCCCGCGAGGGTTCGAGGCAGCGAGGTGCGATGAGCTACGCGGAGCGCTCCTACAGCTACTCGGGCGACGACGGATTCGGCGGCGGTCTGAGCGGCCGTTTCGGCGGCTTCATGACCCCGTGGGTCACGCGGATCATCGTGGCCAACGGCGTCATCTGGCTCCTCAACGCCGTTCGCCTCGTCCCCCTGGGTTGGACCGCCGAGGTGTTCGGCTTCTCGCCGGCCCGGTTCCTCGTCCACCCGTGGTCGCCGATCACGTACATGTTCGTGCACGGCGGCTTCATGCACGTGTTCTTCAACATGCTGGTGCTGTTCTTCTTCGGGCCTCCGCTCGAGCGCGTGTGGGGCGGGCGCGCCTTCGTGCGCTTCTACCTGATCGCCGGCCTCGGCGGGGCGCTCGCCTCGGTGCTTCTCGTGCCGCTCATCGGCACGCCCACCGTGATCGGCGCCTCGGGCGCGATCTACGGCGTCATGCTCGCCTTCGCGCTCCGCTGGCCGGACGCCCAGATCTACGTGTGGGGCATCCTCCCGATTCGGGCCAAGTGGTTCGTCACCATCCTGGCCGGCATCGCCGTGTGGGCGACCTTCGTGGCGCGCGGCGGACCGGTGGCCGAATGGGCCCACCTGGGCGGCCTGGTGACCGGCTTCATCTACCTCCGGTACGGCCAGATCCTGGACCGGGGGCTTGCGGCCGTGGGGCGTGGCTGGCGGCGCGTCTCGGGAGGTGCCCCGACGGCCCCCGAGCCGTCGACAGAGGCCGGCCGAGTGGCCCGGCACCGCGAGAGCACGCGGACACACGCGCACCGGCCCCGCTCGCGACGGCGCGTCTCGGGTGACGCGCTCGACGAGGTGGACCGGGTTCTGGACAAGATCCGCGAGAGCGGCATCGAGTCTCTGACCGACGAGGAGCGTGAGTTCCTGGACGAGATGAGCCGCCGATATCGCGGGTAAGGCGGGGGCGCACCGGACACCCGCCGACCGGATAGAAAGCTTTCCCCCGAACCCGCCCGCCCGTCGCTTCGCGAGGCCGACCGCCAGCCCCGCTCGGCCCTTTCGAACCTCCGACGCCCCGCCTAGAATGGGGGTCCCCGCGAAGGTGACCACCGCCCGCTAAGGAGTCGGAAATGGCGGCTTCGGCGCAGGAATACACGACCGACCGCATCCGCAACGTCGTCCTCCTGGGGCACGGCGGAAGCGGGAAGACCACCCTGACCGACGCGATGTGCTACATCGCGGGCTCCACCTCCCGGCGAGGGTCCGTCGAGGCCGGCAACGCCCTCACCGACTTCACGCCCGAGGAGACGTCGCACGGCATGTCGATCAACCTCGGCCTGGCGAATGCGCCGTGGATGGGTGCCAAGCTGAACCTGATCGACACGCCCGGCTACCTGGATTTCTACGGCGAGACCACCGCCGGCGTGAGGGTGGCCGACGGCGCGCTGGTGGTGGTGAGCGCCGTCTCCGGCGTCGAGGCGGGGACCGAGAAGGTATGGGAAACGGCCGCCGCCCGTGGTCTGCCCCGACTGTTCTTCGTATCGATGATGGACCGCGAGAACGCCTCCTTCGAAAAGACCTTCGGCCAGATCAAGGAGGTCATTTGCGAGGGCGCGATCCCGGTCGAGGTCCCGATCGGAGCCGGGGACGGGTACCGGGGCATCGTGAACCTGTTCTCCAACAAGGCTCATCTCTACAAGAAGGGCTCCGACCGCGGCGAGTACGAGGAGGTCGAGATTCCGGAGGATCTCCACGCCGGCGTGGACCGCTACCGGCAGGAGCTCATCGAGACCATCGCGACTACCGACGACACCCTCCTCGAGGCGTACCTCGAGGGCGAGGAGCTGGACCGTGGTCGGGTGCTCACGGCGATGGCGGCCGCCATGCGGCGCGGCGAGCTGTTCCCGATCTTCTGCGGCTCCGCCCGCAGCGGCTGGGGCGTGCGGGCCGTTCTCAACAAGCTGGTCGAGCTCGTGCCCTCCCCGGACGCGGGAGGACCCTATCTGGCCGAGGACCGGGCCGGCGAGCTGGTCGAGCTCGAGGGAAAGGACGGAGAGCCGGCCACGGCCCTCGTGTTCAAGACGGCGGCCGAGCCACACGCCGGGGAGCTCAGCTTCTTCCGGGTGTTCTCGGGTACCGTTTCCAACGGCGATTCACTGGTGAACGCCAGCCGGTCGGGAAGCGAGCGGGTGACGCACCTGGCCATTCCGGAGGGCGCCGACCGGCTGGAGGTGGGTGTTCTGCACGCCGGGGACATCGGGGTGGTGGCCAAGCTCAAGATCACCCACACGGGCGACACGCTGGCCTCGGAGTCCCGGCCACTCCGGCTTCAGCCGATCGAGTGGCCCGAGCCCGACATCGCCGTCGCCGTGGCGCCCACCTCGCGGGGAGACGAGGACCGGCTGTCGACCGGGCTGGCCCGGCTCCACGAGGAGGACCCGACATTCCGCGCCGCGTTCGACTCCGAGCTCGGTCAGACGATCGCGCGCGGGCTCGGCGAGCTCCACCTCAACGTCACGTTCGAGAAGCTGCGCCGGAAATACGGCGTGGAGGTCACCACCGAGGAGCCGCGCATCCCCTACCGCGAGACGCTCACCCGCCAGGCCGAGGGGCAGGGGCGCTACAAGAAGCAAACGGGGGGACGCGGGCAGTACGGTGATTGCTGGGTCCGGCTCCGGCCCCTTCCGGAGGGGTCGGGCTACGAGTTCGTCGACGCGATCAAGGGCGGGGTGATCCCGAACAAGTTCGTGCCCGCCGTGGACCACGGGATCCGCGAAGCTTCGCAGCGCGGCGTGCTGGCCGGCTACCCGGTGGTGGACTTCCAGGCGGAGGTGTACGACGGTTCGCACCATTCGGTGGACAGCTCCGAGCAGGCGTTCAAGGTGGCCGGCTCCATGGCGTTCAAGAAGGTGGCCATGCAGGCGGGCCCGGTCCTGCTCGAGCCGATCATGGAGATCGAGGTCACCACGCCCGAGGAGTTCATGGGCGACATCATCGGCGACCTCAACGGCCGGCGCGGGCGGGTGCTCGGGATCGAGGCACGGGGCCATCTCCAGGTGGTGCGCGCCATGGTGCCCCAGTCCGAGCTGTACCGCTACTCGGCCGCTCTGCGGTCGCTGACGCACGGCAAGGGCGTCCACGCCCGGAAGCTGCACGGCTACGAGCGCGCACCCGGCGACGTCACGGAGCGGGTCATCGCGCGCTCGCAGGAGGAGCGCCAGGCCTCCTGAGGGCCTCCCGGGACGCGGGGCTGGCGCACCGCGGATCGATGCGGATCGGCGGGTGGCCCAACGGGGCGTTTGCGGACTGCGGCAGGCCCGCCCACGGGAGGCACACGGCACCGCCGGGAGGGTACACGCTATCATGTTCCCGGGAGCGCCGGCCGGCGGCCGGTCGGGGGACACCCGGGGCCGTTTCTTTCGCCCGTTCCACTCGAGTCATCTCACGGGGGCGTCCGGTTGTCTGGTCACAGCAAGTGGTCCAAGATCAAGCGCCAGAAGGCCAAGACCGACAAGCACAGGGGGCGCTTGTTCGCGAAGCTCGGTCGTGAGATCGCGGTGGCCGCGCGCCAGGGCGGCGGCGACCCGGGCTTCAATCCTCGCCTGCGCACGGCCATCGACAACGCGCAGGCCGAGAACATGCCCAACGACAACATCGAGCGCGCCATCCAGCGCGGCACCGGTGAGCTCCCGGGCGTGGACTACCAGGAGGTCACGTACGAGGGGTACGGGCCCGGCGGTGCGGCCCTGTTCATGGACTGCGTCACCGACAATGCCAACCGGACGGTCCAGGAGCTGCGCTTCCTCCTGGAGCGCTACGGCGGCAACCTGGGTCGGGATGGCTCGGTGGCCTGGATGTTCGACCGCGTCGGCGAGGCCTGGCTCGACGCCGACCGCTACGACGAGGACGTGGCGCTGGAGGCGGCGCTCGAGGCCGGGGCCGACGACATGCAGCGGGACGGCGATTCCTACCGTATCCAGACCTCGGTTTCCAGCTTCCACCAGGTGATGGAGGCGCTGCGCGCGCGCGGGCTCGAGATCCGGGAGAGCGGCCTGGCCATGGTGCCGAAGTCCACGCTGCGCGTCGAGGGCCGGCAGGCCGAGCGGCTCTTCGAGCTCCTGTCGGAGATCGAGGACCACGACGATGTCCAGAAGGTGTGGTCCAACTTCGAGGTGGACGAGGAGGTGCTCGCCGCGATGGAATCGGCGGGCTCCTGACGCTGCGGGTCCTGGGGATCGATCCGGGGAGCGCGGTCACCGGGTACGGGCTCGTGGTCCGCGCCGGCGGAGCCTTCCGGCTCGAAGAGTGCGGTGTGCTCCGCGCCGCCGATGCTCCCCTCCCCGAGCGGTTGGCCGAGATCCACCGAGGCCTCGTCCAGGTCCTCGACCGTCTCGATCCGGGATGTGTCGCCGTCGAGGACGTCTTCCATGGCCGGAACCCGCGCTCGGCGGCCGTCCTCGGTCACGCGCGTGGCGCCATCCTCCTGACCCTGGCCCTGCGAGGGCTCGAGATCGCCGAGTACCCGCCGGCCACGATCAAGAAGGCGGTGGTCGGCAACGGCAACGCCGACAAGGTCCAGGTCGCGTACATGGTCCAGAAGCACCTGTCCCTGCGCGCTCCCCCCGAGCCGGCGGACGCGGCGGATGGGTGCGCGGCCGCGCTCTGCCACCTGATGGTCGGCACGGGACCGCTCGCCCGATGATCCGGAGGGTCAAGGGCCAGCTCGTCGGCCGGGAGCTCGACCGGGTCGAGGTGCTGACGGCCTCCGGGCTGGGCTACGAGGTCCTGGTGCCGGCCACGCTCCTCGAGCGGCTCCCGCCCGTGGGCGCCGACGTCGATCTGCACACGGCGCTCGTCGTCCGCGACGACGCGCTCGAGCTGTACGGTTTCGCGAGCGCTGCGGACCGGGAGCTCTTCCTCCGGCTCCAGACCGCCAGCGGCGTGGGACCGCGGCTCGCGCTCGCCCTCCTCAGCTCCCTTCCGGGTCCCCGGATCGTCCGCGCCATTCGCACCAAGGACCACGATGTGCTGCGGACGGTGAGTGGAGTGGGGAAGAAGACGGCCGAGCGCATCGCCCTCGAGCTGGTCGACAAGCTGGACGACCTGTCGGTGTTCGAGGAACAGCGCGCCGCGCCGCGGGCGGCCGAGGAGGCGGTCCAGGCCCTCCGCACCCTCGGCTACGGCGCGAGGGAGAGCGAGGAGGCCGTCCACCGTGCCCTACAGTCCATCAGCTCCGGCGCCTCCGAGCCGGAGGTCTCCGAGCTGGTGCGCGCGGCGCTGCAGCACGTATGAGGATCGGTCGGTGGACCGGCGCGTCCGCCGGCGCGGGCACGGCGGCCGGCACGGTGGCTCGGAGTCGGGCTCCGGCGGTGGGAGGCGGGTCGTGAGCGATCGATCGGAGATCACGACGCCGGCGGCGCTGGGTGCGGAGGAGCAGGTGGAGACCTCCCTCCGGCCCGAGCGGCTCGCCGAGTTCGTGGGCCAGGAAGGCGTGAAGGAGAGTCTCCGGGTCTACCTCGAGGCGGCCCTGGGACGCGGGGAGGCGCTGGACCATACGCTCTTCTACGGTCCGCCCGGCCTCGGCAAGACGACCCTGGCCCGCCTCCTGGCGAGGGAGCTCGGCGTCAACATCAAGCTCACCTCGGGCCCGGTGCTGGAGAAGCCCGGAGACCTCGCCGCCCTCCTCACGAACCTCCAGCCCCGCGACGTCCTGTTCATCGACGAGATCCACCGACTGCGGCCGGTGATCGAGGAGTACCTGTACCCGGCCATGGAGGACTGCCGCATCGAGGTGCGGCTCGGAGAGGGCCCGCAGGCGCGGACCGTATCGGTGCAGGTCGACCCGTTCACGCTGGTGGGCGCCACGACGCGCTTCGGCCTCCTGACCGCGCCAATGCGCGCCCGCTTCGGCATCATCGAGCGCCTGGGCTTCTATCCGGACGAGGACCTGCAGGCCATCGTGCAGCGCTCGGCCCGTATCCTGGGCGTTCCTTCCACCGAGGAGGGCGCGGCCGAGATCGCCCGGCGCTCGCGCGGGACGCCGCGCATCGCCAATCGGATCCTGCGCCGGGTTCGGGACTACGCCGAGGTCGAGGGGGACGGGGCGATCGACCTCGAGACGGCCCGCCGCGGTCTGGAGCTGCTCAACGTGGACGAGTACGGCCTCGACGAGATGGACAGCCGTGTGGTCCGCGCGATCATCGAGAACTTCGATGGAGGACCGGTCGGACTCGAGTCGTTGGCGGTCTCGGTGGGAGAGGACGCCGGGACGCTCGAGGAGGTGTACGAGCCCTACCTGATCCAGAACGGCTACGTGCAGCGCACGAGTCGCGGCCGGGTGGCCACGGCGCGTGCCTACAGGCACTTCGGCTACCGGCTCCCGGAGGAGGGGACGGAGGGCAGCCAGTCCTCCCTGTTCGACCGGGACGGGTGAGGACCTCCGACTTCGACTACGAGCTCCCCGAGGAGCTCATCGCCCGTCATCCCGCGGCGAGGCGAGACGGGAGCCGTCTCCTGGTCCTGGAGCGCGACACCGGTCGGCTCGCCGACCGCCGCTTCGGGGATCTTCCCGATCTGCTCGCGCCCGGTGATGCCCTGGTGCTCAACGACACCCGGGTCTTTCCGGCCCGTCTCCGGGGCCGAAAGCCCACCGGCGCGGCGGCCGAGGTCCTGCTCCTGCGGCCCGCCGAGGCCGAGGACGGGGGCCGCACGTGGCACGCGCTGGTCCGACCCGGAAGCAAGCTCAAGCCCGGCCGGCGAGTCGTGGTCGCGCCCGACCTCGAGGTAGCGATCCTGGACTCCACCGCGGACGGAGGGCGCCTGGTGCGCCTCGAGGGTCCGGGCGATCCGCGCGAGCAGATCGAGCGCCACGGCGAGGTGCCGCTTCCACCCTATCTGGGCCGGGAGCCCGAGCCGGCGGACCGCGAGCGCTACCAGACCGTCTACGCGGAGCACACCGGCAGCGTGGCGGCCCCGACGGCCGGCCTGCACTTCACGCCGGAATTGCTCTCCCGCATCGAGGCCGCGGGCGTCCGACTCGTGCGCATCACCCTGCACGTCGGGATCGGCACCTTCCGTCCGGTGGACGCCGAGCGCCCCGAGGACCACCAGATGCACGCCGAGCGCTTTCGTCTGGACGCGGTGGCCGCGGGCCGCCTGAACCGGGTGCGAGACGAGGGAGGGGAGGTGTGGGCCGTCGGGACCACGGCCACCCGGACCCTCGAAACGGTGGTGGACGAGTCGGGGCGTTTCCGGGAGGTCGAGGGATGGACCGACCTCTTCATCCATCCGCCCTATCGATTCCGGGCGGTGGACCACCTCCTCACGAATTTTCACCTGCCGCGCTCGAGTCTGCTCATGCTCGTCTCGGCCCTGGCCGGGCGCGATCACGTCCTCGAGGCGTACCGCCACGCCGTCGAGCACGGCTACCGGTTCTATTCGTACGGGGACGCCATGGTGGTGCTGTGAGCGGGGGGGGCGGCGGGCGCGTCCCGGAGCCGGCGGAGGGCGGAGCCGGCGAGCCGGCCGATCGGCACGGGGACGGACTCGCCGTCGGGGCCTTCAGGCTCGACGGCGCGAGCGGACGCGCGCGGGCCGGCACGCTGCGGTTGCGCTCCGGAACCCTCGACACCCCGTGCTTCATGCCGGTGGGGACCCAGGGCACGGTGAAGTCGCTGACGCCGGAGGACCTGGAGGGCGCCGGGGCCCAGATCGTGCTCGCCAACGCGTACCACCTGTACCTGCGTCCGGGGATGGAGGTGGTGGCCCGCATGGGTGGGCTCCATCGGTTCATGCACTGGAAGCGGCCCCTTCTCACCGACTCGGGGGGCTTCCAGGTCTTCTCGCTGGCCCGCATCAACGAGGTGGATGACGGAGGGGTCACCTTCCAGAGCCACCTGGACGGATCGCGGCACCGGCTCGGCCCGGAGAAGTCGGTAGAGATTCAGGCGGTCCTCGGCTCCGACATCCTGATGGCCCTGGATGAGTGCCCCTCGGGGGAGTCGGGGCTGGAGGAGGCGCGCCGGGCGGTCGAGCGAACGCTGGCGTGGCTGGAGCGGTGCCGGGACCGGCACGCCGCGCTCGTCGCCGGGGAGGCGCCACGCGAGCTGGGGGAGCTCGGGTGCGACGCGCTGCCCGCCGGGAGTCCCGGGCTCCTGTTTCCCATCTTCCAGGGCGCCTCCTACCCCGACCTCCGGCTCGAGGCGCTCGAGCGGACGCTGGCGGCCGGTGACTGGCCCGGCATCGGGATCGGGGGACTCTCGGTCGGCGAGCCCCGGGAGGCGACGCTGGAGGTGCTGGAGGCGTGCGAGCCCCGTCTCCCCGGGGGCGTGCCCCGCTACCTCATGGGCGTGGGCTACCCGGAGGACGTGCTCGAGGCGATCCGGCGTGGGGTCGACATGTTCGACTGCGTCGCCCCGACCCGGAACGGCCGCAACGGGACCGCTTTCACCTCGTCGGGCAAGGTCAACGTGAAGGTGTCGCGCTTCTCCGACGATCCCCGACCGCTGGACCCCTCCTGCTCCTGCGAGCTGTGCCGGCACTATTCACGCGCCTACCTCCGGCACCTGTTCGTGTGCGACGAACTCCTCGGACTGCGGCTCCTCTCGCTCCACAACGTCCACTTCCTGCTGGATTTGACTTCACGGGCGCGGCGAGCGATCCTCCGGGGCGACTTCGATGCCTGGGCGGACGGGTGGCTGAGGCGCTACCGCGAGGCCGACATTTGACCCCCGACCGTCCCCTCCGGGACGCCACACGCTCCGCGACCCACGCGGCCGTCCATCCCGGAGAGCCCGGCCGTCCGGGAACTTCGCCGCACGCGTCCGGTATCCGATTCCGGCGACACCAGAGCCGAGGAACCACATGCTGACACCCCACGTTCTGCCGGCGTTGATGGCGGGCCCCCAGGGAGGCGGCGCGAGCCCCTGGGGCACGCTGATCATGTTCGGCGCCATCTTCGCCATCTTCTACTTCCTGCTCATCCGCCCGCAGCGGAAGCAGCAGAAGGACCACGAGGCGATGGTGACGGCGCTGGAGAAGGGCGATCGGGTCGTCACGCTGGGCGGCATCGTCGGGCAGATCATCCATGCCGAGGAAGACCTGCTCACGATCAAGACCGCCGATGACACCCGCCTCGTCGTGGAGCGGGGAAAGGTGGGTCGGAAGCTCGCCGAGTGAGCGGGCGCGGCGCCACGGGAGAGCGATGAGCGTGCTGGACATTCGAATGTTCGGGGACCCGGTCCTCCGCACGGAGTGCGATCCGGTGCAGGAGCTGGACGACGATCTCCGGAGCTTCATCCGCGACATGCAGGACACGATGTACGCGGCCGACGGGGTCGGCCTCGCGGCTCCCCAGGTGGGCGTTCCCATCCGCCTGTTCGTCTACGACGTGCGCGATTCCGATCTTCCGGCCGGGGCGCTGGTGAACCCGCGGATCGAGGAGCGGAGCGGGACCACGAAGGGTGAGGAGGGCTGTCTCAGCATGCCCGGGGTGTCGGAGATCGTGGAGCGCTCCGAGCGCATCGTGATCACGGGCACGGACGCCGAGGGCGAATCGGTCCGCATCGAGGCCGAGGGGCTCCTCAGTCGCTGCCTGCAGCACGAGCTCGACCACCTGGACGGTGTCCTTTTCCTGGACCACCTGAGCCCGCTCAAGCGCAAGCTCATCCTCGACCGATGGAGTAAGCTCGCGGAGAGCGGCGAGGTCGGCGCCGGCGCCTCCTGACCCCGGAGGGCGGGCCGGGCATGCGCGTCCTGTTCTGGGGCACATCGGATTACGCCCTTCCCACCCTGCGGGCCCTGCTCGACTCCCGGCACGAAGTGATCGGCGTCGTGACCCGGCCCGACCGGCCGGCCGGCCGTGGCCGTGGCCTGCGCGCCACGCCGGTCAAGGAAGCGGCCGTAGGCGCCGGGATCCCCGTACTTCAGCCCGAAAAGCCGCGCGGCGAAGCGTTTCTGGAGAGCATAGGCGTCCTCGAGCCGACGATCTCCGTGGTGGCCGCCTACGGGCAGATCCTGCCGGAGCCGGTGCTGGAGCTCCCGCCTCTCGGGACGCTCAACGTCCACGCTTCGCTCCTTCCGCTGCTCCGCGGCGCCGCGCCGCTCAACTGGGCCATCATCCGGGGGCACGCGCGCTCGGGCGTCACCATCATCCGCCTGGTCCGGGAGCTCGACGCGGGGCCGATGCTGCGGCAGGATTCGGTGGCGATCGGCTCGGACACGACGGCCGGGGAGCTGTTCGAGGCGCTGTCCGAGATGGGAGCCCGGCTGTTGGTCGAATGCCTGGAGGAGTTGGAGGCGGGAACGGCCGAGGAGCGGGAGCAGGACCACGCGCGCGCCACGTACGCGCCCAAGCTGGATCGTGACGCTTGTCGGCTCGACTGGAGCCTTCAGGCTCCCGAGGTCGACCGCTGGATCCGCGGCTGCGACCCGTGGCCGTCGGCCTGGAGCCGGCTGGTGCCGGATGTCGCCGGAGCGGAACGGAGCGGCTCGACCGGAGGTGGGCCGGATCCGGAGGAGGGTCTCGCGGTGCAGCTTTTCGGCTCCCGGCCCGTTTCGGGCGCGGGGGGAGCGCCCGGGGAGATCCTCGTGGCCGACCCGCGGGAGGGCTTGCTGGTCGCGGCGGGCGAGGGCGCGGTGTGGATCCGCGAGGTGAAGCCCGAGGGGAAGCGGCGCATGGGTGCCGCCGCGTGGATCCGCGGCCGGGGGGCTCGCGCCGGCCAGCACTTCGCATGAGGGTGCCGCGCCTCCACGTCCTCGTGACGCCGGAGGTCGCGCACAGGGACCATTTCGAGCGCGAGGCGGCGTCGATGCGGGCCCGGTGTAGATCCGGACTGGCGCTCCACCTGCGCCTTCCGGGTCTCCCGGGGAGAGATCTCTTCTCGCTCGCCGAGCGGCGAGTGGCCGAGCGAGGCGCGCAGGGGGGGTGGGTGGTCGTGAACGAGCGGCTGGACGTGGCTCTGGGAGCACGGGCCGACGCGGTGCAGCTGGGCCGGGGCGCGCTTCCGGCGCGCGTAGCCGCGCGCGTGGCCGGCGGCAGGCTGGCGATCGGCGCGTCCGTCCACGACGTGGAGACGGCGCGCCGCGCGGCCCGGGACGGAGCCAACTTCCTGGTTCTGGGTACGATCTTCGCGACACCGTCCCACCCGGACGTCGTGCCCGGCGGGCTGGCTCGGATCGCCGCCTGCGCCGACCTCGGCATCCCGGTGGTCGCGATCGGCGGAATCGATGCGCGGCGGGTCTCCGAAGTCCTCGGCGCGGGCGCCGCGGGCGTGGCCGTCGTCCGGGCGGTGTGGGGCGCGGAGGATCCGGTGAGGGCGGCGCAGGAGCTGCTCGACGCAATGGCGACGGTGGAGGACGCGTGAGCGAGAACGGGAAGAGTCGAGCGGGCGGAGCCGACATGGACCCCAGGGATGCCATCGAGCTCCAGGTGAACGGGGAGCCGCGCCGCGTGCCCGGCGGACTGACCGTGGCCGGGCTGCTGGATCGGCTGGAGGTGGACCGTCGCACCGTGGTGGTGGAGTTGAACCGTCGCATCCTGCGCCGCGAGAACCTCGAGGAGGAGCAACTGGACGCCGGGGACCGGGTGGAGATCGTCCGCTTCGTCGGGGGCGGATGATGAGGAAGCGTAGCGACAGCGTGGAGGAGTTTCGAGCATGAGCACGGTACTGCCCAGGGACGCGGGTCCGCGGACGTCCGCTCCGGCCGATGAGCCGCTCGCCATAGCGGGACGATCCTTCCGCTCCCGGCTGATCGTGGGGACCGGGAAGTACGATGCCCCCGCGACCATGGTGGAGGCGCTGAGAGCCTCCGGCACCGAGATCGTCACCGTCGCGGTGCGGCGGATCGACCTGGATGCCACGAAGGAAGAGAGCCTCCTCCATCACCTGGATCCGGAGGAGTTCTTCCTCCTGCCCAACACGGCCGGGTGCGCCACGGCGGAGGACGCGGTCCGGTACGCGCGCCTGGGCCGGGAAGCGGGACTGCACGATTGGGTGAAGCTCGAGGTGATCGGCGACCAGGAGACGCTGTTTCCCGACGTGGCGGAGTTGCTCGCCGCGGCGCGGACGCTCGTCGAGGAGGGCTTCACGGTCCTCGCCTACACGAACGACGACCTGGTGACGGCGCTCAAGCTGCAGGACGTCGGCGTGGCGGCCGTGATGCCGCTGGCCTCCCCGATCGGGAGCGGCCTGGGTCTCCTCAATCCGGTGACGATCCGGATCCTCAAGCGACGCCTGGACGTGCCGGTGATCGTGGACGCCGGGGTGGGAACCGCCTCCGACGCGTGCCTCACCATGGAGCAGGGCGTGGACGGGATCCTCATGAACACGGCGCTGGCCGCGGCAGAACGGCCGGCGCTCATGGCCGCGGCCATGCGGCGCGCGGTCGAGGCGGGCCGAATGGCGTATCTCGCCGGCCGCATGCCGCGCCGGGAATGGGCTGTACCTTCCAGCCCGACCGGGGGCATGCTGGCTTGACCCGAGCGGCGGACGAGGCGCGCCTCGCCGCCTTTCGCGTACTCGCCGACGTACGGGCCGGATCGTTCGCCGACCGCTCCGCCCGGCGACGTTTCGCCGGGCTCTCCGGGCCCGAGCGTCGCCTGGCCATGGAGCTGGCCTTCGGATGCGTTCGGCTTCGAGGGCGCCTGGACCACGAGCTGCGCGCGCTGGTGGACCGGCCTCTGGACGAGGTCGAACCCGCGGTCCTCGACTGGCTCCGGATCGGGCTGTTCCAGCTCCGGGAGATGCGGGTGCCCGCCCATGCCGCCGTGGACGAGACCGTTCGGGGAGTCCGCGCCACGATCGGCCCCCGCGCGACCGGCTTCGTGAACGGCGTCCTGCGCGCCGCCGGGCGCCTCCGTGACCGGGAGGGACTGTTCCCCACGCTGGAGGTCGATCCCGTGGGGCACCTGACGACCTGGGGCTCGCACCCGGAGTGGTTGGTTCGCCGCTGGCTGGGCCGGACCACTCGCCGGGAGGTCGCCCGCCTGGTGGAGCTCGACAACCGGCCGCCCGACGTCACCGCCCGCGTGCTGGAGGGCGAGGTCTCCGCCGCTGTCGAGCGGGCGGCCGCGGCCGGCGTCGCGATCGAACCGGTCCCCGGGTGGCCACGGATGGTACGACTGGTCGGCGGCGATCCCGCTTCGCTGCTGGCGCAAGTGCCGGCCATCGTACAGGATCCTGCGGCGTCCGCCGTGGTAGACTACGTGGGCCCGCCGGCCCGCGGCACCTTCGTGGACCTGTGCGCGGCCCCTGGAGGCAAGGGAGTGGCTCTCGCGTCGGCCCGGTCGACGACGGGCGCCACGGTGGCGGCGGACGTGAGCGGGCGGCGGATGAGCGATGTCGTCCGGGCCGCGCGGCGAACGGGTGCGCCTCTTCGGACGGTGGTCATGGACGGCCGGCATCCGGCCATCCGTTCGGCGGCCACCGTGCTCGCCGACGTCCCGTGCACGGGTACGGGTACCCTTCGCCGACGGCCGGACGCCAGGTGGCGCGTCGACCCCCGGCGACTCGAGGCGCTCGTGTCGATCCAGGCGGCGATCCTGGAGGCCTGCGCGAAGCTCGTCGAGCCGGGAGGTCTCCTGGTATACGCGACCTGCTCGCTGGAGCCGGAGGAGAACGAGGAGCGGGTGATCGATTTCTTGGAAGGACACGGCGAGTTCGTGCGGGAGGCGGTGCCCGGCGGGAGTGGGCTGCCGGATGTCGCCCTGGATGGACTCGGCCAGCTCCGGGTGCTGCCGTGGCGCTTCGGGACCGACGGATCCTTCGCGGTCCGGCTGCGCAGGCGGGCGGCGTGAGGTTCCGGCGGCGCCGCGGTCTCGGATCCGGTGGACGCGAGCACGGCGGCGCGGACGATGAGATCGGCCACCCCGATACGGAGGCGACGGACTCCGGTCCGAGTCGGGGCATCCGGGGCTCCCGGCGACGTTCCCGGCCCGGTGGCGGCGGCGGTTCCTTCAGCGCCGGCTCCTCCGGCCGCCGCGTGCTCGTTTCGGCCCTCCTCCTGGTAGGTCTGTTCGGACTGGGCTACCTGGCCGCCGCCGAGTGGCTGTTCCCGGGTGGCTCCGCCGCCGAACGGGAGGGCGACGTGGCGCGCGTGCCGGACCTGGTGGGACTCGGCACCGACGAGGCGACCAAGTCCCTGGGGGAGGTGGGCCTGACACTCGCGGTGAGCTCTCGAGTTCCGCACCCGAAAGCGCCGGAAGGCGCGGTGATCGCCCAGACACCGCTGCCCGGCCAGTTCGCCCGTCCGGGCGCCCCCGTGCAGGTCACCGTGAGCTCCGGACCCGAGCACCGGACCATTCCCGACTTGCGAGGTCTCTCGGCCCGGCAGGGCCAGATCGTGCTCGAGCGCCTTGGATTCCGTACCCGGATGGACAGCACCCGGTCGGCGATCCAGCGCGGACAGGTGGTGGGGAGTCGACCGGACGCCGGCACCGACATCGAGCTGCCGGCGGACGTCACGGTCCTGGTGAGCCGGGGGCCGGCCGTGGCGCGGGTGCCCGACCTCTCGGGTCGCCACGTAGAGGACATTCCGGCCGCGTTGCAGGATGCCGGGCTGGCGCTGGGAGAGGTCACCTACGATCCGAGCGCGTTCGCTGCCGCCGGCCGCGTGATTGCCCAGTCCCCGCCCCCCGGGTTCGCACTGCGCAGGGGCGGTAGCGTGTCGATCACGGTGGCCGGACCGCCGCGCTCCGAGCCGGCGGATTCGTCGCCCTCCCCGCTCCCCGATTCTGGCTCGGCTGGACCGCCCGACCGGCGTTCGTCGAGAAGCGCCGGCGGGTCCTCGCCGGGGGGGAGATAGCTCATGGACTGGCGGGGCATCCTCCTCGAGAACTGGCCCTACAAGCTCGCGGCCCTCGTCCTCGCGATCCTCCTGTGGTTCAACGTGGCCGCGGAGAGACGGCAGGAGCACGCGGTCTCGACCCGTCTCGTGCTCCAGGTCCAGGACCCGGGCTGGGTCATCACCCGCGCCCCGGACCGCGTGAGCACCACCTTCCAGGGGCAGGGGAGCGACATCTTCTCCCTTCCCATAAACCCGCCGGTGATCCGCCGCGTCATCGATTCCGTCACCGGGCCCGACATGACGGTGGACCTGTCCCCGGCGATGGTGAACTTCGACAAGGACCTCAAGGTGGACCCGGTGTCCATCCACCCCTCCCAGATCGAGGTTCACCTGGAGCGGAAGCTCTCGGTGAGGCTGCCCGTGACGCCCCGCGTGACGGCCACGGCCGCCTCGGGCTTCGCCGTGGTGCGGCCGATCCGCGTCCAGCCCGAGAGCGTCACGGTCCAGGGCGCCCGCTCGGCGGTGTCCGCTCTCGACTCGATACCCACCGAGGGCGTGGAGATGGACGACCTGGGGCAGTCGGTGACCCGGGAGCTCAAGCTCGAGCCGCCGACCGGGATCCCCGGGCTGGATGTGCAACCCGGGTCCGTGCTGGCCACCGTGGAAGTGGACAGCCTGGTGGAGGGGAGCTTCACCGTGCCCCTCGCGGTGACGGGACCCGCGGCGGACAGGGGACGAGCGGAGCGTGACTCGGTGGCCGTGGTCGTGCGCGGCCCCCGCCAGGCGGTTCGCGCGCTGGACGTGTCCAGAGTGCGAGCCTACGTGGTCCTCGACAGCATTCCCGCGGCCGGCGCGAGCTTCCCGGTGCGCGTGCGGCTGCCCGAGAACGTGCAGGTCACGGCCAGCCCCTCTCCGGCCGCGGTGACCGTGACGGCCCGGGTCGGAGCGGAGAAGGGTGTCGGCGACGGCGCGGCCACGGCGAAGCCCGATACGGCGCGTCGCGCGGGCGCCTCGGGACGGACGCCGCGGGCGGACAGCTCCCGGGCCCGTACGAAGGCCGACACCGTCCGCACACCCTCCGGACCCGCTTCCTCGGCCGGGCTCGGGACGCACGTCGGCCGCGGTGAGGCCACGCGCCGCTGGCGCCCGAGATGACCCGGCCGGGAGCCGGATGGCGAACAGGACCCGTGCTGGGCATCGAGTCCTCGTGTGACGAGTGCTCGGCGGCGGTGCTCGATGGGGACCGGCTCCTGGGACACGTCATCGCAACTCAGGACGCCCATGCCGCGTTCGGCGGCGTGGTGCCGGAGATCGCGGCCCGTGCGCACCTGCGGCAGATGGATGCCGTCGTGGCCGCCTCTCTGGACCGGGCCGGGCTCGGCGTTTCGGAGCTGGCCGGCGTGGGAGTCACCGCCGGCCCCGGCCTGGTCGGCTCCCTCCTCGTGGGCGTCAACTGGGCCAAGGCGTTCGCCTTCGGGCGCGGTCTGCCGCTGGTGGGCATCCACCACATGGAGGCCCACCTGTTCGCGAACTCGATCGAGGATCCGTCCGCCGGCCCACCGTTCGTGGGGCTGCTCGTGTCGGGCGGACACACGCTCCTCGTCTTCGCACGGGAATGGGGCCGCTACGAGCTCCTGGGGGAGACGCGGGACGACGCCGCGGGTGAGGCGTTCGACAAGGTCGCGCGCCGCCTCGGGCTGGGCTGGCCGGGCGGTCCCGCCATAGAGCGCGAGGCGGCGTCCGGGACGGCCGGCCGCTTCGACCTGCCTCGACCGATGCTCGATCCGGGGCAGGACGCATCGGATTCGTCCTACCTGGACTTCTCTTTCAGCAGGCTCAAGACGGCGGTCGCCCTGCTGGCGGCGGATCTCGAGGAGGGGGGAGGGCCGGGGGCGCTCGCCGCCGCCGTGCCCGACCTGGCGGCCGAGTTCCAGGCTGCGGCGCTCGACGTGCTGGTGCATAAGACCCTGCGGGCGGTCCAGATCACCGGCTGCCGCCGGGTCCTCCTGGGTGGCGGCGTGGCCCGGAACGGAGTGCTCGCCGAGCGGATGCGGACCGCCCTCGGCACGGCCGGCGAGCTGTTCGTGCCCTCTCCCCGCCTGGCCACCGACAACGGGGCGATGGTGGCCCGCGTGGCCGCGTGGAGACTCTCCAGAGGGGAGCGCAGCGGCCTCGGGCTCAACGCGGACCCATCGCTGGCATTTCCGGGCCTGACCCGCACGCCCGGTGCCCACCGGGCCGGCGCCGGCTCGCGACGCGACGCCCGGCGCTCTCCCGTCGCCGACACCGCTCCGACCCGTTAGGACCGACCATGCATCCCACGCTCGTACATCTTCCGATCTTCGGCGGCCTCACGATCACGACCTTCGGGGCCATGATGGTCATCGCCTTCCTGGCCGCCTACCAGGTGATGCGCGTGCGGCTCGGGGAGCTCGACGAGGATCCGAACCTGGCCGGAGACATCATGGTGGCCGCGCTGATCGGCGGCCTCGTGGGGGCCAAGCTCTACTACCTGGGCCTCCACTGGCGGGAGACCGCGGCCGCCCCCGGCGCCATGATGCTCTCGCGCGCGGGTCTGGTCTGGTACGGGGGGTTCATCGGCGGCTCTCTCGCCGTGCTGTGGCTCCTGTGGCGGCGCCGGTATCCCATCTCCAGGGGGGCCGATCTGGTGGCGCCGGCCCTGGCGCTCGGCTACGGGCTGGGGAGAATCGGCTGCTTCCTGGTGGGAGACGACTACGGTCGGCCCACGACCTCGTGGATCGGGATCGCGTTCCCGAATGGTTCGCCGCCGACCACCGCCGGCAACCTGCGGGCGGACTTCGGGGCCCACGTCCCTGCGGGCGTGCCCGACTCCACGGTCCTCAAGGTCCTTCCGACCCAGCCCTTCGAGACCGTGGCGGCCCTCCTCATCTTCTGGCTCCTGTGGCGCTGGAGGAAGCGACCGTGGAAGGCCGGGCGCCTGTTCGCGGCCTACCTGGTCCTGAGCGGGGTCGAGCGCTTCGTGGTCGAGATCTTCCGCGCCAAGGACGACCGTTTCGTGGGACCGCTGTCCACCGCGCAGCTCATCGCGATCGGTCTCATCGTCCTCGGTCTGGCCCTGTGGATCGGGCTGCGCGGCCGGAGCGAGGCGGCGGTCGGCGACGCGTCCACGGGCGCGAGCTCCGCCCGGAGCGCGGCAGCCGGCCCGGAGGGTGAGCCGGGGCGTGCCGGACATGCCTGAGATCCTGCACATCTCCGATCTCCACTTCGGCTCGCCGTTCCTCCCCGAGCGGGCCGAGGCCGTGACGCGGTTCGCCGAGCGGGCCCGGCCCGACGTCATCGTGGTGAGCGGGGACTTCACGCAGCGGGCCCGACGCGATCAGTTCGAGGCGGCCGCCGCGTACCTGGCCCGCTTCGATGCCCCGCTGGTCGTGACGCCGGGGAACCACGACGTGCCGCTGTACCGCGTGTTCGAGCGCTTCCTGGAGCCGTACCGGTACTACCGGCGCTACATCGACGAGCGCCTGGACGCCGTCTACGATCTTCCCGGACTCACGATCGTGTCGCTGAACTCGACGCGAAGCTTCACCTTCTCCAACGGGAAGCTCAAGAGCGCCCAGCTGGACTTCGCCGCCCGGGGCCTGCGCGCATCGCCGCCGGGAGACCTGCGCGTCGTGGTGACGCATCACCACCTGGCGCCGCCTCCCGACTTCTCCCGGGACCGGGTCATGCCGGGCGCGAGGCGGGCCCTGCGCCGGTTCCAGTCGCTGGACGTGCACCTGATCATGGCCGGACACATGCATCGCTCCTACATCGGCGACTCGCTGGACTTCTTCCCTGGCGGGAGTCGCGAGGAGGGGATCGTGGTCGTCCAGTGCGGGACCACCACCTCGGCGCGTGGCCGCGGGCGGGAGCGTCTCGGCAACAGTCTCAACTACATTCGGGCCGATCGGAAGGAGATCCGAGTGACCCACTACCTGTGGCGCGAGCAGGGTCGTGCCTTCCGGCCTCACAGCGAACATCGCTTCGCCACCCCTCCTCGGGTGTGGCTGGACCCGGTCGAGGGTCCGGATCCGAGGGTGTCGTGAGCCGATCGCGCCGGGGCCGACTGACGCAGGGCGACGAGATCCTCGCCATCGGGTTGGGAACGGCCGTGGGACTCGGAGTCGCCTACCTGGTGCGAGTATGGCTCTCGCGGGAGCCGCTCGACGCCGAGCCACGACCCGCCGGGTCTCGCCCGAGACCGGGGCGCGGCGCCGCGCGGACCGGTGGTGCGGAGGACGCCGGAGGACCGGCACCCGGGGAGCGTTGAGGTCGGGCCGGGCACCACTCCGCCGTCCCGGGTGGGCGTGGGCCCTCTCCCTCGCGGCGCTCCTCCTGGCGTGGAGCGGCGGGGCGGCCGCGCGCGCCCAGGGCACGACCGGAGACCTCGAGGTGGTGTCGCTCACCTTCCAGGGCAACCACGCCTTCTCGGACGGAGAGCTGGCCTCGGCGATCACCACGCAGGCCACGCACTGTCGCTCGGTCATCTTCGAGATCATCCCGCTCTGTCCGCTCACCGACTGGGGGCTGGTGCAGGTACGCTCCTACCTGGACCCGAACGCCCTGCCGGCCGACCTCCTGCGCCTGCGCCTGTACTACCGGGCCCGCGGTTACCGGGAGGTGCAGGTGGACACGGTGGTGCACCGCCTCGACTCGACGGTGCGGATCGAGTTCGACATCCAGGAGGGCCCGCCCACCACGCTCCGCTCGCTGGACCTGCGCGGCATCCCCTCGATGTTCGACACGGCGGACATCCGCAAGAACTTCCCGGTGCAACCGGGGGATGCCTTCGACCTGGTGAAGATGGACCAGGGCAAGCAAGCCATCGCCACCCGGCTCCACAACGAGGGCTACGTGGACGCCGCCGTGCTGGATGAGTACTTCCTCCCTGCCGACAGCCACGTGGCGGAACTCACCCTGAGGGTGCAGCCCGGGCCGCGGAAGCGGATCGGCGACGTTCGAATCGAGGGAGCGGGCTCGATCGGGACGGACGTGGTGGGCCGCTTTCTGAACTTCGGGCGCGGCGGCTACTTCAGCGAGCAGCGTCTCCTGGAGAGCCAGCGAGATCTCTACGACCTTCCGGCCATTCGGTTCGCCAACATCCAGGCCCAGCCCGCCGCCGACTCCGACACCCTGCTCGACGTGGTCGTGAACGTGACACCGGCCAAGGCCCGCACGGTTCGGACGGGGGTCGGCGTGACCACCCTGGACTGCTTCCAGACGCAGGCCACCTTCACCCACCGGAACTTCCTGGGTGGCGCGCGCCAGCTGACGCTGGACGGACGCGTCTCCAACCTGCTGGCCAGGCAGATCGGCGGGAGCTTCCCGTGCTCGGCGGTGGACTCCGTCCCGGTGTTCCAGAAGCTCAACTACCGGCTCGAGGCGCGACTCGACCAGCCGTACTTCTTCTCGGGCCACAACAGCCTCTCGACTTCGCTGTTCCTCGAGCGGGAGACCGTCCCCGGGATCTTCGTGCGCACCAGCGAGGGTGGGGAGCTGTCGCTCACGAAGCGGCTCCGGCGCCGCATGCCGCTGGTCCTCACCTTCCGGCCCGAGCTCACGAGCTTCGCCCAGCGCTCGGCGGACGTGTACTTCTGCATCAACTTCGGGTTCTGCCAGCCGCGGGATATCGACGTGCTGTCGCAGTCTCGCTGGCTGTCTCCCGTCGACCTGTCGTGGAGCTACGACCGGCGTAACAATCCCTTCTCGCCCACGGCGGGCTACTACCTGAGCCTGGACCTGGAGGGTGCCGGAGCGCCCACGGCGTCCGACTACCACTATGTTCGATTCAACGTGAACGGCGCGGACTTCGAGCGGGTGGGCGACCGCTTCGTGCTGGCGGCCCGCATCCGCACCGGCGCGGTGAAGCCGACGGGGGGACGCGTTTTCTCCGGCGGGACGGGTGGCGAGCCGGTCGTCCATCCCCGCAAGCGCTTCTTTGCGGGCGGCGCCCAGAGCGTACGGGGATTCGGCCAGAACCTGCTGGGACCCACCGTGCTGGTCGTCGATTCGATGGCGAGCTGTCCGTCGACCCCTCTGCCCGCCTGTGTCCAGCAGCTGAAGACGAGCGCCTTCGACCAGCGACCGATCGGGGGGGATGCGGCGTTCGAAGTGAGCCTCGAGCTTCGGGCGCGCCTGACCCGCAGCTGGGAGGCGGTCGCCTTCCTGGACGCGGGCCAGGTGTGGACGGACATCACCAAGCCCACCGCGCCCATCGCCACGCCGGGCGTGGGTGTGCGCTACACGAGCCCGGTGGGCCCGCTGCGACTGGACGTGGCCTACAACCCGATCGGTGCCCAGGACCTCCCGGTGGTCGCGGAGGTCGGGCCGATGGGCAACGGCCTTCGGGAGCTGACCAGCACCGTGCACTACGACCCCTACACGGAGGGGAATCCGAGCGGGTTCAAGGAGTTCCTGCGTCGTCTGCAACTCCACGTGGCCATCGGGCAGGCGTTCTGAGGATGAGGCTTCGTGGCCTGGGCGGACGGTTGGGACGGATCCTGGCGCACGGGGTGCGGGTGGCCGTGTTCCTCGTCGGGCTCGCCTTCATGGCCGCCAGTGGCGGCATCGTGGTGTTCACGCAGTCGGCCACCGGGCGGGACGTCGTCCGGTCGCTGGTCCAGAAAGTCCTCACCGGCGCGATGCACGGTCGCGTCCGCGTCGGCCCCATCACGGGGGGCAACCTGCTGACCCGAATCCGGGTCGACAGCGTGGCCATCGAGGACAGCGCCGGCGCGCCCTTCGTAGTGCTGCGAGACCTCCAACTCGAGTACAATCCCCTGGGCTTCCTGGTCGGTCGCTACCACCTCAAGCACGTGCGGGCCGATGGCTTCCGGCTCGACATGGTCCAGGACACGAGCGGCACCTGGAACTTCCAGCGCATCTTCGCGTCGGGTCCCGACACGGCCTCCTCCGGTGGAGGTCCGAGGGTGCTGATCACGGACGCCCACGTCGCGCACGGCACGGTGGACGTCCGCATGCCCTGGAGCTCCGGGCTCACCGGCGCGGCGGCCGATAGCTCGCTTCGCGCCGCGATCGCGGGACAGACGATGTGGGTCGTGCGCAGGGGACCGAGTGGGTGGCCGGTGCAGGAGATCCGGGCCGACTCGCTCCGCGGCGCCTTCCCGCTGCTCCGGCTGACCGACCCGAAGCAGCCGATGCGGATCGAGGCGCAAGGCGTCGCGGCTCGCATGAGCGCGGTGACCGAGCCCCTGGACGTGCGGGTTTTCACCGGGACGGCGGTGTTCGGGGACACGGTCCGGGTGTCGCTCTCGACGATGCAGACGGGCAGCTCTTCGCTGAAGGGCGACGGCTGGATCGTCCCGGCGAGTCGGCTGGCGTACCGCTTCGACCTGGATGCCAGGCCACTCGGATTCGCGGACCTCCAGTGGCTCCCGGTGCCCATGCCCACCAGAGGTGGAGGGCCCGTCCGGCTCGTCCTACGATCTTCGGGGGCGGTGCCGATCGTGGAGGCGCACGACGGGGACATGCGCTCGGACGACTCCCGCTTCCGGGGCTCGTTCGAGCTCCACGCGGGCGAGACTCCGCGCCTGGCGTCGTACGACGTCCAGCTCGAGCCGCTCCGGCTCGCCCTCGTGGATCGGCTCCTGGACCGGCCGACCGCGATCGACGGCTACGTTTCGGGTCACCTGCGTGGCTCGGGGCCCATCGACCTCCTGGGGATGGACGGACAGCTCTCGTTCCGTCCCCTCCCGGGGGACAGTGCTGGTGGAGCGCCCTCGCAGCTGGGAGTGCACGGCGCCATGGCGCTGGTGGAGCCCCGGCGCATGCGCGACCTCCGGTTGGACTTCGATTCGTTCGCGCCGCGATGGACGCAGGTTCTCGGCGTCGACTCGCGCCAGATCGGCCGGCTGTCCGGTACGGCGACGCTCAACGGAGTGGTGGGCCGGCACGTGGAGTTCGTTGCCGACCTGACCCACCGGGTGGCGGGGGACACCACGTCGCACGTCGTGGCGCACGGCGGCCTGGACATGACGGACACCACCCGCGTGGACGTCACGCTCCAGGCCGCGCCCCTCTCGCTGTCGGTGATCGACCCCTACTTCCCCAAGCTGGACATGGTGGGGGTCGTCCGCGGCCCCATCGTGGCGCGCGGCTGCCTGTGCGATCTGCAGGCGCGGGCGGACCTGCGCACGCCGCGAGGCAGCGTGACCTTCGATGGACGCTTCGATCTCGTCTCCCAGCGGAAGCGCTACGATGCCGAGCTCACCGCCCGGGACATTCAGCTCCGCCAGTGGATGAAGGGAGCGCCGGACACGAAGCTGGCGGTGCACGGGCGCGTCCAGGGCCAGGGTACCGATCCGGCGACGCTCCAGGCCACCTTCGACCTCGAGATCCTGCCTTCCAGCTTCGCCGGGGCCAAGGTGGACTCCAGCCTGCTCCGATTCCGGGTCGGGGACGGGCTCGCCACCGCCGACACCTTCGACATCCAGACGGACGTCGGACGAGTCCAGGGCCGGGGCGCCTTCGGGCTCGCGAAGGACCGCAGCGGCGCCGTGATCCTCGACGTGACCGCGCCCGATCTCGCGACCTGGAACCGGTGGCTGGTGCCCGGGCGCGGCGTAGTCCGGGAGGACACGACGACCGAGGGGCTCCTGGCCGGCTTTCCCGGCGAGGCACAGCCCGGGGCGCCCACGGAGGGTGAGGGACGAGCACCGCCGGACACCCTGTCCGGCTCGCTCGCGGCACGGGGAGTGGCGTACGGGAACGCCGAAGCCTTCGCCTTCGGCGGTACGGTCACCTCGCGCGATGCCGGCTATGGTCCGCTGGCGGCCGACTCGGTCCGGCTGACCCTGGACGTGACGAGCGCCTCCTCTCTCGACTCGCTGGTGGTGAGGGGAGAGGCCTGGTCCCTGCGCCGTGGGGACCAGGCCGTGGACTCCGCCACGGTGCGCGTGGCGCGCCGTGGCAGCCACCAGGCCGACGTACAGCTCTCGGCGCGGCGCGACTCCACCGCCTCGCTACGGACGGAGGCGAGCGTGGACTGGGGACCTCCCGAGCGTCGGGTCGATCTCCGGAGCCTCGCCCTCACGTACGGAACGCAGAGCCTGCGGTTGGTTCGGCCGGCCGGCATCGCCTGGGCTGACTCGGGGATCGCGGTCGATTCCCTCGACCTGGAGGGAGCGGCCGGTGGGATGATCCGGGCGGACGGACGCGTGCCGAGCAGCGGCCCGGCCCGCTTCGACCTGGCGATCGAGCGCGTCCAGCTCGGGAACGTGGCCAGCTTCCTGCACCTGGAGCCCGCTCCCACCGGGCGGCTGGCCGCCACCGTCCGGGTCCGGGGCACCGGTGCCGCTCCGGTCATGGACGCCTCCGTCGTCGTCGACAGCCCGCAGGTGGAAGGGCACGCCTACGACCGGATTCACGGGAGCTTCCACTACGAGGACCGGGTGACCACCGTGCGCGTCGGACTCTCGAGTCCTTCGGGCGAGCTGGCGCGGGTCGAGGGAACCGTGCGGGGCGACCTGGCTCCGGCCGCGACGGGGAAGCGATTTCCCGATGAGCCGCTGGATCTCCGCGTGACGGCGGACAGCCTGCCGCTGGAGCTCGCCGCGGCCCCGTTCCCCGGTGTCCGCGAGGTGGAGGGCACGGCGCGCGGCACGCTTCGCATCCGGGGCGCGCCCGGGAACCCGGATCTCTCCGGCTCCATGAAGGTGGAGGGCGGTGCGGCGACGCTGCCCGCGCTCGGCATGCGCTACGTCTCGATCCGGGGGCCGATCCACTTCGAGGGCACGCGCGCCGTCCTCGACACGGTGCGCTTCGCTTCCCGGGACGAGGGAACCGGGTCGCTGGCGGGCTCGGTCGACTTCGCGGAGCTGTCCGACCCCGGCTTCGACCTCACCATGCACGCGGCCGGGCTCCACGCCATCGACCGGCGAAAGGCGTCGGCCAACCTGGATGGCGTCGTGAATCTCACCGGCACCTACCAGCGTCCCACGGTGACCGGGAAGGTGAGGATCACGGACGGGACGATCCGCTTCCGGGAGTTCCTGAGGGAGCAGCAGGTGGTGGACATCACCGATCCCCAGCTCTACTCGCTCATCGACACGACGGCGCTCTCGGAGCGGCGCCTGGTTCAGGCGGCCAGAAACCCGTTCGTGCAGAACCTCAAGCTGGACATGACCGCCACGGTGGGGCCGAATCTGTGGGTGCGCTCGGAGCAGATGAGCGTGGAGCTCTCCGGCGACGTGACGATTCGCATGGACCGAACCCAGGGGGACCTGACCGTGTTCGGTCCGGTCACGCTGATGCGCGGGAGCTACACGTGGACCCCGACCGGCCTCGGAGGGGTCGGTGCGCTGTACTCCCGCCAGCTGAAGATCACCCAGGGGACGATCGCCTTCGTGGGAACGCCCGGGGTGAACCCCAACCTCGACATCACCGCCCAGCGGGCGGTGCAGACGCAGCAGGGTCCGCTCACCGTGACCGCGCACGTGACCGGAACCATGCTGGAGCCGCACCTGGACCTGTCGAGCGAGCCCAGCCTGAGCCAGTCCGACCAGGTGTGCATCCTCCTGTTCAACCGCCCGTGCGCGGCCACCGGCGCCTATGCCCAGCAGGGGAGCTTCGCCGGCGAGCTGGCCAGCGAGCAGTTGCTCGGGCAGGTGAGCTCGGAGCTTTCCTCGCTCCTCGTGGGTCAGTCCCCCCTGGACTACCTCGACATCCGCCGCACGTCGTTGGCGCAGGGTGCCGGTCCGGGAGCGGAGACCTCGCTCCTCGGCACCACCGAGGTGGAAGCCGGCGTGTACCTGAGCCCGAGCCTCTTCCTGACGGTTACCTACCCGTTCGGACTGCCGCTTCCGGAAGGAACGTTGAGCTGGCGATTCCTGGAGCACTGGACACTGGAGGGCCGGATGCAGTATCGCTTCGACCGGGAGGTGGCACGGATCACCAACTCCACGCTGGACCAGCAGCAGCTGTACGGGCTGTTCCTGTTCCGCGACTGGAGCTTCTGATCGCCGCGGCCGCCGGCCGTCGCGTCCCCGGAGCCTCGACGCGGGCCGCGGGTAGTAAGACAACGGTCGGAGCGCTTCGTGCGCGCGGGACCGCCGGACCGCGTTCGGCGCCCTCCCGGCCACCGGAGCCAGGATTCGAGAGGAAGGCATGACGAGCTACGTCAAGATCTTCGGGCTCATGGCGCTGCTCACCGCGCTGCTGGCGGGCGTCGCCGGCTACTTCGGCGGCACGAGCTGGATGCTGGGCGCGCTGGTGTTCGCGGCCCTGTTCAACATCGGGAGCTTCTGGTTCAGCGACCGCGCCGTGCTTCGCATGTACCGCGCGCAGCCGATCGAGCGCGCGCAGGATCCGGAGCTGTTCGACCTCGTGGACGAGTTGCGGCGGAAGGCGGGCCTCCCCATGCCGCGGCTGGCCATCGTGCAGAACGATCAGCCGAACGCGTTCGCGACCGGCCGCGATCCGCGACACGCCGTGGTCTGCGTCACGACGGGGATCCGCCGTATGCTGGACCGCGACCAGCTGGCGGGCGTCCTGTCCCACGAGCTGGCCCACGTCGAGCACCGGGACATGCTGATCGGTACGGTGGCGGCCACCATGGCGGCGGCGATCGTGATGCTGGCGCGCTTCGGCCTGTTCTTCGGCGGCAACCGAAATCGCCAGGGCGGGGCGATCGGCGGCCTCATGATGTTGATCCTCGCTCCGATCGCGGCCATGGTGGTCCAGATGGCCATCAGTCGGCAGAACGAGTTCCGGGCGGACGCGGGCGGCGCGCGCATCACGGGGCGGCCGCTGGAGCTCGCGCATGCGCTCCAGGTCATCGATCGGGCGGCCGAGCAGCGACCCATGCGGGTCAACCCGGCCGCCGCGCACCTCTGCATCGTCAACCCGCTCGGCAAGGCCGGTGCGGCCTTCGCCAGCCTGTTCCGGACCCACCCGCCGACCGACGAGCGCGTCCGGCGGCTGGAGGCGCTCGCGGGGCGGCCGGCCTGATCTCCGGCAAGGCGGTGCCGGGACATCCTGGCGCTCCAGCCGCGCAGGGATCCGTGGACGGTTTCCCCTACGCGGATTCGGAGCGTTTCCTGATCCTGGTGAACCCCCGGGCGTCGGGGGCCGGCGGCGGCGCCACGCTCCGACGACGACTGGCGGCGGCCTTCGCCTCCCACGGCGTGCCGTTCGACATCCTGGAGCTTCCCGGCTCGGAGCTGCTTCGGGAGGCCGCCCGCACGGCCGCCGAGCGCGGCTTCCGGGCCGTGGTGGCCGTGGGTGGCGATGGCACGGTGGCCCAGGCGCTGCGCGGTACGGCCGGGACCGGCGTACCGGTGGCCATCCTGCCGTTCGGCACGGGCAACCAGCTGGCCGCCAACTTCGGGATCCCGGCCTCGCTGGAGGGCTCCGTCCGCACGGCCGTCGAGGGTGTGCCGGAGTCCATAGACCTGGGCCGGGTGGACGGCGAGCACTTCGCCCTCATTGCGGGCGCGGGACTCGACGCCGAGGTGATGGCGGACACGACCGAGGAGCTCAAGAACCGGTTCGGGTTCGCCGCTTACCTCGTGAGCGGGCTCAGAAGTGTGATCACGCCGCGCGCCGCCGACTTCCACATCGTGGCGGACGACCGGGAGCTGGACATCCGGGCCAGCATGGTCCTGGTGGCCAACGTAGGTCACCTGGTGGCGGCCGGCCTGCCCGTGGAGCTCAAGGTGGCGCCGCGCTCCTCCTTCACGGACGGTCTGCTGGACGTGTGCATCTACGCCCCCCGGAACCTCCCGGAGGTGGCGACGATGCTGTGGAGGGTGGCCCGCGAGCGCTACGCCGGAAACGACCGAATGCTGTTTCTGCAGGCCCGGGCCGTACAGGTCGAATCGGATCCACCCATGGCCGCGCAGGTGGACGGCGAGCCCTACGGGGAGACGCCGCTGCACGCGGACGTGGATCCGCTGGCCGGCACCATCCTGGTTCCGAGGTAGCGGCATCGGACGAGCCCGAGCGGCCCGGCGCTAGACAGGTCTTCGAGAGCGACCCGACCAAGGGGAGTCATGCCAGGATCCGAGA
>CAYXHP010000092.1:0-4449 GCA_964465015.1 uncultured Gemmatimonadota bacterium
GGCGCCGTGAAGTAGACCCAGCGCCCGTCCGGCGACCACGTGATGTCCGACACGGACGAGGCGTGGTGCGTGAGCGGCCGCGCCTCCCCGCCCTGGAGCGACAGGATCCACACCTGGCGGTGCGGGTGGTCGGGGTCGCAGGGGGCGGGCGTGGTGTCGGCGGCGGTCAGGGCGGCCGAGGCTCCGGACGCGACTGCGGCGGCGGAGGCGGGCTTCGCTTCAGAGGCAGTCGGGTGCGGCTGCGGTTCCGCGGAACCGCCCGTGGCCGAGGCCGACACCATATCGCCCCCCGCCCCCGGCCCCCAATCAGGCGCCGCCGCGCAGCGCGCCAACCGCCCGGCCACGAACGCGATCCGCGTCCCGTCCGGTGACCAGCGGGGATCCGACTCGCCCTTCTCCCCGCGCGTGAGCTGCCGCGCCCCCGATCCGTCCGCGTTCGACAGCCACAGGTGCGAGACGCGCTCGTCCTGCTTCCAGTCCGCCTCGCTCACCACGTAGACGAGCCGCTTCCCGTCCGGCGAGAGCCGCGGCCCGTAGATCCGGGGCGTGTTGATGATGTCGACCAGGGTCATGGCCTGTGGCGTGTCGGCGGGGGCCGGGGTCGCGCTCTCCGCTGGCCTCGTCGGGCTCGCTGCGGCCGCTCCGTGGATCGCGCCACCGAGTTTCCTGCCCGCGGGGCTCGTCCGCCCGGCCCCGCCCGGCAGGGTTCCCTGCTGCGGGGCCGCCGGCGCTGGCCTCGTTGAGATCAGGGTGAGGGTGATCAGGAGCGTCGGAAGGGCGGCGAGGGAACGAAGAGCGAGACGGGCGGACGGGGGGCGGGAATCACGGCGGGAGCTCTGGCCTGCGTCGAGCAGTCGTCCCATCGCGGAGGCGCTCCTGGCTCGGGTCGGCTCGCCCGGCGGCCGCGGGAGTCGCCGCCGGGACCGGTCGGTCGGTGGGACAAGATTGCGGAAGTGTGGGACGAAAGCCAGTGACGTGCCCGCGGAGATGAGGGTAGATTGAATGTGCGTGACGCGATTCCTGACCGGCATCCTCAAGCAGGCGGAGCTCGAGGGCCGATGACCAGGTACCTGACCGTGGTCGAGAGGACCGCTACCGGCTACTCCGCTTACTCCCCGGACCTCCCGGGCTGTGTCGCGACCGGGTCGAGCCGCGACGAAATCGATCAGAACATGCGTGGGGCCATCCAGTTGTATCTGGAGGGTCTTCGCGCGGAAGGCATGAAGGTCCCCGCCGCGTCGAGCTACTCCTCGTACGTCGAAGTGCCCGCTTGGAGGCGCTAGTGCGCCAACCGGTCGCGTCCCCGCGGGGACGTCCTGCGGAGAGTCGGCGCGGTGCTCCGGTACGAATGGGTGAGGGCGAGTAGCGTCTCACGCCCGTGTGTCATACAATGTATGACACATGAAAGAACGAGGATGGAGCCTCGCATGAAGGGCACAGTCAGCATTCGACTCGACGAAGACCTCGAGCAGGCCCTGGATCGTGTTTGCCGCGATTCCGGGCTATCACGCAGCGAGGTCATCCGGAGCGCTTTGCGTCGTCAGCTGGGCGTCCTCGAGTTCGATCGGGTCCGAGAGCGCGTGCTTCCCTTCGCCGAGGCCCGGGGCTATCTCACGGATGAGGACATCTTCCGCGACATCTCGTGAGGGTCTTCCTCGACACGAATGTCATCGTCAGCGCCTTCGCCACCCGCGGCCTCAGCGCCGACGTAATGCGGGTTGTGCTCGCCGAGCACGAGCTGATCGTGGGCGAGGTCGTCCTCGTCGAGCTGGATCGAGTCCTCGAGATGAAGCTGCGCTTGTCGGCGGCCGTCCGAACGCAGATCGACTCCCTGCTACGAGGCTACGAGGTTCAGTCGCGGCCTTCGAGCGCCCTGGAAGTCCCGGTTCGTGATCCCGACGACGCCCTGGTCCTCGCTTCGGCGCTGGAGGCGCGTGCCGATGTCCTCGTGAGCGGCGACCGACACCTTCTCGAGGTCGCCAATCAGGTCACGGGGCTCATGATCACCACTCCGCGCGGTTTTTGGCGCCTCCTGACCGAAAAAGAGTGAAGCATCTCTCATGACCATGCAGAAAGCAGTGTTGACCGTGACCCTGGATGAAGAGACGGTCCAGTGGGCCCGGAGAGAGGCGGCCCGGCGAAACAGGACCGTCTCGGAGTTCCTGGGTGAGGTCCTGCGGCAGCGCATGGAGCGCGAGGTTGGCTACGAGGACGCCATGCACCGGTGGACGTCTGGCCCCACTCGCCCCCTCTCCCGCCGCAGCACCCCCCTCTCTCGGGAGGCGCTGCACGAGAGGCGAGACCCAACCTAATAGCGATCGAGGTCGCGTATCCACTGCTACCTCTCGCCCCGGGCCTCGTCCTCTCCTAAGCTCAGGCATGCGCTTCCGCGTGCCCTCCGGGTCGCCCCGTGTTTGACCAGCTCCACGACGCCCGCGTCCGGAACGCGGCGTTCGAGTGGCTCGCCGAGCAGGTTGGCCACCTCGGCGACGTCCTACCGCGATCTCGTCTTGCCGAGGGCTTCAAGTACGACGGGCGCCGCGTCCCACTCGTCGCGCCACAGGGAATCTTCAAGCCTGCCGTGATGGAGCTACCACTGTCAATCACGACCGTCCCTAGGGGACCGTACGACGACGAGATCACAGAGGAAGGCCCGCTTCACTACCGCTATCAAGGCACAGATCCTGGGTACCGCGACAACGTGCTACTCCGGGAGTGCTACCGGCGGCGGCTCCCGCTTGCCTACTTCTATGGCCTCATCCCCGGCCGCTATCTGGCCAGCTGGCCAGTGTTTGTCGTCGACGACGATCCGGCCTCGCTTACGTTCATGGTCGCGGTAGACGACGCCGATCACATAGCCCTCGGCGTCGGTCGGCCCGACGCCGTCCATGAAGCAGCCGACGAGGGCCGCCGCCGCTACATCACCTCGGTCGTGAGGGGCCGGCTCCACCAGCGCGCCTTCCGGGAGCGGGTGCTCGCGGCCTATCGTTCGGAGTGCTCCTTCTGCCGCTTCCGCCACCAGGAGTTGCTCGACGCCGCTCACATCATCCCCGACGCCGACCCGCGCGGCACACCCGAGGTCACCAACGGCCTCGCCCTGTGCCGCTTCCACCACGCCGCCTTCGACCGCGGCTTTCTGGGCGTCCGGCCCGACTACATCCTGGAGGCGCGGCCCGATCTCCTCGAGGAGGAGGACGGACCCACGCTCGTCCACAGCATCCAGTCCCTCCACCACGAGCGGATCCAGCTTCCCCGCAGCCGCGCGCAGTGGCCGGCGGAGGACCGCCTCGCCGAGCGCTACGACGAGTTCCTGAGGCAGGCCCTCGCGAGCTGAGCAGAGATGACCCGATCTCGGCTCCTACGGGCCTCGAGCCTCACTCCCCCCGCGGCACCGTGATCCCCCACGGCCCGGGATCCAGCGTGAGGCCGGTCACCTCGCCCCCGCTTCGCTCGAACCGGATCACGTCGTGCGCGGGGCCGTCGACCAGGAAGAGCCCGCCCTCGGCCGGGGTGAGCCGGTAGCTCCCGCCGTCCCGGAAGTACATGCGCCCGATGCCGGTGAAGCGGCCCACCAGGCCGCGGTCCTCGACCGCGACAGTCAGCCGGCCGCCGCCCGGGAAGGTGTATGTGCCCGCGAAGGGCCTTAGCTCCGACGGCTGCGGCGCCGAAGCCAGCGGCTTCGGGAGGGCCGGCAGTTCCGGGACGGTGCTCAGCACGGCGTCCCAGGCCAGCTCGGCGGCGGCCACGCCCAGCTCGACCGAGCCCAGGGACGAGTTGTCGACCTCGCCGGTGGTCACGGCGTAGAGCGCGTCCCCGTCCTCCTGGGTCGAGAAGGGCTGGATGGCGCGCGCCATGGAGGTGTGGACCTCGACCGCCAGGCGCTGGAGCTCCCAGTACGGCATCTTCTGGTTCGTGACGACGAGCGTGATGGTCGTGTTGCCGGTGGGGCCGCCGGCGGAGGAGTCGGCCGGGGCCCCCGGCTCCGCCTCCGGGCCCGCCTCCGCCCCTCCCAGCGCGCGGCTCCGTCGGGCCAGCATCTCCGCGATGGTCGGGCACGGAGCGCCGGTCTCGTTCCGCCGGCAGCGCACCACCCTCCCCTGGCGGTCCACGATCGTCCCGAGGGCGTTCACGACGGTGAACACGCCGATCTTGGTGGGCCCGATCGTCCGGAACGCGCCCCCCTCGCCCGAGTGGGGCCACGAGTACATCCCCCCCAGGCTGTCGGGCTCGGCGAAGTAGTAGCCCTGCATCGCGAAGCGGCCGGCCCCGTGCGCCCCGAGCGGGAACCAGCCGGGCTCGGCGGACCGGAGCGCGGCGCGGCCCAGGCTGTCGTCCGGCGTCACGCGGCCGAACCGGCGCCCGCCCACGTCGTAGATGATGGCGCCCATGACGCCGGCGATGTCGTCGTAGTCCCCCTTCGCGAGCCGGAGGTCCTTGATCTGGTTCGCG
>CAYXHP010000093.1:0-6563 GCA_964465015.1 uncultured Gemmatimonadota bacterium
CGAGGCGGAGGGCACGCCTCCGGTCGTCCATTTCACGGCGCAGGACTTCGCGTTCGAGGGACCGGACACGATCGCGTCGGGCATGACCACCCTCGTGCTGCACAACAACGGCCCCAGCCTGCATCACCTGATGCTGGTTCGGCTGGACAGCGGCAAGACCGTGCAGGACCTGAAGGACGCGTACGCGGCTGAGAAGAAGTCGGGGCTGGACATGCCACCCGCGTGGGCGGTGCCGTCGGGCGGCGTGAACCCGCCCATGCCCGGCTCGGACACCCGCGCCACGCTCATGATCGAGCCCGGCCACTACGCCATCGTCTGCGTCGTGGACGTGCCGGACCACGTGCTGCACGTGGACAAGGGCATGATCAAGGGCCTCACCGTGGTCCCTTCCACGACCCCGTCGGCGCCGGCGCCCGAGAGTGACATGACCGTCACCATGGTGGACTTCGCCTTCCAACCCTCGGGCCCCTTCACCTCCGGTCACCACGTGATCAAGGTCGTGAACGACGGCTCGCAGCCGCACGAGATGGAGGTGGTCCAGCTCGCCCCCGGAAAGACGATGGACGACCTGGCCAAGTGGGGACAGACGTACGCTGGCCCCCTGCCGGGTACGTCCCTGGGCGGTGCCGCGCCCATGTCGCCTGGACAGGTCGAGTACGTCCCGTTCGACTTCACGGCGGGAAACTACGCCCTTCTGTGCTTCGTCATCGATCCGAAGAACCACATGCCGCACCTGGCCGAGGGCATGGTCCTGACCTTCACGATCTCCTGAGACGGTTTTCGGCAACTCGCTGAAGCGGAGCGGCGACTCCTCTCCCCGGACGACGACGCCCCGCGCGGTCCACGCCGCGCGGGGCGTCGCACTTCGGCACGCGATGAGAGCCGCCATTCCCCGCGGCGCGGTGTCCAGCCGGGGGCAGTCGGCGCTACGGGTCGGCGCCCTTCAGGCCGCACCTCAGTTCCCCCGCACCGTCGGCCACGCCTCCTGCACCGTCATCTTCGGATCGCGGCCGATCCATACGGGCACGTCGCGCTCGTAGGGCACCGACCAGGGGCTCCGGATGCGCGCGGCCAGGCGGACGCTGCGCCAGATCGTGGCGATCTCGGCCGAGTCGCTCCCCACGTCGATGAGCACGTTGCCGGGACGCGTGCCGGGCCCGAAGTACCAGAACGAGCCGCACCCGCAGAGCACCGGCGGCAGGTGGTAACGGGGGCCGTAGAACTCCAGCGCGCCCGCCTCGCCGTAGTTGTCGGCTCCGATCACCACCTGGCGCCGCTCGGCGGGCGGCAGGGAGTCGTACACGCGGGCGACGGTCGCCGCCTGGCGCTTCCAGCCGATCTGGTCGGCGAAGTCCTGCGGGATGGGGAGTCTCTCGCCGCCCCAGTTCGGCGCGTTCGCCCTCCCGGCCCCCAGCCGCGTGATGTAGACCGCCGTGCGCGCCGGGGAGAGGATCGGCAGGGCGATGGGCAGCATGAGCGCGCCTTCGCCGACCATCCCGGCCACGGCGCCCCAGCGCAGCACGCGCGGAAAGGACGGCAGGCGGGAGAGCGCGGCTCCGTCCAGCCACACGGCGCCGGCCGCGATCAGGGCCGGGTAGATGGGCCCGATGTAGTACGCCTTCCCGTGCAGGAGCAGGAGGAGGACGAAGGCGAAGACGCAGGCGAGCCCGACCACCCGGTACGTCCGCAGCGGCTTCCAGAACAGGAGCGCCCCGGCGCCCGCCAGCGAGACCGCCCACGCCATGAAGCCGACCATGAACGGCTGCCCGAGCACGAACGAGCCGTAGGTCACGTGCGAGAGCTGCGACATCGCCAGGTCGTTCATCTGCCCAACCACGGGAAAGCCGAGCGTGACCTGTCCCGCCAGGCTGGGGCTCCCGAGGGCGAGCGCGATCGCGGCCGCGGCCCAGGGCCACGGGGTGGCGAGGGCGCGCCGGAGCCTCGTCACGAGGAGCGCGCCCAGGACGGCGAGCCCGATGAACAGGATGCTGAACTTGGTGAGAAGGCCGAGGCCCATCGCCACTCCGAAGGCGAGCCACGCGTTCCGGCCCGCGCGCGCATCGCTTTCCGCATCGGCGCGGGCCGCGCGCGCCAGGAAGAGCAGGGCCAGCGTCCACCAGAGCTGGTCCAGGACCACCGGCTGGAAGAGGGTGGCGGGCCGGAGGAAGATGCCGGCCGTGAGCATCGGCAGCGCCGCGAGCCCCTGCGCGAAGCGGCCTCCGCCCAGCTCCCGGGCGATGAGCGCCGCCGCCACCAGGAGCGCGCACCCCTCCAGGGCCGGGAACACGCGCGCCGCCGCCAGCGTGTGCCCGAACAGCGCGACCTGGACGTTCCCGAGCATGGCGATGAGGGGCGGGAAGTCCATGTGCCACAGACGCAGGTGGTGCCCCATGGCGAAGTACAGGAACGCGTCGCGCTGCGCCCCGTACGGCGTCACCGCGAGCACGACCAGGTGGAGCGTCAGCTTCGCGGCGGCCAGCCCGGAGACGATGCCGGCGGCCAGGGGAGGGCGGGGAAGCGGCCCGGGGGCCGCGTTCCCGGTGCGGTGACCGAACATCTGCTGCAGCGTCCGCTGATCGGTAGGCTTCAACTCGTCATCCCTGTAGGAGTCCGTGCCGTGTCGCCAAGGCCCTACGGGCGCCGGGACACCCGGGTGTCAGGAGCCCCGGGCGTCAGGAGGCGCGGGTGTCAGGAGGCCCGGGTATCAGGAGGCCCGGGCGTCAGGAGGCGGGGGTGTCAGGAGGCCCGGAGGTCGGGCGGGCCCGAGGCGAGCGCTCGCGACCTGCGCCGAGCTTCCGAGCGCGTGCCACGGGTCCCACGTTTCAGCTGAAACGCGCGTCCGCCCCCTCGATCCCTGCTTCAAGTGCCCGGAACCACACCTCGTCGGGGATGTTTCGCTCCGACTTCCAGCGAGCGGAGGCGGCGAGGGGCCCCGGATCCACGCCGGCGTCCCGGTTTTCGGCCAGGAGCGCCGAAAGCGAGCCTTCCGCCCCGCGCCCGACTCGGCGCTGACCCTCCGGGGCGCGTTCGCCTCGATCACGGCCGTCCACGCGGCGCCGCTTCTCGCGTTCCCGCCGCCAGCTGGCCTCCTCGCGCTCGGGGTCGAAGTGAACGCCGCCCCTCGGGCTCCGGAAGACGGCCCGCCCCGGCCCCCACCACTCCAGCTTCCAGCCACCCTCGTGCACGAGTCGGTGGTGGTGGCGGCACAGGAGGACGCAGTTCTGGAGGCTCGTCTCGCCGCCGTCGGCCCAGTGCTTCACGTGGTGGGCATCGGTGAAGCGGAGACCGCAGCCCGGGAAGCGGCAACCGCGGTCTCGGATCTCCAGCGCGCGGCGGAGGGCCGGCGGGATCGTGCGGGTTCGCCGGCCGACCGAGAGGAGGGAGCCGGCGGACCTCGGGCCGGCAGGCTGCGGGCCGGCGGACCTCGGGCCGGCAGGCTGCGGGCCGGCAGGCCGCGGGCGTCCGGGCCTTCCGGCGCCCTCCGGCTCGTGCTCCACCCGTATCAACGCGGCGTCACAGGAGAGGCGCCGGGACGTTTCAGCTGAAACGCGCGTCCCGTCCTCGAGCTCCGAGCGACCGGGCTCGCGGTCCTCGGACAGCGTATCGGCGTCCGCGTGCAGGACCACCTGGTAGCGCTCGGCCCGGCAACCGCTGATCGGGATGGGGAGGGAGGCCGTCTCGCCGCCGTCGAATCCCGCCGCCAGGGCCCGCTCGGCCAGGAGACCTATGGCATCGGCCCGCCGCTGCGCCGCCTCCCTGCGGCGCTCCCGCGGCGAGCACCGAGGGCGCGAAGGGCCGGTGAGCGCGGGCGCCAGCCCCGGCCCCGCGGTCACGCGGTCGCTCCCGTCGCGCTCCTCCCGGTACAGCGCATCGCCCGCGGCTTCGAGGGCTCGCATGAGGAGGGCGCCGACCTCGGGCTCCAGGAGCCCCCGGACCACGTACATCCCGTCATCGTCGGGGAAGACCGACAGCGTGCGAGCCTCGTGGCGGGCGCGCTCGGCCTCCGCTTCGGAGCGGCGGCTCGCCTTCTTCCAGCCGCGCACCATCCGCTCCAGTTGTGCGGTGGGAGATCCCTCGGCGAGCCGCAGGAGGTCGGTTTCGTTCTCCGGTGTGGCCGCCCGCGTCAGGGCCCGGACCTTGGAGAAGGAGAGTCGGCCCCGGGCCATCGAGGCGCTGGTCCGCGGGAGCTCCTCGAGGGCGCGGGCCACGCGGACGTGCTCGCGCGCCGTGCCCAGGTCGAGCCCGGTGCGGAAGTGGAGCCAGTGCGCGCAGCTCCGGTGACCGGACGCCTCCCAGCCTCCCAGCCGGTCGAAACGGGCGATGAGCCGCAGGAAGCGGCATGTCGCCGCGTGGATGTGCGCCGCGAGCGTGGCGATCTCGTCGCCGAGGGTCTCGAGGTCGTCGGGGTCCGCCTCCTGCGCCGGGTCCGTTGCCTGTCCCGGGTCCGCCTCGGCTCCGCCGTACGCCTCGCGCTCCACCTCTCGGAAGGCCAGCATCGCTCCGCCCATCGTCATCCCCCTCCATACCGAACAGAAGCCGAAAATCACGCCCCAACATAACAGCCCGATTTCCCGGCTCCGGAGGCCGGCGAGACGCTATCAACGGAAGGCGAGAGGTGAGAAGAGGAGCCGGCGGAGAGCGGTGGCCGGGAGAGGGAGCGTGAGCGCCGCCGGACGTCGAATCTCGACGGGGTCCGGGACCCGCCTCAGAGCGCGTCCGAAAAGCTGTCAAGGGGGGACCGGCCAGTTCTTCAACCGGCGGGTTTCAGCTGAAACGCGTCGAAGGGACGCGGGTGGTGGTGCCCTCACGGTCCTCGAGCACCTCCGCCTGGTTCAGCGGGGCCCGCTCCGTCCGTGTCGTGGCTCGCCCACCGGAAGCAGGTGCCGGCTGCCGCGCGGCTCCATCCCCGAGAGGGCGGAACCGAACGCTCGTTGCGCCGGACGCGTGGGCGCCGGCACCTTCCCGCCGGAGCCGTTTCCCTGTCACCCGGACTGCCATGCTCGACGCCATCAGGAATCTCCTCGCGCTGCATACGTCGGAATCCGAGCGAGCCACCGAGGCCGCCTTGCCGGAGACCGATCCGGCGCACGTGGCCGCGTGCGCCCTCCTCCTCGAGGTCGCCTACGCGGACGGGGCGTTCACGGGGGACGAGCGGGCTCACCTGCAGGGGGTGCTGGAGCGGCACTTCGATCTGCCGGCCGACTCGGGTCACCACCTCCTGGAGCTGGCGGAGAAGGCGCGGCAGGAATCCGTGGACTACTATCAGTTCACCTCGACCATCCGGAAGAGCTATGACCTGGGACAGAAGATGGTGCTGGCCGAGGTGATGTGGGGGCTGGTGCTGGCCGACGGGAAGATCGCCCGGGAGGAGCAGTACCTCACCCGCAAGATCGCGAACTTGCTGGACCTGAAGCCCGGCTACCTGTCGCGCGCCAAGCGGGCCGCCGCGGACGGGAGCGAGTAGGGCGCGCGGGGGCGCAGCCTAGGTCTCCTCCTCGACCACCGGACCGTGGGCGGCGGCCTGCCGGCGCGAGGGCATGGGAAGCTTCCACGCGATCCAGGCCCAGATCGCGACGCCGCCGGTCAGCACCAGGAACAAGAGCCCGTAGTGGGAGCCCACCCCGATGGCCCTGGCGTTGTCGCCGCTGAGGAACGCGGCACCGAGCAGGGCTCCGCCGAACGAGCCGAGGTACTGGCTCATGTTGTACACGCCGGTGGCTTTGCCGCGGTCATGGCTGGGGGCCAACCGCGTCAGCAGCGAGGGCATGATGGCTTCGAGCAGGCTGAATCCGATGAAGTACAGCGAGATGGCCAGGAAGAACCATGTGATGCTCCGGCCGCCGCTGGTGAACAGGAGCAGCCCGGCGCCGAGCGACAGCAGCGAGAAGTACAGCGCCTCCTTCATGTACCCGTCGCGTTCGGCGAAGATGATCGTCGGCACCATCACGACGCCGGCGATCAGCAGCGCGCCCAGGTAGACCAGCCACTCGTGCCGCTGTTCCACCAACGTGGACAGGAGAAACGGCGCCACCAGGAACAGCCCGCGCAGCGTGGCGTTGAGCATGAAGATCCCGCTGTCCATCCGCAGCAGGTCGGGGTTCGTGATCACCTTCGTGAACCCGCCGACCGAGCCCCCGACCTCGTCCGTGTGCTGCTGCTCGTCGGGGCTCGGCACGACGAACAGCACGACGAGCAGCGCGATGGGCGTGACCACGGCCAGCAGCACGAAGATCGACGCGACGCCCAGGTGGCCGGCCAGCAGCGGACCGCCCACGAAGCCGATGCCGAAGGCGAGCCCGATGCTGCTGCCGATCATGGCCATGGAGCGCGTCCGCACCTCCGGCCTGGTCAGATCGGCCACGAGCGCGAGGATCACGGCGGCGACGGCTCCGGAGCCCTGCAGCGCCATGGCGCCGATGAGCATCCAGATGGAGTGCGAGAAGGCCGCCCACACGCTGCCGGCGGTGAACAGGCCCAGCGCCAGGGCGATCATCGGCTTGCGCCCGATGTGGTCGCTCATCCAGCCGAACGGCACCTGGAACACCGTCTGCAGCAGGGGGAAC
>CAYXHP010000094.1:0-7651 GCA_964465015.1 uncultured Gemmatimonadota bacterium
CATAAATATTTTGTACTGGGCCAGTTTTCTCGTGGTCGACAAGCGCGCCGCGCTGCTGGTGTCGATACCTTTGTACTGGATGGGGTGGGGTGCCGACCACGCCGCCGACCCGATGCTGCCCGAGCCCGACTACCGAATGACGGCCCTGACCGTGGCCGTGGAGCGATGCCGGAACGCGGCGTGGCAGCGCGGCATCTGGCCTTGATGTGAAGGGCTGGGGCTCGAGAGATCTCCTTCGACGAGGCCGATTGTAGCCCGCCGGGCTCTGCCTGCCATCCGCACGGTGCCGGCTCTCGGAGGGGAGCCGGCGGAGGAAACGCCGGAATGACGAGAGCCCCGTGGTTCACGGGGCTCTCGTCGTAAGCGGGCGACCGGTTTCGAACCGGCGACCTCGAGCTTGGAAGGCTCGCGCTCTGCCAGCTGAGCTACGCCCGCGGGTGTGTCCCGGCGATCCGGCGGCAGGGGTGGTCACCGGCGGCGCGGCGGCCCGATCGCGCTCCGTTCTACCGCCACGGGGGAATGTGGGTCCGCCGCCGAGGCCGGTCAACGTCGCGGCGGCACGGCGTGCCCCACCGTGCCCGCTCCGTCCCTCTCCTGGAGCCGGATCCGTCAGCACGCCCGACCCGCTCAGTCGCGCGCTCGCAGCGCCTCGAGGAAGGCCTCCCCGTAACGTTCCATCTTGGCGGGACCCACGCCCGACACGTCCAGCATCTCGTCGGGGGTGGCCGGAGCCTGCTCGACCATGCTCCACAGCACCTTGTCGCTGAACACGATGTAGGCCGGGACCCCACGCTCGTCGGCCAGGTGCCTACGAAGGTCGCGGAGGCGCTCGAAGGTCGCAGCCTCCTCGGGGCCCGCGGTGGCCTTCGAGAGCTCCTCGGACCGGGGCCGGCCCCTTGAGCCCGGAGCGCGTCGGGCCGTCCGCACCTCCGCCACTAGGTCCGTCACGGCCACGCCCGTGCACTCGTCGCACGCGTCGCCGCACGGCTCGATCGGCTCGCCGAAGTGGGCCAGGACGGCCCGGTGACGGCAGCCGCCGCGGTAGGCGAGGCGGAAGAGCTCGATGGCCGCCTGGCGCTTCCGCTCCCGGAGGACCGGGTCCTCGACCTCGTCCAGGAAGCGCTCCCTCACCTTGACGTCCGCCCACGAGTAGAACAGGAAGCACTCCGAGGGGAGGCCGTCCCGGCCGGCCCGCCCCATCTCCTGGTACCAGGACTCGACGTCGGACGGCATTTCCCTATGGATGACGAAGCGCACGTTGGACTTGTCGATGCCCATCCCGAACGCGATCGTCGCCACCACCACGTCCACCTCGTCGCGCGCGAAGGCCTCCTGGGCGGCAGCGCGCTCCTCGTCGGGGAGGCCGGCGTGGTAGGCCACCGCCCGGATCCCTTTCTTCCGGAGGAAGGCCGCCGTGCGCTCGACCGACTTCCGGGACAGGCAGTACACGATCCCGCTCTCGCCGGCGTGGCGCCGGACCAGGGCCAGGATCTCGCGCCGGGTGTTTCCCTCCCCGCGCTTCCGACACGCGATGCGGAGGTTGTGGCGGAAGAAGGAGCCCTTGTAGCCCTCCGGCTCCCGCATGCCGAGCTGGTTCAGGATGTCGACGGCCACCCGGCGGGTGGCCGTGGCTGTGAGCGCCAGGACGGGCACGCCGCCCAGCTCTTCCTTGAGACCCTCGAGCCTCCGGTAGGAAGGTCTGAAGTCGTGTCCCCACTGCGAGATGCAATGCGCCTCGTCTACTACGAGCAGCGAGAGATGGCTCTCGGCGAGGAGGGTCCGCATCCGGGGTCCGAGCGCCTCGGGCGCCAGGTAGACGAGCTCGTAGTCGCCGTGCCGGAGGGCTCGCAGCCGCTCCCGGCGTTCCTCGGGCGGGAGGGTCGAGTTGATGGCCGCGGCCCGGAAGCCGAGCGTCCGGAGCGCGTCCACCTGGTCCTTCATGAGGCTGATGAGCGGGGAGAGGACGATCACCGTTCCGGGCAGCATGCGCGCGGGAAGCTGGAAGGTCAGCGACTTCCCGGCGCCCGTCGGCATGACGGCGATGCAGTCCCGGCCCGCGAGCACGGCGTCGATGACGTGGCGCTGACCGGGGCGGAACGCATCGTGGCCGAAGACCTCTCGGAGGACCTCGAGAGGGTCCGGCACGGGAGTCACGGTGCCGGCGTGGCCGTCGCGGACCCCGGTTTCGGCGCCGGCCCCCACTCCACCCGGTCCGGGTGCGCGGCGGCCCAGGCGGTGAAGTCCCCTCCCACCGCCACGACAGCGCGTCCGAGCGACGCCAGGTACGACGCCGCCACGGTCGATCGCGCGCCGCTCTGGCAGTGGACCCAGAGAGCCCGGTCGGTCGGAAGATCCTCGGCCTGCTCGGGAAGACGGACGTGGGGCGCCAGGACCGCTCCCGGGAGATGGAACGCACGGAACTCGTCGGGGCCCCTGACGTCGACGATCGCCGCCTCACCGCACCCCACCCGTTCGGCCAGGTCGTCCAGGTCCGCGGCCTCGATCGAGTCCAGCGCTTCGCGCACGCTCGCGAGCTCGCTGGTCGGCACATACCCATCGATCCGGTCCATGCCGACTCTCACCAGCGCTCTCACCGCGGCTTCAACGTTCTCGGGGTCACACACGAGGGCCAGCGGTGTCTCCGCGGAAACGTACGAGGCGGCGACGGCGGGCAGATCCCGGCCGAGCGGCGCATGCAGGGAGCCCGGCAAGTGTCCGGCCAGGAACGCCTCGGGGTCGGTCCGGGTGTCGAGGATCACGGGACGATCGCGCTCGTGGTCCCCGCCCGACGCCGCGGCCGACCGACTCTTCCGTCCCGCGGCGGCATCCGCTCGGCGGCGAGCCAGCAAATCCTCCGCCTCCATGCGCTCCGGCCGCGGCAGGCCGTCCGGGCCCGGGCCCGGGAGCAGCGGCGGCCCGTCCCGGTTCAGCCGCTTCATGCGGCCGAAGTAGAGCGGCGGCGAAGGCTGGTCCTGGAGGACGCCGCGCACGAACGCCTCCTCGCCCCGGCGAGCGTCGGCCAGGGCCGCGTTGAAACGGCGCTCGTAGCCCACGGTGGAATCGGGCACCGAGCCGAGCGCCTTCCCGCAGGCGCTCCCCGCCCCGTGTCCTGGCCACACCAGGAGGTGGTCCTCCAGCTCCAGGAAGCCGAGCACGGACCGGTAGAGCGCCCGGGCCGAAGGCTCGCGCGCCCCTGCCTGCCCCGCCGCCGTCTCCAGGAGGTCCGGCCGGCCCACCGAGCCCACGAACACGAAGTCTCCGGAAGCGAGACCGAGGGGCGAGTCGGCCCCGGCGCCCTCGTCGGTCACCTGGAAGGCCAGGTGCTCGGGCGTGTGGCCGGGAGTGTAGACGGCCTCGATCCGGATGTTCCCGACCCTGAACACATCGCCATCGTGGAGGAGCACCACGTCGTGCGCCTCCGGCCGCGGCCAGGTATAGCGCCACCCCTCCCCGCCCTCGTCGGACAGGTAGACGCGGGCGCCGTGCCGGAGCGCCAGCTCGCGCGCCCCCGACAGGAAGTCCGCGTGGATGTGGGTCTCGGCGACGGCCGTGATCCGGAGCCCCTCCTCGGCCGCCATCCGAAGGTAGCGGTCCACGTCCCGCTCGGGGTCGACGAGGAGCGCCTCCCCCGTGCGCTGGCAGCCGATGAGGTAGGCGTACTGGGCCAGAACGGAGTCGAAGATCTGGCGGAGGAGCAAGCGGCGGCCTCCGGGAAGGAGAGCTGGAACCGGGGCGACATCGAAGCTACCTGCCGAGACTAGAGCCGCCACGCGGGGGCGGCAAGGCGGGACGCCCCGCGTCAGAGGCGAGCGTTGCGCCAGGGCGTAGCGCCTTCGATCCTCATTGCAGTCGGAGCGCCGCGGCGGCGGGGAGGCGTCCTTCCCCCGGACGGCGGCCCTTCCCCTCTCCGGAGCCCTACCGACATGACGCCATCACGAAACTGCGCCCCCCGGATCCACTGGCTACCGTTGCGCCTGGGCTCGCTGCTCACGCTGTCCCTTCTCGCGCTGGCGACGGGACCGGCACGCGCCCCGGCCCAGAGCACGCGCCCATCGGACGGCCTGGCGCCGTGGCCGCAGCGCGTGCTGCTGACCAACGATGACGGGATTCAGAGCCCGGCGCTCCGCGCTCTGGCCCGCGCGTTCGCGGCCGCCGGCATCGAGACGTACGTGGCGGCCCCGAGCAGGAACCGGAGCGGCATGGGGAGCCTCATGATCTCGCTCGCCACCGACTCGATCGTAACCCAGGCGGAGGATCTCGAACCAGGCATCACGGCGTGGGCCGTGGACGCGTTTCCCGCCGACTGTGTGCTGTTCGCGCTGCGCGGTCCGATGCAGGACGACCCGCCGGATCTGGTGGTCTCGGGCCCCAACATCGGCGCCAACGTCGGCGAGGCGTGGTTCATCTCCGGGACGATCGGAGCGGCGCGGGCCGCCGCGTACTTCGGGGTGCCCGCGGTGGCGATCTCGGGCGCCGACCCGCGCGATTCCCTCTCCATGGCGACCATCGCACGATGGGTCGTGTCCTTCGTGCGGAGCGAGCCGGTGCGGCGCCTGCGCGCGCCCGAGTACCTGAACGTGAACGTGCCCACCGATCCGCGCACCATCCGGGGCGTGACCGTGGCCGGCCGGGCGCGCGTGCTCCTCCTCAGGATGTGGCGGGACACCGCCACCGCCGGCGCGGCGCCCTGGCAAGTGTGGCGGCTGAGCGGGTTCATGGGCCTGAGCTCGGCCGAGCCCGGAACGGACGCGTTCGCCGTCACCCACGACAGCGTGTCGATCCAGGCCCTCCGCGTCGGAGAGCAGGACCCGGCGATGGCCACATGGCTGCGCGCACACCTCGGGCTCGTGCCGCGGTGGCCGCTCGACGACACCACCCGGAAGGCGGGCGGGAAGGGATAGGAGCCCCGGCGGCGGGCGGAGGACTGGCCACCGGGCGACGCCGGATCGCGAGCGGGCCCGGCGACTCCGCGCGGCTCAGCCGTGCGCCTTCGCCTTCACCTCCTCGAGCCAGTTCTGCACCAGGATGAGCTGCTGGTCGGCGTTGCCCCCGCTTCCCACCAGGCGGGCCATGAGGAAGCGCTGGTCGCCGGGCGCGATGTCCCACTGGCAGCACCAGTTCGGGATCGCGTACCGGGCCGGGTCCAGGTGGAAGAGGACCTTGCCCGTCCCCGGGCTGAACGTCGGCTTCGTCCGGACGCCCACGTCGACCACGTCCGTGTTGGCGTTGACGTAGAAGAGCTCGCGGCCGCTGTGCGCCCACAGCGGGCCGCTTCCTCCGTCGGTCGAGATCTGCCACTTGCCCTCGTTCACGTCGGGGAAGGGCCGCACGAACACGTTCTCCTGTCCGGTCTCGCTGGACACGTAGGCGATCCAGCGCGAGTCCGGGGAGATCTGGGGGTCCACCACGTCGTAGTCGGCCCCCGCCTTGATGAGAGCCCGGGCGGTGTCGTCTCCGGGGCGCGCCAGGAGGATGCTGCGGCCTCCGCGGGCGGCCGGCGTCCCGGCGGTGCGCAGCACGAGCCACTTGCCGTCCGGGGACCAGGAGACCTGGGCTGGCTCTCTCGAGGACGCGTACAGGAGCGACGCCTCCCCGACGCCATCGGCGCGCTTGGTCCACGTCCGCACCCGCGTCGTATCGTGCACGGGCCGCGTCGAGGCGAAGGTCACCGAGCGTCCGTCGGGCGACCAGTGCGGCCAGTAGTCGTCCGCCGAGTCGAACGTGAGCCGCGAGAGCGGGCCGTGCGGCAGCTGCTTGATCCAGATGTTCTCGCCGGCGGCGGTCTGGATCACGGCGGCGAACCGCTGGCCGTCGGGGGACAGGGTCCATTGCCCGTTTTCGCCGCCGTGATCGAACGTCCACGAGGAGTCCACGGGGGTGGCCGCGCCCGTGCGCGTGACCCAGACGAACTGGTCCAGGCTCGAGCCGGCCGCGCCGCTCATCATGAGGAGCGTCCCGCTGCGCGAGAGCGCGAACTTCGCGAACGCGCCCCCGTCCACCTTCACGCCCCGGAGGAGCGGGACGGCCGGGCCGGTCGTCTCGAGCGACTTCAGGTCGAAGGGGGCCGCGAGCACGCTCCCGTCCGTCCGGACGTACACGAGCTGGCCGAGGGACGTGTAGTCCGCCAGGACGGCGCCGCTCACCACCCGGTGCGCCTTCCCCGAGCGCAGGTCGAGCGCCCAGATGTCCTGGACGTGCTGACAGTCGAAGTCGCAGACCGTGAACAGCACGCCCCTGGAGTCGGGCAGCGCCCGGGGGGAGATGTCGTAGCGCCCCATCGGCGGCGCCCACACGGAGTCGGCCGTGCCGCCGCCGGCCGGGATCCGGCGCAGCCGCCACTTCGAGTCCGCGTAGACGATCGTCCCATCGGCCAGCCAGGCGGCCCCGGTCGACACACCGCTCGTGGAGTCGGCGAGGGCGATCGAGGTGCCTCCCCCGATCGGGATCTTGCGGAGCTGGGGGCCGCCACCACCGGGAGACAGGTACAGGACCCACTGCCCGTCCGGTGAGAAGGAGGGCGCGACGGCCCCGTCGGTGCCCGCGAGCGCGGTCGGCTCGACCTGGTCGCGGCGCTTCACCCACAGCCGCTGTCCGCTGGAGCTGACGCCGGGGCCCACGTACACGATCGACGAGCCGTCGGGGGCCAGGGCCATCGAGGGACGCTCCGGGTCGACCGGCTGCTGGCCGGGCGTGAAGGCCAGCGCGTAGCGAGTCACCGGCGCGGGCGCGGCCGGCCGCAGGAGCGCCCAGGCCAGGCCGCCGGCCACGATCGCCAGCACCCCGGCCAGGGCGATCGATCCCACGGCGAGGCGCTTCCACCGGGAGCTCGCCCCGACCGCCCCCGCCCCGGCTCCGTGCCGGAAGCCCGGATCGGCCAGCGCCCTGGCGAACGCTCCCGCGCTCCGGAACCGGTCCGCCGGCACCTTCTCGAGCGCCCTGCGGATCGCGGCGTCCACGTTGGCCGGAACGGAGCGCCGCTGCTCCCTCACCGACGCGGGCGGCTCCGTGATGATCTTGCCCAGCACCGCCTGCGCCGTGCTCCCCGTGTGCGGCGGATCTCCGGTGAGCATCTCGTACAGCACGCACCCCAGCGCGTAGAGGTCCGTGGCCGGGCCCACGTGCGCCTCGCCCGTCGCCTGCTCCGGGCTCATGTAGTGCGGGGTGCCCAGCGAGAGTCCCGTCTCGGTGAGTCGTCCGCCGCCCGCCGCGCCCACCGCCAGCGCGATCCCGAAGTCCGAGAGCACCGGCCGGCCCGCCACCAGCAGAATGTTCGCCGGCTTCACGTCCCGGTGGACCACGCCGTGCTCGTGCGCGTACTCCAGCGCCCCGGCCACGTCGGTGGCGATCTTCACCGCCTCGTCCACGGGAAGCTGATGCTCGCGGTCGAGCTTCCCCCGCAGCGACTCTCCCTCCACGTACGGCATGACGTAGTAGAGGAACGAGTCGGCGTCGCCCGAGTCGAACAGCGGGAGGATGCCCGGGTGCTGCAGGTTGGCGGTGGTGCGGATCTCGGCCAGGAAGCGCTCGCCGCCCACCACGGCGGCCAGCTCGGGCTTGAGGACCTTGAGGGCGACCCGGCGGTCGTGCTTCAGGTCCTCGGCCAGGTAGACCGTGGCCATGCCGCCCTCGCCGAGCTCGCGCTCGATCCGGT
>CAYXHP010000095.1:0-8067 GCA_964465015.1 uncultured Gemmatimonadota bacterium
CTGGCCGACGCGCTCCGCGAGCACGAGGCGATCTTCTCGGGACTGTACGTGAACATGGTGGAGGCCGGTGAAGCGGGCGGGATCCTGGACACGATCCTCCTGCGCCTGGCCACGTTCCTGGAGAAGAACGACGCCCTGGCCCGCAAGGTGAAGGGCGCCATGATCTACCCGGCCGTGGTCATGGTCGTGGCCATCGCGGCGATCGCGATCCTCCTCCTGTTCGTGATCCCGACCTTCCAGACCATGTTCGCCAGCTTCAACGCCACGCTGCCGCTCCCGACCCGTATCGTGATCGCGATGTCGGCGGCGCTCCAGCACTACGGGCTCTTCATCCTCGGTGGGCTCATCGTGGTCGGATGGGCGTTCCAGCGCTGGGTGAAGACGCCCAACGGCCGCCTCGTCTTCGACCGGTCGGTGCTCCGCATCCCCATCCTCGGGTCGCTGGCCCGGAAGGCCGCGGTGGCGCGCTTCACGCGCACCCTGAGCACGCTCCTCTCGTCCGGCGTCAGCATCCTCGAGGGGCTCGAGATCACCGCCAAGACATCCGGGAACCGGGTCATCCACGACGCGGTGATGACCAGCCGCAACTCGATCGCCGGCGGACGCTCCATCGCCGAGCCGCTCAAGGAGACGGAGGTCTTCCCGCCCATGGTGACGCAGATGATCCACGTGGGCGAGGAAACCGGCGACCTGGATGGCATGCTCTCCAAGGTGGCCGACTTCTACGACGAGGAGGTCGACGTGGCGGTCGAGTCGCTCCTCAAGGCGCTCGAGCCCGCCATGATCGTCGTCCTCGGGACCATCGTGGGCGGCATGATCGTGGCCATGTACCTACCGATCTTCAGCCTGGTCAACGCGATCCACTAGCGGGTCATCTCCCCGGGGAGCCGGATCGACGTCACGCGCACGTGGACCGGCGAGGGAGGATGTCGTGGCGGTTCAGTGAGTCCCCTGGGGAGGGCCGGCGTGGAGGAGGGCGCCCGGAGACTTCGGTCTCCGGGCGCCCTCTTCGCATCGGGGCGTGGACGCCGCGCGGTGGACGGGCGATGATACGGCGGGGAGCGGGCGAGCTGCTCGAGTCGGCGGGAGGCCGTGAGGCGGATGAGCCGGGAGGACGCGCGGGCCGCGGACGCCGTGGACACTGAGCCCCGGAACGAGGGGGCATCGGATTCGCTCGTCGTCTTCCGGGAGGTGGTGCTCTCGAGGGGAGAGCGTCGCGTCCTGGACGGGCTCTCCTTCTCGGTGGGTCGATCCGAGGCCCTGGTGCTGGTGGGCCGCAGCGGCGCGGGCAAGACCAGCGTCCTGCGTCTCGTGAACCGCCTCCTCGAGCCGGACGCGGGGGAGGTACGGGTGGAGGGGCGGCCGACCGGCGCCTGGGACCCCATCGAGCTCCGCCGGCGGACCGGCTACGTGCTCCAGGGCATCGGGCTCTTCCCCCACTACACGGTCGCGCGCAACGTGGCGCTCGTGCCCGCGCTCCTGGGGTGGGCTGAGGAGCGCATCGAGGCGCGGGTCCGGGAGCTGCTGGAGCGAGTGGGCCTCCCGCCCGACGAGTACGCGCAGCGCTACCCCGCTTCGCTCTCGGGCGGGCAGCGCCAGCGGGTGGGCGTGGCCCGCGCGCTGGCGGCCGATCCGCCCCTCCTCCTGTGTGACGAGCCGTTCGGTGCCCTCGACCCCATCACCCGCCGCGAGCTGCAGGAGGAGTTCCGCTCCCTCAGTCGCGGCCTGGGGAAGACCCTGCTCTTCGTGACGCACGACGTGCGAGAGGCGCTCGCCCTGGGCGACCGGATCGGCGTGCTCGAGGACGGGCGTCTCGTGTTCGAGGGCCCGCCCGACGCGTTCCGGAACAGCGACCACCCGCTGGTGCGGGCGTTCGTGGGATGAGCGCGTGAGCTTCTTCGCCTACGTCGGAGCGCACCGGGGCGAGATCCTGCAGCGCCTCGGCGAGCACCTGTTCCTGGTCGGGAGCTCGGTGGGGCTCGGGATCCTGGTCGGTGTGCCGGTGGGAATCTACCTCACCCGGCGCCGGGCCCTGCGCGGGCCCGTGATCGGCGTCGTGAACGTCCTCCAGACCATCCCCAGCCTGGCGCTGTTCGGCTTCCTCATCCCCGTTCCCTTCATTGGGGGCGTGGGCGCCCGGACGGCCATCGTGGCCCTGTTCGCCTATTCGCTCCTCCCGATCATACGGAACACCTACGAGGGGATCCGGGGCATCGATCCGGCGGTGCGGGACGCCGCCCGGGCCATGGGTCTCACCGACGCCGAGCTCCTCCGGGAGGTGGAGCTTCCGCTGGCGCTCGGCGTCATCGTCGGGGGTGTGCGGCTGGCGGCCGTGATCGGCATCGGGATCGCGACCATCGCCGCGGCCATCGGGGCCGGTGGACTCGGCGTGTTCATCTTCCGCGGGCTCTCGATGGTGGACGACCGGGTGATCCTGGCCGGCGCGGTCCCGGCCGCCCTCCTGGCGCTGGCGGTCGATGGCGGACTGGGTAGGCTGGAGCGGCGCCTCTCCGGGTGGAGAGAGGAGACGTGAGGCGTCCCGCACCGGCGCGACCTCGTGCCAGGTGCGTGGCGTCGTTCCTTCCTCTCCTCGTGCCGTGGGCCGTCCTTTCCCTGGCGGCCTGTGGTGGGGGTGGGAACGGGGCCGAGGATACCGTCGTGGTGGGCGGGAAGAACTTCACCGAGCAGGACCTGCTGGGCGAGATCGTGGCCACCTGGATCGAGCGCACCACGGACATCCCGGTCCGCCGCAAGCTGCACCTGGGCGGCACGTTCGTGTGTCAGAAGGCGCTCGTGAACGGGGACATCGACCTGTACGTGGAGTACACCGGGACCGCCCTCACCGCCATCCTGGACCGGCCGCCCCTGCACGATCCCGACTCGGTGTTCGGGGAGGTGGACTCGGCCTATGAGCGGCGCTGGAACCTCACCTGGTCGCCGCCGCTCGGATTCGACAACACGTTCGCGATCCTGGTGCGACGCTCCACGGCGGACTCCCTCCGCCTGGGAGCGATCTCGGATCTCGGGGCCCAAGAGGACCGGCTCGTCCCCGGCTTCGGCTACGAGTTCGTGCAGCGAAAGGACGGGCTCCCGGGGCTGTCGAGGGCGTACGACCTCCACTTCTCGCACACCCCGAAGACCATGGAGCTCGGGCTCATCTACCGGGCGCTGGCCGATGGGAAGATCGACGTGACCGCCGGCAACGCCACGGACGGGGAGATCGATGCCCTGGACCTGGTGAGGCTCCGGGACGATCGCGGCTTCTTCCCGCCCTACCAGGCCGCGCCGGTCGTGCGCCGGGCCACCCTCCGGCGGCATCCGTCGCTCCGCGACGCGCTCCGCCGCCTGGGCGGCCGCATCTCCACGGCGGACATGCGGCGCATGAACCGGGAGGTCGACGTGGGGGGGAGGGACTACCGCGAGGTGGCCCGGGCCTGGGTGGCGCGGCAGCTGCGCGGCGCACCGGGGGGATGAGAAAAGGGCCCGCCGTGGCGGGCCCTTCCCATGCTCCAGGCCGAGGTGAAGCGGCGGATCCGCGCTACGGTCGGAACCGGGGACGCGGATCCTCGCCGGCCGTTCCCTTACGGAAGGGACACGAGCAGGCCGCCCGAGACCGCGAAGGTGCGGTTCTTCACCGAGTCGTTGCCCGACGTGTTCTGGTTGTTGATGTCGGTGAGACCCAGCTCGTAGCGGCCGTCCACCGTGATGGCCAGCGGACCGCCGATCGGGAAGTCGAGTCCGCCACCGAAGGTCAGGCCGAACGTGGTCTTCTTGGTGTCCAGCGCCGCCTGCCCCAGCGTCGTCGAGTTGCAGTCGACCGAGGCCGAGATGCCCGACGCGCTACCGGTGATCGTGCACTTGCTCTGGAATCCGACCTCGGGTCCGGCGAACAAACGCGGGTGGACCGGAGAGGGACCGGTCGGGATCTGCAGCGTGAGGAGGAGCGGCACCTGCACGTAGTTCACGTGGATGCTCTCGGTCAGGCCGCTGCCGCTCGTGTCGGTGAGATCGGCCCCCTTCTGGGTCAGCGACAGGCCGGTCTGCAGCCCGAACGGGCCGGCGAAGCCGTAGCGCAGGACGCCAGACATCCGCAGCCCGGTTCGGTTGCTGAGGTCCACACCGGTCGGGCTCTGTCCGAGGTGTACGGTGGAGAAGGTGGCGCCACCCTCGACGCCGACGGCCAGGCCCTGGGCCCGGCCGGCCGTGCTGCCGGCCACGAGGCCGAGAGACACCAGAGCTGCACACAATGCGGTTCGTGACATGGCTTCCAACCTCCGTTGGGTTCGTGGGATGCATTCGCGGTGTTCGGAACGCTCGGGGGCGGAGCGCACCGGCTCCTGCCGACGGCGGGACCGGCGGGTGTATCCGCCCGTGGAGGTGCCGGAAGTGCAACGGTCGTACCTGACCGGCGGAGTATTATCTAAGTACTTGTAAAACAATCGCTTACACCATCACCCCCGTCACGTCGGTGCTTGCTGGTCGGGGGAACGGCCGCGCAGCAAGCGGAAAAGCTTGCAGGATAGGCGAGATGTGGAAAACCTTGCGGCAGCCGGAACTCGCGTCCCGGGCCGCGGGCGGACGCGCGTCCGGAGTCAGGGACCGCCCGCGACGGGACGGGTACCGACCGGGCGTCTCGCCGCGCGCCCTCGCCCGCGCTCGATCAGGTCCCCCAGGAGCTCGGCCATGTGGCGCGGCTGGCGGCCCGTGGTCTGGATGCACTGCTCGCGGCAACTGAAGCCATCCGCCACGAGCACGACGTCATCACCCGCCGCCCGGACCTCGGGCAGCAGCCCGTGCTCGCCCACCGCGATCGAGAGCCCGTAGTGGTCGCTCTCGAACCCGAACGATCCGGCCATGCCGCAGCAGCCCGTGTTCGGGCGTGCGACGTCCAGGCCCATGCGTTCGAGGAGCTCCACCTCGGCCTCCATGCCGATCACCGACCGCTGCTGGCAGTGACCCCACAGCAGCGCTTCGCCCTTCAGAGCCGGCGGATCCCAGTCGAGGCGCTCCCGGCCGAGGAACCCGGCCAGAGTGTAGGTCAGGTCCCGGAGGCGGGCGGCGTCCCGGTCGTCCGGGAACATCCCGTGCAGCTCGTCCCGGAAGGTGGCCACGCAGCTGGGCTCCAGGCCCACCATCGGCACACCGGCCTCGATCCACGGCCTCAGGGTATCGAGGATCTGCCTGAGCTGACGCCGCGCCAGGTCCAGCATCCCGTAGTGGTAGAGCGGGCGGCCGCAGCACAGGATGCGAGGCGGGATCTCCACGCGGCAGCCGGCGTCCTCGAGCACCCGCACGCCGGCTTCCAGCGTTTCGGGGAAGAAGAAGTTGTTGAACGTGTCCGGGAACAGGAGCACTCGGCGGCCCGCGGCGGCCGGCCCGGCCGGGGCGTTCCTCGATTCGAGCCCCACCCCGCCTCGACGATCCCGCCTCTGTCTCTCCCGGAAGCGCCGCCGGAAGGGGCGAGCGGCGAGCTCGGGCACGTCCCGTTCCCTCGCGACTCCGCCGATCGCCTTGGTGATGCGAGCCAGACCCGGTGAGCGGGTCAGGAAGTTGGTCAGACGCGGGACCATGGAGCCGGCGCGCGCTGCCCAGTAGACGAGTCCGAAGGTGTAGTGGTGCCGGGGTCTCAGGCGCCCCTCGTAGCGGTGCGAGAGGAACTCGGCCTTGTAGGTGGCCATGTCCACGCTCACGGGACAGTCGGACTTGCACCCCTTGCACGAGAGGCAGAGGTCCAGGGCGCTCCTGACGTGCTCGTCCTTCCAGCCGTCCAGCTCCGCCCCGTTCAGCATCTCGAACAGGATCCGGGAGCGGCCCCGCGGCGAATGCGTCTCTTCGCGGGTCGCCATGTAGCTGGGGCACATGGTTCCGCCCTCGAGCGCGCGGCACTTCCCCACGCCCACGCAGCGGCTCGCGGCCCGGGCGAAGCTCCCATCGTCGTCGGGGAAAGCGAAGCGGGTGGACGGGTCACGCGGCCGGTAGCTCGTCCCTTCGGCCAGGTCGTCCGTCATGGACCGGGCGTCGACGAGCTTGCCGGGGTTCATCCTCCCGTCGGGATCCCAGGCTCGCTTGAACTCCCGGAACGCGTCCATGAGCTCCGGGCCGAACATCTTCGGAAGCCACTCGCCCCTCGCCTGCCCGTCCCCGTGCTCTCCGGAGAGCGAGCCGTCGTAGGCGAGCACGAGATCGGTCGCCTCGTCCATGAACGAGCGGTAGTCGCGAAGGCCCGCCGCCGTCCGAATGTCGAAGGGAATGCGCGTGTGGACGCAGGCCTGACCGAAGTGGCCGTACATCGCGGCTTCGTAGCCGTATCGGTCGAGCAGGGCGCGGAAGTCCCTCAGGTAGGGCCCGAGGGACTCCGGATGGACCGCCGAGTCCTCCCACCCCGGCCACGTGTCGCGCCGGCCCGGGATGCGGGCCGTGGCGCCCAGGCTCGCCGCCCGGATCTCCCACGCCGTCCGCTCATCCTCCTCGTGCCGGTAGAGCGCCGCGTTGGGGGCGCCGCCGCTCGTCCGGAGCGCTTCGGCCAGCTGGCGGGCCCGGTCGTTGGCCTCCCGCCGCGAGTCGCCGCCGAACTCGACCATCAGCCAGCCGCTTCCCGCGGGCAGCAGGTCGAGGCCCTTCTCGCGCAGACCCTTCCTGCGCATGTAGCCGACGAGCGTGCCGTCGAGTCCCTCGAGCGCGAGCGGGTCGTGCTCCATGATCCGGGGGACATCCTCCGCGGCGGTGAACACGTCGGGATAGCCCAGCACCACGAGGGCCCGCTCCCGGGGCCAGTCGACGAGCCGCAGGGTGGCCTCGAGGTAGACGACACAGGTCCCCTCGGTTCCGACCAGGGCCCGGGCCACGTCGAAGCCGCGCTCGGGGAGGAGCTCGTCCAGGTTATAGCCCGAGACGCGGCGGGGGATGTCGGGATAGCGCGCGCGAATCCGGTCGGCGTGGCGGTCCCGGAGGTCGCGCAGCGTACCGTAGATCTCGCCCCGCCGTCCGCCCGCAGCGATCACGCGCTCTAGCTCCTCCCCGGAGGTCCGTCCCACCCGGAAGCGCGCCCCGTCGTACGTGAGGATCTCGAGCTCCTCGACGTTGTCGACTGTCTTGCCGGCCATCACCGAGTGCGGGCCGCAGGAGTTGTTTCCCAGCATGCCGCCCAGCGCGCACCGGTCGTGCGTGGAGGGATCGGGGCCGAACGTGAGCCCCCGTGCCTGCGCCGGCCCGTTGAGGTCGTCGAGCACGGCCCCGGGGAGGACGCGGGCTCGCTTCGCGGTGACGTCGATCTCGAGCACCTCCCGCATGTACTTCGTGAAGTCCATCACCACGGCCACGTTGGTGCACTGGCCGGCCAGGCTCGTGCCACCGCCCCGGGAGAGGACGGGGACTTCCGCCTGGTGGCACAGGCGGACCGCGGTCACCACGTCTTCCTTGTGGCGCGGGAGCACGACCCCGATCGGCAGCTGGCGATAGTTGGAGGCGTCCCTGGAGTAGGCGGCGCGCGCTCCGGCATCGAACCGGACTTCGCCGTCGAGCCCGGCTTCCAGCTCGTGGGCCAGTGCCCTCGGATCGGTCATGGCCTGGACCCGGTGCCTCCGCCGCTCAGCCGCCCGACCTCCGCGCGACCGGCAGCTCTATGTACGTGGCGTCGGCCGGCGAGTGGTAGACCCGCATGGTGGCCTTCCGGTAGTCGCCCGGCTTCGCCCAGAAGATGTTCTTCACGAACGTCTGGGGGTTCCGGTCGTAGAGGGGGAACCAGCTCGACTGGATCTGCACCATGATCCGGTGCCCGGGCCGGAACACGTGGTTGGCCGTGGGCAGGTGGAAGCTGTACACGAGCGGCTCGTTCGGCGTGATCGGCTCGGGCTTCGAGTAGCTCTCCCGGTAGCGTCCGCGGAAGATGTCCATGGACACGGCGAGCTGGTAGCCGCCCATGTCCGGCTGCTCGGCGTCTTCGGGCGGGTACACGTCGATGAGCTTCACCACCCAGTCCGCGTCCGTGCCGGTGGTCGAGGCGACCAGGTGGACGAGCGGCCGGCCGCTGATCTGCACCGAGTCGGTGAGGGGCTGGGACTCGTACGC
>CAYXHP010000096.1:0-18305 GCA_964465015.1 uncultured Gemmatimonadota bacterium
TAGCCGACCATGATGAAGATGACGGCCAGGATCCCGATTCCGAACGCCAGCTCGCCCTTGCGGATCGAGTCGGCGCCGAGCGACGGTCCGACCGTGGTCTCTTCCACGATCTTGATCTTGACGGGCAGGGCGCCGGCCCGAAGCACCAGGGCCAGGTCCTGCGCCTCCTGGAGGGTGGACCCGCTACCCATCTCGATCTGGGCGCGGTGGCTGAGGGTCTCCTTGATGACCGGGGCGCTCTGGACCTTCCCGTCCAGAACGATGGCCATGAGATCGCCCACGTGGCGGCTGGTGCCGCGCTCGAACTCCCGAGCGCCTCGCCGGGTGGTCGTGAACGGCACCACCGGCTGGTTGTAGGTGGGGTCACGGGTGGCCGGTCCGGCGTCGGCCAACTGGTCTCCGGTGAGGATCGGAGTGTGGTCCAGGACCCACAGCGGCAGGTAGCTGTTGCCGCCCTCCCCCACCGGGCTCGCACCCCACTCCAGGTCCGTGCTCCGCGGGATCGCGGACTGCACGCCCGGCAGTGCCAGGTACTTCTGAACCGTCGGCACGTCCTGCTGGGCCACCAGGAACTCGCCCGGTGTGCCCGACTCCAGGAGAAGCGCGCTGAGCGGGCGGGTGGACAGACCCGCCGTGTCCGTCGACGCCGCCCCCGCCCTGTCTCCGCCGACCGTGTCCGGCCCCGCGCCCTTCCCGGCGGCCGCCGCGCCGCCGGACGTATCGGCCCCCGCCTGTCCGGTGTCGGCCCCACCCTGCAGCAGCTGCTTCAGGCCGGGTTGCTGGGCGCTGGCCGACTCCCCGGGGAGGCCCGGCGTGCCCAGGTTCTGCGGCCCGAGCGAGTCCACGACCGCCCGGTCCATGCGCGGCAGCGCCCGCCGCAGCTCGTCGCCGCTTCGCACGATCTTGAACTCCAGGAAGGCCGTCTTCTCGATGACCTCCTTGGCGCGCTCCGGGTTCTCGATGCCCGCCAGCTCCACGATGATCCGGTCGTTGCCCGCCTTCTGGATGGTGGGCTCGCGGACCCCGAACTGGTTGATCCGGTTGCGGATCGTGGTCAGCGTCCGGTCGATCGCGTCGGCCCGCTGCTGGGCGTCCATGGTGTGGTTGGGATCGTCGATCTCCACGGCCAGGTGCATGCCGCCCTGGAGATCGAGACCCAGGTTGATAGGCGAGATCGACTTGCCATCGGGGCCCGTCTTGGGGAACAGGGCCCACGCGCAGACCAGGATGAGGCCGCCGATGACGAGGAGTCGTCCCTTGATCGTGCTCAGCATCTCACGTCGAGGCTGGGTGAAGGCGTCGCGGCGGCCGTCCCGGCGCGCCAGAAACGCGGCAAGCTACGGGCGTGCCGGGGTCGATGAAAGAGTGGGTGGGAAGAACCGCCTCAACGTCGGCGTGTGCCCCGGGTGAGGCGGGAGCGCGGACGGGAGGTCTCCTCCTCGTCCTCCTCGACGGCGGCCAGCGGCTCGATGGAGGGCTCGAAGCCCTCGACCGAGCGCCGCTCGATCGGCTCGCCCGTGAGCTTCTCGATGTCCCGCACCATGAGCCACTCGTGCGGCGACATCAGCGTGATCGCATCGCCGGTCTCGTCGGCGCGGGCCGTCCGGCCCACCCGGTGCACGTAGTCCCGCGGATCGTCGGGTACGTCGAAGTTGAACACGTGCCGGATGCCCCGGATGTCCAGACCGCGGGCGGCGACGTTGGTAGCCACGAGGATGCGGGTCGATCCGTCCCGGAAATCCTGCAGGCTCTTGGTGCGCTCGGCCTGGGAGCGTCCGCCGTGCAGGTCATCCACCGAGAGTCCCCGGCCCCGCAGGTAGTCGGACAGGTAGCTGGCCGTGTCGCGGCGACGCGTGAACACCAGGACCTGCCCTTCGGTGCGGCTCTCGAGCAGGTGGAGGAGAAGCTCGTGCTTCTCGGCACGGTCGACCGGATGGATCACCTCGTCGATCCCTTCGGCCGCCTTCTCGAGGCCCACCTGTACGCGCATGGGCTCGCGCATGATCTGATGAGCCAGGTAGAGGATGGGATTGGGGATGGTGGCCGAGAACAGGAGGGTCTGCCGCGAGGAGGGCGTCTCGGCCACGATGCGCCGGACATCGTCGATGAAGCCCATGTCGAGCATCCGGTCCGCCTCGTCCAGGACCAGGACCTCGATCGAGCCCAGATCGGCCGTCCCGCGCTCGACGTGGTCCAGGAGCCGGCCCGGCGTGGCGACCAGGATGTCGCAGCCCCATTCCAACGCCCGGATCTCGGGACCTATGGCCACGCCGCCGTGCACGACGGTCGATTCGATTTCGGTGGTGGCCGCGTAGGACCGGATCGCGCGCTCGACCTGCTGCGCCAGCTCCCGGGTCGGCGTCACGACCAGGCCGCGAAGGCGTCCCTGGTCCGCTTCGGCCAGGCGCTCGATCATCGGGAGCGAGAAGGCCGCCGTCTTCCCGGTCCCGGTCTGGGCCGATCCCAGGACGTCGCGGCCCTCGAGTGCGGGCGGGATCGCGCCACACTGGATGGGCGTCGGCTCCGTGTAGCCCAGCTTCGCCAGCGCCCGCAGCGACCTCTCCGAGAGGCCGAGTCCGCCGAACCCGGTCTCGGCGCTCCTGGCGCCCCCCTCCGGCGCTCCGGGCTCGTCCGATCCCTCCGGAGCGCCGTCCTCTACCTCGCTCACGGCGCCGGTGGTTTCCGGCTCCGGTACGCTCGTCACGTCTGTCTCCATCGCCATCGTCGCTGCGTCATCCCCCTTGGGGCCCCGGGCCTCCGTCTCCGGGCCCGCGGCGTCATCGTCGGCCATACGAACGGACCCACCGGCGGCTTCCGCGGGAGCGGAGCCAGTGGTGGATCCGGGCCAAGGCTACCCGCGGCGGGCGTGGTGGATCCAGCGCATCAGGGCTCCTTCGACTCCAGCTCGTCGAGCTCGCGCTCCAGCTCGGCCGTCACGCGACCCTCGTCCACGGCTCGCTCGTACACGTCGCGCAACGTGCGCATCGCCTCCGGCCGGCCACGATGCGCCCCGAGGCGGCGGGCCAGCAGGACGCCCAGCCCGGGGTCCGGGTCCCTGTCGAGGAAGGCGCGGAGCGCCTCGCTCACCTGGTCATCGGGGGCTTCTCCGCTCACCTCGACGTACCGGCGCATGGACACCCGGGCTTCCGCCACCAGCCCCATGTCCAGCTGCAGGTCCGCCAGCCGGAGCCACGACTCCGGCTCGTCCGGATAGACCCGCTCCACCTTCTTCCACACGGCGACGGCGTTCACCATGAGCCCGAGGTCCCGGTACAGGGCCGCCGCCCCACGGTATCCCTCGAGGGCCGCGTCCATGCGGCCCAGGCGGTACTCCAGGTCGGCGACCTTCAGATGCAGCGTGGGATCGGGCATGGCGTCCGGGTCCCGCGCCGCCGCACGCAACGCCTGCTGGTACAGCTCGAGCGCGCCAGCGAGCTCGCCCTTCGACTCGCGGCTTCGGGCCTCGGCTTTCAACTCGTGATCGGAACGCATGTCGGCGGCAACTAGGGGCTCGGACGGGATTCCGACACTATCTACGTCATCGCGAGGAATTTCGAAACCGCATGTCGAGCGGAAGCTCGGCCGCTCTCGCGAGCGACGACCACCGCTGACCCGTCCGACTCCAGCCAGGCCTCGTTCCCGCCCTCGCGGGACGCGACGCCCGTCAGGCGCAGCGTTGCCACGATGTCGATGCCGGAGAGCGGGTGGCAGCGCCCCCGTCGCTCCCCCAGGTGCCCCTCGTGGAGAATCCGGAGGAACCGCGGTTCCCCGATGGGCCCGCCGGGACTCGAACCCGGGACCTTGGAATTATGAGTTCCCTGCTCTGACCAGCTGAGCTACGGGCCCGCGGCGACCGGCTCCGCCGCGCGGGCATCATACACCGGAGCCGGAATCATGTCGACCGGATCGGCGGGCGGTGGCCGGCCCCGGTGCGCTTGCGTGGCCCGCGAGGCCACGGTAGCGATAGGTGCGATCGTTCTCCGCGTCACCGTGCGGCTCCCGCGCCCCCCTGAGGAGCGACCATGCCCGCTGCCTCGCGCCCACCCGTCGGGCCATCCGTCCGCCACGGAGCCTGAGGCGGCATGTTCCTGGGGAGGAGCCCGTGGGAGGTCCTGGGGTCGGGAGCCGGCGACTTTCGCCGGCGAGCGCTACCGGCCACGCAGCTGTTCCTCCTCTCCTTCGCGGGACTCATCCTGTTCGGGACCCTGGGACTCCTGATCCTCCCGGGGCTGTACACGGGCCCACGGCTGGGCTTCGTGGACGCGCTCTTCACGTCCACGAGCGCGGTGTGCGTGACCGGACTCATCGTGGTCGACACGGCGAAGTACTTCACACCACTGGGCCAGGCGTGGATCGCGCTCCTCATCCAGCTGGGAGGCCTCGGGATCCTGACCTTCACGACGCTGGTCATCTCCCTCCTGGGGCGACGCGCCAGCCTGCGGGCCGAGGAGGCGGCCGGGGGTCACGCCTCCGCGTTCCGGCACCTGGACCCGCGGACCCTGGTCAAGGCGGTCGTCGCCTCGACGGTGCTTCTCGAGGCCATGGGCGCGGCCATCCTGTGGGTGGATTGGTCGGCGCCCATGGGCTGGACGCACGCCCTGTGGCCGGCTGTGTTCCACGCCATCTCGGCCTTCTGCAACGCCGGCTTCTCCGTGTTCAGTGACTCGCTGGTCGGGCTCCGCGACTCGCCGGTGACGCTCCTCACGGTCTCGACCCTCATCATCCTGGGGGGCATCGGCTTCGTGGTCCTGACGGACGTGCACGCCCGCTACGTTCGAAGGACCAGCGATCGCCTGTCCACCCACACGCGCCTGGCTCTCCTGGTGACGGCCGTGCTCCTGGTGGGCTCGACCCTTCTCTTCCTGGTGTTCGAGGCGAGAGGCGAGATGCGCGGCATGGGCTGGCTGGAGCGCCTCACCAACGCGTGGTTCATGGCGGCCACCCCCCGCACGGCCGGCTTCAACACCGTCAACTACGACGCGGTCTCGAACCCCTCGCTCTTCCTGACCATCGTGCTCATGATCATCGGGGGGTCACCCGGCTCGACCGCCGGGGGCCTCAAGACCACCACGGTGGCCCTCCTCGTCCTCGTCCTGTGGTCCAGGCTGCGGGGTCGGGAGCACGTCTCCTTCATGGGGCGCACGATCCCGGACGAAACGCTGCAGCGCGCCACCGGGCTGACGATCGGAGGACTCACCATCCTGGGTCTGGCCGTCTTCCTCCTGTCGATGACCGAGCTGCACGTGCCGGGGCTCACCAACCGGGCGGGCTTCATCCGCCTCGTGTTCGAGGCGCACAGCGCGTTCGGGACGGTGGGACTGTCGATGGGAGCCACCTCGAAACTAACGAAGATCGGAAGACTCATCATAGTGTCACTCATGTACTTGGGACGAGTCGGACCGCTGGCGGTGGCTTCGGCCATGGCGCTGGCGGGCGGACAGGGAAGACCCTGGTACCGGTTCGCCCGCGAGGACGTGGTCATCGGATGACCGAGGAGGACCCATGGCGGCGATGAAGCGGTTCCTGGTGATCGGCCTCGGGCATTTCGGCTCCTGGGTGGCGCGCGCCCTCCATGCCCAGGGACACGAGGTGATCGCCGTGGAGGAGCGCGGCGAGCTGGTGGACCGCCACGCGTTCATGGTGACGCGCGGCGTGGTGGGCGACGCCACCGATCGGGAGCTCCTGCGCGAGATCGGCGCCGCCACGGTGGACGCCGCCATCATCTCGACCGGGGAGGATCTGGCCACGTCGATCCTCGCCACCCTGGCCCTCAAGGACATGGGCGTGGCCGACATCTACGTGAAGGTGACCAGCCCGGAAGCGGCCCGGGCGCTGGAGGCCTTCAAGGTCCGTGAGACCATCTTCCCCGAGCGGGAAGTGGCCTACCGCCTGGCGCAGCGCATCGCCTCGAAGACGGTGCTCGACTACCTGCCCCTGTCGGAAGGCTACTCCATCCAGGAGATCGCCATCCCTGACACGTGGCTCGGAAAGACCCTGCGCGAGCTCTCCCTGCCGCAGCGCTTCGGGATCCAGGTCGTGGCCATCTACGACGTGCTCGCCGACGCCATGCAGGTAGTCCCCGATGCCGAGAAGCCGCTCAAGGACTCGGACGTGGCCATCGTGGCGGGGAGAGACGACCGTGTGGCCGAGGTACTCCGGGAGTACCGGGGCTGAGCTACTCGGTCCCGAACAGCCGGTCCCCGGCGTCCCCGAGCCCGGGGAGAATGTAGCCCTTCTCGTTCAGCTCGCGATCGAGCGCGGCGGCGTACACGCGCACCTCCGGGTGCTCCTCGGCCAGGCGGGCGATCCCTTCCGGCGCGGCCACGACGCACGCCAGGCGGATCGGGCCCGCGCCGGAAGCTTTCAGAAAGCTCACGGCGGCGGACGCCGACCCGCCGGTGGCCAGCATCGGATCCACCACGATGAAGCGGCGCTCGCCCGGGTCGGGCGGGATCTTGAAGTAGTAGTCCACCGGCTCCAGCGACTCGTGCTCCCGCTGGATGCCGATGTGCCCCACGCGGGCGGTCGGGAGGACGCGCAGGAAGCCCTCCACGAGCCCGAGCCCGGCTCGCAGGATCGGAACGAGCACGACGTTCTCGCCGTCCACCTCCTCACCGGTGGTCCGCTCGAGCGGCGTGCGGACCTCGCGCCGCCGGGTGGGCAGGTCCGCCGTCACCTCGTAGGCGAGCAGCATGGCGAGCTCGTCGAGGAGCTCCTTGAAGCGCTTCTTGGGCGTGGACACATCCCGGAGGAGCGTCACCTTGTGCCGCACCAGCGGATGGTCCACCAGATGCAGGTTCGGGAAGACGCCCGTCACGGAGCCGCCACCCGGACGCGCGCCTCCCCCGGTTCGAACCACCCCACGACGGACGCCGCGTAGCCCGCCGCGATCAGGGCCGCGGCGGCGTCCGACCCTTCCGGCCCCGGCACGGCGGCCAGGAGTCCGCCCGAGGTCTGGGCATCGCACAGCAGGACGCGGAGCGGCTCCGGCACCCCCTCGTTCCACTCGAGCGCTCTCTCGATGGAGGCCCGATTCCGTCTCGTCCCGCCCGGCACGTGGCCGGCCGCGGCCAGCTCCAGGGCGCCCGGAAGGAGCTTCGGGCCTCCGGCCTCGACCCGGGCCCCCAGCCCTCCCGCCCGGCACATCTCGAGCAGATGACCCAGCAGGCCGTACCCGCTCACGTCGGTGGCCGCATGCACGTGGAACGCCTCGAGGACTCCCATCGCGTCCCGGTTCAGGCACCGCATGGAGGCCACGGCCGCCGCGACCGCCGCCTCCGGCGCGACCCCTGCCTTGAGGGCCGTCGTGACGACGCCGGTGCCGAGCGCTTTCCCGAGCACGATCGCGTCACCCGCCAGAGCTCCGGACTTCCGCCAGACACGTTCCGGGTGCACCTCACCCAACGCCACGAGGCCGAACTTCGGCTCCGGATCGTCGATGGAATGGCCGCCGCCCACCGGAATCCCGGCCTCGGAGCACACCGCCGCGGCGCCCCGAAGGATGGCACCGACCACCTCCTCCGGAAGCTCTCCGGCCGGCACCGCCAGCATGTTGAGGGCGAACAGGGGCCGGGCGTGCATGGCGTACAGGTCGCTCAGGGCGTTGGCGGCCGCGATGGCCCCGAAGTCCGCCGCATCGTCCACCACGGGGGTGAAGAAGTCCAGGCTCGCCACCAGCGCCCGGTCCGGTCCGAGACCGTACACGGCCGCATCGTCGGGCGCGTCGAGCCCGACCAGGAGTCCCGGCATGTCAGCCGCCGGCACGTGCTTGAGCAGGATTTCCAGGTCCTCCGGACCCAGCTTGCACGCTCACCCCGCCCCATGGGAGTATTGCGTGAGCCGGACCCGGGCCGCGGACGGTGTGTTCATCGCTGCGTCCTCGCACGCTGCGCTCGAGCCTCGCCGGGCCGCGGCGGCGACGCCGCTCGGCCGCTGACCCGGCGAAGGTAGGTGGGGCGCGAGCCTCGCGGCAACGAGCCGCGCACCCGGCGAGATCCACACCAGACGCCAGGACGCCCATGGGCTGGTTCCGCCGGACCGAGGAGCCCGACGGCAGCGATCCGGAGACCCGACGCGCCGCCATGGTGCGGCGCCAGATCCGGGCGCGCGGCGTCTCCGATCCCATCATCCTCGAGGCCGTCGGCCGCGTGCCCCGTCACCTGTTCGTTCCGCCGGAGCTTCGGCGAGACGCCTACGTCGATGCCGCGCTCCCGATCGGCCGGGGCCAGACCATCTCCCAGCCCTACGTGGTGGCCCACATGACCGAGGCCCTGGAGCCGCTGCCCGGCCTGCGCGTGCTGGAGGTCGGGACGGGCTCGGGCTACCAGGCCGCCGTCCTCGCTGCGTGCGGGATGGAGGTGTGGTCCATCGAGCGGATCGGGGAGCTCCAGGAGGAGGCGTGCCGGTCGCTGCGCGAGGCCGAGTTGGCCGGGCACGTGCGCCTGCGTACCGGAGACGGTGCCCGCGGCTGGCCGGAGGAGGCTCCCTTCGATCGCATCCTGGTGACCGCGGCCGCTCCCGCGGTGCCCCGGCGCCTCCTCGAGCAGCTCGCGGCGCCGGGCATCCTCGTCGCGCCCATCGGCCCTCCCGTCGCCCAGGTGATCCGGCGTGTGCGGCGCGACGCCGAGGGACGCCTCGCCGAGGAGAGCCTCGAGGCGGTGCGCTTCGTCCCTCTCGTCTCGGACGCCCCGCCCGGGCGGCCCCCGGCCGGGGCCTGAGAGGCGCGCCGCCCACCCACGGATGGCCGCCGGACGGACGGCGTCAGCGCTTCATGCGCTCGCCGCCGTCCTCGGTCCGGAATACGTAGGCGGCCAGCGCCCCGGGGCGGATCTCTCCGCTCCGGCACCGGATGTCCAGGTCCCGGCGCGAGCCCGCGTCGGCGCCGGGGCCGTTGAGCTCGGCCTCCAGGAAGCCGCGGCAACGCTCCTTCCACCGGCTCCACGATGCCGGCCGAAGGTCCACCCACCCGCGCGCCGCCAGGCGGTCGACGTCGGGCGCCGTTCCCCGGTCGGGCTCCACCTCGACCTCGGGCCCCCGCAGCAGCCGCTCCCCGTCGGGAAGCAGGATCGCGATTCCCACCGAGAGCATGTCGGTGCGGAGGGTCTCGTCGTCGTCCAGCAGGGCGGCGGACTCTCGCGACACCTCGTCCGGGTCCAGCCCGGCGGCCGCCTCCAGGTCGGGAAGGAGCGTGCGCAAGAGCGAGGCCTCGAAAAGCAGCTTGCTGAGCCTGGGCGGCCCGAGCATCTCGAACGCCACCGAGCGGACCCCGTGCTCCGTCTCGAGCTCCTCCATCCGGGACAGGGCGGCTTCCCGCATGACCCCGCCACGGTAGGTGGGCCCGGAGGAGGCGGCGTCGAGCGCGGCCACGACGTCGTGGCCCGTCGCTCGTCCCTCGATCTCGGCCAGCACCGTGTCGGCGATCTCCTCGGGGGTGATGACCTCCATCATCCGGAGACTCGAGATCGCCTCGAACTCTCCGAGGCTGAAACGGCCATTCTCCCCCGCGTCCAGGAACACCGATTCGATGACCCCCTCGGCGCGCCGGGCCGCCGCGTCCGCGACCCCGGGATCGAACGCCTCCCCGACGGGGACCGGCCCGGCGGCGTCCCAGCGCTCGATCGGGCGGCCGCCGCGCAGGACGGGACCGAAGCCGATCTCCTTCCACGCGATCGCTGCGGTCGGCTTGACTTCCTTCACGGCCGGCGCGTCGTTCGTCCGGGCCATGAGGAACAGGAGGAGCGAGTGCGCGCCGGCGAGGCTGGACTTGGCGAGAAGCGTCGCCGAGGGGCGCTGCTCCGAGTGGGTGAACGGAATGTCGAGCCCCATCCCGCCCGTCCCCGACGTGCCGATCTTCACGTACACCTGCGTGCCGGCTCGTCCGATCCCGGCCAGGAGCAGCTGGATGTGGCGAATCAGCTGCGGGAGGTAGAGGGTGCACAGGTGCGCCTCGACCTCGGCGCGGTCGACTCCGTCCTCGGAGGTGACGGAGCTGCGCAGACGCGTGGCCGAACCGAACACGTCCTGGTAGGCGATGGCCGTGGCCGTGTTGATGCAGTCCACCAGGATGTCGGGCCGGTGCCGCTCCAGCAGGTCCACCAGGGCCGACCGGCTCACGGCCTCCTCGTCGAGCGGACCGAACAGGTCATCCAGGACTCGCGCGCGTCCCTCCTCTTCCGCCACCAGCTCTCGCCGCGATCGCTCGCGGTCGGTCCGGCGGAGGAAGATGTCACCCCACTCCGGAACGATCTCCGCCGCTCCCGCCAGCTCCACCAGCGAATCCACCGCGACGCGCGCCTCCTCCTCGCGAAGGCCGGCGATCACCACGCGGTCGGGCGAGCGCGCCAGCACCCGGCGCGCGATGGCCATGCCCACCAGCCCCGTCCCTCCCAGGAGGAGCACCGTCTTCCCCGCGACCTCCATCTATCGACTCCCTTCCTCGATTCGGGCTCGGAGCGCGGCGCGCTCCTCCGGTCGGAGATCCCGCCACCTTCCCGGAACGAGATCTCCAAGCTCGATCGGTCCGAACGACATCCTCTTCAGGTAGCGAATTCGCGCCCCGAGCGCATCCAGCATGCGCCGGATCTCCCGGTTGCGGCCCTCGTGCAGCGTGACCAGGAGGACGGGGCCCTCGTCATCCGGCGCCGCGGGGACGAGGCTGGCTGCGTCGGCCGCCGCCCGGCCGTCCTCGAGCTCGACGCCCTCCAGGAGGTGGCGCGCCAGGTCCCGCGGGGCCGGAGGCACGAGTCCCACCTCGTAGCGCTTCTCGACCTCCGTGGAAGGGTGGAGCAGCGCGTGAGCCACGTCGCCCTCGTTGGTGAGCAGGAGCAGTCCCTCGCTCATGTAGTCGAGCCGGCCGACGTGGAAGAGCTCGGAGAGATCCGGCGGGAGATCCCCGTACACGGTGGGCCGGCCGCGCGGGTCGGAACGGGTGCACAGCGTACCCGGGCGCTTGTGGAGGATCACCCAGCGCGCGGGCGACAGCGCCACCTCCCGTCCGTCCACCGTGACCCGGCTGCGCTCCGGATCGACCCGCGAGCCCATCTCGGTCACCACCTCCCCATCCACCCGGACCCGGCCCTCGCGGATCAGGTCCTCGCTGGCGCGGCGCGACGCCACGCCCGCGCGGGCGAGGTACTTCTGGAGGCGCATGGACGCTGCCGTCACCCCGGCGCGTCCTCGAAGCCCGGTAGCAGGGGTTCATCCTCGCCCCCGTTCCCGCCGCGGTGCGCAGCGGCCGCGCCGGCTTCACCGTCTTCACCCGGTGCCCCCCACGCCTCGGGAGCCGCCGGCTCCTCCCGGCCACTCGCCTCCCCGAGCGTGACCGGGAGCTCCTCGGGCTCGGGGAGGTCCTCCAGGCTTCGGAAGCCGAAGTGTTCCAGGAAATTCCGCGTCGTTCCATACAGGAGCGGCCGACCCAGCCCCTCCCCGCGTCCGACCACCTCGACCAGCTCCCATTCCTGGAGCGTCCGGAGCACCGAGGTGGAGCCGACGCCGCGCACCTCCTCGATCTCCACCCGACCGATGGGCTGGCGGTAGGCCACGATGGCCAGGGTCTCGAGGGCCGCCTCGGAGAGGACGGGGCTCCTCGGCACCGAGTCGAAGCGCTCCAGGTACGGCGCGTACTCGGGTCGGGTGAGCAGCTGGTAGCCATCGCCGAGCCGGAAGACCTGGAAAGCTCGCTCCCCGGCGTCGTACGCCTCCCTGAGCGCCTCGAGGGCCTCTCGCACCCGCGAGGGCGTGAGTCCCTCGTCCGCCCGCGCGATCTCCTCCGGCGTGAGGGGAGTCTGGCTCGCGAACAGGGTCGCCTCGACGATCTGCTCGGGGATCACCCGCTCCGCTCCTCAGCCGGCCGAGCCGCCGGAGCGGACCGCAGGGAGCTCGTCCGCTTCCCCGCCCTCTTCCTCCTCCGCCAGGCGCGGCCGGGGGAAGAGCCAGATGGACCCGAACGGCACCGTCTGCTCGATGCGGATGAGCTGGCGGCGGGCCATCTCCAGGCACGCGAGCAAGCCCGCCACGGCGTGCGGCCGCGTGCCCCACGGCCGGAACAGCCGCTCGAAGGCGAGCTTCTGCGCGGTGCGCAGCAGGCGCCCCAGCAGCGACATCTTCTGCTCCACGGTGACCGCGCGCACCGGCGTCCGGTGGGTGGGCTCCGGCACCGGCTCGGGCATGTGGGCCGCCGCGACCAGAAACGCCTCGAGCGTCGTCTCGAGGGGCGGCAGCACGATCCCGGGCGAAGGTCGCGGCTCCAGGTAGCCGCGCGCGAAATGCCGGCTCCGGTCCGCCTCGGCGGCGGACAGCACGCGCGCCACCTCCAGGAAGTGTTCGTACTCCAGCAGGCGCTTCACGAGGTCCGCGCGCGGGTCGTCCTCCCACTCGGGCGTCTCGTTCCGGGGCAAGAGGAGCTGCGCCTTGATTCGCACCAGCGTGGACGCCATCTCGAGGAACTCGCCGGCCCGATCGAGCTCCAGCTTCTCCAACCCCGCGTCGAGGGCGGCCTGGAACTGGCTCGTGATCCTGGCGATCGGGATGTCGAAGATGTCGATGTCCTGGACGCGGATCAGGTGCAGGAGGAGGTCGAGGGGCCCCCGGAAGCGCTCCAGCTCCACCATGAACGGCTCGGGCGCCAGGAAGGAAGCGGGACGGGCCGTGATCGCCATCGGGCTCACCTCAGCTCAGCGCGTAAGCCAGCGCCATGGCCGCGTGGTTCAGCCAGCCGATCGGCCACAACAGGATTCCGATGACGTTCGGGAAGCCGGGCAGCAGGCCAGGCAGGACCAGCAGGCCGATGAGAATGAACAGCCCGTACCGGCCCAGCTCCCGGTAGCGTGCCCCGAGCCGGGCCGGCAGCAGGTGGTAGAGGACGTGCGAACCGTCCAGCGGCGGTATGGGGATGAGGTTGAACACCGCCAGGATGAGGTTGATGAACACCCCGAACTCCGCCATGCGCTGCAGATTCCCGAGCATGGAGGCGGACCGTCCCAGGGGCCCGCCCGTCCACGCCACCACGTGGGAGAGGACGGCGAACACGAGGACGAACGCGAGCACGAGGGCGAAGTTCACGGCGATGCCCGCCAGGGAGACGATGATGTCCCCCTTTCGGTAGTCCTTGAAGTTGCGCGTGTTGATCGGGACGGGCTTGGCCCAGCCGAACAGAAAGCCCGCGTGCGTGAGCAGCAAGAAGGCCGGCACCACGATGCTGCCCCACAGGTCGATGTGCGGGATCGGGTTGAGGGTGAGCCGGCCGAGCATGGCCGGGGTGTGGTCCCCCTGCCATACGGCGGCGCGCGCGTGCGCCCACTCGTGCAGCACCACCGAGAGGAGCAGCACCGGCAAGATCAGGATCAGCGTGCTGATGGCGTTCATCCCGTCCCCACACCCGGACCGCGCACCCACCTTGATCGCACGCGACCGCTCGTCTATCTTTTCAGGCTCGATTCACGACCCTGAGAACACCGGAGTCGACACACCGTGCCCAACATCAAGAGTGCCAAGAAGCGCCTGCGTCAATCGGAGAAGCGCCGCGTCCGCAACAAGTCCACGCGTTCGCGCATCCGCACCCGCATCCGCCAGCTGCTCGCCACTACTTCGGCCGACGAGGCCGAGGCGCAGCTCCCCGACCTGTACGCGCTGCTGGATCGAGCGGCGGCCCGCCACGTGCTCCATGCCAACACCGCCGCCCGGCAGAAGGCCCGGATGGCACGTCACCTGGAGTCGCTCAAGGCCTGACGGCCGCCGGCGCGGGCCCGTCAGGCCGCGCCGTCTCCCTCCCGCTCGTCCTCCTCTTCGTCCTCTCCCTCCTCGCCCTCGTCGAGGACCAGGGAGAGCGTGTTCAGCGAGTCGGCGTCATCCAGCGACAGCGACTCGAGGAAGTCCAGCTCGTCCTCGAAGCCGCTTCCCTCCGCCTCGCCCTCCTCGGCTCCCGCGGCGGTCCCTCCGCTCAGGAACGCCAGGACGTCATCCTCCTTGGACGCCCCCTCGTCGGGTCGGCTCCCTTCGGCTTCCGTCTCGGCCGTCGCCGGCGCGGTCGCCTCGGACACCGTGGGCTCGGGCATGCGGCCGGCGCGCCAGTGAGCGAACGCCCTCGACGCCACAGGGCGGTCCCCGCCATCGTCGGCGTCCTCGGGTGCGGTCTCCGATTCGCCCCCGCCGGCGACCACCTCGCGCGCTCCGCCCGTCGCCTCGGCCCGGCCACCCGTCGCCGGCTCGCTCGCCACGGCGGCGGTCCCCGTACCGGCCGCCTCCGGGGCGGGGGCCGAGCCGGGAGCCGGCGCGTCCAGCTCGCCCAGCACCTCCTCGAGCCGCTCCACGGCCTGCTGCTCCTCGTCGAGCCGGCCTTCGAGCTCGCCGAGCGCGCCCCGGTGCTCACCGCTGCGCGCCTCCCACTCCTCCTCGGAGTACTCGCCCACGGAGTGACGGAGCTCGGCCTCCTCCAGGCGGGCGGCGGCCTCGTCGCGCTCCCGCTCGAGCTCCTCCATGCGCGCTCGCCGGGCGCCGAGGCTCTCCTCGAGACCCTCGCGGTGCTTGTCCAGGTCGGACTCCACGCCCGCGAGACGCTCCAGGTAGTCCTCGCGCACGCGCTCGTAGACCTCCGGCCGCACGTCCCCGGCCCGCTGCTCCAGGTTGCCGAGCCACTCACGGAAGGTGCTCCGGCGCTCCAGGAGCCCGGAGATCTCGTCCGGAATCGTGGGCACGGTCGTCCTCTCCTCGTCCTCCATCGGGTCCTCCACCACGTGGGTGCGGCTCTCCGCTCTACCGGCTCGAAGCTGCGGTCGTCGGGTCGCGCCGCTCAGCGGCGCGCGGCCTTCTCGTCGAGGCGGTAGCGCTCCTCCCCGGCCACGTACGTCGCGTGCACGCGCCCCCTCAGCTCCCTCCCGGCGAAGGGAGTGTTGTGGCTTCGGGAGAGGAAGGCGGACGGCTCCACGGTCCACGCCTCGTCCGGGTCGAAGAGGACGATGTCCGCGCGGCCGCCCGGCCGCAACGTGCCCCCCTCCAGCCCCATGATCCGCGCGGGGGCACAGGACAGGCGCTCCACCAGCCCGGTCAGCGTGAGATGGCCGGGCTCGACGAGCTCCGACATCGTGACGCCGAGGGCCGTTTCGAGCCCCACGGCTCCGAAGGGCGCGTCGTCGAACTCCCGCTCCTTCTCCTCGTAGTGGTGCGGTGCGTGATCGGTGGCGATCACGTCGATCACGCCGTCCACCAGCGCCTGTCGGACCGCCTGGCGGTCCTCCTCGGTGCGTAGCGGCGGGTTCACCTTGGCCTCGGTCCGATAGCCGCGCACCGCCTCCTCGGTGAGAGCCAGGTGGTGCGGCGTCACCTCCGAGGTCACCCCGAGGCCCCGCTCTCGCGCCAGGCGGAGCTGCTCGACCGTCTGCCGGGCCGAGACGTGGCACACATGCAGGTGCCCGCCGGTGAGCTCGGCGAGCTGGATGTCGCGCGCCACCATGGCCGCCTCGGCGGCGTTGGGCTGGCCGCGTAGACCGAGGGCCGTCGACACCTTGCCCTCGTTCATGACGCCGAAGCCGGCCAGCTCCCGGACCTCGGAGTGCTGGAGGACCGGGATTCCGAACGTCTGCGTGTACTCCAGGAGGCGGCGCAGCAGCCCCGCGTTCCACACCGGGTGGCCATCGTCCGAGACCGCCACGGCGCCCGCCGCGACCATCTCGCCCACCTCGGTCATGTGCTCGCCCCGGAGGCCCACCGAGGCGGCCCCGATCGGCAGGACGCGCGCCCCGCCCGCGCGCTCGCCCTCGGCCCGGACGAAGCCGACCGCGGCGGGGTCGTCGATGGGAGGGTCCGTGTTGGGCATGGCCCACACGGTGGTGAACCCACCCGCGGCCGCCGCTCGCGCTCCGGTCCGAATCGTCTCCTTGTGCTCGCCGCCCGGCTCGCGGAAGTGCACGTGGAGGTCGATGAAGCCGGGCGCCACGACGAGCCCGGAGACGTCGACCACCTCCGCCTCCTCGGGCCCCTCGATCCGGCCCCCCGCCGCCTCGACCCGTCCGTCGCACACCAGGACGTCTCCGCTCTCATCCAGCTCCCTGGAGGGATCGAGCAGTCGGCCACCGCGGAGGAGGAGAGGCCTGCCGCCGGCGGCGCCCGCCGGACGAGGGCCCGGGCTCACGCCTCCCCCTGCTTGGCGGCCTCGGCCGCGTCGGGGCGACCTCCCGCCAGGAGATAGAGCACGGCCATGCGCACGGCCACGCCGTTCGTGACCTGCGGGAGGATCACCGAGCGGGGCCCGTCGGCCACGTCCGAGTCGATCTCCACGCCGCGGTTCATGGGACCCGGGTGAAGGACGACCAGGTCGTCCGCCGCACCCCGGAGCCGCTCGGCGCTGATCCCGAACACCCGGTTGTATTCCCGCACCGAGGGAATGAACCCCGCTTTCATGCGCTCGAGCTGCAGGCGGAGGACGTAGAGCGCGTCGGACCACTCGATGGCCTCCTCCACGCTCCCGAACACGTGCACACCCAGCTCCTCGATTCCGAGCGGGATGAGGGTCCTCGGCCCGCACACGGCCACCTCGGCACCGACCTTCAGGAGGCCCCATATGTTCGAGCGCGCCACCCTGGAATGGAGAATGTCGCCCACGATGCAGACCCGCAGCCCCTCCAGCCGTCCGAAGCGATCCCGCAGGGTGAGAAGGTCCAGGAGCCCCTGCGTGGGATGCTCGTGCTGCCCATCTCCGCCGTTGATGACGTTGGAGGGGATCCGGTCGGCCAGGAAGCGGGCCGCCCCGGAGGAGCCGTGCCGCATCACCACCATGTCGATGCGCATGGCCTCCAGCGTCCGGGCGGTGTCCACCAGCGTCTCCCCCTTCTGCACCGAGGAGCCGGTGGCCGAGATGTTGACCGTGTCGGCGGACAGCCGCTTCTCGGCGAACTCGAAGGAGATCCGGGTGCGGGTAGAGGGCTCGAAGAAGAGGTTGACGATGGTCTTGCCGCGCAGGACCGGGACCTTCTTGATGCGGCGTTCGCTGATCTCCTTGAAAGGTTCGGCCGTGTCCAGGATCGTCCGAATCTGGTCGCCGGTGAGGTCTTCGAGCCCCACCAGGTCCTTGCCGAGCCCCGCGCCCGGCCGGCCGCCGTCCGTCACCCGTGCTCCGCGGTGTCGACCAGACGGACGCCGAGGTCGCCGTCCAGGTCCGGCACCCGCACGGCCACCTGGCGGCCCGGCGGGACCGAGAGCCGGCGCCCCACGTAGTCCGGCTGGATCGGCAGCTCGCGGCCGCCCCGATCCACGAGCACGCACAGCTCGATGCGCCGCGGTCGCCCGAAGTCCGCCAGCTCGTCCAGCGCCGCCCGCACGGTGCGGCCCGTGAACAGCACGTCGTCCACGAGCACCACGCGCCGCCCCGTGATCTCGCCGGGGAGCTCGGTCGGGCCGATGACCGGACGAGGCCCCACCTGCTCGAAGTCGTCGCGGTAGAGCGTGATGTCGAGGGAGCCGGTGTCCACGGGCCCGAGGGAGGCCTCCAGGTGCTCGGCGATACGATCGGCGAGCTCGACCCCGCGGCGACGAATGCCGACCACCACCAGGTCGGCCGGGTCCTCTGTACGATCGGCGATGAGTCCGGCCAGCTCGCGGAGGGTCGCCTCCACGGCCTCGCGGTCCATCACGGTCTCTCCGCTGCCCGTCGTCCCGGGCATGTGCCTCCGTGCTCGCGGCGTGGGCGCCCCGCCCCGGCGGGCAGGGTCCGGTGCGCGCGTCGGTCGGTCGGTCGTCGGCTCCGGCGCTGGCCGGAGTATACTCGGAGGCATGCGGCCGATCAACGGCCGGCGCCGCGGACTTTACAGCCTCCCGCGCCGTCTCTACGTTGCGCCGGCCCGCCACGGGCCCCGCGCCGGAATCCGCCTCCGTGGCGGGTCCGCGGCCCGGATCCCGCGCCCCGCCGCGGCCCCGGCATGCGGTGCCCGACGAACCACAGGGAGGTGCCTCTGGTCTCGCAGCTGCTTCGCCGCAAGCCGATCCCCAAGCACGCCTCGGATGCGCTCGACACGAGGCTGAAGCGCACCCTCGGCAAGTGGCAGCTCACGGCGCTCGGCGTGGGCGCCATCATCGGAGCGGGGATCTTCTCGGCCGCCGGCACCGCGGTCGCGGGAGGGGCCGACCACGTGGGCGCCGGCCCGGCCCTCGTCCTCTCCTACATCGGCGTGGCCGTCGCCTGCGGCTTCGCCGCGCTGTGCTATGCCGAGTTCGCGGCCATGATCCCCGAGTCGGGGAGCGCCTACACGTACGCCTACTCCACCCTGGGCGAGATCGTGGCGTGGATCATCGGGTGGGACCTCATCATCGAATACGCG
>CAYXHP010000097.1:0-27880 GCA_964465015.1 uncultured Gemmatimonadota bacterium
TCCCCCACAGCGGCAAGATCCTCTCGGGAGGCGTGGACGCCAACGCGCTCCACAAGCCCAAGCGCTTCTTCGGCGCGGCCCGCAACATCGAGGAGGGAGGCAGCCTCACCATCTGCGCCACGGCCCTGGTGGAGACCGGGAGCCGCATGGACGAGGTCATCTTCGAGGAGTTCAAGGGCACGGGGAACAGCGAGGTCATCCTGGACCGGCAGATCGCGGACAAGCGGATCTATCCCGCCATCGACCTCAACCGGTCCAGCACCCGCAAGGAGGAGCTCCTGCTCACCGATACGGAGCTCAACCGCATGTACCTCCTCCGGAACTTCCTCTCCGACATGCCGCCGGCCGAGGCGGTGCAGTTCCTCATCGAGCGTCTCAAGCGGACCAGGACCAACCAGGAGTTCCTCGACTCGATGACGGCCGGCGAGTAGAGGATCGAGTCGTGACGCTGGAGGAGGCGCTCGAGCGGCGGGAGATGGCCGATCCCAGGCCCCTGTGCCGCGCGCTCCTCAAGACCCTCCGGGGCCGCGATGCGCACGCCTACGAGGAGGCGGTGCGGCGCTACGAGGAGGAGGTCGGTTCGATCGACGAGACGGCCGGCGAGCGGGCGGCCCGGGCGTGGCTGGAGTATGGCACCTGGCTGGGCGCGTGCCTCGAGCCGGGCCGTACGGTGACCGTGGACCGGGAGGGCCGCGCCACCGAGCTCCGCGGTGACCCTCCCGCCGGAGCGCTGGTGCTCCGTCTCCCGCAGGACCGCCGTCACCGGGCGCTGGTCACGGCCGCGCCGCGCGACCCCTCCCCGGCCCAGGGCGCCACGCGGGAGCTCCTGGCGGGCTGACGACCCGCGCCCGGCGCCCGACCGACGACCTCGCTCAGCCCCCCTCCACACTCCACAGCGAGCCCGGCCAGGAGCCCGACCACCCCACCGAGAGGACGTTGGCTCCGTCGCGGAGGCCGTGCGCGAAGTCGACCCGCAGCCTGCCGCCCGCGCCGGGAAGGGCCACGCGGGCGCCGACCCCCACGTCCGCCTCCCCCGGTCCGGGGGCGCCGTCCCCGGGCCGGTGCCAGGCCCGGGCCACGTCCACGAAAGCCGCCACCCCCAGGGAGAGCGGAGCCGCGACGTCCGTCCAGCGCTCCAGGTCGGCGCCGCCGTGAGCCAGCGTGCGCCCGAAAGCGGGGGCATCCAGAACGCCGCCATCCAGGAGCGGATGGGCGCGGAGGAGCGCCGTCCCGGCGTAGCCTGCGCCGGCGCCCGGCCACACCATGAGAGGAGCGGCGCGCGTAGCCGCGCTCACGCCCGCCCGGGCGCCCACCACCCACCCGGCCGGATGGGGCGAGCTCCGCGCATCGCCCTCGACCGACGCAGTCGCGAAGCCGCCAGCCGGGCCGCCGGGCCAGCCAGCCAGGTGAGCGGCCAGGCGAAGCCGGTCGCCAGCCGATCGCACTTCGCCGCCCACCGAGACGCCCGGGCCCGCGCCCGCGCCGGACCACCGGTCGAGCGATGCTCCGGCCTCCAGGCGGACGTCCGGCGCCACCCAGCTCGACAGTGAGAGGGCGGCCCGCCAGCGCTCCTCCCGCACGGGCGGCGGACCCGTAGTCGCGGCCGGGGCGCTCGCGCTGCCCGCCGCGGCGGGGCCCGCGAGGCCGTGGAGCGCGAATTCCTGGCGGGCCCACGAGCCCGAGACGTCCCACACGCCGGTGACGCCGAGAGCGTCGGGGGCCCGCAGCCCGATGGAGACCCGGGGACGGCGCTCCCACCAGCGCCACGCGGCCGTCCAGCTCTCGCCATCCCCGAGCAGGGACCCGGTCCGCACGCGCAGCACGCGCTCCGGGAGCCCCGCCACGAGCATCACGGCGAGGCCCGGTGGACCTCCCGGAAATGGAGGTCGCTCGAGCACCGCCACCCGCACGTCCGCACCCTGTTGCCCGCTGACGGCCCAGCCCACCCGCACGGCGCCCAGGCCCGGCACGGCCTCCAGCCGCCGTCGGGTAAGCGCCAGGCGCCCAGGAGTCACCAGCCCTCCCTCCCGCACCGCCGCCCGCCGGCGGACGACGCGGTAACGGATGCGCTGGAGACCATAGACCCGCAGGGCCTCGAGCCGTGGCTCGCCGATCCGGTTCCACACCCGAAGAGCCTCTGCCGCGCGATGCTGCATGTAGAGATCCCCTGCCAGCACGCGGACCGTGTACGGGTCGCCGGGCGAGAGCTCCAGGGCCCGGCGTGCCGCGGCCGCGGACGCGTTCCACCGGCCCTGCCCGAATCGCACGCCCGCCAGCTCGCGCAGCGGAGCGGCCGCACCGGGACAGGCGGCCGCCGCCGCCTCGAGCCGGGAGGCCGCGTCCGCGATGTCGCCCCGATGGGCGGTCGCGATGGCGTCGCGCACCATCGCGGCACACGCCCCGCCCTCCCCCGGAGCCGCGCGTGGACTCGCCTCCGGGGTCGTCGGCGCGGCCGTCCAATCGGGCGAGGCGGGGGGCGGAGCCCGGAGGGCGCCCACTCCGGTCCCGGGCGGGACCACGAGGAGCGACCACGCTCCGGTGGGGGCCCAGGCGCGCAGGAAGTCGGTGGCGGAGACCCGGTGGAAGGGCGCTCGGGCCGGATCGTGGTACAGGACACCGCCCGCGGCGACGGCCACGACGACCACGTAATGGTAGGCGCCGTCCCCGACCTTCAGGAGCGTGATGACGGGACGCCCCCGGCGGAGCTGGCGCCGCAGCTCTTCCAGGCTGCCGCGGAAGGCGACGGCGCGCCATCCCAGTCTCCGGACCTCCCCCGCGAGAACGTCCGTGCGGATGCCGCGCGCGGAGTCGTCGACCAGGGGTGCGAAGGAGGCCACGTCCGCCGAATCGTGACCCCAGTACCGCATCACCATCACGACGGCCGCGCCCCCGCACAGCCGCGGAGGCTGGGCGACGTACGGCACGTCCAGCACGGTCGTGGCGGTCCCCGTGTCGGGAGCGGCGCCGATCCGCGCCTGGGCTACGGCCGGATGACCGACCGGAGCCAGGAGCCGGAGCGCGGCCAGGGCGGCGGCCGCCGCCCGGCCGCCCCTGCTCATGCCACGAGTATGATGATCAGGACGAGGAGCGCGATGATCAGGGTCGTCGTCGAGATGACGATCGTGTCACTGCCGCCGGCCAGCGCAGCGTTCAGATCCCGGGCCCGCGAGCCCAACCGCGCCAACTCGGGACCGTCCAGCGTGCCCACGGCGTCCCGGGCACGCTCGAGATCCACGCCGTAGCGGCCGGCGACCGATCGGGTCTCGGGCCGGTCCAGGAGACGGAGCAGCGCCGCCCGGTCCGCCGACGCGGCCGTGACGCGGGTGGTCAGCGTTCGATCGATCTGCGAAGACGGAATGGCGTGCGCCTGCTGCGCCCATACCGGCCCTGCGAGGGTCACGAGTGCACTCGCGCACAGCACGATGACTCCGCTTCGAACACGCATCGGACGCTCCTTTCGCCTATGGACCCGGTTTCCTCAACTCCTTGCGGTCGTTCGAGCGATCCGTCTGGAGCAGCACGCCGTCGGGGTCCAGGATCACCGAGTCGGGCCGCTCTCCAGTTACGACGGTCACCTGCTGGCTGGAGTCACGCGAATCCAGGCGAACCGTGGTGTCGCCGACCTCCAGGTCGACGGGCATCCAGGCCCGTCCGGAGCGCGTCACCCGGACGCTCGTCCTCCAGCCGCCCCCATCCGCCCGCTCGGTCCGAACGTCGCCCAGCGCGTAGTCCAGGGTCCAGGTGGTCTGGAGCCATTCATGGAAGTACCAGGACAGGTCCTTCCCGCTGGCTCTCTCCATGGCCGCTTCCAGGTCCGCGGCCGTCACGTGATGGAAGCGCTCGGTCCGATAGTAGTCGTGCATCCCTCGCCGGAACACGTCCTCCCCGACCAGCCAGCGCAGCATGCGCAATACGATGGAGCCCTTGGTGTAGATCATGGCGCCGTACATCGAGAAGTCCGAGAAGTCCTCGGAAGGCTCGGAGACCGGCTGCGTCGCGCCGGCCGCCTCCCGCGCCTCGGCCGCTTCCATGCTCCGGCTCCAGGGCTGCGGCACCCCGTGCTCCTCGGCGAACCAGTTGGTGAGGAAGCTCGCCATTCCCTCGTCCAGCCAGCCTTCCTTCCACTCGTTGTTGGCCAGGATGCCCATGTTGTACTGGTGGCTGGACTCGTGGGTGATGAGCCCCTGTCCCGGACCGCCGTTCATGATGACCATCGGGAACTCGGTCCCGCCGCCTTCGAGGCGGTGGAGGTTGGTGAGCTGGGGCCACGGGTACGGGCCGTAGATCCCCTCCAGCCAGCCCAGTGCGCGGACGGTGCGGCGCGCGGCCGCGCCCAGGTCCCAGTCCAGGTCGCCGGGACGGTAGAGGACCCGGATGACGACCTTGCCCACGTGATCCTGCTCGTACCGGTACTGGGGGTCGACGCTCCAAGCGAAGTGGTGGACCTCCTCCGCCCGGAAGCGCACCCGCTTACGGCCGGCCGCGGCGACATCCGTCAGCAGGCCCGGGTCATCCAGCCGGACCGGCGCGCCGTACCAGTCCCGCTCGTAGTCGACCTCGCGGTCGGGGCTGGACGCATCCGGCTTCCAGCCCGGATCGCCCGAGACCGGGACCCCGGTGGCCCCCACCACCTGGTCGGCGGCCAGGTCCAGCGTCACGTCGTACGTGCCGAACTCGCCGTAGAACTCGCCCTGGGGGTACAGCGGATGGTCCTCCCACCCCGCCGTGTCGAACACCGCCACCCTCGGGTACCACTGGGCCAGGTCCCAGTGGCGGCCCTGGCGGCACTGGCGCCGGCACAGGGTGGCAGGCCGCGCATCCCACGCGATCCGAACCCGGATCGAGTCCCCGGGCGGCAGCGCGCGGGGGAGCTGGAAACGCACCACGGTCGAGTCGGGGGCGAAGGGATAGGCGGCCTCGAGGGTCCGGCCGCGGCCGGCTCGCCCTCGTCCACGACCCACGGCCCCGGCGCGTCCCGCCGTCGACGTTTCCCCGGCGCCTCCTCCCACGGCGGCCCAGGGCACCACCTCGGCCGAGCGCACGCGCTCGTAGCCATAGTCGGGGTCCTGGAGCGCGCCGAAGTCGTATTCCTTCCGCCGCTCGGTCCGGGCCCAGAGGCTGTGCGGGCGGAAGGCGTTCAGGTACAGGTGGAAATAGAGGACGCCGAGCGTGTCCGGAGACTGGTTGTGGTAGCGGACGACCTCCGCTCCGTGGAGCACCTGCGCCGCCTCGTCCAGACGCGCCTCGGTGCTGTAGGCGACGCGCTGCTGCCACAGGGTGTCGGCAGCGGCTTCACGAGCCACGGCGGGTGACGAACGCGGAGCGGGCGTCGCGGAGGAGATCGCGGGCGGGGCGAGCGCCGCGGCGATCAGGGCACGGGCGACCATCCGAAGGATCATGTCGGCGAAGCTACGACCTGGCGGGAGAGCGCTCAACGGGGCCGGGCCCTTCCGGTCGGACCGAATCCGGGCTACGGAGGTCTCGGCGTCCGGGGCTCGGCAGCCACACGCCGACTGCGTGCCCAGCACCCCCGCCGTCGGCGGCGCCGCTTCCCTCCCGGCGCGCTCCGTGTGCCTCGTCCATGGACGAGGTCACCTCCGGGGTCCCACCTTCGGGGAGCGAGCCGCCCGTCCCTTGTCCGGCGGCGGGTCGCGTCGCACGTTGACCGAAAAGGAACCGAAGCCCCGCAGCCCGAGGGACGACACGTGGTACGAGCAGCGGCCCAGCACGAGAGGATCATCCCGCGCTTCCTGGAGCAGGAGATGCGCGACTCGTTCATCGACTACTCGATGAGCGTGATCGTCCAGCGCGCCCTCCCCGACGCCCGTGACGGGCTCAAGCCCGTCCACCGGAGGATCCTGTACGCGATGTGGGAGCAAGGGCTCCTTCCCGGGCGAGCCTACAAGAAGAGCGCGACCGTGGTCGGTGACGTGCTGGGCAAGTACCACCCGCACGGTGACAGCGCGGTCTACGACACGCTCGTGCGCATGGCGCAGGACTTCTCGATGCGCTATCCGCTGGTGGACGGTCAGGGCAATTTCGGCTCCATCGATGGGGACAGCGCCGCCGCCTACCGGTACACCGAGGCCCGTCTCGCCGCCATCTCGACCGAGCTGCTCGAGGACCTGGGGCGCGACACCGTGGACTTCACCGGCAACTTCGACAACCGGCTGGAGGAGCCCACCGTGCTCCCCGCCCGGCTCCCCCAGCTCCTCCTGAACGGCACGGACGGGATCGCGGTCGGAATGGCCACCAAGATCCCGCCGCACAACCTCACCGAGCTCCTCGCCGCCACCGTGCACCTGGTGCGCAACCCCGGGTGCGAAGTGGAGGAGCTCATGGCCCTCCTGCCCGGTCCCGACTTCCCCACCGGGGGCTACATCTGGGGCCGCGAGGGCATCGAGGAGGCCTACCGCACCGGGCGCGGCCTGGTCGAGATGCGGGCCCGCATGCACGTGGAGGAGCGAGGGTACGGTAAGAGCGCCATCGTCGTGACCGAGCTCCCCTACCAGGTGAACAAGTCGCGGGTGATCGAACAGATCACCCGGCAGGTTCGGCGCGGCCGCATGGACGCGATCACCGACCTGCGGGACAAGTCCGATCGGGACGGAATCCGGCTCGTCATCGAGCTCAAGCGGGACGCCGACCCGCGAAAGCTCCTCCCGGCCCTGTTCAAGAAGACGCAGCTCCGGTACACCTTCGGCATCATCAACCTGGCACTGGTCGACGGACGACCCGAAGAGCTGGATCTCAAGCGGGCGCTCGCCTGCTTCGTCGACCATCGGCTCGAGGTCATCTTCCGGCGGGCCGCCCACGACCTGGCCGAGGCCGAGGACCGCGCCCACGTGGTGGAGGGGCTGCTCATCGCCCTGGGCGACCTGGACCGGGTGCTGGACATCATCCGGGCGGCGCCCGACCCGTCCACCGCCTCGCGCGACCTGCAGCGGGAGATGGAGCTGAGCGAGCGCCAGGCCGAGGCCATCCTGGCCATGCGGCTGGCCAGCCTCACGGGCCTGGAGCGCCGCAAGCTGTCCGACGAGCTCGAGGCGCTGCGGGCGTCCATCGAAGAGCTCCGACTCCTCGTCGAGGACGAGCAGGTGCGCCGGGACGCGCTCTGCCGGGAGCTGGAGGAGCTCGCGGGCCGCTACGGCGACGCTCGCCGCACGGAGATCCTGGAGGGGAAGGAGCGCTTCCCCCTCCCCTCGGGGAACGCCGGCGGCGCCACCCTCGTCCTCCTCACGCGCCGCGGGTATCTGAAGGCGCAGCCGGTGCGGGGCGGCGCGGGCACGGCGGGGGCCGGACTGGCCGGCGCGGAGGCCATGTCGGAGCGGGAGGCCGATTTCGTGCGCCAGGCCATCCTGTGCCGCGGTACCGACACGCTCCTGGCCGTCACCCGCCTGGGCAGCGCCCACGCCCTGGCGCTCGGCGACCTTCCCCGCGGGACCCGAAGCTCCCGCGGCCATCCGCTGGCCGGCTACCTGCACCTCCAGGAAGGGGACGAGGTGGTCGCTCTCCTGGCGGTGGAGACGTTCGCGGAGGACCGCTACCTGGTCAACGTCACCGCCGGCGGCCAGGTCAAGCGCACGGCGCTTTCGGAGTTCGCCAACGTGCGGTCGGGCGGGATCATCGCGGCCGGGCTGGCGGGGAGCGACGAGGTGGTGGCGGCGTTCCTGACGGGCGGGGGTCGCGAACTCGTCCTCGCCACGGCCGGCGGCATGGCCATCCGCTTCGAGGAGGGCGAGGTGCGTCCCATGGGCCGTACGGCCCAGGGCGTGAAGGGCATCGATCTCGACGAGGGCGACCGGGTCATCGCCGCCCTGTCTCCGCGACGCGACGCCGAGCTCCTGGTGGCGTCTTCGCGCGGCTTCGGGAAGCGCGTCCCGTTCACCGAGCTCCGTGTCCAGGGACGGGCCGGCAAGGGTACGGCGATTCTCCCCGACCGGGGCAAAGCCGGCCAGCTGGTCGGCCTGCTGGAGATGCACCCGGGCGACCAGGTGGCCTGGGAGCTCGCCTCCGGGGAGCTCGTGACCACGGCCGCCTCGGAGCTCCGGGTCCGCGCCCGCGCCGACGCCTGCCTGAGAGTGCTCGGCCGCCTGGAGGAGGACCGCGTGGCCACCGTCCACCCGCTCCGTTCCGAACCGCGCGGTCCGGAGGTGGGCGAAGGCGAGGAGGACGTCGGCCGAGCCGCGACGCACGGAACGGCCGAAGCGGCCGGCACGAACGGGGAATCCGGGGAGAGCGGCGCCGTCGTGGAAGGCTCCGAAGCCGGCGACCAGGGAGAGCTCGACCTCCCCTAGTCCCGCGGCCGGCCGGCCCCCGCGCCCTCCAACCGCTCGCTCATCGAGCTGTCGGCGTACACCACCCGCCCGTCGCGGAAGGTGGCCAGGACGCGGACCTCGTCCAGGCTGTCGGCGGGCGTCGTGAGCGGATCGCGGGAGAGGACCACCAGGTCCGCCGCGTCCCCCTTCCTCAGCTCCCCCCGCGAGGGCGCCCCGCCGCCGGGAGGATACCACGCCGTCATCTGCCGGAGCGACGCGAGCCGCCCCCTCGGCCCCGGTCCGGTCACGCCGATGGCGTTGTGGCCGGTGAGGGACATCCGGAAGGTGAGGAGCGCCGGGCCGGGAGTCGTGAAGTAGTCGGTCCCTCCCGCCAGGGGCGCGCCCATCGAGTCCAGGCGGGCCCACGCGTACACGCGCGGATCGGCCGAGTGGCCCACCCGCAGGTCCGCGAAGGTGGGCCGCACACCCTCGGGCGTGTTGAAGTCGGGCTGCACCGAGAGGAGCACCCCGAGCCGGACGGCGCGCCCGAAGTCCACCTCCCGGGCGAAGGAGAAGTGCTCGATCCGGAGGCGGCGGGGCGCGAGGTCCGGCCGGCTGCCGAGCACGCGCTCATAGGCGTCCAGGGTGCGGCGCACCGCCTCGTCGCCGATGGCGTGGGTCGCGACGTCCAGGCCCGCGCCGAGCGCCCGGCGGCTCCACGCCTCGATCTCCTCCGTCGTCATTCGCGCCACCCCGCGCGTGCCCGGGTCGTCGGCGTAAGGCCGCGTGAGGGCCGCCCCCCGGCTTCCCAACGCTCCGTCGGCGAACAGCTTGAGCGCGGTGACCCGCACGTGCGGCGACACGCGCCGGTAGCGCTCAGGGTGCGCCACGATGGAGTCGGCCAGGCGGCTCGGCGCCGGCACCATGAGATCCAGGTCGATCGGGAGGGGAGCGGCGGAGTCCTCCCGGGCCAGGAGCCCCAGGAGGCGCCCCATGTCCACGTTCAGGGCCACCACGCCCGGGAAGGCCAGGAAGCCGGCGTCGTAGGCCCGGACCACCCCGCGGGCCGCCATCGCCCGGGCCGCCAGGCGGAACGCGGCGCGGACCACCGAATCGGGCAGCGCCGGGATGTGGGCCACCACGGCCTCGTTGGCCCGCTCCAGCAGGACGCCGGTGGGCTCGCCGCCGGGGCCCCGCACGATCCGTCCGCCGGGCGGATCCGGCGTGGAGGCGGCGATCCCCGCCAGGCGGAGCGCCGCGGCGTTGACCCAGCCCGCGTGCCCATCCGAGCGCGCCAGGAAGACGGGGTGGTCGGGCGCGGCGCGATCCAGGAGCTCCCGCGTCGGCAGCGCCTCCGTGCCCCATGCCGCCTGGCTCCACTCCTTGCCGAACACCCACGCGCCCGGCGGCAGGGAGTCGGCCCGCGCCCGGACCCGGTGAGCCACCTCCTCCAGCGACGTCGCGTCCGAGAGGTCCAGGTACAGACGCTGGTGCTCGCGGGCGTTGAGCAGCGCCAGCCCGATGTCGAACAGGTGCAGGTGGTGGTCGCCGAAGGCCGGTAGCACCGTGGCGCCCCCGAGGTCGATGCCGGGCGCGCCGCCGGCGGCGGCGCTCGCCGTCCGCTCGTCACCGATGGCCGCGATGCGCCCGTCCCGCACCGCGAGAGCGCCCGCGCGGGTTCGGCCGGCCGCGGAGTCGCCCGGAGCGAGCGCCGGGATCCGGGCGTCCACGAGGAGAAGGCGGTCGGCGCCGGGGCCGGCCCGGCCTCCGCAGGCGGCGGCGAGGAGCAGGCCCGCTGCGAGAGCGGGCGCGAGCCTCGCCCCCGCCGCCCCGCGCCTCCGGAGCGCGGGGCGCGGCGGACGGGGCGTGGCGGGCCGCGCCCGTCGACGTGGCCGCGCGGTGTCGGGCGCCGGATCGATCGTGGGACCTCCCGGACTCGGGTGACGTGACCGCCGGGTACCCCACCCGGCCCCCCCATCGCCCGGCACGATACCGGCGGAGCCCGCCGGCCGACAACGCCTTGACCTCGCCGGCGCCGGCCGGCTAGCATGGCGGCATGCCTCCTCACGCCTCCACGCTGTGCGTCGCCGCGGCGTCCCTCCTCGTCCTTCCAGCGACGGGGACGTCCACGCGACCGGCTCCGCCCGCCACCACGCCCCGGTCCGCCGGGGCCCGGGGCGTGGTGGCGCCCGGAGACACGGCGCTGCTCGGCTTCTCGGCCGCCTCGGCGTCCCGGGAGCTGGCGCTCGAGGACCTCCTCGCCTCCCGGCTCGAGAACGACAGCACCGGTCGCTACCTCCGGTTCCTGACGGAGGAGCCGCACATCGCCGGCACACCGCGCAACAAGGTGCTGGCCGAGTACGTCCGGGACCACTTCCGGAGTTACGGGCTCGAGGACGTCGAGATGATCCCCTACGACGTCCTCCTTCCCTACCCGGACACGGTGGCGGTGAGCATGGTCGAGCCCGACCGGTTCGACGCGCCCCTCAGGGAGGCCGGCTACGGGGTGGACAAGGACTCGTGGAGCGGCGATGTCGGTCCGACGTACATGGGCATGTCGGCCGACGTCGACACGACGGCGGACCTGGTCTACGCCAACGGAGGAAACCCGGCCGACTACGACTGGCTGGCCAGCCAGGGCATCGATGTGCGGGGCAAGATCGCCATCGTCCGCTACTCGGTTCCCTACAGCTACCGGGGCTTCAAGGCGCTGACGGCCGAGCGCCGCGGCGTGAAGGCGCTACTCATCTATTCCGATCCCGCCGAGGACGGCTACCGCAAGGGGCTCACGTTCCCCCACGGCCCGTGGGGGCCGGCGAGCCACATCCAGCGCGGATCGATCACCTACGACTTCCGCGTGCCCGGGGACCCGCTCACGCCCGGCTGGGCCTCCGTGAAGGGAGCCCGCCGGATCCCGGTGTCCGAAGCGCGCTCGATCCCCCACATCGCCATGGTCCCGATGTCGTGGGCCGACGCGAAGCCGCTCCTCGAGCACCTGGGGGGACCGGTGGCTCCCCTCTCCTGGCAGGGCGCCCTTCCGTTCACCTACCGGGTCGGACCGGGCGCCACCAAGGTGCACGTCACGGTCAAGATGGACGGCAAGACGCGCACCATCTGGGACGTGGTGGGCCGCATCCGCGGCTCGGCAGAGCCGGACCGCATGGTCGTGCTCGGCAATCACCGCGACGCGTGGGTGTACGGCGCCGTGGATCCAAGCAGCGGCACGGCCACGGAGCTGGAGCTGGCGCGCGTCCTGGGAGGCCTCCTCAAGGAGGGCCACCGTCCCAGACGGACCATCGTGTTCGGGGACTGGGACGCGGAGGAATGGCACCTCACGGGCTCCACCGAGTGGGGGGAGCAGAACCAGGACGCGCTCGGCGCGGGGGGGCTGGCCTACATCAACGTGGACGGCTCGGTGTCCGGGCCGGACTTCGACGTCGGAGCCGTGGCCAGCCTGAACGACCTCATCGTCCAGACGGCGCGCGACGTGATCGACCCGAACAGTCGCCGCAGCCTGCTCGAGGCCTGGGGCCGGGTGGTGCGCGGCGGAGGGAAGGACGCCGTCATGGGCGGCGGGGCCGCCGGCGGCGGCCACGACCTGTCGAACCCGCTCGACTGGGTGGGCAACGAGCTCGGGAGCGGCTCGGACTACACGGTCTTCCTGAACCACATCGGCATGCCGATCATCGGCATGGACTTCGAGGGCCCCTACGGCGTCTACCATTCCCAATACGACGACTACTACTGGATGACGCACTTCGGGGACCCGGGCTTCCGCTACATGACCGCCATGGCCGAGGTGTGGGGCCGTATGGCGCTGCGCATCGCCAACTCGGACATCCTCCCGTACGACTTCTCGCTGTACGCGGAGCGCGTGGGCGGCTTCCTCGACGCCCTGGCGGCCGAGCCGGGCGTCTCCGGCCAGCTGGACCTGTCGCAAGCCCGGTCCGCGCAGCAGGCGTGGGCAGCCGCGGCGAGGAGGCTGGACGGGCGGATCCGGGCCAGTCTCTCCTCGACCTCGTCATCTGCCGCGGCGGGCGGAGCGGCTTCGGCGGCGGGCGCAGGATCCGGGACCCCGGCCGCCGGCGCATCCTCCGGAACCGACCCGTATGCGGCCCTGAACGGCGCGCTCGTGCAGGTGGAGCGCCGGCTGCTGGACTCGGCCGGAATTCCGAACCGTCCGTGGTTCCGGCACCTCCTGTACGCCCCGAAGGAGACCTACGACGCCATGTCGCTCCCGGGGGTGCAGGAGGCCGTGGACGCGAAGGACTGGGCCAGGGCTCGCGAGCAGCTCGGAGTGCTGACCACGCACCTGCAGGCCGTGGCCGACGCGCTCGACGGGGCGGCTGGAGCGGTGCCCAGGTAAGAGCCGCGCCTCGACTCCGGCAGGCCCGGGGTCGAGTTCTCGGGTCACCGCCCGCGCGCGCAGGCCCATCACTTCACCCGGGAGAGGGGGAAGTATGCGAATGGAGAGAACCGTATCCATCACCGCCGTGGCGCTGGCAACCGCCGCGCTTCTCGCCGGCTGCGGCAAGAAGACCGCGAACCAGAGTGGCGACATGTCCGTCGATACCTCGATGGAGGCGGGCGCCATGGGACAGATGGCTCCGGGCGGGCTGGCCGCGCTCATGGGCACCCACGAGGTCTCGGGCCTCGCGCTGAGCTTCGACTCGGCCGGATCCTTCACCGTCAGCCAGAACGACTCGGTCGAGGTCCGGGGCCACGCGACGGGCAACGGTGATACGGTCACCTTCATGGACGATACCGGCGGCTGTGCGGGCGTGAAGGGAGACTACGTGGTCACGTCGGGATCGACCGGCCCACAGTTCACGCTCGTCTCCGACACGTGCAAGCCCCGGATGCAGGCGCTGGTGGGCGACAGCACGGGGATGGCCGGGGGCCAGTAGCGACCGCCCCCGCCGTCGGGAAGCACCCGCACACCGCGCAGAGCGGGCTCATCACCCCCACGAGGAGGACGGACATGCGACTCCACAGGATCGGCCCGGTCGTCGCGGTGACGATGGCGGCGACCACCCTGCTCTCGGGTTGCCAGAAGAAGGCTTCCGACCAGATGGCCGCCGACACCTCGGGCACGTCGAGCATGCAGATGCAGGGCGACACGGGCGGAAGCCCGGGCATCCTCGCAGCGATGGTCGGCACGCACACGACCACCATGGGCAACACGATGAAGGTGAACGCGGACGGCTCCTTCACCGTGACGGAGGACGACTCGGTGGCCGTCCACGGCCAGATGAAGGCCAGCGGCGACACCGTGACGATCACCGATGACGTGTGCGACGGCCCCGGCGTGTTCGTGGTCCATATGGAGGCGAGCGGTCCCACCTTCACCACCGTCTCCGACTCCTGCCAGCCCAGGCGAGCCGACCTGGCGGGCGACAGCACGGCCACGTCGGGAGGTCAGTAGGGGGCAGCGGGTGGAGGCCCGGTCCCGGGGAGGCGGATCGGGCCGGTCCACCGGGTCACCCCGGTGGTAGGGGCGGGCATCCGGAGTCCGGTGCCCGGTGCGAGGGCCGGGGCGCCCGCGCGGCCCCCCTCCCCGCCGCCTCCGGCCCTCTTCAGCTCCCGCCGGACTCCGAGTCCGGCCTGAGCGCTTCCCGGATCCGGCGGGACAGGTCCTCCAGGTGGAGGCGCGTCATGCGATCGGCCGCCTTCGCCTCCCGGTCGTCGATCCGGTCCGCGGTGGCCTGGAGCTCTCCGCGCGCCAGGGCCGCGATGTCGCTGTCTGCCCGGAGCTTCCCGGCGAGCACGGTCACCCACTCGCGCTGGAGGGCGCGACGGAAGGGTCCGATGTGCACACTTCCCTCGTCCAGCTCCGAGAACAGTCCCTCCCGAAGCTGATCCAGGAAGTCGAGCGGCGCGAAGCGCCGGTCCGCGTCCGTCGCCAGCGTTTCGGCCTCCCCCAGACGCTCCAGCCGGTCGTCCTCCAGAAGGCCATCCAGGAGTCCGGCCTGCGCGCGCTCGATCCTGGCGGCGGAGCCGGAGGGCTCGAAGCGGCGCACCACGTCCGGATCGAGCAGGAAGCGAGGAGCGTGGAAAGCGCTGTCCAGCAGGAGGCGAACAGCCGCCACCTGCCGCTCCCGGGGCACGGGCGTCGCCACGACGCCGGGCTGGCCGAAGTGCTTCCGGTCCTCGTACACGCCGCCCACCACCGGGACCAGGTGCTCCATCTCCGCTTCCCACTGACGCACCAGCTGCCGGTACATGTCCTTGAGCTCGTCGTAGCTCTCCGTGGGCCGCTCGACACCCGGGAGCAGGTAGCCCGCCACGCGCCGCAGGTTCGCGAGGCCGAGGCTCGTGGCCGCGACGGGGTCGTCGCCCAGGTCCTCGGTCTGGGCGCTGGGGTCGATCTCGTCCCGAGGTCCGAATCGCAGCCTCGGATCGGTGTCCTGCCAGCGAGCCCAGGCGTCCAGGGAGTCACGCTCCGCCTCCGGCGTGGCGGCATCCGCGATGGGCCGGTAGCCCCACATGATCGCGAAGTCGTCGTAGGGACCGATGACCGGGATGAGGTGCGCCCCGTCCCCCGGCTGCGCCACGTAGTTGAAGCGCCCGTAGTCCATGATCGACGCCTCGTCCCCGTATCTCGCGGTGAAGGACGGGCTCCGGAGCGAATCCACCGGATAGGCCGAGCTCGCCTTCATGTTGTGCTCCAGGCCCAGCGAGTGCCCCACTTCGTGGGTCACGACGTACTCGATGAGCCGGCCCATGAGCGAATCGGGGAGCGGCAGGTGGCGGGCCCTGGGATCATCCGGCGAGGCCTGCACGAAGTACCAGTCACGGGCCAGCTTGAGGACGTTGTGGTAGACCTGGATGTCGCTCTCCAGGATCTGGCCCGAGCGCGGGTCGTGGACGTTGGGCCCCATCGCGTTCTCGACGGGCGAGGGGAGCCACCGGATGACCGAGTAGCGGGCGTCCTCGGGGCTGAAGTTCGGGTCTTCCTGGGGCGTGGGGGCCATCTTCGCCACGATCGCCCGCTCGAAGCCGGCCGCCCGGAAGGCCTTCTGCCACGCGTCCACGGCCCGGATGATCCACGGCCTCCACTTCTCGGGCGTGGCCCGGTCCACGTAGTAGACGATGGGCTCGACCGGCTCGCTGAGCGCGGCCGCGGGGTCCTTCTTCACCAGCCTCCAGCGGGTGATGATCCGCCGGACCGGGGCACGGTCCTCGTCCAGGCCGTAGTCGTACTGCCGAACCTCGAAATAGCCCACCCGGTCGTCGGCCAGACGCGGTCTCATCGGCGTGTCGGGGAGGCGGATCATGCTGTGATGCACGACGACGGATACGGTGCTCATGCGGCCATCGCTGCCGAAGCCGGGTGGCAGGACGAAGGTCCGCACGGAGTCGGCGCTGTAGGTGAGGAGCGCCTCGACCTCGATGTTCCTGGGGAAGGTGAGCACCTTCTCGAGGAAGCTCCGGCGGGCGTCCAGAGAGCTGGCCCCCAGCCAGCGACGGGGCGACAGCTCGGGAACGTCCGTGGTGAACAGGTCCGTGACGTCGATCACGGCCGAGCTGTCCGGCCCGAACGCCCGGATATCGAATGCCCGGATGACCGGCTCGAGCGTGGCGTTCCGGACCGCCCGGTAGATGGGCCGGGAGGTGTCCGCCACCACCTCGTAGGAGACGCCGCGCAGGAGGATTCGGTCCCCCCGCCTGGTCCAGCGGATGACGCGCGTACCCAGCTTCTGGCCGCCGTAGCCGGTACCCGTCTGTGCCCTGGCGATGCGCGAGACGAGGAGGAAGGGCTTCCCGAGCTCTCTCCGGGGGATCTCGTAGTAGAGCGTGTCGCCCACCCGATCGGTCGTGAAGATGCCGCGGCGGCGCACGGCGCCGGGCGGGATCACCTCGCGGTAGGGCCTGATCTTCGGCTCGGCTCTTTCCGCCTTTCCCTTCGCCGGGTGCGCCGTGTCGGCGGCGGCCTTCGCCTGGGTGGGCTTCTGCTGGGCCAGTACCGGCGCCGGGACCAGGGGCCCCGCGGCGGCCAGGAGGGCGGCGATGAGCAGCGAATACGGGCGTTCCACGGATTCAGTCCCGGTGTGGGAGGAGCGGCTCACGGGGCCGAGGAGAGATCGGCGCCCAGCCGGAGCACGTCGTCCATGAGCTCCTCGAGGTCGGACGGGCTCGTGCGGTAGTTGAGCGGACACAGGCGCAGGACGAAGCTCCCCCGCAGGCGCGTGGAGGAGACGATGAAGCGCTCCTCCTCGAGGAGCCGATCGAGGAGGGCTCGGTTCAGCATCTCGAGCTCGGCCTCCGGGACCGCTGGATCACCGACGTACCGGAACACGACGATCCCGAGCGAGGGAGGCGCCGCCAGCTCCAGCGCCGCCTCCGCCTCCACGCGCCGCCCGACCAGCTCGGCCAGGTGCTGGGTCCGGTCCACGGCGGCGATGAGGGCCGCCAGCCCGTGATGCTTCATCGACAGCCACAGCTTGAGGGCCCGGGCCCGGCGCGTGAGCTGGATCCCCAGGTCGGCGAAGTTCACCTCGCCGGCCGAGGTCGCCGCGTCCTGCAGGTAGTCGGGGAGCACGTGGAACTCCGCCGCCAGGACGCCGGGCCGGCGCACCAGGACGCAGCCCGCCTCGAAGCCCACGTACATCCACTTGTGCGGGTCGAGGACCAGCGAGTCGGCCCGCTCCAGGCCCTGCAGGCTCCGGCGGCCGCGAACGGTCACCCGGGCGAAGGCCCCGTAGGCCCCGTCCACGTGGAGCCACAGGTCCTCCGCCTCGCACAGGTCGGCCAGCTCGGGGAGCGGGTCCACGGCGCCGGTGCTGGTCGTCCCGGCCGTGGCCGCCACGCAGAAGGGGTGCCGGCCCCGAGCCCGGTCCTCGTGGACCGCGGCCGCGACCTCGGCCGGACGCAGGCGGAAAGCGTCGTCGGAGGGAAGCCTCCGAATGTCTTCGCGCCGGAAGCCCAGGATGCGGAGCGCCCGGTCGATGGCGGAATGCGACTGGTCGGACAGGTAGGTCACGCCCTCCGGGCGCCCGCCCAGCGCGTGGCGGCGGGCCGCGGCCAGGCCGATCAGGTTGGCGGCCGACCCACCGCTGGTGAGGAGTCCCTCGGCGGAGGACGGGTAGCCCACGCACTCCTTCAGCCAGTCCAGGACCACCAGCTCCACCTCGCTGGGGCCCGCCGACTCGAGCCACGTCCCCTGGAAGACGCTGCAGCCGGTCGCGAGCCAGTCCCCCAGGACGCTGGCGAACGTGGGCGCGCTCGGGATGAAGGCCAGGAAGCGGGGGTGGTCGGCTTTCATGGCGAACGGCTCGATGTCCGTCCAGAAGCGCTCGAGCAGGGGCTCGATGGGCTCGCCGCTCCTCGGAAGCGGCTCCCGGAGGCGCCGTTCCATCTCTGCCCGGGTGGCGGTGCGGCCCGGTGAAGACGCGCGAAGACCCGCCCAGCGGTCCACGACGCGATCGACGACCTCGTGACCCAGGCGGCGCATGGCCTCGGGATCCATCTCCAGCGGACCCCGGCGTCTGTCTTCCGCTCCGTCCAACCTGCCTCCGCGCGCTGTGACGCCCCGGGCCCTCCCCCCGTCTCCGCATCCGGGAGCCACGGGCCCGCCAACGCTCGGCGGCCCCCGGCGGTACCCACTGCCGGAGGGGAGCCCCGTGGGCACCGTTCGCCACCGACCGGCCCCACGTTTCGCCATTCTGACCGTGAGGACAAGGAGGACGCGCCATGCGAGGATCTTCGTCGACCCGAAACCGGCCCGGAGCGCTCCGGGCCATCGCGCGGCCCCGCATCGCCCTGGCGGGCGTGGCGGCCTTCGGAGCGGCCCTCCTGGCGGCGGCTTGTGGCAGCGGCGCCACGGGACCGGTCGCCTCGAGCCTGTCCGCCGACGAGGCGCAGGCGTTGGCCACGACGATGGACACCGAGAACAACGGCGTGGTCGGCAACCAGACGAGCACGCTGGACGTTTCGCCGGGCCTGTCCCCGGCGACCGACGTGAGCGGCGCGCCCGGTGCCATGGCCGACGTGCTGACCTCGACCACCACCTTCCACACCGTGCGTAGCTGCCGTCTGGGCGGAAGCCTCACGGTGGACGGCACGATCTCCCACAGCCTCGACACCTCGACCCACACGCTAACGGCGGACTTCCAGGCCACCACGACCCATGACGCCTGCATCCGAATGATCCGTGGGCACGAGATCACCCTCACCGGCAACCCCAACCTGCAGCTCGTGGCGCACCGTGAGCGCGTGGACGGCCACCCCGACGGCCTCCAGACGTGGTCGCTCAAGGGCTCGGTGAACTGGGAGAAGGCCGATGGCACCTCGGGCACCTGCGATATCGACATCGAGGGCCAGCTCGATCCGGCCGCCCACACGCGCACGATCGACGGCACGGTGTGCGGGCACGATGTACACGAGAGCCTCACCTGGGACGGCACGAACGCCTGACGGGTCCACGACCCGGATCCTGCGCGGAGGGCGCGCCGGCGGCCGGGGCCGTCGGCCGCCCTCCTTCCCTTTCGGCCCACATGGCACGATCCTTTCCCTGCAGGAAGGCCGGATCTCGAGCTTCGTCTCGTAACGCCGGGTGGACGTCATGGAACCGAAAGCCCGATCTCGCCGCGCCTCCCAACGACGACCCGACCCTTCGGCGCGGCGCGCCCGGCCGGTCCGCCGTCGCGTGCGCGCGCGCCGACTTCTCCGCGGGGCGCGCCCCGTGTCCGCGGCCCTCGTCGTCGCCGCCGCCGCGCTCCCCCTCGAGAGCTGCGCGACCAATCCGGCCACCGGGGAGTCCCAGCTCTCGCTGGTGAGCCAGGGCCAGGAGATCCAGATGGGCCAGCAGGGGGCGGAGCAGGTCCGTCAGAGCATCGGGGTCGTGCAGGACCCCCAGCTGGAGGCGTACATCCGGAAGGTCGGCCTCGGCCTCGCCGGAATCTCCGAGCGCCCGGAGCTTCCCTGGAGCTACCAGGTCGCCGACGAGCCCGTGGTGAACGCCTTCGCGCTCCCGGGCGGCTTCATCTTCGTGACCCGGGGGATCCTCCCCTATCTGAACAACGAGGCCCAGCTGGCCATCATCATGGGCCACGAGACGGGACACGTGACGGCCCGGCACTCGGTCCAGCAGATGAGCCGCCAGGAGCTGGCGCAGCTGGGGCTGGGGCTCGGCTCGATCTTCGTGAAGCAGATCCAGCAGTTCGGAGGCCTCCTCTCGGGCGGGCTCCAGCTCCTGTTCCTGAAGTACAGCCGGAACGACGAGAGCCAGGCGGATGCGCTCGGGATCCGCTACGCCGTGAAGGAGGGCTACGATCCCAACCAGGCGATCGGCGTGTTCCAGATGCTGGACCGGCAGGCGCAGCAGGCGGGAGGGAGCGGCGTGCCTTCCTGGTTGCAGACGCACCCCGCCCCCCAGGATCGCATCCAGAAGATCCGCCAGCAGATCGACACGCTCCCGGCCGCGGAGCGGAAGGGAAAGGTCCTCCGCGACGCGTACCTGAAGCACATCGACGGCCTGGTGTTCGGGCCGGATCCCAGGCAGGGCTACTTCCAGGGCGCGCGCTTCCTGCACCCGGACCTGAGGTTCCAGGTCGAGTTCCCGCAGGGCTGGCAGACGCAGAACATGCCGGAGGCGGTGGCCGCCCAGAGCCCGGGCCAGGACGCCATCCTCGAGCTGACGCTGGCGGACTCGGCGGGCTCCCAGGCCGCGGCCGCTCGGGCCTTCTTCTCGCAGCAGGGGCTGCAGGCGTCCAACGTCTCCAGCACCTCCATCCACGGTCTCCCCGCCACCGTGGGTCTGTTCCGGGCCAGCACGCAGCAACAGCAAGTGGACGGAGAGGCGGCCTTCATCGGCTACGGCGGGCACGTCTTCCGCGTCCTGGGCTACACGCAGGCCGGGGGGCTCTCGAGCCACCGGAGCGCGTTCGAGTCGACGATCCAGAGCTTCGACCGCCTGACCGACCGGAGCGCGCTCGACGTGAAGCCGATGCGGGTGCAGCTCTACACGCCAGACCACCCGACCTCGATCGCGGCGCTCGTCCAGACCCGGAGCTCGCCGGTGGACGCGCAGACGCTCGCCATCATGAATCAGGTGGCGGTGGACGAGACCATCCCGGCCGGCCGGACGATCAAGTGGGTGGTGGGTCAGAAGCCGCCGGGATCGGAGAGCGGAGGGAGCTGAGTCTCGGCCCTCAGCCGGCCAGGAGACACGCCCGGGCCGCCAGCTCGGCCAGCTCCAGGCGGTCGAAGGCGCTGTCCGGGTCCGTCCCCACCACGAGGACGCCGTGGCGCTCCAGGAGCACGACCGACGCCCCCGCGGCCACCGCCTCGGCGACGTCCCCGGCCAGCTCCTCGCTCCCGCTCGGCGCGAACGGCACCAGCGCGAAGCGACCGGTCGCCGCTTCCGCCTCGGGCAGAAGGCTCCCGATGTCGAGAGTCCGCAGCCCGACGGCCGTGAGCGCCGGGGCGTGGGCGTGAAGGACGGCCCCCGCCCGACCGTCGGCCCGGTAGCAGGCCAGGTGCGCCGGCAGCTCGGAGCTGGCCCGCGCCCGCTCGGCTGGCGTCGGGTCGAAGAGGGTGACCTCGACGAGGTCGCGGGGCATGAGGTCATCCTTCCTCACCCCCCGCGGAGAGACGAGAACGCGCTGGTCGTCCAGCCGGACCGAGAGGTTGCCGGCCGTGCCCGCGATGAGCCCGGCCCCGTGCATCCGCCGTCCGATCACGCACAGCCGCTCTCGGAGCTCGCCCTCGAGGTGCTCTCTCGTGTCCGCCCCCGGGTCGAGTCCGGGATCCAGCGGCAACGTCACCCGCCCCTGGCCTCGGAGGCCTCGCGCACCGCCTCGGCGAGGGAGACGGCGTAGGGGGCCCGACATACGCCCTGCTCGGTCACGATCGCGGTCACCAGCTCGGCGGGCGTCACGTCGAAAGCGGGGCTCCATACCTCCGCCTCCTCGGGCGCCGTCAGGCGTCCCCACCCGCGCCGGACCTCATCCGGGTCGCGCATCTCGATCGGGATCCGGTCTCCGGTCGGCGTCTCCAGGTCGACCGTGGAGGTGGGAGCCAGCACGTAGAAGGGCAGGCCGTGCTGGTGGGCCAGGACGGCGAGAGTGTAGGTCCCCACCTTGTTGGCCACGTCCCCGTTGGCGGCGATGCGATCCGCCCCGACCAGGATCGCGTCCACGTCCCCGGTGGCGAGCCGGGCGCCGGCGGCCCCATCCGCGATCACCGTGACGTCCACGCCCGCCCGCCGCAGCTCCCACGCCGTGAGCCGACTCCCCTGGAGGAGGGGCCGCGTCTCGTCGGCGACCACCCGGACGGGTCGGCCCAGCTCGGCCGCCAGGTAGATCGGCGCCAGGGCGGTGCCGATCCCTCCGGTCGCGAGCGCGCCGGCGTTGCAGTGCGTCAGGACCGTCCCGGGCGGACCGCCGGCGCCATCCAGGAGCTCGAGCGCGTGCTCGCCGATCTGGCGGCACATGCGGCGGTCCTCCTCCAGGATCGCGGCCGCCTCCGAGCGAAGGCGTCGGGCCAGCGTGCCGGTCGTTCCGGCGTCCGGTCCCTCGCCGGCGGCCCGCCGCATCCTCCGGAGGGCCCAGGCCAGGTTCACGGCCGTGGGCCGGGTGGCCTCGAGGGCATCGCACCACGCTTCGACCGACCGGACCAGCGACGCCGCGGCCCGGCTCCCATCCGCTCCCGGCTCCCGGCCCGCCGCGTCCCCGGCCGCGCCGTAGCCATCGTCGGCGGCCGCCCGCGCCAGAGCCGCCACGCCCATGGCGGCCGTGATGCCGATGAGCGGGGCGCCGCGCACCCGGAGAGTCCGGATGGCCTCGGCCATCGAGTCCAGGTCGCGCAGCTCTCGCTCGACCTCGCGCTCGGGGAGCTCGGTCTGGTCCAGGATCACCAACCCCCGGCCGTCGTCCGTCCATCGGACGGTGACGACCGGGGCCCGGAACGCATCCGTCGATCGGCCGGTCATGCCGCGAAAGATGGGGGCGGGAAGCCGCCACGGGACAGAGTCGCGCCGTCCCCCGCGGTCGCCGGGCCTCGACCCTCGGCCCACCGGCCGACTCTCCTTCGGTACGGTCTGTACGAACGAGCCGTAGGCGTAGGGCACCGGGGTGAAGTCGATGGGCTCGCCTCCGACCAGGTCGTCGAAGTCCCCACCGACCGGGCCGGCCCTGAACGCGATGAACACCAGCCCGTGCACGATGTCGAGGTGGCGCTGTCCCCACTCGACGATCTCGGGGACTTCCTGAAGGGTGTCGCCGTAGACCGTGGCGTTGAAGGCGCACGACAGACCGCCCGGGCGACCAGCCGCCGCTCACCCGGAGCGGGCGCGCCCGGACCGATCGTGCTGGCCGGAACGCGCCCGCGCGTGTCGCGGGCCCGGCCTGCGCCGGGCCCGGGCGGATCCCCCGGGAGAGTCTAGCGGGCTTCCGCCACCGCGTCGCCCGCGCCGGCCAGCCCGCGGACCGTCGACGCCAGCCGCTCGACCTTGATCCGATCACCGGCCAGGGGAGCCCACGCCTCGAGCTCCCGCGCCAGGCCGGTCAGCACCGCGGCGCGCTCGGAACCGCCGAGCGACTCGGCCCGTTCGAGCGCCCGCCGGGCATCCGCCAGACGCTGGGCCGGCAGTCCGTCCGAGCGCTCGAGCTGGTCCAGGTAGGCGCCCGCGACCGCCACGCTCTTGGGCCACACCAGCTTCTGCTGGTCCTGGACGTTGAGCTGCTCGAAGCGCACCTGCCTGGCCGCGTCGATCTCGTTCTTCGACAGGAGGCCGCTCGGCACCAGGTCCAGGACGTCCAGGCCACGCGCGATCTCCGAGCTGTAGATGTGGCCGTTGTACCAGTAGGCCGACCAGGACCCGGCGCCCAACAGCTTGGTCGAGTCCATCGGACCGCGGTCGAAGTAGGCGATCTCCTTCGGATGGGTGGGGTCGGTCCAGTCGACGACCGAGATCCCGCCCTGGTACCAGGCCTGGACGAAGATGTCGCGCCCGGGCACCGGGACGAGCGAGCCGTTGTGCGCCACGCAGTTCTCCTGCGAGGTCTGCGGCGCGGGCATCTTGTAGTAGCCGACGAAGTCCAGCCCATCACCACTGCGGCGGAACATGGCGTCCGCGCCCCAGTGCGGGTTGTCGGTCACCCGACAGCGCGGCTGCAGCCCTCCGCCCCACTCGTCCGTGAACAGCAGCTTGCTGCCGTCGTTGCTGAACGTGGCCGAGTGCCAGTACGCGAAGTTCGAGTCCTGCACCGCCGCCAGGCGCCTGGGGTGCACCGGGTCGTGGATGTCGAGGAGGAGGCCGTAGCCGGCACACGCGCCGCCCGCCAGGCCGATCTCCGGGTACACCGTGATGTCGTGGCACTGGACCGGCCCCGGACGCACTCCGCCCGGACCCGCCGGCGGCTCCATCATCTTGTCGATCATCCCCTGGAGCTGCTCCCGCAGGAGCGCGCTGTCCTGCGCCGTCGGGGCACCCGAGCCGCCGCGCGCGGCCACCAGGCTGTCGAGCCAGTGGTTCACGTACCGGTCCGGCATCACGCGCTCCATCCCGTGGATGTCGGCCGTGTACTTGCCCGCCGCCTTGGCTTCGGCGGCCTCCTTCTTGGCGGCCTCGACATCCACCTCGGACGGCCCGTGCTCGGCCGCCTCGGTGAGCCCCTCGAGGATGGCCGGCTTGCTCACCACCTTCGCCTGCTCCGGGTGGGCCAGCGGCACCTGGATGACCTCGATCCGGAACAGCTCGCTGTTGGGATCCTGGTCCGGCGTCATCGCCGAGCAGCCCTCCATCTCGCTGGGCGAGCGCACCGGCGCCTGGCCGGAGACGTAGATGTACACGTCGTCCGGGTCGTCCGGCGAGGTGACGACCGTGTGCGTGTGCGATCCCCGGCACGTCTGGACGGCCGCGATCTGCCTGGGGTGCTCGATGTCGCTGATGTCGAAGATGCGGACGCCGCGCATGCGCTCGGGGCTCACCGAGTCCTGCACGCCCTGCGTGCCGCAGTCCACGCGGCCGGCCGGCGACTCGACCGACACGAACAGGAGGTTTCGGTACACGGAGACGTCGTTCTGCGAGCCGGGACACACGAGGGCCGTCACGGCCCGTGGATGCTCGGGGTTCGAGACGTCCCAGATCTGGATGCCCCAGAAATTCCCCTGGATCACGTAGTTCCCGTCGAACGCCAGGTCCGAGTTGATGTAGGCGAAGTCGCCGGGCTTGGAGCGGTCGATGAAGCCGTCGGGCGGCTCGGTCGCCGAGACGAGGCGCATGTTCCAGAGCGCCTCCCCCGCGTCCATCCATCCGGCGCGCAGTCCGACCCTGGGATCGGGAACCGGCGCCGTGGCGGAGATGATCGAGATCGGCTTCGGAGCCGCGGCCGGTGCGGCGGCGGCCGGTGCCGGGGCCGCCGTGGCTCTCGCCGCCGGCGAGGCGCCCATGTCGGCCTGCGTCCCGGAGGAGGCGCAGGCGGCCAGCGAGGCGAGCGACACGGCGGCCGGGAAGGCCCACAGGCGGCCAGCGGTGGCTCTCCAGGATGCACGACTTCGCAGAATGGTCGAGGCACGGACCACGGGAGACTCTCCGCGTGAAGGGGTGGTTACGGCCGCTGCTCTGCGTCGGCCGGCAGCGCGGCCAGCATGCGCTGCATGAGGTGAATCTCGATCGTCTGGTCGGAGTTGATGTCGGCCGCGAACTGGAAGACGAGCCCGTCGTCGCCCGCCGTGGGCGAGGCCATCAGCACCTTCACCATCGTGAGCGCGCCGGCGTGGTGCCCGATCATGCCCTCCAGGAACAGCCGGTCGAACTCGGGGCCTCGAGCCGCATCGAGGGCCGCCAGCTGCTCGGTGCTCAGCATGCCGGCCATGAGATGGTGCGTCTTCATGCCCTGGCCCGTGTAGTCGAACACCCAGGTCGTGTCCGGGATCGGCTGTCCGTGATCCCGGAGCCAGTTCTCCATGAGCGCGATGTCGTCGTGCTGGGAGACGGCGATCTTCCGGCACAGGCGGGCGACCCCCGGACCCGCGTCGTGCGCCGGGGCCCACCCGGCCATGAGCACGGCTTGCTCGTGGTGGATGATCATGCCCGACATGAACTGGACGTCGGCCGGGTTGCCGGAGGGCTGCTGCGCCCGCGCGGCGGTTCCGGAGGCTAGGACCAGGCCCAGGATCGGGGCGGTCCGGACGAGTCGTCGGCCGATGGCTCGCATGGGAATCGAGCGTCCATTCTACACGCGGGACGTCCTGGCGGGAAGTCCGTACGCGCCGGCGACGCCGGGGTGGCTGGCTCGGCGGCGCCTCCGTCCCCATCGTGCATCCGGACGATGCCGAGAACCCGACCCGAGGAGGAAGCGCAGGTGGCCGATGCGACGGCCGGCCCGGAGGAGATCACGATCGGACCCGCACGCCCGACCGAGGCCGAGGCGCTCTCCGCGCTGGCGCTCCGCTCCAAGGCGCACTGGGGATATCCGCCGGACTGGCTGCGCGAGTGGGCGTCGCTCCTCACGCTGTCACCAGCCGATCTCGAGGCGCGGGAGGTGTTCGTGGCCCGGCGCGGTCTCGAGCCCGTGGGCTTCTACAGCCTCGAGTTCGCCCGGTCGGCGTCGCTCGAGCACCTGTGGGTCGACCCGCGGCTCCTGCGCCGGGGCGTGGGCCGCCTCCTGCTCGAGCACGCGGCCGGCCGAACGGCGGAGCGCGGGTACGATCGGCTCATGATCGACTCCGATCCCCACGCCGAAGCGTTCTACCGGCGCCTGGGCGCGGTCCGGGTCGGGTGGATCGACGCGTCCGTGAGGGGTACGCCTCGCCGGATTCCCCGCCTCGCCCTGGACGTCCGCGGCTCGGCGATCTGAGGCCCGATTCGACCCGCGAACCTCCGGAGGCGCGCCCGATGGACACCGGCCGGCTGCAAGCGTTCAGCGATGGCGTGCTGGCCATCCTGATCACCATCATGGTGCTCGAGCTCAAGGTACCGCACGGCGAGGGCGTCGCCTCGCTTCGTCCGCTCCTGCCCGTGTTCCTGAGCTACATCCTCAGCTTCGTCTACCTGGCCATCTACTGGAACAACCACCATCACATGCTGTTCGTCACCGAGCGCGTGAGCGGCTCTATCCTGTGGGCCAACATGCACCTGCTGTTCTGGCTCTCGCTGGTGCCGTTCGTCACCGGCTGGATGGGAGAGAACCGGTTCGCGCCGGTCCCCACGGCCCTGTACGGAGGCGTGCTGCTCATGGCGGCCATCGCCTACTGGGTCCTCCAGCGCGCGATTCTCGCCGACCAGGGGGAGGCCTCCGTCCTGGCGGCGGCGGTGGGCCGCGATCTCAAGGGCAAGCTCTCCCCGATCCTCTACGCGGCCGCGATCCCGACCGCCCTCGCGCAACCCTGGATCGCCGGCGCGGCGTACGTGGGCGTGGCGCTCATGTGGCTCGTGCCCGACCGCCGCATCGAGCGGTCTCTCGCCGCCCGGCGCTCCGCGGCCGGGACCGGCGTCTGAGCTCTTCGATGCCCCCGGACGGGTGTCGCCGGCCGTCCGTGATCATCCCGTGGACCACCCGAGGAGGCACGCGCCGATGAGATCCGACGAGCTCCGCGCCCTGCAGGCCCCGCTCAAGGAGCGCTACCGGACCGAGCCGGAAGCCGCCCTCGTGACTCTGGAGGCGGAGGGACGGCTGGGCGAAGGCGTCACCTGCAGCGTCGAGACGGGGAAGGCGCTCGTGGAGGCCGGCCTTCACCCGGCCACCGGCGGCACCGGCCTCCACGCCTGCTCCGGGAACATGCTCCTCGAGGCGCTCGCCGCGTGCGCCGGCGTGACGCTCAGCGCCGTGGCCACGGCGCTCGGCATCGAGATCCGGGCGGGCCGCGTACACGCCGAGGGAGACCTGGACTTCCGGGGCACGCTCGGGGTGGACCGGGAGGCGCCCGTGGGCTTCCGGGCCATCCGGCTCCGCTTCGACCTCGACACGGACGCCGGGGAGGAGGAGCTCGACACCCTCCAGCGCCTCACCGAGCGCTACTGCGTCGTCTACCAGACGCTGCGGCAGCCGCCGGACATCGAGGTCACCAGACGCGCGCGAGTGTCCTAGCGCGCACTCACCCTGAGGAGGGCGTCATCCCGGCGACCACGTCGTAGTGGCGCACCCGGTCGTCGAAGTCCACCAGCACGGCGCGAGCCCGTGGCTCCACGACCGCGCGCTCGGGCTCGCGGCCTGCGAAGCGACGGACGGCCTCCATCGAGTCCCAGAACGTGAGGACCAGAAATTCGACGCCCTCTCCGTCGCTGCGACGCAGCACGCGAGCGCCGCGGTAGCCCCGGATCCCGTCCAGCACGGGCAACACGTCCGCCTCCAGGTGGGAGAGGTAGGCCCTCCCCCTGGCCGCGTCCGCGGCTCGTCCTCTCCACAACCGCGCGACGCTCCGGCGGCCGCTCATGTCGACCTCCCTTCGCTGCGCGCGTACCGGGGGAGAAGGCTCTCCAGGTCCACGTGCCCCACGAACGGCTCGAGCGACTCTCCCAACAGGAGCCGGCGTGACACGTGGGCGATCTGCCCGGCCGCGAAGCGCGCCTCGCCAGCCAGCTGCGGGTAGCCGGAGAGCGTCTCCCCGACCCGCTGCAGCGAGGCGCGGGAGCGCTCCGAAATGTCGTCCCATCCCCCGGTCCACACCGAGAGCGC
>CAYXHP010000098.1:0-27344 GCA_964465015.1 uncultured Gemmatimonadota bacterium
CGAGGCGGGTGGCTCGGGTTCGTCGCCGTCCTGGAGCTCGCGCTCTGGATCCTGGCCTGGCTGGGCCCCGGAGCCGGCCACGGAAGGATGCTGCGGGAGCGGGGACTGATCGCGGGTTTGTTCCTCCCCCATCCCGGCCTCGTGGCGCAGGTCTTCTTCAACGCCCTGTTCCTGAACCTCGTGGCCGGTGGGGCTCTGGTCGCCGCCTGGACCGTGAAGCGCCGGAGCCGCGACCGCGACGGGGGCTGACGCGCCCCCGCGTTGCCTTCGCACGGGACGCATGCCACCGTCAGGGAAAGTGACCGCGCACTTCCCCTGGCCTTCTCCGGCCGTTGCCGACCGTCCGGGAGGACCGTAGACTTTTTTTGGATTCTCTCGCGAGCTCCGGTGGCCGGAGGTCGCCATGCGCCACTCGTCCAATCCTGTCCCGCGGGTCCTTCGAGCCGCCACCCCGCGACGGCGGCCCGCTGCGGCGCCGGCCCGACGAACGGGGATCGGGACCGCAGCTCCCCTCCTGGGCTTCCTCCTGTGCCTGTCCCTCGCGGGCGGTCTCCGCGCCCAGGCCATCGTCGGCCGGCTCGTCGAGGCCGGGAGTGGAGAGCCCATCCCCGGCGCGGTGGTCCGGCTCCTGGACACGACACAGGTCGAGCGGGCATGGAGCCTGACGGCCGGGGACGGCGGCTTCCACTTCGAGGGCACTCCCCCGGGCGACTACCGGATCGAGGTCGAGCGAATCGGATTCGAGACCTGGCGCTCCAGCGTTCTGTCGGTCCCGGCAGCCGTGACGCTCCGGCGCGTCATCCGGGTCCCCGTCCGCCCGGTGGTGCTGAGCGGGATCCAGGTACGGGGTGAGGCCAGGGGGGAGTGCCGGGGGCGGGGAGCGGGGAGCCACGCCCTCGCGACGGTGTGGACCGAGGTGCGCAAGGCGCTCGAGATCACCGCGCGGACGGCGAACGAGCCCGGAGATCGTTTCCAGCTCCGGCGTTACGACCGCGATCTCGACCGGAGTCTTCGTGTCGACAAGGCGACGAGGAGCGAGGGCACCAAGGTAGGGCGCGCCAGCTACCGCAGCGTTCCGGTAGACAGGCTCATCGAGGCTGGATTCGTGTCGGGCACGCCGGGCGGCGAGCGCGAGTTCCACGCGCCCGACGCTCCCCTCCTCCTCTCGGATGCCTTCGGCCGCACTCACTGCTTCGGCCTCGTCCCGGGCCGGGACTCGACCACCGGAGACGTGGGACTGGCCTTCCGGCCGACGAGGGATCGAGCGCTGCCCGAGATCGAGGGCACCCTGTGGGTGGATACGGCCACGGCCCGTCTGCGCATGCTCACCTACCACTACACCCAGCTGGGCGAGGCGTATCCCGACTCGCTGGCCCACGGCCGGGTGGAGTACCGTGCCCTGCCCGGCGGCGAGTGGGTCGTGGACCGCTGGTGGATCCGTGTGCCCACCATCGTCGAGCGCAGGGAGCTCAATGTGCAGAGGCGAACGCCGAAGGGGGCCTACGAGGCGGAACATAGGTACGAGGTCGCCCGGTGGCAGGAGCTGGGCGGCGAGCTCGTGCAGGTGGCCACCGCCGGCCGGACGCTCGACACGAGCCACGACGGCCAGATCGGGGGCACGGTCTACGACAGCGCCGGTGGGCGACCCGTGGGCGGAGCCGTGGTCCGCGTCGAGGGCACCGATCTCACCCGGCGCACCGACGCGCGCGGGAGCTTCCTGTTCGCGCGCGTCCCGCCCGGACGCTACCGGCTGTCCGCGGAAGGGATCGGGGGCCGTCCGCCGGCCACCACGACCGTGGACGTTGCCGCCGACGGCGTGGAGGTCGTTCAGCTGGTCGGCCGGGCCCCACTCTCCGCCCCCGGTGCCGAGTCCGCGACCGACCGGGCGAACGCCGTCGCCCCGGGTGCGCGAGGTGCCTCCACCGACGCGGCGGATTCCCTGGCCCGGCGGCTCCGGAGCGCGGCCGGCCTCGCTCCGCGAGAGCCGTCCGTATCGGGTCCGGTCCCCGGGACCCTGGCGGGCACCGTGCGGGCCGCCGATAGCGATCGGCCCCTCGAGGGCGCCGTGCTCGAGGTGGTGGGCTCGGACCTCAGCACCACCACGACCTCTTCGGGGCGCTTCCGGCTGGCCGGGCTCGGCAGCGGCCGCGTTCTGGTGACGGCTCGGTACCTGGGCTACGCCTCGGATACGGTGGCCCTGGAGCTCCAGCCCGGCGCCCTCACCATGGCCGACTTCCGCCTCGTGACCCGCGCCATCCCCGTACCGGAGCTGAGCGTTCGGATCAACCGATCCATCCAGAACCGACAGCTCCAGCGCTTCTACCAGCGCATGGAGCGCGGGACCGGAGGCCGCTACGCAGGTCCGGAGGCGATTATGAGGTACGGCGTGCGCGGGGCGCTGAGTCGCATGCCGCGGGTCCACATCGCGGGGTGCCACCAGGAGGTCGGGAGGAGCGAGGCCTACATCCTGGGATGCTGGGAGATCAGCCTGGCCGGGAGTGTGCGTTCCTCGGCTTTCGCCAACGGCCAGCCCATCTGCTCCCCCGCCTTCTACGCGGATGGAAACCGGGTGTCCCGCGACGCCTTCATGGAGCTCGTCATGACCCTGCCGCCCGAGTCCGTGGAGGGAGTCGAGGTACACGAGGCCTCGAACATGCCGGCCGAGGTCGGAGGCTCCACGATGGGCGCCTGCGGCGTCGTGATGCTGTGGACCCACCGCATGGCGGGAGACGACCGCGATCCTGGCCGTAGACCGTCCGGAGGTGGCTGAGAACCGGCCTCTCACTCGGGAGCCGATCGAGATCGCCGGGCGCTGACCGTGCTCTCCCCTTGACCTTCTACAGGAACGGCGTTACGCTGCGGGAGACTCCTGTAGAAGACCGAGGGGACGCGGGCATGATCGACGGCTCCGGGGAGCGGGGCCTGGACCGGGTCGCCCCCTGGGCCACCGCATCCGCCGCAGCGAAAGGAACGCGATGACCGGCGCACGGCTGGACCTTCCGCAGGGCACGCTCGACCTGCTCATCCTGAAGGCGCTCTCCCTGCAGCCGATGCACGGCTGGGGGATCTCCGAGCGGATCCAGCTCGTCTCGCGCGAGACGCTCCAGATCCCGCAGGGCTCCCTGTATCCCGCGCTCCACCGCCTGGAGCGGAAGGGCTGGGTGAAGGCGCACTGGGGCACCTCCGAGAACAACCGGCGCGCTCGCTTCTACGAGCTCACGGGCGCGGGCCGGCGGCAGCTCGAGCGCGAGACCGAGGAGTGGCGGCGCCTCACCGGCGCGGTCCGTCTCGTCCTGGAGATGAGCTGATGACGCCTCGGGTCCGTCTCGATACTCGCGAGCCGAATCGGGGCCCCGCCGGGAGCGCGGGCGGTCGGAGGGACGAATGCTGACCGAGCTGTGGAGCCAGGTCCGGTACCGGGCGCGAGCCCTCTTCCGCCGCGCCGAGATGGACCGGGAGCTGGACGCCGAGCTCCGGGACCACCTGGAGCGAGAGACCGAGAAGTACGAGCGCGAGGGCCTCCCGCCGGACGAGGCCCACCGCCGCGCGCGGCGGGCGTTCGGGCGGGTGAGCCACGCGAAGGAGACGGCCCGGGCCGCCCGCGGCACGACGCTGGTCGACGGCGTGGCGCGGGACCTCCGCTACGCGGTGCGCAGCTGGTGGTCCCGGCCGGTCTTCGCCCTGGGCGTGATCGTGATCCTCGCCCTGGGGATCGGCGCCACGTCGGGCATCTTCAGCCTGGTGGACGGGATCCTCCTCCGGCCCCTCCCGTATCCGCACTCGGAGCGGCTCGTCCAGCTCAAGCAGGCATATCCCGAGATCGGGCTCGACTCGTGGGCGCTCTCCAACCAGAACGTGGCCATGTACAGGGACCGGGTGCGCGGCTGGCAGGCGTTCGCGGGCTTCCATCACGGCGGTGCCACGCTGATGCGCGAGGACGGCCGGCCGCGGCGCCTGGGCGTGGAGCGCGTCACGGGCGACTTCTTCCGCGTGCTCGGCGTCCCCCCGCTCCTGGGCCGCACGATCGGGAGAAGCGACGACACGCCCGACCCTGCGCGCGTGGCGGTCCTCTCCTACGGCCTGTGGAAGAGCGAGTTCGGCGGACGGCGCTCCGTGGTGGGATCCAGCATCGTCCTGGATGGGCGGACTACGCGCGTGGTCGGGGTCATGCCGGAGGGCTTCGACTTCCCGCGCCCCTGGGCGCAGGCATACCTGCCCCTGGGTCTGGATCCCACGCGCCGCTTCGGCTGGTTCATCACGGGCGTGGGCCGCCTGGCGCCGGACGCGACGCTGGGCGAGGTGCGCCGTTCTTCTCGCCTCGCCATGTGGCACTGGGCCACCACGATGCCCGGCCTGTTCCACGGCGTGAAGCCGGAAACGACGCGCATGACCACGCTAGTGACGCCGCTCCGGGATGTCCTGGTCGGCGACGTTCGCCGGCCGCTGGAGGTCCTCCAGGCGGCGGTCGTCCTCATTCTCCTCATCGCGGTCGTGAACATCGCGCTCCTGCTGTCCAACCGGGCGGCCGGCCGCGCCCGGGAGATGGCGCTTCGGAGGGCGCTGGGGGCGAGCGGCGGCCGCGTGGCGCGGCAGCTGCTCACCGAGTCCCTGGCGCTGGCGCTGGCCGGCGGGGTCCTGGGGACCGGGCTCGCCTACCTCCTGGTCCATCTCGTCGTCCACTCCCCGGCGGTCTCGCTCCCGCGGCTGGGAGACGTGGGCGTGAGCTGGCGCGTGCTGGGCTTCACGCTCGTGGTCTCGGCGGGGGCGGGTGTGGCGTTCGGCCTCGCGCCGGCGATCGGGCTGCTTCGCGGGCGCGCCTCCGCCAGCCTGGCCGGCGCCGAGCGCGGTGCCGGTGGCGCCGCCGGACGCCGCTTCGACGGGGCCCTCGTCGGGGTCCAGATCGCGCTGGCCGCGGTCCTCCTCATCGCCGCGGGCCTCATGCTTCAGAGCTTCCGGAACCTCATGGGCACGCCGCTCGGCTTCGAGCCGCGCGGGGCGACCGCGATCGCGCTGCCGCTCCCCGCAAGCGTGTACGCCGGTCACGACAGCCTGGTCGTGCGCGCGACCTCGGAGATCGTGGACCGGGTGCGCGCCGTGCCGGGCGTGAGCACCGCGGCCATCTCGTGGAATCTTCCCCTCGGCGGCCGCTACAACACGGATGGCTTCCAGGTGGAGGGTCGCCCCCCGCCGGCGGGAACGAGGGTGGAGACGCAGACGGTCCAGCTCGGCGTGGGGCCGGGCTACTTCCGGACACTGGGAATCCCGCTCCTGTACGGGAGGAGCTTCGACGACCGGGACGAAGCCGGATCGGTGCCGGTGACGGTCGTGGACCAGGCGCTGGCGTCCCGCTACTGGCGCGGCGCGGAGGCGCTGGGCCACCGCATCCGGCTCACCGGGGACACGACCACCTGGTTCACGATCGTCGGGGTGGCCGGGAGCGTCCGCGACGAGAGCGCCTCCGTCCCGCCCCGACCGCACGCCTACTTCGCCTTCGCGCAGGCGCCCTCCGCGCAGCCGATGCTCACCGTGCGGACCGCCGGGAAGCGCGGCACCGTCATCGCCGCCGTGCGGCGTGCGGTGCGGGTCGTCGAACCAGCCGTCCCCGTGGACGACGTGCGCCCGCTGTCCGACTGGGTGGGGAGCTCGCTCGACACGCAGCGGATCACCGAGGTCCTTCTCCTCGCCTTCGCCCTCCTGGCGGCCCTGCTGGCGAGCGTGGGCATCTACGGAGTCATGTCCCTGTACGTCACCGATCGCTACCGCGAGTTCGGCGTGCGACTGGCCATCGGAGCCCAGCCGCGCGGGCTCCTGCGCATGGTGCTCGGCCAGGGAATGGGACTCGCTGTGGTCGGCGTCGCGGTGGGCGTCGCCGGAGCCCTGGTGGCCACCCGCTGGCTGCGCTCGATCCTGTACGAGGTGAGTGCCGCCGATCCGGTGGTGTACGCGGTCCTCGCCGGCGGACTCCTGGGCGTCGCCGCCCTCTCGGTGTACCTGCCGGCCCGGCGCGCGGCCCATAGCGATCCGCTGGAGGCGCTCCGGGCGGAGTGAGGGACGGGTCGGCCGCCCTCCGACCCCTCGGACGCCCGCCCCGAGGGGCTCTCCCGCCCCGCGTGCGGCGGGCGGGCGAGCGATCACGGCCCGCGGACGCCCGATCTTTCTCTCGCCGGAGGCCCGCGCGCCGCGCCATATTCCTCCCATGTCCGAATCCCTCCGCACCCGTCTCCAGCGCTGGGGCTACAACCTGTATCCCGCCTACCGGGGCACGGGAGCCCGCATCGCCTACATCGCCAGCGACTGGCGCGAGGTGCGCGTCCGCCTGCCCCTGAGCTGGCGCACGCGCAACGTGGTGGGCACGATCTTCGGCGGCAGCCTCTACGCCGCGGTTGACCCGGTCTACATGCTCATGCTGATCGAGAACCTCGGGGACGACTACGTCGTGTGGGACAAGGCGGCGTCGATTCGATTCCTGGCGCCGGGCCGGAGCACCCTCTACGCCCGCTTCCTCCTGGACGAGGAGGAGCTGGTGGCCATCCGCTCGCTCCTGCGCCAGGAGACGAAGGTGGACCGGACGTACACGGTGGAGCTGGTCGACGGGGACGGCGACGTCCACGCCCGGGTCGAGAAGACGATCCACGTGCACCGGCGCTGAGACACCCGGCTGCCCCGCCGGCGCCTCCGGAGGGGGCGAACGGGGGCCGTGGTCGCGTCCGCAGGGCCAGACGTACCCGGCGCGCTTCTCTCGATCCCGCCGGAGGCCTATCTTTCCGCATACCGAATGCGCGGAAGGGCCGCGGGCCGCCGGCTCGCCGCGCTTCACTTCCGGGCCTCACGCGATCGCCGCCGCTCCCCCCGTCCCCTTCGAAGGGAGACCGCCGGATGAAAGCGGGCAGCTCGCGCACGTGGCGTCTCTGGTTCGTGGTGGGCGGAGTCCTCTACCTGGGCGGACTCCAGCATCCGCACGGCGCGCTGGTCGACATGCTGGCCGACCCCGTCTGGGTGCGGGCCCACGTCACCATTCTGGCCGGCCTGGTCGTGCTCGTGGTCGGCCTCGTCAGCTTCCGCCGGTCAGTCCACGTCTCCCCCCGGCTTCGGCGCTGGCTCGGGTTCGCCATCGGGATGACGCTGTTCGAGGTCCTGGAGATGGCCGTGCACACGATCGCCTTCGTGGACGCCGACGCGCTCGCCGCGGGGGCGTCCACGCCGGTCCTCACGACCCACCTCCGGATGGCCCTGGCCATCTACACGCCGTACGCTGTCGCCATGATGGGTGTGATCTGGTTGGGCCAGCGCGAGGGCGTCCTCGGATCGAGCTGGATCGGATGGATCGGCCTGTTCGGCGCGGCGGCCCATGGGACGGTCATGTGGCTGGTGTTCGTGTTGCGGGTGAGCGGGTCGGGCATCCTGTTCCCGCTGTCGGTGTCCCTGGCCGTGTGGTTCATCCTGGCCGGGGTATGGCCCACCGGGGCCGAGGCGGAGACGACGGGAGCCGCGGCGGCGGCGCCGTAGCTCGAACCGTCCCGGGGGACGGACGGACCGCGAGGGCGAACCCGGCCTTCATCCAGCAACGAAGATGGCCCGTGCGGTGGACCGGACACCTGAACCACGGAGGACCGTCATGCTCGAGAGACGCGCGCTCGTCTTCGCGACCGCGGTGGGCACCGCGTTCCAGCTCGCCATGGTCATCCTCGGACACTCCGACCCCGCGATCGCGCGGTATTTCGCATTCGGGGGCATGACGCTGTCGCTGGTGGCCGGGCTCATCTACGCGTGGCGCGCCGGGACCGACTCCCGGCAGGCGCTGGGCGGGATGATCGCCGGCGGCCTGTGCGCCTTCCTCGGCATCCTCCTCTCCTGGGGCCTGGGCGATGTCACGGGGTCGGTGCTCCTGTTCGGGACGGTGAGCTCGATGATCACGGGCGCCATCGGCGGCTGGCTGGGCCGCGTGCTGCCGAGGGGCTCGTCCGCGGGCACGGCCGGCGGCACCGGAGCGTAGGCCGTGGGCCGGGGCGCGGCGCGGCACTCCCGCGCCCGGTTCGCCGTCACGGCGGTCTTCACGGCCCTGACGCTCCTCGGATGCGGAGGGCGCGGGGAAGGGGGCGCGCCCGGGGCGCCCTGCGCCCCTCCCGACACCAGTCGCGCGCCGAGCGTCGATCCCTCCGAGCTGGCCGGGACCTTCGACGTCACCCTGCACGTGACCGACGGCGCGCAGCCCGACACGGTGGTCGAGGGCCGCCTGTGGCTTCGGCCCAGGGTGGGCGCCGGGGAGACGATCCCCCGACGGCTCCCCTGGATCTTGGAGGGCCGGACCACGCTGTCGATCGCGGCGCAGGGAGCGGCGGCCGCCGTGCTCTCCTCCGACCCGGCCGCACCCCGTCTCATCGCCGGTTTCTGGGATCCCCGCGAGCGCTCCATCGCCCTCCTCCGCACGCGGCTCGCGCCGGACTCCGGCGCGGACGGCGAACGGGGCGTCGCCCTGCGCGCCTTCCAAACGAGCGGCGGCGGCTTCCGCGGCACGTGGCACACCGCCTTCTGGACGCCGCCGCTGCCCGCGGGGTTCTTCTGCGCGCGGCGAGTCGAGGAGGACGGGCATCCGTGAGCGATTCACACCCCGGCATCGAAGCCCTCCTCGCCGCCTGGCGGGACGCCATCGACGCGGCGGACCTGGACGCGCTGGCCGCGCTCGTGACCGAGGCCGCCGAGTTCTGGAGCCCCGGCCAGCCGCCGCTCCGCGGCCGGGAGGCCGTCCGCGCGAGCTTCGCCCCCTTCTTCGCCCGCTACCACATGTCGCAGGAGTTCCTCCGCGAGGAGCTCATCCTGGCCGAGCCGTGGGCGTTCATGCGCGGGCTGGAGGTCAACCGCCTGACCGAGCTCGCGACGGGCGAGGAGACGGTGGTCCGCCAGCGGGCCTTCTCGGTGCTACTGCGCGGCGAGAACGGCACGTGGAGGTTTCATCGCGGAATGACGAACCAGCCGCCGCCGGGATGAGCGCCCGCTCATCGCGAGCGTCCTTCGAAGCCGCGGCCACAGGAGACGCACCGTGTTGATCGAGCACCGGGGCCGCAGGCCCCACGTCCACCCGGCCGCCTACGTCGCCCCGAACGCGGTCCTCTCCGGCGACGTGCGCGTGGGCGAGAACAGCCGGATCCTGTACGGCGCGGTCCTCACCAGCGAGGGCGGTCCCGTGGAGATCGGCCCCGACACCATCGTGATGGAGGGCGCCGTGGTGCGCGGGACCCGGCGGCATCCGGCGACGATCGGCGACCGGGTCCTGGTGGGGCCGCGGGCCTACCTCACCGGGTGCACGATCGCCCCCGAGGTCTTTCTCGCCACCGGCTCGGTGGTCTTCAACGGGGCCGTCGTCGAGACGCATTCCGAGGTCCGGATTTACGGCGTGGTTCACGTGAACACGCGGGTCCCGGAAGGCAGCACGGTGCCGATCGGCTGGGTGGCGGTGGGAGATCCGGCCGAGATCCTGCCCCCGGATGATCACGACCGCATCTGGGCCATTCAGCGCGAGCTGGACTTCCCCGGCACGGTGTTCGGCCTCGAGCGGCCCGCGCCGGGCGACAGCCTCACGGCCGAGGTCGCGACCCGCTACACCCGGGCGCTGGCCCGACACCTGGACGACGTCGTCGTGGACCCGGAGAGCTCGGGCGCGGCGGGAAGACCGGGTCCGGGCCGGGATCCATAGGCGCCGGTCGGGCGCGCCGCGGACCGGACGCGTCCGGCCGGGCTGGTCGCCTTCGAGGCACGGCGGGAAGACCGGGCGCGCCGCTACTCCCTCGAGCGGGGGAGGTGAGCTTCGGCGAGGAGCTCGAGCCACAGAGCGTGGTGCCCGCATCCCTCACGCGAGCCCGGCGCCAGGGGCGCCGGAACGGCTCACACCGCACAGCGGCACGAGGTGACCATGGAGCTCTCACTCGACCCCGAGCGACGCGGAGCGCTTAGAGCGGCAGGCTGGCTCTACTTCCTGCTGGCCCTGACCGCCCCCATCGGCCTGGTCTACGTCCCCGGGAAGCTGATCGCGGCCGGGGACGCGGCGGCTACCGCCGAGCGCCTCCGGGTCTTCGGACACCTCCTCCGGCTGGGCGTCGCGAGCGAGCTGGTGCACCAGGTGCTGGTCATCTTTCTCGTCCTGGCGCTCTACCGCCTGCTCCGGTCGGTGAACGAAGGACACGCGCGCCTGGTGGTCATCCTGGGCGCCCTCGTCTCCGTCCCGATCATGTTCCTGAACGTCGTGAACGAGATCGCCGCGCAGATGCTGGCGAGCGGCGGCGGTTTCCTGACGGTCTTCAGCCGCCCCCAGCTCGACGCCCTCGCCTATCTCTTCCTCCGCCTGCACGGACAGGGGATCGAGATCGCCTCGATCTTCTGGGGGCTGTGGCTCTTCCCGCTCGGCCTCCTCGTCTACCGCTCGGGGTTCATCCCCCGGGTGGTGGGCATGCTCCTGTTCGTGGCCGGCGCGGGGTATCTGGCGGACGCCTTCACCACGCTGGTCCTGGCGCGCTACCAGCACGCGGTGGGTCAGGTCGCCATGATCCTGGAGATGGGGGAGCTACCGATGGTCCTGTGGCTGTTCGTGGCGGCGCTTAGGACGCCGGTGGCGGGGGAGTCCCGGGTCGGAAGCGAGGGCTGAGCGAGGCGGTGAGCTGTCGCGCGCCGGGCGGGTCCGGGCCCGAAGCTCCGCACGGCCCTCTAGTCGTACAACCAGAGGGCGCAGTCGTACGACTAGAGGGCGCGGCCGGTGGACCACGACGGATTCCGATGCGCGGCGTCGGAGCCCGGGTGCTCGGCATCGGATCGCGGGTGCGCGGCGTCGGATCGCGGGTCAGCCCGGTCGGATCGCGGGGGAGCGGGGGCTCAGACCCGCAGGCTCGCCTGCCCGGCCTCCAACTCGAGAAGCCGGCGCTTTCGCCACAGACCGCCGCCGTAGCCGGTGAGGCTCCCGTCGGCGCCGATGACGCGGTGGCAGGGGATGAGGATCGAGATCGGATTGTCCCCATTGGCGCTGGCCACGGCGCGCACCGCGTCCGGACGGCCGATGCGGCGAGCCTGCTCCCCGTAGCTGCGCGTGGCGCCGTAGGGGATGCGGCGGAGCTCGCCCCACACGGCCTCCTGGAACTCCGTGCCTCGGGTCCGGAGCGGGACGGTGAACTCCCGCAGCTCGCCGGCGAAGTAGCGGGCCAGCTCCTCGGCCGCTCGCCGCGTCACGGGCGTGTCGCCCTCCTCGATCTCCTCGCCGAGCTGCTTGCGAAGCCGCGTCATCTGCCGCTCGAGGCGGATCGGGTCGCTGAACTCGAGGAGGCAGAGAGCCTCGCGGCTCCCTCCGGCGATCACCGTCCCGAGCGGCGTCTCGACCCGCGTGAGCTTCACCACCTGGCCCCGCCTCCCCCCTGGATGGGCGCTGCACCTCCCGGCTCGCAGCGCCTATACTGGCTGGGGACGGCAGGCTCCGCGAGTAGGCGAGCGCGTGGCCGTAGCATTCCTGGAGGTTCCTTGAAGCGTCGATCCCCGCGCCGTTCGCTCCTCGCCCTTTCCGGCTCCGCGGCGATACCCCGGTGAGCCCCGGCGCCGGCTACTCCGGGACCCCCCTGGTGCGGAAGCTCGGCCTGAAGGCCGGCATGACCGTCCGGCTCCTCGATCCGCCCCCCGGCTACTGGCGACTGCTGGGCCACGAGCCCAATGAGCTCGACGTGGAGCTCCTCCAGGAGGCGGACGCCCGGCAGGCCACCTTCACCCACCTGTTCGCGACCGAGCCCGGGGCCCTGAAGGCGAGCGTCGCGCAGGCGCGGGCCGGGATGGACGAGGACGGGCTCGTATGGGTGTCGTGGCCCAAGAAGTCCTCCGGCGTGCCATCCGAGATCGGTCGCTCCGAGGTGATGGCGGCCGGAAAGGCCGCCGGTCTCGTCGACGTCAAGGTGTGCGCGGTCGACGAGACCTGGTCGGGCCTCAAGTTCGTGATCCGGGTGGCGGAGCGTGGCAAGAAGGGCTCCGGCTGAGGCCCGTGCTCGGCGAGGGAACACGTGGCGAACCAACGTGCGACGGCCGAAGGCGCGACTCCCGGCGCCTCGGTCCAGCGGCGGGGCGCCCCCCGGACCAGACGGTTCGGGCCCCTCATTCGCGTCACTTCCCCCTGGATCCTCGAGGGTTGGTGACGGCGAGGAGCGCCGTCCGCGTCACCGCTTTCCGGTATCGCCCGGCGCTCCAGCCTCGCTGCAGCACCAGGTCCTCCCAGGTGCGAAGCGAGGTGAGCGTCCACAGGAGGTCGGCGGCCACTTCCTCGGTCAAGCCCGCGCGCAGGGTGCCCTCCCGGGCCAGGCGGGCGGCGATGGCCCGGCAGCCGCCGAGCCGGGCATCGAGCCGGTCCTGCCAGGCGCGCTCGGCCGCCTCGTCCCCGCGGCGCGCCTCCTCCAGGGCGAGGGCGACCGGCCAGATCCCCGGGTTCATGCGCGCCTGCAGGTCGACCATCGCGCGCACGGCATCGGGGCCGCTCCCCGCCTCCTCGATCCCTCGGATGGCCTCCGGAAGTCCGCGCCGGTCGTCGGCGTGTCGGGCCACGGACGTGAGCAGATCGGCTCGCCCATCGAAGTGCAGATAGAGGGCCTGGCGCGACACGCCGGCCCGGCGCGCGACCTCGGACATGGAGACGGGTGCGCCCCGTGCCTCGAGGAGGAGCGCCAGGGCCGCGTCGAGGATGTGCGATCGAGTCTGGGGATCGCCGGGACGGGCCACCTCCTCGTTCGTCCCGGAAGGCGCGGACTTCGGCGGCACGGACCTCGCCAACCCGGACTTCGGCAGTCCGGACTCCGGCAGCCCGGAGTCTGGCGGCCCGGCGGCTCGGGCGCCCGAGGAGGATCGCCGCGGTTGACTTGACATACTGTAAAGTCCGCGTAGCTTGACACTCTGTCAAGTCACTGGCCGCTCGAACCTGGAGAGGACACGCACATGCCGACGGATAGAACGGATAGAGACGAGAAGGAGCTGCGCGCTCTGCTGGAGACGTTCGCCGAGGGCTGGAACGCGGGGAGCGGGGCCGACGTGGCGCGCGCGTTCGCCCCGGACGCGGACTTCACCAACGTGATGGGGCTGCGAGCTCGTGGAAGGGAGACCATCGCGCGGGGGCACGACGAAGTCCTGGCCACCGTGTTTCGCGGCACCCGGCTGACGACCGCCGTGGAGCGAATGCGCTTCCCGCGCCCGGACGTAGCCGTGGTAGACGGGAGGCTGGCGCTGGAGCGGTCCGACGGAGGCCCCCTCGAGGCGCCCGGAGAGTCCCGGGTCATCTTCGTGGCCACGCGCGAGGCGGAGGGCTGGTCCATCGCCTCCTTCGTCAACATGATACCGTTCGTCCGGCCGGCCGCCGGGCCCGTGGAGCGGTCCCTGGCCGGCACCCGGGACGAGGCGCCGCTTCCGTAGGCGCCGGCGCCTCGCCTCCGGCTCGAACCGAAGGCTGACATGGAAACGTCCCTCGGCTCCGTCCGGGCTCTGGCCCGCACGCCGCTGCCGCGCGGCCTCGCCGTGTGCCTGTGCGGCCTCGTGCTCGCGGGCATCGTGCTCGTGGCCCGCTCGGCGGCGCTCCTCGCGCCGTTCATGCCCCATCCCACGCTCGTGACCGCCTCCGCGACGGTGGACCTCACGCTCACCGGGTCGGTGACGTGCTGGTGGATGCTGCGCCGCGACTTCGGCTGGTCGGGGCGCGCCCTGGTCGTGATCTTCGTGACCGCCGTCGCACTGGCCCGACTCTTCCTTCCCGCCGGCGGGGAGGCCCCGCTCCACGTCATGGAGCTGGCCACGGCCCCTCTCGAGCTCCTTCTCCTGGTCTACCTGGGGCGACGGGTGGCGGCCGTCCGCCGCGAGACGAGGGCCGAGGCGTCGGCCGGCGGCGCCCCGCCGGACGTGCTGGATGCGATGACCACGGCCGCGGCCGCGGTGGTCGGGCGGGGGCGACTGGCGGAAGCCCTGGCCTACGAGATGGCGGTCCTCTACCACGCGCTGGGCCCACGGCGAACGCATCCGGCGGCGTCAGCGGACCTCTCGTATCACCGAAAGGGCGCGTACGGCGCCGTCGTCTTCGTGCTCCTCCTGGCCAGCCTGGCCGAGATTCCGGCCGCTCACCTGCTGGTCCGCCAGTGGAGCTTCCGACTGGCGTGGCTGCTTACGGGATTGGGCCTGTACGGAGCGCTGTGGCTGGTGGGTGACTGGCGGGCGTGCAGGACCCGGCCCATCCGCGTCGAGGGCGGCGTCCTGCGCGTTCGCTTCGGCTTGCGCTGGAGCCTGGACATTCCCCTGGAATCGATCCGCGCGCTGCGCGCCCCGACGGCCGCGGAGAAGGCCAGCCGGGGCGCCGTGGACCTGCGGCTGGCGCTCCCCGGGGCCCCGTGGACCGTGCTGGAGCTGGACCGGCCGATCGAGGCGCGCGGCCCGTACGGCCGTCGACGCGAAGTGCGAAGCGTGGGGCTCGGAGTGGACGAACCGGGCCGGCTCGAGGCGCGGCTCGCGGCCGGCACGTCCACGTAGAATGTTCGTCGGGCACTACGGACCCAGCTACGGTGGGAAGGCACAGGACGCGGCGGTACCGCTGTGGGTGTTGTTCCTCTCGGTCCAGTTCCTGGACGTGCTGTGGGGAGCGTTCGTCCTCCTCGGAATCGAGAAGGTGAGGATCGTCCCCGGCATCACGGCAACCAACCCTCTCGACCTCTACTACATGCCCTACAGCCACGGACTGCTCACGGCTCTCGGCTGGTCGGTCGTGGCGGGTCTCGTCTACCGGGCATGGAAGGGACGGGACGGCGCCGGAACGGGGCCGCTCCTCGTGGGAGCCGCCGTCTTCTCCCACTGGATCCTCGACTTCCTGGTCCACCGGCCCGACCTGCCGCTCGTCGGAAACGAGCTCAAGGTCGGGCTGGGCCTGTGGAACTTCCCGGTCCCGGCGCTCCTGCTCGAGACCCTCTTCCTGTTCGGCGGCATGGCGCTCTACCTGCGCACGACGGAGCGGGTCGAGGCCGGGGGGACCGCGGGCTTCTTCGTCTTCGGCGCCGCCCTGGTCGCGGTCCAGTGCGTGGTCTTCTTCGGGGCTCCGCCGGAGTCGGCCCGGGCGGCGGCCCTCACCGCGCTGGTCTCCTACGCGGTGTTCGCGGGCGTCGCGGCGTGGCTGGAACCGCGGAGGCGCTCGACCGCCGCGCTCGCGGCGCCGGGGACGGAGCCGGCGGCGACCGGATAGCCCTCGGCCGCGGGCCGCGGCCAGGTAGCAGCGGGCGCCCCGTTCAATCCGGCGCGGGCCCGGAAGGCTCGGCGGCGGCCAGGGCCGGCTCGGCCGGTCGGATGGTGGAAGGCCCGCTCCTCCAGAAGGGCACGGCCCCCAGGGCGCCGACGACCAGCGCCGTGGCCAGCGCGCCCGTGGCGCCGGCGCTCCCGGGCTTCACGGTCATCACGAGCAGGACGGCGGCGGCGAGGGTCTGCGTCATCAGCTTCGCGGTCCAGCTCACGGGGTCACGCAACAGCCGCCGGGCCCGTGGGGAGAGGCCGGCCGCCTCGAGCTCGCGCCGCAGCGCCCGACCGCGACTCCCCTCCACGCCCGACCCGAGCGCGACGATCGCGGCCAGTCCCGCGAGGCCCGCCTGGACCCACGGCAGGGACCAGCTCCAGCGGGCGTGCGTCATGAAGGCGCCGGTCGAGAAGAGGCCGAGCACGGCCACGGGGAAGAGCGGAACGACCCGTCCGACGAGCCCCATCCAGGATCGGGCCTCGTCCGCGCTCTCCGCCCGGCGAAGGCGGAACGCCCCGTACATGGCCAGCGTCGCCGCGACGCAGGCCAGGAGCAGCGAGAGCAGGTGGATGAACAGGGCGGCACCGTATGCGGTCACTCGATCCTCCAGCGTTCCTCGTGATCGTATAGTGTACTATTGTGAATAGAGTCTACTATATCTAAATTGGATGTCAAGATGCCCGAAGACCGACGCACGTACCGCTCGCCCCGGCGCGAGAAGCAGGCCCGCGAGACCCGCCGGAGGATCCTGGCCAGCGCGCGAGAGCTCTTCGTGGAACGGGGCTACGGAGGCGCCACCATGGAGGCGATCGCCGAAGGGGCCGGCGTCGCCGCTCCCACGGTGTACGCCTCCCTGGGCTCCAAGCGCGGGATCCTGATGGCGCTCCTGGACGAGATGGCCGACGACGCGGACCGGGAAGGCATGGAGGAGCGGGTGGCGGCGGCCACCGGCCATCCGCGCCTGCAGCTCCGCGAGCGCATCGCCTTCAACGTCCACTTCTACGCCGGCGGGGCCAGGCTCATCGACGTCGCCCGGACGGTCTCGGGCGTGGAGCCGGACCTCGCCGAGATGTGGGAGGAGGGCGAGGGACGGCGCCTCCGGGCCACCCGGACGCTGGCGGCCGAGTGGGAGGCAGCCGGCGCCCTGGGCCCCGGCGTGGACGCGACGGCCGCGGTGGACATCCTGTGGGCGCTGACCGGCCCGGACGTGTTCCGGCTGTTCGTGGTCAAGCGAGGCTGGAGCCGGCACCGGTACGAGGACTGGCTCGGAGCCACCCTCGAGGCCATGCTTCTGGCATGAGCGCATCCGGGACCATCGACCTCCAGCCCACGCTCCGCGGGGAGCTCGTGGAGCTCCGCCCACTCCGGGCCGAGGACTTCGGCGACCTGTACGCCGCCGCCTCCGATCCGCTCATCTGGGAGCAGCACCCGGTCCAGCGCCACGAGGCCGAGGTCTTCCGGTCCTACTTCCGAGAGTCGCTGGAATCCGGCGGCGCCCTGGTCATCGTGGACCGGGAGAGCGGGCGCATCATCGGCTCCTCCCGCTACCACGGCTACGACGGGGCCCGGCGTGCGGTCGAGATCGGCTGGAGCTTCCTGGAGCGCGCGTATTGGGGCGGGCGGTACAACGGCGAGGTGAAGCGCCTCATGCTGGACCACGCGTTCGGGTTCGTCGACCGCGTGCTCTTCCTCGTGGCGCCCGGGAACCTCCGCTCACAACGCGCCGTGGAGAAGATCGGCGGGGTCCGTGTCGGGAGCCGGCCCAACGCCTATGGCCTGGAAAGCTACGTGTTCGAGGTGACGAGCCCGGGACCTGCGACGGAGACGGATCGATGTACGGACTGATCGGCAAGCTGGTAGCCACGGACGGGGCCCGGGACGCGCTCGCCGGTATCCTCCTGGAAGGCACCCGGGAGATGCCCGGATGCCTGAGCTACATCGTGGCCCGGGACGCCGAGGACGAGAACGCGCTCTGGGTCACGGAGGTGTGGGACAGCGAGGAGAGCCACCGGTCATCGCTCTCCCTGCCGACCGTTCAGGCGACGATCCAGAAGGGTCGCCCGCTGATCGCCGGGTTCGAGGACCGGCACGTCACCGAGCCGCTGGGCGGCCACGGGCTGACCTAGGCTGGGCCGCTTGCGAGCGTCCGGCGAGCCGGCCGCATCGCTCCGCAGGCCCGCGACCGGGGCCCCCCTGCCCGGATCGGTCGACCCACTCGCCACTCCCCTTGCCTCACTAGGGGAGTGGCCCTAAGAATGAAGGTCGAGTCCGGGGGCCGGCCCCGGGCCGTGCCGCCTCCACCGGGACGCACCGCCATGACCGACCTCGATGTCAGCCTCCTCCGGGGCACCCTCGACCTCCTCATCCTGAAGGCGCTCTCCTGGGGGGCCCGTCACGGCTACGGCGTGGCCGAGTGGATCGAGCGCACTACGGGGGCGGAGGTGCTGGTGGCGGAGGGCACGCTGTACCCGGCCCTGCACCGCCTGGAGCGGGACGGCCTCGTCTCCAGCGAATGGGGACTCTCCGAGAACAACCGGAAGGCGAAGTTCTACACCATGACGTCGGACGGGCGGGAGCGGCTCTCCTCGGGCACGACGTCGTGGCTCCGCTTCGTCGAGGTCGCCACGACCGCGCTCACCGCCACGGCGGCGGCGGCGTGAGCGGCCGGGGCGGCTGGCGCCGCGTCTTCCGCATCGGGGTGGGCCGCGGACACCTGGAGCGGGACGTCGACGAGGAGATCGCCTTCCACCTGGCCATGCGCGCCGGGCGGCTGGAGGAGGGGGGCGCAGACCCGGAGTCGGCCGCCCGCGGGGCGCGGGAGCGCTTCGGGGACGTCTCGGCCGTCCGCGACGAGCTCCTCTCCATCGATCGGAACAGGGAGCGCCGGGTGCGGCGCGGGCGCTGGTTGGAGAGCCTGCGGCGGGATGCGGCCTACGCCGCGCGCGCGCTGCGCCGACACGCGGGCTTCGCGATCGTGGTCGTGGTCACCCTGGGCCTGGGCATCGGCGCCAACACGGCCATCTTCTCCCTGGTCGAGGCGTTGCTCCTCCGGTCGATTCCGGTGTCCCACCCGGAGCGGCTCGTGGCCCTCGGCAACGTGCGACGCGTAAACTCGCTCTCGGTGGGCTCGCCGCGCACGGACCTGTACTCCTACCCGCTCTACCGGGACCTCCGGGAGCACAACACGGTGTTCACGGGCCTGTACGCCAACGGCCCGGCCGGCCGCCTGGAGCTGGTTCCATCGGCGGGCGGCACGGCGAGCGGGGGATCGGCGGCCACGGCGTCGGGCGGAGGATCGGCGCCGGCGACCGGCGACCATCCTCGCGGCCGGGCCGTGTCGGCCAACTACTTCGACGTGCTGGGCGTTCACGCGGCCGTGGGCCGGGTCTTCCTCCCGGACGAGGACCGCGTGGCGGGCGCCGGGGCCGTCATGGTGATCTCCGATGCCTACTGGCACCGGGAGTTCGGCGGCGATCCGGGCATCGTGGGCCGCAGGGTGTCGGTGAACCACGTCCCGCTGACGATCGTCGGGGTCACGCCGCCGCGCTTCACGGGGGACATCGTGGCCCAGCGGACCGACCTGTGGATCCCGGTCAGCATGGAGCCGGTGATCCAGCCGCCGCGCCAGTGGCTCTCCGACCGGGGCTCCAGCTGGCTCCTCCTCATGGGGCGCCGCAAGCCCGGCGTCTCCCTGGCCCAGGCCCGGCAGGACGTCACGTCGCTCACGCGCCGCATGCTCGATGCGAGCGCGGCGCGCGACCCGGAGGCGGACCGGGCCTCGAGGTCCCAGTACGAGGACATCCCGGTCGCTTCCGGGGCGCGCGGCTTCTCCTACTGGCGCGACACGTACGCCCGCTCGCTGTACACGCTGCTGTTCGCGGTCGCTCTGGTGCTTCTCATCGTGTGCGCCAACGTGGCGAACCTGCTCCTGGGACGGGCCGCGGCGCGCGGCCAGGAGATCGGCGTCCGCCTCGCGCTCGGGGCGGGACGCGGGCGGATCGTGCAGCAGCTCCTGGTCGAGTGCCTGCTCCTCTCGGTGGCCGGGGCGGCCCTGGGACTGCTGCTGGCCCACTGGGGCATCGACCTCCTGCTGCGCGTCGCGGCGGGCCGGAGCGGATCCCTGCCGATCGACACGCGCCTGGGCGGCCGGGTGCTCCTGTTCACCGCCGCGCTGGCCGTCGGGACCACGCTCCTGTTCGGCCTGGCCCCCGCGCTGCGGGCCACCCGGGCCGACCTGGCCGGCGTCCTGCGCACGCAGACGCGCGGGATCGGGGCCGCGTGGCGCAAGCTCGGAGCCGGCCGGATCCTCGTGGTCGCCCAGGTGGCTCTCTCCCTCATGATGTTGGTGGCGACCGGCATGGTGGTTCGGAGCCTGAGGGCGCTCGAGACCGGAGACATGGGCCTGGACCGGGACCACCTCCTCCTCGCCACGGTGGACGCGGAAAAGATGAAGCGCTCCGACGCGGAGCTGGCGGTGATGCGCGGCGAGCTGGCCGCCCGGCTGCACGCGATCCCGGGCGTCGAGGCCGTGACCTGGTCGCAGAACGGCATCTTCAGCGGGACCGAGTCCTCCACCACGCTCGCCGTGCCCGGCGCCCGGATGCGCACCCAGCGGGACTCCACCGTCCACAGCGACGACGTGGGGCCGGGCTACTTCCACGCCATCGGCGCGCCCATGCTGCGCGGACGGGACTTCACGGCGGCCGACGGCGGTCGGGCCTCCCCCGCCCCCGCGATCGTGAACCGGGCCTTCGTGGATCGTTACCTGCCCGAAGGTGACGCCATCGGCCGGACGTTCACGCGTGACACGGTGACCCTCGAGGTGGTCGGCGTGGCGGCCGACGTCCACGACCACGACCTGCGCGGCTCGCCGTCTCCCCGGGTCTACTTCGCCATGGGGGACGGCGCGCCGGACTTCAGCTTCGAGGTGCGCGCCTCGGGCGACCCGGCCTCCCTCGTCCCGGCGGTGCGGCGCGCCCTGGTGGCCGGGGAGCCCTCGCTCGAGGTCGACGCCGTCGACCCGCTCCGGGATCTCACCCGGGAGTCCATCCGGCAGGACATCCTCCTGGCGCGCTTCGTGGGGGCGTTCGGGATCCTGGCCCTCGTGCTGGCCGCCATGGGGCTGTACGGGATCATGTCCTACGCCACCCTGCGGCGGACAGGGGAGTTCGGCCTGCGCCTCGCGCTCGGGGCCACGCCCGCGGCCGTGCTGCGGCTGGTGCTGCGGGACGGGCTGGTGCTCATCGCCATCGGGATCGCGGCGGGTGCGCCGCTGGTCGTGGTGGCGATGCGGCTCCTGCGGAGCCAGCTCTACCGGGTCTCTCCGCTCGATCCCGTGTCGGTCATCGTGGCCATCCTCGTGCTCGGCGTCAGCGCCCTCGTGGCCGGGCTGGTGCCCGCGCTGCGGGCCGCGCGCGTGGGGCCGCTGGAGGCACTGCGGTCGGAGTAGGAGCCGCGGCGTCGCCACATACGGGCGCCGCGGGGCTCCCGTTCCACGACCGGCCTCGTCCGGGGTCGGAGGGCTCCTTGCTGGCCGCCCGTCCGGCCGCGACTGTGGTGTCGTTCCCTTCCCCGCCCCCGCATCGAGGAGGCTTCCATGATGTACGCGTTCGTGGCCGATTTCCGCGCCAACAGCACGGCCGAGGAGCGGGACGCCGCCCTCGCGCGCCGCGCCGGCTGGAGCTATCCCGAGGGCGTCGACTCGGTGGCCGAGTTCTGGTCATTCGGAAACTCGCCGGCGGTCTACTCCGTCGTCGAATCGGACGACCCGAAGGCCGTGTGGCAGCTCGCCGCCGACTGGAACGACGTGTTCGACATCCGGATCGTCCCGGTCATCACGAGCGAGTTCGGCCTGAAGCACGGGCAGGAGGTGTTCGAGAAGCGGCCGCGCTGATCCAGGCGGCGGAACGGGACCCGAGTGCGCCCGCGGCCCGGCGGAGGGCGGCGGCCTCGTGTCCCGTTCGGTACGCCCGCTCCCGGGTCGCGCCACTACCCGGCGGTTGCTCCCGGCGCCCGTCGCCGGCATCGTGCGGCAGACGGAGCCACCCAGACACAGGAGCCCCGATGAGACCCGTGACACGGTTCGCCGCGCTGGCCGCCTGCGGCGGCGCGCTCCTCCTGGCGCCCGCGCCGGGACACGCGCAGCAGAAGACGGAGAACCATTTCCTCGCCGTGGGCGACGCCGCGCCCGACATCCAGGTCGCCGGCGCCACCCGCTACGGCATCCTCCAGAACCCCGTCCACCTGAGCGACTTCAAGGGCGAGACGGTGGTCCTCGCGTTCTTCTTCAAGGCCCGGACGCCTGGCTGAACGGTGCAAATGGAGGCGTACCGTGACCAGTACGCGAGGCTCTTCCACGACGGCAAGAAGGTCGTTCTCCTGGCCGTCTCTTCCGACTCACCCGAGGCGCTGAGGTCCTGGGCGAAGGACGCGGACTTCCAGTTCCTGTTCGGCAGCGACCCGCAGGGGAAGGCTTACGCGGCCTTCGGCGGGGACCCGCACGACAACGGGATGGTGTCGAGCCGGGCCGTGTTCGTGATCGGACCGGACGGGCACGTCGCCGACGTGATCCCGAAGTTCAACCAGGTGGACCCGGCGGCCTACGATCAGCTCCAGAAGGCGGTCGACCGGGTGACGCCGGCAGAGCAGCAGTAGGCGGGAGACGGGGCGCGATCCGCGCGCCCATCGGACGACGAGCGAGCGCCCGCGCCCCCACCAGGGGCGCGGGCGCCGTAGTTCGCGGCGGCCGTCTCTCCCGGCGGCGGGCGCGGGCTTGTCCCGGCGCCGTCCGGCTCAGTTCGAGCTGGAACCCAGGAGCTTCCTCACCGCTCCCACGAGGTCCTGGTCGGCGCCGACGCCGGTGTAGGCTACCTTTCCGTCCGCATCCAGCATGACGACGATGGAGGTGGTGGCGGCCCTGTAGGCCCGGACGGCGTTCCCGTGCGCATCGTACAGGTGCGGGTAGCCGGGATCGTGGCCCGCCAGGTCCCGGCGGATGCGGCGCGGCGTCTCGTTCACCGCGACGCCCACGGCGACCACGTGGAGCCTGTCACCCCATTTCTCCTGGATCTCGTCCATCTGGGGCTGGAGCTTCTTGCACAGGGGGCACCAGGTGGCCCAGAACTCGATGAGGGCCGGCTTTCCCTTCACCTGGTCCAGGAGGTCCACCGACTTCCCGGACAGGTCCTCCACCTTCGCCGAGGGCGCCGGCGTGCCAATGGGGAGGCTCACGTCCTCCTGGGCCGCCGCGGCCGAGGGCCACGCCAGCACGACCGCCCCCGCCAGGAGCGCTGCCACCAGGACCGCCGCCCCACCACATCTCGCCTTCATCTCGCCTCCGGATGCCGACATCAGAAGTTCAGTCCCGCGTGCACGAAGTAGTACTCCGCCATCGCCAGCATGATCAGGGCCGCGAGCCGCTTGGCCCACACCATCCACTTTCCCGACCGCGGGAGCGCCGCCAGCGAGCCCGAGAAGACGCCGACCACCACCAGGAGCGCCGTCATCCCGAGAGAGAACACGAACAGGTAGACGAAACCCAGGAGGCCCGCGCCGGTGGCCGCTACCCAGGTGAGGACGACCGCGAAGGCCGGCGCGCCACAGGGCGCGGCCACGATGCCCGACGTCGCGCCCAGGACGAACACGGCCCCGTACGAGCCGCCGCCCCGGCCCGCCGCCCACGTCATGAGCCGGTGCGGGACCGGCATCGGGAGGACATCGAGCATGACGAGGGCGAAGAGGAGGAGCAGGTTGCCGATGAGGAGCCGCGCCCACGGGCTCGCGCTCACCGTGCCGAACAGGCTCCCGGTGACGCCCGCGATGGTCCCGAGGATCGCGTACACCAGGGCGAGTCCGACCGCGTAGGTGAGCGTCAGCCGCACCGTCCGCCAGCGCCCGCCCTCGGGGCTCGAAGTCCCCGCGATCACGGAGGCGGTGATGGGGATCATCGGGTAGATGCAGGGCGTGAGGCTGGTGAGGAGGCCCGCCCCGAACAGGGCGACCACCGCGAGCAGCGGCCGGTGGGCCAGCGAGTGCGCCAGGCCGCTTCCGGCCGTGCCGGACTGGAGGAGCGCGGGCAGCATCATCACCCGCGCAAGCTCCCGTCCCCGGGGAGCCGCAGCAAGGGAGCGGGCGGGTGAGGGGCGGTCTGGAGCGAGGCCGGCATCGGTGGGCCGGCGGTTCCGCGGAACCGCTCCAGCGGCCACTCCGTGAGCCGGCCGGCTCCTCTCCCCCGAGGCCACCTCCTTCCCGACCGTCCCCCCGCGACGCGCTTCGACCTACCTTCCTCGGCCAGAGCGCGGGAAGCGGGCGAACCTCCGAGCGAAGGGGGCGGGGACGTGGTGACGACCGGGGACTCCTCGATCGAGCGGGAGAAGGGCGCCGACGGACCTCCTCGCCGTCTCGTGAGCTCGGCCCTCGCCCTCGTGTTCGCGGCCTCGTTCGGCGCCCTCGTCAGCTTCTACGTCCTCCTCTCCGTGCTCCCGCGGTACGCCGTGAAGGTGGGAGCGGGGACAGTGGGCGCCGGACTCACCACCGGCGCGCTCATGCTCACCACGACGGCCACGGAGCTGGCCACGCCGTGGCTGGTGTCGAAGCTGGGGCAGCGGACGGCGTTCGCGGCCGGGCTGGTCCTCCTGGGACTTCCGGCGCTCGCGCTGCCGTTCGCCACGACTCTCCCGGCCATCGCGGCGGTGTGCCTGGTGCGCGGCGTCGGGTTCGCGATCCTGGTCGTGATGGGGAGCGCGCTGGTGGCGGTGCTCGCGCCGCCCGGACGCCTGGGCGAAGCGCTCGGGCTGTACGGCGTGGTGGTCGGCGTCCCCTGGGTGACCGCCCTGCCGTTCGGGCTGTGGCTGGCCGAGCACGCCGGCTACGGAGCCGTGTTCGTGCTCGGCGCCGCGAGCGCGCTGGCGGGTCTCGCCGCGCTCCCGGGTGTACCACGCGGCCGTCCGGCGGCGCCCGCCGTGGGCATCCTCGACACGCTCCGCATGCCCGCGCAGCGCCGGCCGGCGCTCGTCTTCTGCACCACGGCGGTGGCGGCCGGCGCCCTGATGACGTTCCTGCCGCTGGCGCTGCCGGAAGGGTCGGGCAACCGCGCGGCCGTGGCGCTCCTGGTGTTCGCGGGCACCTCCACGTTCGGGCGCTGGTGGACCGGTCGCCACACCGATCGCCACCCCTCCCGGGAGCTCCTCGTGCCCGCGGTGCTCGCGACCGCGGCCGGCACGGCCGTGCTCGCCCTCCCGACCGGCTTCGGGGTCCTGCTCGGCGCCATGGCGCTGGCCGGGGCGGGATTCGGGGTGGCACAGAACGCGAGCCTCACGGCCATGTTCGAGCGCGCGGGAGGCGCCTCGCACGACATGGTGAGCGCCGTGTGGAACCTGGCCTACGACGCGGGACTGGGAGCGGGGGGCTTCGGCTTCGGGGTGGTGGTCGCCCGGGCGGGCTATCCGGCGGCCTTCGCGGTGACGGCCATGGTCATGCTGGCGGCCGTCCTCCTGGTGCGGCCCCTGCGGTCCCGGTCGACCTGACGCCGCGACCCGACGCGGCACCCGCGGTCCATGGGTGGCCATCGGGCGTCGCGCGCATCGCCCGCGCTGGCCTTTGCGCGTTCGCCGGGCCATCGTGGAGGCATGACCCCGGGCGCCACGCTGTACACGATCGGCTTCACGAAGAAGTCCGCAGAGACCTTCTTCGGCCTCCTGCGCGGCGCGGCGGTGCGGCGCGTCATCGACGTCCGCCTCAACAACACCTCCCAGCTCGCCGGCTTCGCCAAGAAGGACGACCTGGCCTTCTTCCTGGGAGAGATCGGCGGGATCGACTACCTGTACGAGCCGGCGATGGCGCCCACTCAGGAGCTCATCGACCTGGCCCGGAAGAAGAAGGACCGGGAGGCGTTCCAGGCGCGCTATCGGCAGCTGATCGAGGAGCGGAAGGTCGAGAAGCTACTCCCGCGGGAGACGCTGGAGGGCGCGTGCCTCCTGTGCAGCGAGCACCAGCCCGACGAGTGCCACCGTCGGGTACTGGCCGAGTACCTGGCCCAGCGCCACCCGGGCCTCCGGATCGAGCACCTGGTGTAGCCGCCCGGCCCGGGCGGCGGACGCCCGGGCCCGGCAGGCCAGACGAGGAGAACCCCACCATGCGTCTCGAGGCAAGATCGGCCCTGGTCACCGGCGCGGGATCGGGCATCGGCCGCGCGACCGCGCTCCGGCTCGCCGCCGAGGGCGCCAGGGTGGCGGTCACCGACGTGGACGCCGGGCGGGCAGCGGAGGTGACGGCGAGCGTGCGCGCCGCGGGTGGCGAGGCGATCTCTCTCGCCCTGGACGTCCGCTCGGAGCCCGATTGGGAGGCGGCCGTCGGGGCCGTCGCGGAGCGCTGGGACGGCCTCGACATCCTGGTCTCCAACGCCGGCGTCTCCTTTGCTGCTGCCGTGACGGAAATGACGCTGGAGGAGTGGCGGCACGTCCACGCGGTCAACCTGGACGGGGCGTTCCTGGGCGCGAAGCACGCCATCGCCGCCATGAGGGAGCGCGGCGCGGGCGGCCATCTCGTGTTCGTCTCTTCGGCGGCCGGCGTCCGGGTGTCGGCCGGTGCCAGCGCCTACGCCGCGAGCAAAGCCGCGCTCCGGGTGTTCGCGCGCGCCGTGAGCCGGGAGGTGGCCGCCGACGGCATCCGGGTCAACGTGGTCGTCCCGGGCGGGGTGATCACGCCGTTGTGGGAGAACATGCCGTTCTTCGCCGACCTCGTGGCTGAGCACGGCGGAGAGGAGGGCGCGTGGCGGGCGCTGGCCACCGACACGCCGCTGGGCCGCTTCGCCCGGCCGGAGGAGGTCGCCGAGGCGATCCTCTTCCTGGTCTCCGACGCGGCGTCGTTCGTCACGGGAGCGGAGCTCGCCGTCGACGGCGGCTACACCGCGTGAACAGCGGGGGAGCCGACGTTCTCACCCGCCGCGGACGGTGGCCTGATCCCATCGTCCTGCGCCGGCCGCCGACGCTCCGAGACGGAGGCCACATGGACTTCGACCTGACGCAGGCTATGGCCGTCCTCGAGCGCACGCCGGGCGCGCTCCGGGCGCTTCTCTCCGGACTCCCGGACGCCTGGACGCGCGCGAACGAGGGTCCCGACACGTGGAGCCCATTCGACGTCGTGGGCCACCTCATCGACGGCGAGGAGTCGCTGTGGATGGTTCGCGCGCGCGTCATCCTCACCGGTGGGGACGACCGTCGCTTCGAGCCCTTCGACCGTTTCCGGCACCTGCGGGTGAACCGGGACCGGAGCCTGGAGGAGCTCCTGGAGCGCTTCGAGGAGTGTCGGGCGGAGAACCTCGCGGAGCTCAGGGCCCTGGAGCTCACGGGCGAGGATCTGGAGCGGACGGGCCAGCATCCCGAGCTCGGCCGCGTGACGCTGACCCAACTCCTCTCGACCTGGGTGGCTCGCGACCTGGGTCATATCGCGCAGGTGTCGCGGGTGATGGCCAGGGGCTATCGTGAGGTCGTCGGCCCGTGGGAGGCCTACCTCCCAGTCCTGCACCGCTGAGCGGGCCGGCGGATCGTTTTGTGCCGGGCCGGTCGGATTCGGCGCACTCTTCTCCACCCGAGGAGGTCCTCATGTACGCGGTGATTCGCAGCTACACCGGGGCGTCGGAGCTCATCGACGAGATGATGGCGAAGCGGGACGACGTCGAGCGGGTCATGATGGGCGTGCCCGGCTACCGGGCCTACTACGCCGTACACACCGGTGACGGACTCACGGCGGTCTCCATCTGCGACGACAAGGCGGGAGCAGACGCCTCCACCCGAGCCGCCGCGGAGTGGGTGAAGGAGAACCTCCCCGGCACGAGTCTGGGGACCCCGACGGTCGCGGAAGGCGACGTTTTCCTGACCCTGTAGACGAGGCGCGCGTCCCGCGCGAGCCGGGCACGGCCGGTCGGTGCTGCTCGGCCGCTCCGGCCGCCGGGGCCGCGACCTCAGGCGGCCGGCCGGCAGTCTCCCTCCGGGCCGGTCCCGCCGGCCAGGCTCTCGGAGAGGTGCCGCCGGGCGGACCAGAGCTGGCTCTTGGAGGTGCCCCTCGTCGTGCCCATCCGCTC
>CAYXHP010000099.1:0-8535 GCA_964465015.1 uncultured Gemmatimonadota bacterium
TGCACCTGCGTCCGGAGAAGTTCCCGATCGACACCGTGATCTTCACCGGCCGGGCCACCGCGGCCTACATGAAGGAGGAGCACGGCCTCGAGTACGAGCGGCTCCAGCGGGATGGCCGCGTCCAGGAGCGTGTGGTGCAGCCGGCCTCCCGGGCGGCCTACCTGTGGTCGGTGACGGTGGGCTTCATCGCGGTGGGGATCGGGACGGTGCTCATCGTCCTCGTCCTGTGGGCTCTCCTGGCATGATGCGGTGGGACGTCCCGACGTAGTCCTCGTCCATCCGCCCAGCGTCTACGACTTTCGTCGCAGGGCCATCTTCTACGGGCCGATCAGCGACGTCGTCCCGTCGTCGACCGTGTTCGAGATGTACCCGATCGGGTTCGCGACCCTGGCCGCCTACCTGCGGCGGCACGGGATGCGGGTGCGGATCGTGAACCTGGCGCTCCGCATGATGCGGAGCCGGAGCTTCCGCCCCGAGCGCTTCCTGCGGCGTTACCGGCCCCGGCTGTTCGGCATCGATCTCCACTGGCTCCCGCACGCACACGGGTCCCTGGAGGTGGCGGCCCTGCTCAAGCGGCTCCACCCGGACATCCCCATCGTCTTCGGGGGCATCTCGTCGAGCTACTTCCACGAGGAGCTCGTTCGATATCCCCAGGTGGATTTCGTCCTGCGCGGCAGCGTGACGGAGCCCTGCCTGCTGGAGCTGGTCCGCGAGGTGGAGGGAGACCGCCGGTTCGAGCGCGTGCCCAACCTGACCTGGAAGGAGGAGGGTGGAGTCCGGGTCAATCCAGCCTCCTTCGTCCCCCTCTCCTTCGACGAGTTCGACTACGACCTCGGCTACTTCGTCGGCGAGGTGGTAGGCCATCTGGACTTCTGGACCAACGTCCCCTTCCACGCCTGGTGGAGCCACCCGATCACCGCGGTGTTCACCGTGCGGGGCTGCGGCCGGGGCTGCGTCACCTGCGGCGCGTCGGAAGAGGCGTTTCGAAGCTTCATGCCCGGCATGTACCCCTTGCTGCGGAGCCCCGGGGCGATTGCCCGGCAGGTCCGGGACCTGGCCGGACTCACGCGGGCGCCGATCTTCCTGGTCGGGGACGTGAACGACGGCGGCCCCAAGTACGCGCACGCGGTGGTCGACGCCCTGGGCGCCACCGGCGTCTCGAACCGGATCGTATTCGAGTTCTTCCGTCCCCCACCGGTCGAGTTTCTGACCCGAGCCGACGAGACGCTGTCACACTGGGGCGCGGAGCTGTCGCCGGAGAGCCACCAGGAAGACGTACGAGCCCGGCTCGGAAAGGCCGTCTACTCGAACGCCGAGCTGGAGGCCGGGATCGAGGCCGTGCTGGCCAGCCGCTGCGAGGGGCTCGATCTCTTCTACATGGTCGGCTTGCCGGGACAGACCCACGACCACGTGATGCGAACGGTCGACGCCATCGAGGACCTGTTCCGGCGCACCGACGGGCGCCTGTCCGCCTTCATCACGCCCATGGGGCCGTTCATCGACCCCGGCAGCGTGGGGTTCGAGCGGCCCGACGAGCACGGCTACCGGCTGCGCGCCCACACCCTGGCCGAGCACAGGGCGCTGCTCGAGCAGGAGGACTGGGAGTCGATCCTGAACTACGAGACCGACGCCATGACCCGCACCGAGATCGTGAGCGCCACCTACGACGCGGCCGAGCGCCTGAACGACCTCAAGCTGCGCCATGGTCGGATCGACCCCGGCCGGGCCGCCGCCGTGACCCGACGTCTCGCCGAGGCCCGGTCGCTCAGGCGCCGGATCCGGGAGGCCGGGGGGCGGCTCGATCCCGAGACGCACCAGGCGCTCCTGGGCGAAATCCGGGCCTTCTCCGAGTCGACGGTGAACGACAAGACCGAGCTCTTCCCGCCCGGGGCCTTCCTGCGAAACTTCCGGCTCGGTGGGATCCTGCGCCTCCTGATGGGCGAGCTCTCGCGGCGGTGGAGACAGCCGGCCGCGGACGGCGTTCGGGCGGCAGGGCCGGCGAGCTCCGATCGGGCTTGAGGCGCATCGGCGCCTCCACGCCGGGTCGCGGTCAGACCGAATCGTGCCGCGGCGTGGCTCCCGTGGTGCCGTGGGGCATCCCGCCCGGCGGCATCATGCCGGCGTGCGGCACATTGTGCATGCCCGCCGCCTGACCCATCCCGCCCAGATGCGACTTGGCCGAATCCGCGCTCGCGGTGTCTCCGAGAGCCGTCGCGGCCATGTAGACGCCGAACCACGCGGCCGTGAAGTTCGGTGCCATGCGGGTGGCGGCACCGTAGTGACGCCGCGCCGTCTCGTAGTCCTTGGCGCGGTAGGCCGCGTTGCCGCTATCCAGCTGCTGACGCACAGAGTCGGGCACCTGCTCGCGCGAGGCCCGGGCGCTGGTGTCCCGGGCGGCGCTCGATGCGCTGCCGGTCCCTCCCTTGCCCCCGCACGCGCTCAGAGCCAGTCCGATCGTCAGCACCAGTGCGGTGGACGCCTGCGTAACTCTCATGACTTCCTCTCTCGATTCTCGATTCCCCACGCCGGCACCGAATGGCACGAGCGCTTCATCGCCGCCGCGAGAGGCGGCGACGGAGAGCCCGCGGGCAGGGTGGCCGCGAACTCCACCGTCGCCTTCTCCTCAGCGCCTTGCGTGAGCTTTCAGGAACGCCGCGATCGAGTCCAACTGGTCGGTGCTGAGCGTATCGACCTGCATGAGATTCATGTTGCTCTGCATCCGGGACAGGACCGATGGCCACTGGGCGGCGGTGTGCGCCTTCGGAGACGGGGTCTGGTGGCACACCGTGCAGCGGCTCTGGAACAGCGTCGCCTGCGACCCCGACGGAACCTCGCCCGGCTTCGCGACCGGAAGCGCGTTGCGGGTGAGGTAGACTCGCAGTGAATCGAGCTGGTCCTCCGACGGCACCGAGCGGAAGGTAACGGCCGAGCGCATCTGCTCGCCGCCGATCCGCTGCAGGAAGGGCCCGTTCACGCGATGCTCCAGCAGGTTCATCCGCAGGACCATGCGCCGCAGGAGGATCGGCCACTCCGCCGCAGAGTGCATCTGGGGCGTGGGCAGCCAGTGACACTGCGTGCAGTACGCCTGGAGAAGACCGGCGCCGGTGCTACCGGTCTCGGGCAGCGAGTCCGGCGTGAACCCGGAAGGCGGCAGCCCGGTTCCGAGAGAGGCCACGGCCCGCCAGCGCTGCGCCCGGCTGAGCCGCGAAAACTGCGGACCGGCGAGATCCTCGATGAAGCTGTCGGCATGGGCCACGATGGTGGCGTTCTGCACGGACTGATCGGTCCCCTGACCTCCCTGCCCGCAGGCGACCGCCACACCCCCCACGACCGTCAATCCCAGCACCATCGCCGCCCACCACCGGATCTTCCCGCCCCCCGATGACGGTACGGGGTGCTCCTCCGAGACTCCCTCTCTCGCCATGCTGCCTCCATTCGCTGTGGCGCGTCCGATCCCCGATCCGGACACGCTCCTATCGACCTTGCCCCACGAACGGACGCCATCACCGTCCGACCGAGCGCGCGCGTCCGTCCGCCAGTATCACCATGGCCCTGGTTGGACGGTCACTAGAGTGCTGAAGGCTCTCGTCGGGCGCAATACGTCGTGGAGGAGCGGGCTCGCCTCGCCCTCCGAGCCGAGCGTCGGAACCGACCGCGGCCGGTGGCATCGCGTCCGGATGCCGGAGGGTCACGCCGGCGGCGAGCGGTGGCTGAACCTCCATCCGCGGCGTATGATGGAGGCGCTGGACGCAGGTATTCCCGGAACGGTGGAGTCCGGCGGTCCCCGAGTGAGCGACATGGCGCACGTGAAGCTGGGCGACGACTCCGCGCATCGGCAGGCGGCCGACGCTCCGATCCCGCTCGGCCCCCGCCACTGAGCGTGTGATGCGTCGTCGCGGTTCGCGGCTCGTCGTCATGCTCACGGCCCTCGTGCCGCTGGCCGCGTGCGGCACGAGAGGACGCTCCACGGACCGGGGGCCGACCGATCCGGCCGATTTCCCCGTTCCACCCATCGACGCCAGCCGCTCCCCCCTGACGACGGCCGCGGCCTCCTCGGGGCGCCTGCCCACCCGGTTCGGCTTCGGCGAGCCTGCCTCGACCGCCCTCATCGATTCCCTGGACATCGACGTGCAGCCGGATGGCAACGGCCTTCCCCCCGGCCATGGCACCGTGGCCCAGGGCGCGGCCGTATTTGCGCTCCACTGCGCCTCGTGCCACGGCCCGACCGGATTGAACGGACCCGAGCGCCCGCTGGTGACCGAACCGAAGGACCGGATTCCCGGCTTTCCGTTCGGACAGCTCCGCTACTACTTCCCCACCGTGGGAAACTACTGGCCCTACGCTCCCACCCTCTTCAGCTACATGCGAAAGGCCATGCCGCAGGACGGGCCGGGCAGCCTGGACAGCGACCAGGTCTACGCCGTCGTGGCCTACCTGCTCTGGCGCAACGGAATCATAGACCGGGACAGCGTCATGAACGCGGGGACGCTGCCCCGGGTCGTCATGCCGGCTCGGGGTCGCTTCGTGGTCGACCCACGGCGCGGCGGCCCGGAGGTCCACTAGGCCCCTCTGGCCGCCCGAGTTCGTGGGGAGATCGCCTACAGGCCATGGCCGGCAAGTCCCGACAGACCGGCCAGGCCCGCCGGCCCACGATGGTCCCATGACCGCAGAGCGACACCGAGGGCGAGACCGTCCTCTCCGGGCCGGGAGCGGCCCGCACACCGTCCCGATCCACCGACTCCGCGCCGCGCCGCACCGGGGGCGTGGCTCTCCGCTCGTGCCGCCGCTCCTCGAGCTCTCGCCGGCCGCCCTGCTGTTTTCCGGACTGGCGTGCCTGGCGGTCGCCTCCTGCTCCGGCAGCGGTGGCCTCGCGGGCCGAGATCTCCGGTCGGACTCCGCCATCGTGGCGCAATCGGACAGCGTGGTCGCCGAGCTGGCGGGGCCGCCCTTCGCGTCCCTGCCGCCGCCACAGCGGTGGAGGACGATCGCCTCGCTCGGCCGGGGGCTCACGCCCACCGACCTCACCCCACCCGATCTCCCCGAGCCGAACAGCGCGGGAGCCGGAGTCCTCCAGACCTACTGCACGCAGTGCCACTGGCTCGTCACGCCACAGCTCCACGCCGCCACCGAGTGGCCCGCCATCCTCAACGCCATGGTGCTCCGGATGCGGCTCGTGCAGCGACGCGTCCATGGACCTGTGCTCGACCGCCTCGACGGTGGGAACCTTAGGGCTTCGGTCCGGTTCCGAGCGGTCCCCGACCGGACCGAGCTCGATTCCCTGCTGGCCTACCTCGAGCGAAACGCCTTCCCCGCCGCCTCCCCCGGAGAGATCCCACCCGGCCCCGAGAAGGACGTGTTCGAGAGCAAGTGCAGCGCGTGTCACGAGGCTCCCTCACCCGGGGCGCACACGGCAGCCGAGTGGAAGCTCATCGTCCCACACATGGAGTAGAACATGCGCCTGGTAGGTCTCGATTCCCTCACCCGAGCGCAGGAGATGCTCATCGAGGGCGTGCTGCGCTCACACGCCGCGCCCGCGGCCCACCGACCCGCGAGCACCCCCCGCCACGATTCGACCCCGCCCTGAGCCGGGCCCCCTCACTCCACCCAGTCCGCCAGGAACACGTTCGTCTCTCCCGGCTCCGCGTCATGGCGGTTGGACTCGAACACCAGGGTCCGGCCATCGTGGGTGAACATCGGGAACCCATCGAACTCGGGGCTGGTGGTCACGCGCTCGAGTCCCGTGCCATCGACGCCGACGAGGTACAGGTCGAAGTCGCGCGAGGTCGGATCGCGCATGTTCGAGGCGAAGATGATGCGGCGGCCGTCGGGGTGGAAGAACGGCGCGAAGTTGGCCCCTCCCGCGTGCGTGATCTGGTGCTTCCCCGACCCGTCGGCGTTCATGATCCACAGCTCCATCGCCGTGGGACGCACCAGGCCACGGGCCAGGAGGGCGCGGTAGTCCGCCAGCTCCTCTTCACCTCGCGGATGGTAGGCCCTGTAGACGATGAGCTCGCCGTCGGGCGAGAAGAAAGGCCCGCCGTCGTAGCCCGGCTCGTGAGTGAGCCGTCGTACGTTGCCGCCGTCGGGATCCATCGTGTAGATCTCGAGATCGCCGTCCCGAACCGAGGTGAACACGATGTGCTCGCCGTCCTCGGAGATCGTGGCCTCGGCGTCGTAGCCGGGCGTCGTCGTGAGCCGCCGGAGGTTCGACCCGTCCGGGTCGGCCGTGAAGATGTCGTAGTCGTAGAGCGGCCACACGTAGCCCTGGCTGTAGTCGGGCCGCGGTGGGCATTCCGGACCGGCCAGGTGGGTGGAGCTGTACAGGATCCTCTTCCCGTCCGGGAAGAAGTAGGCGCAGGTGGTCCTCCCGCTCCCGGTGGAAACCCGGCTCCGGCCGCGGCCATCGAGGTCCATGACGTAGATCTGGTCGCAGCCGGCGCCGCGCGGCGTGGACTGGAAGATGAGCCGCCGGTCCTCGTGGTCGAAGTACGCCTCGGCGTTCTGGCCTTCGAAGGTCAGCATGCGGAGGTTGCGGAGATGCCGCTCGCCGGGCTCGGCCGCGACGGACACCGGGCCGGTGGTGTCCACCCGGGCGAGGGATGCCCGACGACCCGGCACGGTCGGCGCGCGGGCTTCGGGAGCCGTGTCCGGCCCGGGCGTCGGGCCAGCGTGGAAGCTCGCCGCGACGAGACCGGCGGAGGGTGCGACGAGGAGAAGGGTCGCGGTCCGGAGGATCGCACGCATAACGGAGTCCAGGGGCTCGAGGGTGCGAGAGGGTTCGACGGCACGATCGGCTCCGATCGGTACCGGCCGGGCCGGCCATCAATATGACCCTGCCGGCACGGCCAGGCCACGTTCGCGCGCGCCGGCTTTTCACGCCAGCCGCCTCCCGGTCGTCTTCTGACCGAACGAGAGCGACGGGGCGCCCGCACGGGGCGGACGCGCCGCGCGGGACGACCGACGGACCCGAGGGGAGGCGCACATGAAGGGACGCGCGGGGTGGATCGCGAGACTCCTGCCAGGGGCCGCGCTGTTGACGGTGGTGTGCTTCGTGGGCCCGGTCCTGTTCCTGGACCGGCTGGGTCGGATCGCCGGCCTCCTGCCGTGATGGGAGGAGGCGCCGCGCTCGTGGAGCCGCGAGCCGACGTAGCCGCCTGGATGGAGCTCCACGACGCGGAGCTCCGCCGGCACCTCGAGCGCATGCTCGGAACGACCGACGAGGCCGAGGACTGCCTGCAGTCGGTGTGGATCACCGCGCACCGGAGCCCCCCGGACGCCAGCCAGGGCCCGGCGCTCCGTGCGTGGCTGTACCGGGTGGCGACGAACGCCGCCCTGGACAGGCTCGCGGCCGACCGCCGGCGCCGGAGCGTTCTCGAGGGCCGCGCGCTGCACCTGGCGGCGGATCCGCACCCGGCTCCCGACGCCCGCCTGGGCGGGCTGGGTGAACGGGCCCGCCGACGGGTCCGCGAGCACGTGGCGAGTCTACCCGCCAAGCAGCGCCAGGCGGTGTGGATGCGGTGGGCCGAGGGACGCGGATACGCCGAGATCGCGGCGCGACTCGAGTGCTCCGAGGAGAGCGCCCGGGGCAACGTCTACCAGGGAATGAAGCGGCTCCGTTCGGAGCTGTTCGCCATGTGGGAGCAGGAGGTGCAGGGATGATCGGTCAGCCGTGCTGGGTGTCGGAGCAGGGCTTGCTGGCCTTCGTGGCCGGCGAGCTGGAGCCGGAGGCGGAGCTGGCCGTGGCGCGTCACCTGGCCGAGTGCGAGGGCTGCCGAGAGGAGGCGACGCAGTTCCGCCTCCTCGGGGAAGTGGTCGCCGCCGACGCCGAGGAAGGGGCGATGCGCTGGAGGGGCTTCCCCAGCCCCTTCGGCCGGATGTACGCCGCCGCCACCGATCGCGGCCTGGTCCGCGTCTCGTGGCTGCAACCCGATGACGCGAGCTTCGAGCGAGAGCTCCGGGAGCTCCTTCCGGGCCGGCCCACCGTCGAGAGCCCGGACCACCCCCTCCTGGTCGAGACCGAGCGACAGCTCGGCGAGTACTTCCGCGGGGAACGGGAGGCCTTCGACCTTCCGGTGGACCTCGAGGCGCTGCCCCGCTTCTCGAAGCGCGTGCTCGAGGCCCTGCGGGACGTGCCCTACGGTGAAGTGGTGGCCTACTCGGACCTGGCGCGCCGCATCGGCCGGCCGCGGGCTTCCCGGGCGGTGGGTAACGCGCTCAACCGGAACCCCATCGCCATCGTCCTGCCCTGCCACCGCGTCATTCGCAGCGATGGAACGCTGGGCGGCTACGGCGGGGGCATCGAGTTCAAGGAGCGCCTCCTCACGGTCGAGGGACGGGAGGACCTCCTCCGGGCGGGCTGACCGGCTTCGTCCCCGGGGGATCCGGCTGCGCGGCGCTCCCCCGGGACGCGGCCGGGGGACTTGTGCCTCGCGCGTCCTCCGGCTCGTCGGGGGTACCGGCGGCCCGTCGCCGCCTCCACCGCTGCCTTCCCTCTCCCCCTCCCCATCGCCGTTCCTTGCAGCCGATCGACTACGA
>CAYXHP010000100.1:0-6682 GCA_964465015.1 uncultured Gemmatimonadota bacterium
CGGCACGTGGAAGAACACGGTGGCGCCGGCCGCCAGGTTCTGGCCTTCCGCACCCCGCGGGCCGAATCCGCCCCCGCGGCGCGTGACCAGCCAGGCCTGCTGCGGCTGGAACAGGTGGGCCGCTCCGCTGTCCACCCGCGCGGCCGCGAGCTGCTCGACGAACTGAAGGTCGTCCAGCACGTAGAACCCGCGCCCGAACGTGGAGAGCACGACGGCGTGCTGCTGGGGCTGGATCTCCACGTCGCTCACCCGCACGGCTGGCAGGTTGAGGGCCAGGGACTGCCAGTGCTGCCCCCCATCCAGGCTGAAGTACGCCGACGCGCTGGTTCCGGCGAAGAGCAGGGTGGACTGGCCCGGGTCCTCCCTCACGCTCTCGACGTACTGGTCGTCCGGCAGGCCGGTGGTGAGCTCCGTCCAGTGCTTGCCGTAGTCGGTGGTCTTGTAGACGTACGGGTGGAAGTCGTCCCAGTCGAACCGGCTCGCCGACACGTAGGCCGTGCCCTTGTCGGTGTGCGAAGGCTCGATGCAGGTGATCGTGGACCAGGTCGGCAGCGTCGGCGGGCGCACCTGGCTCCAGTTGCCGCCCGCGTCGGTCGAGACGTACACCAGGCCATCGTCGGAGCCGGTCCAGATCACGCTGTCCGAGAGGGGCGAGAGGGCGATCGAGGCGATCGTGCCGAACATCTCCTCGCCGGTCACGTCCGCGCTGATCGGACCTCCCGGGCGCCCCATCTTGGTCGTGTCGTGACGCGTGAGGTCCGGGCTGATCACCTTCCAGTGGATGCCCTCATCGTGCGTCTCGAACAGGACGTTGGCTCCCATGAGGAGCTCGCTCGAGTCCCCGGGCGCGAACACCACGGGATGATGGATCCAGCCGTAGCGGTACTTCTGCTTGGATCCCGCCACTCCGAACTTGTAGGAAGGCCAGGGGCTCACGTTGGTGACCAGCTCCTTCCGGCGATCCTCCCTCCACTCCTTGCTGTCGTATCCGCTGCCGTAGGAGATCCACGGCCGGCCCGGCGTCGGCACCACCCACGTCATCTCTCCGCCGATCACGTTCTCCCACACCGGCGGGATGCCCCCGGCGGCCACGGCGCTCGGCGCCACGACGGAGCCCCGATCCTGCTGCGCTCCGTAGATGTGGAACGGGAACTGGTCGTCCAGGTTGGCGTGGTAGAACTGTCCGGTGGGCTGATTGCTCTCGGAGCTCCAGGCCTTGCCGCCGTTCTGGGTGACGGTCGCGCCGCCGTCGTTGCCCTCGATGAACGTCTGGGGATCCTTCGGATTGATCCACATCACGTGGTTGTCGCCATGCGGCGGATGGAGGGCCTTGAGCGTCTTGCCACCGTCGTGCGACACGTGGAGCCCGACGTTGGGCAGGTAGATCGTCTCCGCGTCCGTGGGGTCCACGAAGACCGTGTTGTAGTAGAAGGCGCGCTGCGTGATGTCCATGCTGTTGTTGATCAGCTTCCAGCTCTGGCCGGCGTCGTCGGACCGGAACAGGCCGCCCGCTTGACCCTGGTAGTCCGCCTGGATGAGCGCGTACACGGTCTTCGGCTGACTCGGCGCCACCGCGAGGCCCACCTTGCCGAAGATGCCGGTCGGCAGCCCGGGCCGGTGCGAGATGTTCGTCCAGTGCGCGCCCCCGTCGGTCGTCTTGTAGATGCCGCTCCCCGGTCCGCCGCTCGAGAAGGTCCAGTGGCTGCGCGACATCTGCCACATGGCCGCGTAGACCGTGCTCGGATCGGTCGGGTCCATCGCCAGGCTGATGGCGCCGGTCTCGTTGTCGACGAACAGAATCTTGTTCCAGGTCTTCCCGCCGTCGGTGGTCTTGAACACGCCCCGTTCCGGATTGGGCCCGAACAGGTGGCCCAGCGCCGCCACGTACACCACGTCGGGATTCTTCGGATCTACCAGGATCCAGCTGATGATGTGGGTGGCGCCCAGGCCGATGAAGGACCAGGTCTTACCGCCATCCGTGGACTTGTACATCCCCTCCCCGGTCAGGACCGTGTTTCGGGGACCGGAGTCGCCCGTGCCCACGTAGAGGATTGAGGAATCGGAGGGCGCGATCGCGAGGGCGCCGATGCTGCCGGTCGCGAAGGCGCTGTCGGAGAGGTTCTTCCAGCTGTGGCCGTAGTCGTCGGTCTTCCACACCCCCCCGCCCGCGGTGCCCATGAAATAGACGTTGGGCTCGGAGGGGATGCCGGCGACCGTGTTGACGCGTCCCCCGGTGTACGGGCCCACGCTGCGCCATTTCAGGGCACCGGTGAGCTGCCCCGTCGGCACTTGCGCCACGCTCGCCACCGGCAGGGCCAGGGACAGGCAGGCGAGCAGGGAAACACGGCGTGCTTTGAGCATGGCCAGGTACCTCTCTCTCGATGCGTTCGAAATGGGTCGACGACCGGACCCGACATGCGAACGCTTTGCGGATGGCGCAAGCGTACCGGGGTCCGCCGTCCAGCGTCGGGTCGCGTGGTGGAGGTCGTAAGAGCAGCATCCCCAGTCGCTTGACGGCCCCTGCGCCCGCGATCGGAACCCGAGCGTGGGAGGGACGTGTGAAACCGCCGCCAGGCTCTTCGGGGCGGGCGCGCCCGCCGGGAAGCGTGCGTCGGGCCGGCTCAGGAGCCGGCCGAATCCGGGTGCTGGAAGCCCAGGAAGGTCGAATGATACCGGTCGATCAACCAGGTGCCGTCGGGCTGCCGGACCAGGACGCCCGACTCGTTCCACCGCATGTGCCGGGGGGCCCGCCCCTTCACGGCGAGGACCCCGTCGTTCACCAGGCTGGTCCACGCCACTCCGTTTCGAACGCTCGTGTGCCAGTCGTGGAGCGAGTACTCCAGGGTGAACGGGCCACCGAAGTCCTTCTCGAACGTGGGGATGCACTCGAGAAAGGCCTGCCTGTCCAGCCGGCCCACGGGCTCGATCGAGCCCAGGCAGAGCGCGGGTCCGATGTGGCTCCACTTCGTCAGGCGTCGAACGGGCGTCACGTCGCTCTCCACCAGGTCCACTGACCGCCCTCGCCTATCTTCGGACTTCGTGGCGCAGCTCGACCATGCCATTCCTGTACCCCTTCACCTCCAGCAGGTGGAGCTCCACGTCCCTGTCGAGTCCCTGGAAGAAGGGGATGCCCTCACCGATGAGGATGGGCACGATCGAGTAGCGAACTTCGTCGGCCAGGCCGAGCCGAAGGCACTCACCCGAGACGGCCCCGCCGCCCACCAACCAGATGGTTCGGAAAGCCGGCTTCAGGCGCCCGTTCAACAGGTCCCCGAGATCGCCGTTGTAGAACTGGACCGTATCCCTGCGCTTCGGGAGCTCCCGGCTGGTGAGGACGAAGACGGGCTTGTCGCCGTACGACCATCCGAAGCCCTTCGCCTCGAAATCCAGTGCGGTCTCGTAGGTCCTGGATCCCATCACGTAGCAGTCGATCGTGGTCAGGAAGTCCCGCATGGCCTCCGGACCGACCATCTCCCCGCCTTCGAAGACGTCCGAGGTCTCGAGCCAATCGACACTCCCGTCCTTTCGGGCGATGAAGCCATCGAGGCTGGCCGCCATGTGGATCGTCACGCGGGAATCAACGTCCGCCATCATCGCCTCTGGGGTAGAGATCGATGGGTTCGTCGGACGCGTCATCATGGCGTCCTCGACGTAGCCCGGAAACGCCCCTACGAAGACCTGGCCGCGGAGGGATCAGACGTCCCTGCCGGGCCGAAACAACGTCGGTGGGAATCCCAACGTGATGATACTTCCCCGTCACCGGTGCTGGTTCAGTGTGGGGCCCACCTTCAACCGCTGTTCTCGAATACCGGCAGGTGCGAATCCGCGAATCCAGACGGATACTTGAGCCCGAGGCCGAGCAGGCGATCGAGTCCGATGTGGCTCAGCCAGATCGCCGCCACGCAGCCCGCCAGAGCGCTGCCGGTCCACCATGCCACCGAGCCGACCAGGGCGGGTCCCAGGTAGGTGTGTAGAGCGTCGTACGTCCGCCGGCGGCTCGACCTGCCAGCGATCTAGCCTCAAACGGAATTCGCTTCCTCGCTCTCGTCGTTTCCGTCCAGCTCCGTGAGCATGGGCCTGGCTCCCCGCCGAACTCGCAGCTCGAAAACGTCCGGGCGCGCATAATGCCCCGCGACGTCGAGTTGCCAGCGTGGTCCGACGAGTTGATGGGGCTGTACCTCGGCGTACAGGATGCCCTCCTCGGCCTCCAGGGGCCCACTGACGACCTTCCCATCCGGGTCGACGATCAGGCTCAGACCCGGGTTGATCCAGCCTTCGACATCGGCCAGGTATTCGGACTCGAACTCGAGGTCCTCGGGCACGTCGTCCCTGTGGAAGGCCTGGCAAGCGCCCACGACGAAGCAACGCCCCTCCTTCGCGATGTGCCGCATCGTGGAAATCCAGGGCTCGCCGCGGTCCCAGGTCGGGGCCAGGTGGATCTGTTCCCCCCATGCGGAAAGAGCGTACCTGGCCAGGGGCATGTAATTCTCCCAGCACAGCAGGCCGCTGATCCGGCCGCATGGGAGGTCGAACACCTCGAGATCGCATCCCGGAGCCTGCCCCCAGACCAGTCGCTCCCCGGCCGTGGGGATCAGCTTGCGGTGCTTGCCGAGTATCTGTCCGCCCGGCCCGAGATACACAAGGGTGTTGTAGAGCGTCGAGTCGCTGGCCTCCGAGTTCCTCTCGTTCACGCCGATCGCCACCGTGACACCGAGATCTCCCGCGACTTCCGCGAGACGGCTCACCTCCGGACCTGGGACCTCGACGGAGTTCGCGTGGAGCTTCGAGTAGAGCGAACGGAGTGGATGGGTCTTTCCCGGGGGAATGAACCACACCCAGAGCGGGTATCCGGGAACGAACGCCTCGGGAAACGCGATGAGCTTCGCTCCCTCGCCCGCGGCGTCTTCGATCAGCCGGCAAGCCTTCTCCACCGTTGCGGCCAGGTCCAGGAACACGGGGGCAGCCTGGACTGCCGCGATCTTGAAGGGTTCGCTCACCGGGTCCACCTCCAGTGCCGGGGATGAGATCCGGCCATCAGCTCTCTCTACCGGAGCCCACGGGCCGGGAGGCTTCGCTCCCTAGCTGCCTTTCATTTCGTCGGCCGGAGGTCCGAAGATCGAACTCTCGACAATACACTCCCAGTCACCCGCGGCGCTCTTCTGCCACACGGCGACATAGTGACCGGACCTGGTCACCGACGTTCCGTCGGGCGTGGAGGTCGTGAGCTGGAAGGGACCTCGGGTGACGCCCAGGTCTGCGCCCTCGGACACCCTGGCTTCGGTCGCCTTCCACGTCACCCTGAATCCAGGCATGCTCCGGTTCCTCGCGACGAGGCCCAGAATGGCTCCGCGCCCGGAAGCCACCGGGGCGCCGGGAAAGTAGTTCACGGCGTCCTCGGCCCAGAACGTACCCAGCTTCTCGATATCCCCGGCCGCCGCCGCCGCGGCCCACGCGCTGTCGGCTCGAAGCAGCGCGGCTCGCTCCCCGTTGGTGTCCACTCCGCGCGTGCATGCGGTGACCATTACGCCCATGGCGAGCCCGAGTACGACGTGCATTCGGTTCATGACGGGCCTCCCGTGCGGGTGATGCATCCAACCTCGGGTCGCGTCCTCACTCGAGTCAACGCGGTCCGGTCGGCGCATGACTCCCCGGCCGCTACGAGGCCTCGTGTCGGAGCACGACGTGGACAGCCTTCTCCGAGGCCGCGAACCGTACGCAACGGTAGCCCAGCGCCCGAATATCGATGCCCTGGAACAGAGGCTCCCCGCTGCCCAGCAGGACCGGCGCGAAGGCCAGATGCAATTCGTCTATGAGTCCGGCGCGGAGATACTGCCGGATGACATTGGCCCCACCGCCGATTCGCACGTCCAGCCCTGCGGCGGCCCCCCGCGCTCGTTCCAGCGCTTCATGAATGCCGCCCGTGACGAAGTGGAACGTCGTGTGGCCCTGCATCTGAATCGTGGGCCGCGGGTAGTGGGTCAGGACGAACACCGGAACATGGTAGGGCGGATCCTGTCCCCACCACCCCTTCCAGTCCATGTCGGGCCAGGGACCGCGGATCGGGCCGAACATGTTCCGGCCGATGATCCAGGCGCCGATCTTCTCGAAGCCCCGCGCGGCGAAGTCGTCGTCGACTCCAGTCGCCCCATCCTCGGCACCCGAATGAACCCGTCGGAACGTGCGGGTCGGGAGGACCCACTCGTGCAGCTCCATCCCCCCGACGCCGAGCGGATGGTCGATGTCCTGGCCCGGGCCGGCTCCATAGCCGTCGAGCGAGACCGAGAAGCTCTCGACGCGGACTCGTGTCATCGATCCTCCGTGACCGCAATGAAGCCGTTCGGGCATGGCGCTGCGGGCAGGCGGCGAAGCGGCGGCCGCCGTGTCAGGCGGAGTGAAGATCTGGCCGCGCTGCCTCCAACTCCAGGAACTCCACCGGCGCACCATTCTCCACGATGAAGGCGACTCGAACACCCGGCGACGGCGAGTTGGGCGGGATGACCACCTCTCGTCCTTCGAGCGCCGCTTCCAGGTCCGGGACTTCGAACGCGACGTGGGAAACCGTACGAACCAGCTCGGGCAGCGGGCTCTCGGCGTCGAATCGCATCCATTCGACCCCGAACTCGCTCGCCTCGTATCCCGACACGTACATGCCCAGCTCCGGCAGGTGCGTCTCGTCTCCCCG
>CAYXHP010000101.1:0-13829 GCA_964465015.1 uncultured Gemmatimonadota bacterium
GACCCGTCCTGCAACCCGTACCTGGCGCTGGCCGTGCAGCTCGCCGCCGGCCTCGACGGACTCCGCAACCAGATCGATCCGGGCCCGCCCGTCGACACCAACGTGTGGGAGCTCTCGGAGGAGGAGCGCGCCCGCTACGACATGGACACGCTCCCGGCCAACCTCGGCGAGGCGATCGGGGAGCTGGAGGCCGACGAGGTGCTCCGCGACGCGCTCGGCGAGCACATCTTCCGGAACTTTACGTCCGCGAAGAAGAAGGAGTGGTCCGAGTACATCGCCCAGGTCACCAACTGGGAGGTCGACAAGTACCTGTCGACCTACTAGGAGCGGCCGGTCGGCGGCGTGGGCCCCGCCGGGGTCCGCGCCCGCCGGCCCGTACGCCCGGCCCGTTCCCGAGCGGCCCGCCTCAGGCGGGCCGCTCGTGCATCGGCGTGGAGCCCTTCCGCCGTTCGGACCGTCCCGATCTGCGCCCTCGGCCGGCCGGCGCCTCCCGGCCTAGCGACCGTTGCGGCCCAGCGCGTGAGAGGTGACCGCGTGCACCGCCACCATGAGGGCGGCGAGGTCCGCGTCACCGCTGGCACGCACGTCGTCCAGGACGTGGCCCACCCGCTCGAGGTCGGCGGCGTGCGCCTCGCGGAACCCGTCCAGGACCGGACGGACGGAGGAGGCGTCGAGGCCATCGAGCTGATCCAGCAGGTACGCCGTGATCCGCATGCGAGCGGTCTCGAGCTGCAGCGCCAGGGTCTTGGCGGCCCGCTGCTCCCACAGGGTGCGGCCGGTGGCCGAGGCCAGCCGCGCCTGCAGCCACGGGAAGTCGATGTCGTCCGCGATCCCGAAGAACACCTCGCCGACGAGCACGGCGTCCAGCCCCCGCTCGCGCGCCAGCTCGGCCACGGGGAGGAGGGCCTCCAGGTGGTCGAATCCGGCCAGCTCGGCCGCGAGGTCCTCCGGCATCCCGTCCGTTGCGTGCAACCCCAGGAGCGCTTCGAAGTCGTCCAGGCTGGATCCCGTGAGAAGCCGGGGGAGCGCCCGCCGCAGCTCGTCCACGCGGGGCCCGTATTCCTCCACCCTGTGCGCCACCGGCCAGTCCGGGTCGGTGTTGGAGAGGAGCCACCGGGTCGCTCGCTCCAGGGCTTTCGACACACGCACGTACCAGCGGGACTGGACCCCGGCCGGAACGTGCCCCTCCATGGCCCGCAGCGCCTCCTGCAGCTCGCCGGTCCGACCGATCCGCCAGGCCGCGTACCACTCGCGCACCACGTCGGCCGCCGGCCGCCCGGTCTCGCGCACCAGCTCCAGATGACTGGTCGAGCCCATGAGGTCCACGAACAGGTTCGTGAGCCGCGTGGCGATGATCCGGGGCGCCAGCCGATGGCCCTCGACCCGCTCGAGGCCCACGGCCCCGACGGCGCGCTCGGGGAAGTACCCGCGCAGCAGGTCGGCCAGGGCGGAGTCGCGCGCCAGATCGGCGTCCTGGAGGTGGCGCTTCAGGTGCATCTTGGCGTAGGCCAGGAGGACGCACAGCTCGGGGCGTGTCAGGTGGCGCGAGGTCTCCAGGCGCTCGGCCAGCTCCTCGGTGGTGGGCAGGAACTCGAGCGCCCGGTCCAGGAGGCCCTCCCGCTCCAGAGTCACCAGCGCATCGCCGAACTCCGCCGGCGACTGGTGGACGCGGTGCTCATCGAGGCTCACCGCGAGGCTCTGTCGCTCGTTGTCCAGGAGGACGTCCCGAACCACGTCCTCGGTGACCGCCTCCAGGAGGCCGTTGCGCTCCTCCATCTCCATCCGGCCCGCCGCCACCGCCGGGGCCAGGAGGATCTTGAGGTTCACCTCGTGGTCCGACATGTCCACGCCGGCCGAGTTGTCGAGGGCGTCCGTGTTGAGCCGGCCGCCTCTCAGCGCGTATTCGATCCGGCCCCGCTGCGTGAACCCGAGGTTCCCGCCCTCCCCCACGACCCGGGCCCGGAGCTCGTCGGCATCCACCCGCACGTCGTCGTTTCCGGGGTCGCCGACCTCGCCCTGCGTCTCGGTGCTCGCCTTCACGTAGGTGCCGATGCCACCGTTCCACAACAGGTCGACGCTGGCCTTCAAGATGGCCCGGATCAGGGCCTCCCCGTTGAGCTCTTCCTCCTCGACTCCCAGGACGCCGCGCACCGGCTCGGAGATCGGGATCCGCTTGGCACCCCGCTCGAACACCCCTCCGCCCTCGCTGATCAGCGAGGCGTCGTAGTCGGCCCAGCTCGAGGAGGAGAGGCCGAACATGCGGCGGCGCTCCTCGAAGCTCGTCTCCGGATCGGGATCAGGGTCCAGGAAGATGTGGCGGTGGTCGAAGGCGGCCAGGAGCCGGATGCGGCGACTGAGCAGCATCCCGTTCCCGAACACGTCGCCGCTCATGTCGCCGATCCCCACGACCGTGAACGGCTCCTCCTGGATGTCCATCCCCATCTCGCGGAAGTGGCGCTTGACCGACTCCCAGGCTCCGCGGGCCGTGATCCCGAGCTCCTTGTGGTCGTAGCCGTGCGAGCCCCCCGAGGCGAAGGCGTCCCCGAGCCAGAATTCGTGCTCGGCGGCCAGCTCGTTGGCCGTGTCCGACAGGTCCGCCGTGCCCTTGTCCGCCGCCACGACCAGGTAGGGATCCTCCCCGTCGCGAATCACGGTGTGGGGTGGGTGGACCACCTCTCCATCCACGATGTTGTCGGTGAGGTCGAGCAGGGCCCCGATGAAGTCTCTGTAGCTGGCCACGGCGGCCGCTCGCAGCGCCTTGCGGTCCTCCGGCGGCTTCTTGACCACGAAGGCGCCCTTGGCGCCCGCCGGCACGATGACGGCGTTCTTGACCTGCTGCGTCTTGACGAGGCCGAGCACCTCGACTCGGAAGTCCTCGCTCCGGTCGCTCCAGCGGATCCCGCCGCGGGCCACCGTGTCCATGCGCAGGTGGGCGCCCTCCGTGTGGCCCCCGCTCACGTAGATCTCGTAGCGCGGCCGGGGCGAGGGTAGCCACTCGATGCGGCGTCCATCGAACTTCAGCGCGATCAGCCCGGCCGCGCGCGGCCGGCTCACCGCCTGGAAGAAGTTCGTGCGCACGGTCGCCTGAACCAGGTTCAGGAGCCGCCGGAACGTCCGGTCCTCCTGGATCCCCTCGATGCTCTCGAGGGCATCGCGGAACGCCTCGCGCAGCCGGGCCACGGCCGGCCCTCCATCCTCGGTGCGGGTGGGATCGTGGCGGGTGGCCAGCATCTCGTACAGGAGGCGCGCGGCTGCCGGGTGTCCCGTGAGCGCCCGGCGCACGCCGGCGCGGCTCGAGACCGCGCCGATGCGGAAGGCGTAGCCCGCGTAGGCCCGGAGCAGCGCCACCTGGCGCCAGTGGAGGCCGGCCGACAGGACGAGCGAGTTCAGGCGGTCGTCCTCGGCGTGCCGCTCGTGGACGGCCCGGAAGACCTCGACGATGCGGTCCGCGGCTTCCTCCGCCTCGAACACCCACTCGGCCGGGGTCTGGACCTGGAAGGTGTGGATGGTCCGCTCGACCTCCCCGGTGCGGCCCAGCTCGTACTTGTCCGCGCCGATCACCCGGAAGCCCAGGTTCTCGAGGATGGGCATGAGGTCGCTGAGCACGTACATGCCGCGCGGCGCGAAGACCTTGAGCGTCCAGGCGTTCCCCTCGCGCTCGGGCGCCCGCTCCAGGGACAGCTGCTGCAGCCCCGTCTCGGAGAGGCTTTCCAGGCGGCCGATGTCCTCGACCGCCGTCTCCACGTCGATGGTGGCCTTGTACTCGGGGGAGAATCCCGCCCGGTGCCGATCGGCCAGGGTGTGCGCGGTGTCGACGTCCACCGTGCGCTCCAGCGCATCGGAGAGGCGCTCCTCCCAGCTGCGCACGGAGCGGCGGATCCGCTCCTCGAGGGCCAGGACGTCGACCGTGGCGATCTCCTCGAGGTCGGTGCTCAGGTAGAAATGGAGGCGCGCCTGGTCGCCGCCATTCATGGCCAGGTGGTAGTCCAGCACCTCGCCGCCATACGCCTCCAGGAGGTCGGCGCGCACCTGTCGTCGCACCTCCTCGGAGAAGCGCTCGCGCGGCAGCATGACGAGGACGTTGACCCCACGGGCCAGCGGATCGGGACGCACCAGCGCCCGGACCTCGTCCGAGCCCTCCGTGGCCATCACCTCTCCGATCACGCCCAGGAGCTCCGGCACCGAGGCCAGGAAGAGCTCTTCCTTGGGCATGCTGTTGAAGACCTGCACGATCTGGTTGTAGTCGTGCGATCCCTTGGAGGCGCTCTCCGCCTCGAGGATCTCCTTCAGCTTGCGGCGCAGGATCGGGATGTTGGAGGCGTCCTCGGCGTACGCCTTGGCAGTGAACAGACCCAGGAAGCGCCGCTCTCCGACGACCTCGCCCTCGGGACCGAGCTTCTTGATGCCGATGTAGTCCATCCGGGCGCGCCGGTGGACGGGCGACTCGGCGTTGGTCTTGGAGATGATGAGCAGCGGACCGCCCAGGACACGGGCGCGGAGGTCGGGGGTCAGGTCCTCGAGGCGCTGAGGCTTGGCGTATCGGGAGGTCCGCTCCTCGCGGAGGATCCCGAGGCCCGTCCCCTCCTCCACCACGATCCAGCGCGTCGCGTTGCGGACGTCCAGGTCGTACGCCCGGTAGCCGAGGAACACGAAATAGCCGTCCTCGAGCCAGGCCAGGAGCTCCTGCACCTCGGCCAGCTCGGCGGCCCGCCACGGCACGCGCTCCTTCTCAGCCTCGAGACCGTCGATGATTTCGCGGCAGCGGGCGGTCATGGCCCGGAAGTCGTCGGTGGCCAGGCGCACCTGACGCAGGCGGTAGCGCAGGTCGTCCTCGACGCGTCGGACCGCCTCCTCGTCCAGCCGGCCCTCCACCTCCACGTGGACGACCGAGGTGTGCGGACCCTCCGCATCGCGCCCCCGGACCTCGGTGATGCGACCCTCCCCGTCCCGCTCGATCGTCACCACGGGGTGGAGGAGGTGGACGATCGCCAGCTCCTCGCCGTGCAGGTATTCGCGCAGCGTGTTCACGATGAAGGGTCGGTCGGGCATGACCGTCTCCACCACCGCCCGGTGCGAGCGTCCCGGCGCCGGGCGCACGCGCACCCCGATCTCCTCGGGCCCGCGCTCCTGCACGAAGGCGAACAGCGAGGCCACGTCCGCGGCGAGCGCATCGGGATCTCGCCCCTCCAGGAAGTCTGCCGGAGCGCGCGCCAGGAGCCGCCGGGCGAAGCTCTCGAGGGCGTCCGGGGCCTCGTCCGGCGCGGTTGGCTTCAGAGCATCGACCAGGCGATCGATCCACTGCATCGTGGAGGCGGTCTGCTCCATCGGGGCGTCGCGAGAAGGAGTCGTGGGAGTCCGGTCAGGTCGGCCGCGGGTTCGTCATGACGGTGGAGGATAGAGGGGAGCCGGCCCCGGAGCAACGTGAGTTCCGGCGGGCCCCCCGCCCGGCCCGCTCGCCGGCCGCGACGCGCCGACGCCCCGTTGCCGGGTTCGGGCTCGACCCCGATACTGCACGCCACCCCGACCCGGGATCTCCCGGGCCGAAGCGTCGGGGAAGCACTCGGTCCTTCATCGTCCGCATGAAACGCGGGATCACGCTCCGAGCCACATGACGACCGCCACGACGTCCCGTCCCACGCGGCACCGGCGAGGCCGGCCGGTGTGGCGCCGACTGGGCCACGCCATACTGCGCCGCGACATGGACGAGGACTGGATCATCATCGTCTTCGCCGCGGCGATCGGAGCCGGCTCCGGATACGCCATCGTCGGGTTCTACGCCCTGGTGCGACTCCTCAGGGACGGCGCCGTGTGGGCGCTCTCCCATCTCTCCTTCGCCTCGGATCCACGCTGGGCGGCCTTCCTCCTGGTCCCGGTGGGCCTCGGCGTGGCCCGCTGGATGCGCTTCGCGCTGGCCGGGGGAGGGAGCGGTGAGATGGTCCCGACCCTGATGGTGTCGGTGGCCCGACAGCGGGGCGAGCTCCCGGTCGCGCGGACCTTCATGAAGGTCGTGTGCGCGGCGGTCACGCTCGGGGCCGGCGGCTCGCTGGGCGCGGAGGGGCCGGTCGCGCTCGCCGGCGGGACGGTGGGCTCCGGGCTGGCCCAGCTGTTCCGGTTCCGGCCCAACCGGACGAAGGTGCTCCTGGGCTGCGGGGCCGCGGCCGGGATCTCCGCCGCCTTCAACGCCCCCATCGCCGGCGTCATGTTCGCGCTCGAGGTCGTGCTCGGCACCTTCACGGTCGCGGCCCTCACGCCCGTGGTCGTGGCCAGCGTCGTCGGGGCGGTCGTCTCGCGCGCCTACCTGGGCAGCCACCCCTCCTTCAACGTCCCCACCGAGTTCCTGCTCGTCTCGGTGCGGCAGCTGGGCTTCTACCTCGTCCTGGGCCTCGCGGCGGGGCTGGTGGCGGTGTTCTTCGTGCGCGCTTTCTACATTGCGCTCGACTTCGCCGAGCGCGTGCCGGTACCCTGGCTCGGTCCGCCGCTCGTGGGCGGCCTCCTGGTGGCGCTGGCCGGTCTCGTCCATCCCCAGCTCCTCGGAAACGGCCGCCCCGGCATCCAGCTGGTGCTGTTCGGCCAGCTGGCCGGCCTCCTGGCCCTGGCCGTGGCCCTGCTCAAGGGGATCACCGCCGGACTCAGCATGGGCGGCGGAGGCGCGGGAGGCGTGTTCAGCCCCTCCCTGTTCGTCGGCGCCTCGTTCGGGAGCTTCTTCGGCCTCACCCTGAAGTCGCTCTTCCCCGCTCTGGCCATCCGGCCGGAGGCGTACGCGCTCGCCGGCATGGCCGGCGTCCTGTCCGGGGCGACGTTCGCGCCACTCACCGCCATCATCATCGTGTTCGAGATGACGAACGACTACGGGCTCATCCTGCCGCTCATGCTGGTGTGCGTGGTCAGCTACGTGGTGGCGCGGCGGCTGAACGGCGACTCCATCTACACCCTGGCCCTGGCGCGCGAGGGCGAGAAGATCAGCCAGGGCGTCGACCGCTCGGTGCTGGAGGGCGTGGCCGTTCGCGAGTGCTTCGACCGCGACCCCGATGTGGTGAGCGAGGACGCGCCGGTGCGGGAGCTCCTGAATCGGCTCCGCCTCTCCCGGCAGACCGACTTCCCGGTCGTGAACCGTGACCTGCAGCTGGTCGGGGTGCTGAGCTACCCGGAGCTCGCGCGCGGCGTCGCCCAGGAGGACATGGGCGGGCTGCTCCTGGCCGCCGATCTCATGCTGGAGGACGTCGAGACGGTGCGGCCGGACGAGACGCTGCTCGAGGCGATGCGGAAGATGGGCGTGCGGGACCTGGACTTCATCCCGGTGATCGAGGGAGACGGCTCGCGGCGGCTCCTGGGGATGCTCGGACGCTCCCACATCATGGAGGCGTACGAGACGCACGTGATGTTCAGCGACTGACGCTGTCCGCCCTCGCGTCCGACCGCCTCACGGGGTCGGGCTCCCGTTCCCGCCCCCGCACCGCGGCGGAGGCCCTCTCCCGCTCGACGCTCCCCGGCTCCTCGGCCCGGTCCACGTCGGACCCGCGCCCGAACGTGAGCCACAGCGCGCCCAGCAGGAGGCCGAGGAGCAGGGCCTGCGCCGCCAGCGTCTCGAGGGTCGGGTACAGTCCGAGGAGCTCCACGTGCGGCGCGCCCGACAGGTGGGTCGAGGCCACCACTCCGGCCTCCTGCAGCTCGTGGAGACCCTTGCCGGCGAACACGATGGCCATGTAGTAGAGCACCCCGCTCGTGACCGCGAAGAAGGGGCGCATCGGGATCCGGACGCCGAACCGATGGAAGGCGAGGTAGATCGCGGCCAGGGCCAGACAGCCCACCAGGAAGCCTCCCGCGACCGGCGCCGCACTGCTACCCGAGAATCCCAGCAGGGCCTTGTAGAACAGCACGGTCTCGAACCCCTCGCGGTACACGGCCAGGAAGGCCACGCCCGCCAGGGCGAGGCCCCCGCCGGCGCCCAGGGCCCGCTGCATGCGACCCCGCAGGTAGGCCTCCCAGCGGTCGTGCTCCATCTTCGAGAGCAGCCAGTAGCTCACCCAGAACAGCACCACCACCGCCACGAGCATGGTGGCGCCCTCCAGGGTATCCTGGCTGGCCGGCGTGACCGAAAGCACCTCCTGGAGAGCCCAGGCCGTGAGGAAGCTGGCCGCCACGGCCGCCAGCACGCCCAGGTGGACCTCCCGTCGCCGCCGCGCGTGCCCGGTCCGGGCGAGGAAGGTGAGCACGGCCCCGATGATGAGGATGGCCTCGAAGCCCTCGCGCAGGATGATGAAGAAGGACTGGGTGGCCAGGGACCAGGCGGTGACCGGGCTCTGGAGCTCGTCGCGGGCCCGACCCAGCAGTTCGGACAGCTGGGCGCGGGCGGCCTCGATCCGGGCGCCGTCCGGGCCACCCGCCGATCCGGCGGAGGCGACCAGGTCACGGTAGGCGCCGAACGCCGCCTCGAGTCGGCCGGTGAGCCCGGGAGCCCGCGAGCGCAGGCCGGTCTCGGCCCCCTCGAAGACCATGTACGCGTCCACCGCCGCGATCCGAGCCCCGTCGCCATCTCCCGAGGCTCCCCGGACGGCGGCCACGCGGACCAGGGAGTCCGCCTCGGTGATCCGCCGCCCCAGCTCCTCGGCCCGACCGGCGCCCGGGACGCCGGAGGCCGGGCTCCCCAGGAGGGCACGTGCATAGGCCACCACCGCCTCCGCGCTCCCCGACGGGAGCGTGTCTCCCGTTCCCTCCGACCAGCGGCGCTGGACCTGCCGGGCCATCTCGAGGTCCGACAGACCGGCCGCCTCGGGGAGCGCGGACCACCCGCGGAGCTCGGAGGCCACGGGGCTTCCGCCCGCGCTGTCTCCCAGGGCGAGGTCGGCTCCCTCGGCCACCTGCGCGCCCCCGAACCGGAGCGTCTGGACGTACGCCACCACGTCCCAGCGCTCCTGCACGCCGAGCTGGTCCGACCAGCCCTTCATCCGCGTTCCCGGGACGCCGAGCGTGACCACCTGGAAGTCGTGTGACGGTGTGCCGCGGACGGCCCGATCGGCCGCGGCCAGGTCGGCCGGCGGAGGATCCAGGTGAGCCCCGGCCGGGCCGTCCCCGAGACCGCGGGCTCCATGGCAGGCCGCACAGTCCGCACGGTACAGCGCCGCGCCCCGGGCGGCCGAGGGCCGGGCCGCTGGACTGGGAAGCAGCACGGCGCCCCATCCCGTGGCCAGGTCGCGGGCCACGCGACCGGCCAGTGCCCGGACCCGTGCCGGAGGCGCGGTCCGCTCCACCAGGGTCCGGAGCGAGTCGAGGCGCGCGGCCGCCGGGGTCCGGCGGTCCGCGGGGAGGCCGGCGAACAGGTCGGCCGCCTGGCGCAGGAAGTCGCGGGCCTCGCCGTATTCGCCCGCCGCGGTCACCCGGCCGCCCCCGGCCGGAACGCCGAGCGCGTACTCGCCGGCGGCGAGCTCGAGGAGCGCCGCCACCCGTCCGGCTTGCTCGGCGACCGCCGGGGCCCCGGACCGGCCCTCGGGCCGACGGGCGGTCGCGGAACGGAGGGCCGTGTCCGGCGGCGCGGGCGACCACGCCGCCGCGGGCCCCGCCGGCGCGAACGTCGCTGTGGCGAGACCCGCCGCGGCAGCGGGACCCACCGCGATCGCCACGCCCAGCACTACCGCCGACCAGGTCGTCACGGGTGGCCGCTCACCGCCCGGGTGATCGCCTGTCCACGTCGGTCCTCCACGAAGAAGATTGAGAGTCATTCTCAACTAGGCCGAATATACGCGGGCGCCCGAACAGCCCACAAGGCGACGCCCGGACCGTGGCCCGACCGCCGCTCACGGCGTACGATCCCCCCATGATCGTGGGTATCGGCATCGACATGGTGCGCACCGACCGCATGGCCGGGCTCCTCGAGCGGCGGCCCGAGCGCGCGGTCCATCGCCTGTTCTCGGAGGAGGAGCGGTCGGCCTGCTCGGACCGCGAGAACCCGGCCGAGTGCTATGCCGCCCGTTTCGCTGCCAAGGAGGCCTTCGTGAAAGCCCTCGGGACGGGACTCTCGCGCGGCATCGGCTGGCGGGAGGTCGAGGTCGCGGCCGGAGCGGGCGCCCGACCCTACCTGCGACTCTCCGGCACCGCGTCGGCGCGCCTGCGCGAAGCGGGCGGACGCCGCGTTCACCTGAGCTTCACGCACGAGGGGGGGAGCGCGATCGCGGTGGTGATCATCGAGGGCTGAGCCCGGCGCTCTCGCCGACCCTCTCAGCCGAGGGGTCGCGTCACCCCCCTCAGCCGTTCCGGGAGGTCGGCGAGCGCCGCCGGAGGATCGTCCAGGTCGTCGGCCGCCACGGCGCCGTTGGCGGCCGCGGAGTGGAGGATCCGTGTGCCGCCGAGGCAGAGCGCCACGTGCGTGATCTCCGTCCCGGATCCTCCGAAGAACAGGAGGTCCCCGGCCCGCCGCTCCCCCGGATCCGGGTGGGCCGCGTCGATCACCGGGCCGACGGCGAGCTGCTCGCGGCTGTCCCGCGGGAGCGCCACGCCGTGGGCGGCGAACACGGCCTGGACGAAGCCCGAGCAGTCGGCCCCCGCGCGGGTCCGGCCGCCCCACACGTAGGGAGTGCCGCACCACGCCGACGCGGTCGCGACCAGGCCGGAGGGCTCGGGGGGGAAGCGTCGTCGCCGCCCCGCATCGTTCACCAGGCGGCCGGGCTCCGAGGGCCTCACCTCGTGCCCGTCCGGGAGGCGGACCGCGTCGCCGGCCGGCCGCGCGCGGGCTCCCCAGGGGAGGAAGGCCGGAGTCGGCCACAACGCGCCGGCGTCCGGCGACGCGTCCGGTCCGTCCAGGCGGATGCCCAGGGAGTAGAGCTGCGCTCCCGCCCGCCATTCCTCGGCCGTGGCCCCGTCGACTTGCAGCAGGCCGCCGCCGTGCACCCACCCCTCGTACCCGTCGGGACCGCGGGTCCGGACCCAGTCGGCCCGCCGCTCTCCCGTGTCCAGCACCTCGCCGCACACCCATTCGGACACCATCTCCGAGCGATGGTCGGACTCCGCCCGCACCGGGACGCGGGCGGCGCGCACGATCGCCGCCGTCGCTCGGCTCCCGGCGCTCACGGGCGCTCCCGCATCTCACGCTCCAGGAGCCACTGCACGTCCCCCTGCTCCACGGGCTCCCATTCGAAGCCGATGAGGCCGTGGATGCGCCGCGGCCCGATGAGTCCGAAGACCGCCGGCCGGCGGCCGTAGAAGTAGAGTCCGATCTCGGCCGAGGTGGCCGGGGTCAGGCTGCCGCTCCGAAAGCGGAGGGCCAGGTGACGCAGCGGGCGCCCCTCGTGGATGCGGCCCCGGCGGTCGTGCTCCACCCAGTAGCGGATCTCGGGACCGAAGGAGAGCTCGCGTCGGTGGCCGGCTCCGAGCCGGGTCCAGCGCTCGGCCTCGTCGAGGACGAGCCAGTGCTCGCGCTCCTCCGCGTAGCCGCGGAGCGCCCGGGCCACGTGCCGGAGCTCGATCGCGCCGGGGGAGAGATCGACCACCTCCTGGCCCAGCAGGCGCGGGCCGGCGTCGACGGCCTCCACCAGGAGCCAGGTCTGCGGGTAGGTCCGCCCGCCCAGTTCGGACCCGGGGTCGCTCACGTGGAGACTCGGCTCAGGTCCCCGCCCGCCCGTACCGGTCCTCGAGGCGCACCACGTCGTCCAGCTCGGGGGTGCTCACCTCCAGGATGACCGAGTCTTCGAGCGCCTCCATCCGGTGGATGGTCTCCGGGGGGATCTCGATCCGCTCGCCCGGGAGCCACTCGAAGGTGCCGTCGCCCAGGGTGAAGGTCATGCGGCCGCTCTGCAGGTAGAGCGTCTCGTGCTTGACCCGGTGCTTCTGCAGGGACAGGGCGTGTCCCGCCGTCACCTCGAGAACCTTGCCCGCGTAGCGGTCCGTGTGGGCGTACCAGACCTCACGCCCCCACGGCTTGTCCACGATCTTGGGCTTTCGCGCGTCGGCTTCCCTCACCTCGACCGCCTCCCGCTCGTTCACAGAGGACCGGCGCCGCTCCCGGAGCGCCGCGCCCGGAGGATCCGGGTGCGCCGTGGCGGAACGTCAGACGCACAGAATAGGCGTCCGGGCTTCCGCACGGCCAGTTGGAGGGGTCGGCTCTCCCGTCAGTGATAGTTTCGGCTCGGCACCCGGTGCGCCCCGGCGCGTGGGGCCAGGGGCTCGATCCGCCGCGTGAGGACGTTGATCACGTCCCCCTCCCTCTCCACCCGCCCCTCGACCAGGAGGAGCGGGGAGCGGAGCTCGACCTCGAAGCGTTCGCGCACATCCGGCATGACGACGAAGTTCGAGAACCCCGTCTCGTCCTCGAGCGTCATGAACATGACCCCGCGGGCGGTGCCGGGCCTCTGCCGGCAGATCGCGATCCCCGCCACCCGCACTTCCTCGCCGTCCGAGCGCTCCCGGAGTGCCTTCGCCGACAGCACCCCGGCCCGGTCGAGGGCCTCCCGCAAGAACTCCATCGGGTGTCCCTCCGGGGAGAGGCCGGTGGCCCGGTAGTCGGCGGCGATCCGCTCGGCCCGGCTGAGGGGTGCCAAAGGGTAGGATTTTCCTTCCATTTGCCGGGAAAATACCACCATGGACCTATATAATCCCACTTTCAACCTGGATGATCCCACCACTTGTTTGGAGATCTCGGGTCGGCGGGGGGCCAGCGGGCCCGCGTCCCCGCGCAGTCGCCGCAGGAGCTCCCACAGCGCCGCCCGGCGGCCGGGCCACAGGGTGCGGAAGGCGCCCGCCTCGGCCAGCGAGCGGAGCTCCGCCTCTCCGAGGCCCGTCCGCCCCACCACGTCCTCGACCGAGGCGAACGGCCCCTCCTCCCGGGCCCGCTCCAGGCGGTCGCGGGCGGCCGGCCCCAGGCCGCGCACCAGGCGGAGACCGATGCGGAGGGCGTGGTGAGCCGCGGCTTCCGCCGATCCGCCGTCACCCGAGTCCGGGAGCGGGCTCGGGTCCTCGCTGCCCGTGCCCGGCCGAGGGAAGGGGCTCCCGGCCGCCTCGCCGGCTCTTCCGATGGCCGCCCCGCCCTCCCTCGCCTCCAGCGTCGAGTCCCACGCCGAGCGCGCCAGGTCGATGGGCCGGACCTCGACTCCGTGCCGGCGGGCGTCGTGCACCAGGGTCGAGGGACTGTAGAAGCCCATCGGCTGCGCGTTCAGCATGGCGCAGTAGAACTCGGGCGGGGCGTGGAGCTTGAGCCACGCCGAGGCGTACACGAGGAGCGCGAAGCTGGCCGCGTGGCTCTCCGGGAAGCCGTAGCTGGCGAAGGCGGTGAGCTGCTGGAAGATCCTCTCGCGCACGTCCGGCGGGACGCCGTTCCGCTCCAGCCCCTCCTCGAGCTCACGCCCCACCTCGCGCATGGCGGGCTCGGAGCGCTTGAAGCCCATGGCCCGCCGCAGCCGGTCCGCCTGGGCCGGGGTGAAGCCGGCCAGGGCCACGGCCACCTTCATCCCCTGCTCCTGGAACAGCGGCACCCCCAGGGTGCGCGCCAGCACCGGCTCCAGGCGCGGGTCCAGGTAGGTGACCGGCTCCTCGCCCCGCCGGCGCCGCAGGAAGGGGTGGACCATGTCGCCCTGGATGGGGCCGGGCCGGATGAGGGCCACCTCGATCACCAGGTCGTAGAACGAGCGCGGCTTCACCCGGGGGAGCGTGTTCATCTGGGCGCGGGACTCGACCTGGAACACGCCCACCGTGTCGGCCGCGCACAGCAGGTCGTACACGGCCGGGTCGTCCTGCGGGATGCCGGCCAGGTCCAGCGTCCAGCCCCGGGTGCGGCGCACGGCCGCCAGGGCGTCGGACAGCACGGTGAGCATCCCGAGGCCGAGGAGGTCGAACTTGATGAGCCC
>CAYXHP010000102.1:0-5264 GCA_964465015.1 uncultured Gemmatimonadota bacterium
GCGGCTCCGCGCGCGCCTCCGCGAAGATGGGGTGCAGGGCCAGGATCGGGAGCAGGGGGTTCCGCTCCTCGAATGCGAGGGTGAACGGCTCGTAGGCTTCCTCCGTCTCACCGAGCGCCAGCTGCGGGGTCCAGCGCCACCATGCCGTGCCGGGATCTCTGGTGAGCGTGGCGAGACGGGCGATCATCCTGCGCGCATCCACCTCTTCGCCGATCTGGGCGTAGATCCACCCGAGGATGTTCGTGAAGTCGAGATTGACGGATTCCGGATCGAGTCGCTCGGCCCGCCGCGCCAACGCCAGCGCCTCCCGGTCGCGATCCAGACACACGTTGCCGAAGGACGCCCACATCGGCAGATACGCGAAGGTGGGGTGAGCCTCCATGCCCGCCTCCCAGAAGCCCAGGGCCTCCTCGAAGCGGTATGCCATCATGTGCGCCCAACCGCGGATGAGGATCGCGTTGGGCGACAGGGGGTCCGCTTCCATCGCCCGCGCCAGCAAGCGATCGGCCTCCTCCCACTCCCCGAGCGTCCCGTGGTAGAACGCGGCGTCCACCAGCGCGTTCACGTTACCGGGCTCCAACTCGAGGGCCTGTGCGAGCATGTCGCGCGCGCCCGCCGCATCCCAGTCGTACGCGAACTTCAGGTAGCCAGTGACGGCGAGCGCGTCACCCGACGAGGGATCCATCGCATGGGCCTTCTCCGCCTCGGTGAGCGCCTCCGGCAGCACGACGGCCGGATTCTCGACGCCCAGACTGGCGAACCACACGAGCCGCCGCGCCAGATCCGACCGGGCAGGAGCGAAATCCGGCGCGCGCGCGATCACCTGGCGCAGATACCGGATGGCCTTCTTGCCCTCGTCGGTCGCGAACGGGTTGAGGTGGTTGCCCCTCAGATAGAGGTCGTAGACCTCGGGATCGACGGCCCTGGCCGTCCCGAGCCGCGCTTCCTCCTCGAGCGTTAGCGTCGCCGAGATGGCGCCGGCGACCGCCCGGGCCACCTCGCCGTGGAGGGCGAAGACGTCGGTCAGGTCACCCTGGTAGCTCTCGGACCACAGGTGCGCCTCGGGCGAGGCCTGGATCAGCTGGAGGGTGATGCGGACCCGATCGCCGGCCCGCAGCACCGAGCCTTCGATCACGGCCGCCACACCGAGCTGGTCGGCGATGGCCGAGATGGGCTCGGTCGTGTCCTTGAACCGGAGCACCGAGGTTCGCGAGATCACGGTGAGCGCGCGGATCCTGGCGAGCTCGGCGATGATGGCGTCGTGCATGCCCGCGACGAAGTACTCCTGCTCCGGGTCGCCGGACAGGTTGGCGAGCGGGAGCACCGCGATGGACCGCGCGAGTGCCCCTTCGGCGCGAGCCGGGCCCGGTGCCGTCGCGACCCGAGCGGCCGCCGACGCCGGGGCCCGCGCGCCGCGAGGTCCCGCGGAGAGGGCCCGGATCCACTGCTCGGCGGTGGAAAACCGGTCGGCCGGTGCCTTTGCCAGCGCCTTCTCGACGGCCTCGGCCACGTGCGGGGGCACACCGGGTCGCGTCCGCGCCAGGGACGGCACCGGGTCGAGCGCGTGCCGGGCGAGGACGGCCACCACGGACGGACCCGTGAACGGCGGCTCGCCGGTGAGCATCTCGAACAACACGCACGCCAGACTGTAGAGGTCGCTACGCCCGTCGATGGGCCCCTCGCCCGACGCCTGCTCTGGACTCATGTAAGAGGGAGTGCCGATGGACAGGCCGGTCCGGGTGAGGCGCCCGCCTCCGGCCGAGGCGGCCACCCGTGCGATGCCGAAGTCGGCGACCACCGCATGACCGCTCTCGAGCAGGATGTTCTCCGGCTTGATGTCCCGATGGATCACGCCACGGCTGTGCGCGTAGGAGAGCGCGTCGCCGACCTCGTGCGCGATGCGGAGCGCGTCGTCCAACGGAAGCTGCTTCTCGCGATCCAACCGATCGCGCAGCGACTCGCCCTCGACGTACGGCATGACGTAGTAGAGGACGCCTCCGGCCTGGCCGGAGTCGAACAGCGGCAGGATATGCGGGTGGCGGAGGCCCGCGGTGGTGGTGATCTCGCGCAGGAACCGCTCCGCGCCGACGGCGGCGGTCAGCTCGGGCCGGAGGACCTTGATGGCGACCTTGCGATCGTGCTTGAGATCCTCCGCCAGGTAGACGGTCGCCATGCCCCCGGCGCCGACGCCGCGCTCGAGGCGATAGCGGTCGGCATGATCCGCGAGGAGCTCGGTCGCGACCGTCAGGTCATCCAACGAATCGCGGCTTTCCGCGGGGGACGCATCCGGTCCATCGGGACTCCTTGCTCTCGCGCGGAGCGCTGCGTGCCCCGGCTAGCGCTCCCTGGATCCTAGACGCATTCCGTCCCGCCCGGGCTCAGAAGGCGGCCAGGTACCAATCCAGCACGGTGGCGTTACCGCGGTGCCTCCAGCCCATGATCTGCGTGTAGCGCACCCGGTAGTACCGGACCAGCCGGGTCCCGGGAGGCAGCGCCGGGCTCGGGGCCAGCTCCACGCGAACCACGGCGTTGCTCAACGGTCCGCGCACCGCCAGCGACCGGATGCGGATGGACGACGCGCTCAGGGCGGCGGCACCCCGGTCGCGCAGCGACCGGGTCGTATCGGCGAGGATGGGTCGGATCATCTCGTCCTGGACCCACATCTCCAGCGCGGCACGCCCCCTGGTGTCGAGGCTGGCGTGCGCCGTCGTGACTCGGAAGGCGGCCACGCCGACCAGGAGAGCCAGCACGAGCACCGCCTTCCAGCCGGTGAACGTCGTCTTTCTTCCCGGCACGCTCTCTCCCGCGTCGGCTCCGATGGGCGGGTCCCGAAAAAGACGCTCCACACCCGATGGTGCTGCGACGGTAGGCTTCTGCTCACCGGGGGGCAAGCAGGAAGCAGGTGCGCGTGGGCCGGCGGTCCCGGTGCCAAGCCACGCCGCGTCCAGCCCGGCCGACGGATTCGAAGACTTGAATGTCGGCCTTGCCGCCTCACCTCCCGCCGCCCAGTCTTCGCTCGACATCTTCGATGGTGGACCAAAGCCCTTCGACCGGGATCCTCACGTCGGGTTCGATACCCTTGCCGCGCATGCCGTTCTTCGGAAGGCGGATGCTGGCGGCGAGGGTCGGGTAGCCCAGGAGCCAGCGACTCTCATCCGGGTGGACCCGCACGATGTTGACGCTCGGATAGTCGAGCGCACCCGCGGTCGGCCGACCGAAGACGCGCGCTCGAGTGCTGCGAAGCGCCTTCAGCACCAGGACCTCTCCGGCGCTCGCAGTCCCGCCGTCCGTGATCAACCCCACGCGATCCGAGCCTGGAAACACCGTGTCCGCCGGAGACGAGTCGTCGTCGACGGAGAACCGGACGAAGTCACCCGGTGAGGCCTCGAGGCGCCGGATCAGGCTTCGCGCGAAGGCGCTCGTGTCGGGACCGAAGCCGCCACGAAGGACATACGCGATCTGGTCGGGGGACGACAGCATCACGAGGGTGTCACCATCGTAGCGGGACGGTCGCTCCGAGCGACTCCGGATGAACGGTAGGAGTGAGTTCGTCGTCCACGAGGATCCGCCCTCGTTGCCACGCAGGTCGACGATCAGCCGGTCGGCCGACCGCAGAGCCGCACCGTTGGCGGAAACCAGACTGTCCACGACAGGGGCGAAGCGCGGATCGTGGCTCGGGACCGAGACGATCACGGTGCTCCCGTCCCGCACGAGCGTGGGCCGGTGTGCGTCGCCGGGGTCGACGAGCCCACGCGTGGCCAGAGCCGGAAACTCCTTTCCCCACATGCCGGGCGCGAGCTCGAGCACGACCTGCTTGTGAATCGTGGCAGCGAGGTGACGGAGCGCGAAGTTCCGGCCGAAGAGGTCGACGCGATATCGACCGGCGCCGCGGCGCTCGATCGTGGCGCGTACGGTACCCGTCTTCCAGGGGGCCATATCCGGCGTCAAGACGATGCCCATGAACCGGCCCGGCGCGGCCGAGTCGGGCACCACGGCCAGCCGCAATCCCTGGCCATCGTGCCAGATGCCCTCGATCGGATCAAGCCGGTCGCCTCGCTCGGTGAAGTACGAACGCGCCTGGCGCTCGGTGAGCGCGACGTGGCGGGCGGCTCTGGCGCGTCGTCCTGATTCGGCGGAATCGAGCTGCGTGGACTGGAAGACGAACAGGTGCGGGTCGTGGAACCAGTCCACGAACCGCTTCAGGACAAAGAAGCAAGCGTCGCCGGTCGCAGAAGCGGCCTGGCGCGCGAGGTCGTCCGCCATGGCGGCGTAGGCGCGCCTCCGCTCGCCCTTCACCTCGAGGCGGTAGCCGGCGTAGTCCTGTTCGATCTTCTCCTCGAAGCCCGAAAGGAGAGTCGAGCACGAGGGCGCCGTTTTGCGACCGGTGGCTGGTGCAGGAGTGACGGTGGGAGCGGCGAGCGGAGCGGCCGTGGCGACGAGCAGGAGGGCGCCGAAGAGTCGTGCACTCATGATCACTCGGTCTCCAGTGAGGGGTGTTCGGCTGACATCCAGGATCGGACCTCAGCCCGTTAGATCGACACGCCGTGTGAACTGGAGGTTGCAGTGGTCGGAGGCGCCCGCCCACCAGGCTTCCGGCGAGCGTGCGGCGCGCTCGGACCTGATGCCCGACCGCGGCGGCCCAGCCCTCGGATCATGGGGGAGGATCGCGCGCGCTGCGTCAGGGACCGAGGATCCGCCGCGCGCCGACCCACCGGTCCAGCCACCAGGCTTCGAAGGCTGGCGCTTCGGGGTCGAGGGAGCCGATCGTGACGCCGCCGGACGTCGTGGAGTGGATGAACCTGCCGTCCCCCACGTACAGGCCCACGTGCGTGATCCGTCCCGGATGGTCGCTGAACAGGAGGATGTCGCCAGGGCGTAGACGAGCCGGCTCCGTGGAAACGGAGTCTCCCGCGAGTGCCTGGTCGCGGCTCACCCGCGGGATGTCGATGCCGTGCTCCCGGTAGGCGTACCAGACGAGCCCCGAGCAGTCGAAGCCGCGGGCGGCGCTCTCGCCGCCCCAGCGATACGGCTCACCCATCATCGAGAGCGCGGTCTCCACGACACTCGCGCGGAGGGAGGCGTCGGCGGCGCCCGCCGTGACCCGGACGGGAGTCGGCGACGATGCGGCTCGGCGACCGGGCGCGGCCCGCCCGCCCGAGCCGCCGCCCCAGTGGATCGAGACGCCCGCGCTCAGCCGCCATCCCCGGCGGTCGTCCGCCCGCAGGTTCCAGAAGCCACCGAAATGCCGGTCCTCGACCAGGCGG
>CAYXHP010000103.1:0-55594 GCA_964465015.1 uncultured Gemmatimonadota bacterium
ACGAAGAAGGTGAGGAACATGGCCTGCTGCTGCGTCTGGACGACCGTGGAGATCCACAGGCCCACCCCCAGCGCCACGACCATGTAGAGACCGGCGGCCCCGAACAGGAGGAGCAGGTTTCCCCGCATGGGGAGAGCGAACACCAGGCGGGCGATCACCAGCCCCACGGTGAGCTCGGCGAGGGCGATGAGCCAGAAGGGGACGAGCTTCCCGGCCACGAACTCGCTCTTGCGGAGCGGCGTGACGTTGAGCTGCTCGAGGGTGCCGATCTCCTTCTCGCGCGCGATGTTCATGGAGGTGATCAGGGTGCCGATCAGGGTGACCAGCAGCACCAGGATCCCCGGCACGATGAAGTTCTTGTAGTCCAGCGTCGGGTTGAACAGGCCGCGGCTCCGGACCGCGAGAGGCGTGGCGCGCATCTCGAGCGCCGCGCCGTAACCCTCCACGATCGCTCCCAGATAGGAGCGCACGACCCCGGCCGTGGCGCCGTCCACTCCGTCGAGGACGAGCTGCACGGGGGCCGGGCGGCCCGCCGCGAGACGGTCGGTGAACCGTCGCGGGATCCGGACGATCACCGCGGCGCGGCCGGTGGCGAGATCACGCTCCGCCTCCGCCATGGACGGGTCGCTCGACACCACCGTGAAGTAACGGGAGGCCCCGATCCGCCGGACCAGTGCACGGGACTCGGCCGTCCGCGCCTCGTCCACCACGTGCACCCGGCTATCGTGCACCTCGAAGGTGGCGGCGTTGGAGAGGACGAGGAGCTGGATGATCGGGATGGCGATCATCTCGAACATCATGACCCGATCGCGGAAGACCTGGAGGAATTCCTTGCGTACCAGGAAGCCCACCGTCCGGAGCCAGCGACGGAGCCGGAGACCACGTTCCGCGGCGGTCATGTCAGCCTCACTTTGAAGAGCCGCGTGCTCGCCGCGAGCAGGAGGGTCGCCATCAGGGCCAGCACCACCGTGTCGGGCCACAGGACCTCGAGGCCGACGCCCTTGAGGAGGATTCCGCGCGCGATCGTGATGAACCAGCGCGCCGGGATCACATAGGTGATCGGCCGCAGCCACGCGGGCATGCTCGAGATCGGGAAGATCATCCCGGAGAGGACGGTCGTCGGCAGGAGAAGTCCGGCCAGAGAAGCCAGCATGGCGGCGCGCTGCGAGTCGGTCCGCGTCGAGATGAAGACGCCCAGTCCCGTGCATACGAGGAGGAAGAGGAGCCCCTCTACGAGGAGGAGCGGGACGGAGCCCCGCAGCGGTACGCTGAAGATGAGCCGCGCCGCGGCCAGGGCGGTGACCAGGTTCACGAAGCCCAGCGCCAGGTAGGGGGCCACCTTGCCCACCAGGATCTGCCAGGGGCGGAGCGGCGAGACGAGCAGCGTCTCCATCGTGCCCCGCTCCTTCTCGCGCGTCAGCGTGATCGACGTCATCACCGCCGAGACGATCGTCAGCACCAGGGCGATCAGCCCGGGCACGAAGAGGTCTTCGCTGGCCAGGGTGGGGTTGAAGCGGAGGCGGGTCTCCGGAGCCACGGCCGGCCCGGTCCGGACCGACACCAGGGCGCCGGGTCCGGCCGCGCCCGAGCCGATCCGCTCGGCCGCCCACTCCTGGATCACGGCCTCGGCGTAAGCGGTCATGGTGCTGCCGATGTTCGGGTCCGTCGCGTCCGTGAGGATCTGCAGCCGGCCCGCGCCGCGCCCGAGCCCCCGGGCGAAGTCGGCGGGAAACACGACCGCCTCGTCGATGGCGCCGCTCCGGAACAGGGGATCCAGCGCCCGAGTCGAGGCGACGGTCGCCGCGGCGCGGAAGGTGGGCGTGCCCTCGAACCGGTTCTGGAGGGAGAGGGAGGCCGCGCTCGGGCTCGGGTCCACGAAGGCCACCCGGATCGAACGGATGTCGGTGCGGATCGCGAACCCGAACAGGATCACGAGGACCAGCGGCAGGAGGAGGATGAGCCACAGGGTCTGACGATCGCGCAGGATGTGGCGCACCTCCTTGACGATGAACCCGCGCAGCGCGGTCATGCCGCACCTCCCATCCCGCCAGCGTCCAGCGGTCCAGCGGCGGGGTGCCTGGCGTCCGACCCTGGCCGCACGAGGCGCAGGAAGAGCTCGTCGACGGAGGGAACGCCGTACTGTTCCCGAAGCTGGCGGGGTGTTCCCATGGCCCCGATGCGGCCGTCCACCATGATCGAGATGCGGTCGCAGTACTCGGCTTCATCCATGTAGTGGGTCGTCACGAACACCGTCGTGCCCTCGTCGGCGGCCCGGTAGATCATCTCCCAGAACTGCCGGCGGGTGATCGGGTCGACGCCTCCCGTCGGCTCGTCCAGGAAGAGGATCTCGGGCTCGTGGAGGGTGGCGACCGAGAAGGCGAGCTTCTGGCGCCAGCCCAGCGGGATGGAGGCCACCAGCTCCTCGGCGGCGTGCTCGAGGCCCAGATCGGTCAGGAGCCGATCTCCGCGCTCGCGGATCGTGCGATCCGGGAGACCGTAGATGCCGCCGAACAGCTGGATGTTCTCGCGCACGCGGAGGTCCTCGTACAGCGAGAAGCGCTGGCTCATGTATCCGATCGAGCGGCGAATGGCCTCCGGCTCGTCGTACACGTCGTGGCCCGCGACCCGGGCGTCGCCGGCGCTCGGCGACAGGAGGCCGGTCAGCATGCGGATCGCCGTCGTCTTGCCAGCGCCGTTGGCGCCCAGGAAGCCGAACACCTCGCCACGCTCGACCCGGAAGCTGATCGCATCGACGGCCGTGAAGTCACCGAACCGGCGCGTGAGTCCGTCCGCTTCGATGGCGGCCCCGTCACCGGAACCGGAGCGCGCGGGAGGACCGTGCGGAGCCGGTCCGGGCCGGCTCTGCGCCCCGGCGCTCACGACGCCGCCCCGGCGGAGGCGCCCGATGACGTTCCGGCGGCCTCGCCCATGCGCGCGATGAACACGTCCTCGATGCCGGGCTCGATCGGGCGAACCTCGGCGCTCTCGATGCCCCGCGAGGCCAGGTAGTCGTGGACCTGCTCCGCCACCCGCGCCGGGTCGAGGTTCGGCCGACGGTCCGTGACGTGGACCGTCTCGCCGAAGGGATACGCCGACAGCGCGTGCTCCCAGGAACGGAGGATCTCGGGAAGGTGCCGCCGGTCGGGGCCGCGGACGGCCACCAGCGGGTGTCCGTAGCGCGCCCCGAACGCTCCCGGGGCGTCGACGCCCAGCAGCCGTCCGTCCTGGATCAAGGCCACCCGGTCGCAGCGACTCGCCTCATCCATGTACGGGGTCGAGACGACGATCGTGAGTCCCTGCTCTCGCAACCGGTCCAGCAGGTCCCAGAACTCGCGTCGTGACACCGCGTCGACGCCGGTGGTGGGCTCGTCCAGGAACAGGATCTCGGGCCGGTGCACGAGCGCGCAGGACAGGGCGAGCTTCTGCTTCATGCCCCCGGAGAGCGCGCCCGCCCGCCGGTCGCGAAAGGGCTCGATCTGCGAATAGATCGGACCGATGAGATCTTCCTGCTTCGACGGCGACGTGCCGAACACGGCCGCGAAGAAGGACAGGTTCTCTCCCACGCTGAGGTCGGGATACAGCGAGAAGCGGCCGGGCATGTAGCCGACCCGTGCCCGAAGGGCCCAGAAGTCGTCGGCCACGTCCAGGTCGAGGACCCGGGCGCTCCCCTCGTCGGCCAGCAGCAGGGTCGTGAGGATCCGGAACAGCGTCGTCTTCCCGGCCCCGTCCGGACCGATGAAGCCGAAGATCTCGCCCGGCTCGACCGAGAAGGAGAGTCCACCGAGCGCCGTCTCCTTTCCGAAGCGCTTCACCAGGCCCTCCGCGTCCACGGCGGCCACGCTCATCGGCCGGTTCCGGTCGCCGGCGCCCGGGCCCCGGCCACCGGCGGGTGGTCCGTGGAGCTCGGCCCGCGAGCGGCCGCCGCCGTCGAGTCGGCCGCGACGCCCGTGAACTCCACCTCGCCCGGCATGCCGATCTTGAGCTCGCCGTCGGGGTTGGGCACCCGGATCTTCACCGCGTAGACCAGATCCGTGCGCTCATCGCGCGTCTGGATCTTCGTGGGCGTGAACTCCGCCTCGGAGGAGATCCAGCTCACCCGGCCCGTGAGCGTCCGCCGCCCGCCGTCCGTGTCGATCTGGACGCGTGCGGCCTCGCCGACCCGGACGTTCGGGAGCCGGGGCTCGCCCACGTAGGCACGGAGCTCCAGGGTGTCCAGGCTCGCGATCCGGTACAGGGGCTGCCCCGGCTGCACGAACTCGCCGGGCTCGGCGATGCGGGTGAGGACCGTGCCGGTGAGTGGATTGGTGACCCGGCTCTTCGAGAGCCGGTCCTCGAGCGAGGCGATGCGTGCCTGCAGCGCTTCGGCGTCCTTCCGGCTTCCCGCCACCTGCTCTCGGGCGGCGCTCAGCTCGTCGGATAGAGCCCGTGCGTCCGAGCGCGCGGCCTCGAGCTGCCGAACGGTGGCGGCCTGGTCGGCGTGCAGTCGCTGCGTCCTGGCGTACTCGCTCCGGGCGCTCTCCAGCCGCGCCTCGAGGGCGGCGGCCCGGGAGCCGGCCTGCCGGGTGGCCGCGTGCGCCGCCTCCAGGCGGGCCCGGGCCTCGCGGAGGTCCAGGGCGGGGGCGGTGGTGTCGACCAGCGCCACCGCCTGTCCGGCCCGCAGGGTGTCCCCCTCGCGGGCGTCCTGCCTCAGCAGTCGGCCGGCGACCTCGGAAGAGACCGTGACCTCCGTCGTCTCGAAGTTGCCGTACGCATCGGCCGCGGGCTGGCCGCACGCCGCCAGGATGAGCGGCAGCAAGAGGCCGCCCGCGAGGGTGAGAGAGCGCTGGTAGCGGTTCATGGGGTCCTCCTCGCCGCTTCGGCCGGCTCGAGGCCGAGGGTGGTCAGGTAATGGGCGCGGGCTTCGGCGAGCTGGACCCTGTGGGTCTGCCACGCGTCCCGCGCGTCGTAGAGGTCGTCGCGGATGTCGATGTAGCGGGCGGGGGTGATCACCTGCTCCTCGAGCTGGTGCGCCGCCTGCCGCTCGATCTGGCTCCGCAGCTCGATGATGCGGTGGTCCGAATCGATCGCGGCCTGGAGCCGGCCGATCGTCTCGAGCGGCTCCTGCACGGCGCGATCGAGGCGCCGGGAGAGGGCTTCCTCCTCGGTGGCCACGATGCGGCGCCGGAGGTCCAGCACGTCCTGCTCGCGGGACACCGAGCCCCAGTGCCACGGGGCCCACTCGAACTTCACGCCGGCCCGCCAGTAGGTGTCGAAGCGGTCCCCGAGAAGGTTGAGGCCCGGCTTTCCGTACCCGGCCATCCCGAACGCCACCAGCCTGGGGAGGCGCTCGGCGCCCGTGAGGTGCTCCTGCGCGTCCAGCGCGTCGCGCTCGCGCGCCAGGAGCTCGAACTCGGGCCGACGGCGCAGGGCCACCGCGCTGCCCCGTACCTCGCGCACCCGGTCGGCCAGGTCGGGCAGGGCCAGGACGTCGTCCGGCCCCACCTCGCGGCCCGTGAGCCGGGCCAGGATGCCCAGCGCCGCCCGCCGGTCGGCGGCCAGCTCGTCCCGCTTCTGGCCGGACTGGAGGATCTCCGCTTGCATGGCCGCCGTGTCGCCCGGGAGTGCCGCCCCGTTCCGGACCTGCGAGCGCACTTCCTCCAATCTGCGTCCGAGATCGGCGATCAAGCGGTCGACCTCCCCGACGCGCTGCTGCAGGAGGAGAGCCCGGAAGAAGACGCCGTCGATGTCCTGGCGCGTGGCGTAGAGGTCGGTGCGCACGGAGGCTTCCGACTCGGCCAGTCGCGCCCGCTCGAGGCCGCGGCGCGCCGCGATCCGTCCGCCGTCCCACAGGAGCTGGCTCACCTGCAGGTCCGCCTGGTACTGGTCCTTGGGCACCTGGATACCGGCGCCGCCCGGCCCCGTGAACGGAGCCGTGGGGACGTCGGACTGATAGGTGGCCTGGCCCGTGACCGAGAGCTGGGGGAGGTAGCCGGACGACAGGTTGCGGAGCTCGAGGCCCGAGGCCCGCTTCCGAAGGTCCACCTGCGCGGAGCGCGGATCGAAGTGCGCGGCCGCATCGCGGAGCTCGGCCAGGCGAAGCGTATCCTGGGCGGCGACGCGTGCGGGGAGAAGCGCCGCCAGCGCACCGGCGACGAGCACCGGCGCCACGGCGGCGGCGATGACGGCCGACGTCCTTGCGACCGGTTCGTTGGGCCGAGGCGGGGCGAGCGAGCGCGGGGCACGGGCTCGACCACGAAATGCGAACGGGCTGTGGCGGTCGTGCGTCCTCATGGCCGGAGCCCCCGCAGAAAGAAGCCGACCAGCTCCCGGCGACGCTCCGCCAGGAAAGTCTCGAAGCCCGCCTCCTCCAGGCCCAGCACGACCTCCAGGAGGGGTCGTGCGGCGAACGGGAAGATCCCCAGGGCGAGGAGATTCACCAGGAACTGCTCCGGCTCGATCGGCCGGATGTCGCCCCGGGATGCCGCCTCCCGCAGCTGCCGGCCCAGCACCGCGGTGGCATCGGGGACGGCGTGGTCGTGGTCCTCGCCCAGGGCGGCCTCGACGAGCTGCTCGGCGCGCTCGGGATGGTGGGCCAGCTCGCAGAGAATGAATCCGGGCAGGTAGGGGTGCTTGCCCAGGATTTCCATCTCGGTGTCGATGACGCGCTCCACCTTCTCCTCGAGGGGCAGGCTCGATCCCAGGGCCTGGAGGACGGCCGGCATCAGCTGCCGGGCGGCACGAACGAACACCGCCCGCGCCAGCCCCTCCTTGTTCCTGAAGTAGTAGTGGATCAGCGCCTGGTTGACCCCCGCCGTCTCCGCGATCTCGCGCATCCTCGCCCCCGAGGTTCCGCGGCGGACGAACACGTCGTGGGCGGCTTCGAGAATCACGTCCTCGGCGTCGCGATCCCGGCCGTCTCCCGTAGCCTCGTTCATGTCCATCGACCCTTTGCTTAACTGATTAGTTAAATCGTACGGTTTGATCATATGATTAAGACCGGAGGGTGTCAAGGCCTGAACCGCGCCGCTGCCTTCCCGCCTCGACTCGACGCTCATCGGCGCAGGCCCTCGTCGGCGCCCACGTCCCCGCCTATCTTGCTCGGCACGCCGACCATCCGTGATCCGGTGCGGCCGCGCAGGGGGCGTCCGACAATGCTCGCCGACCGCCCGGAGGCCGTACCCGTCCGCGAACCGCCGATCCCCGGAGCCACCCGTATGACCCGAGCCCGTGTCCTCGCCACCGGCTTTCATGTCCCCGAGCGTGTGGTCACGAATCACGAGCTCGAGGAGGTCATGGACACCTCCGACGAGTGGATCCGCCAGCGCTCGGGCATCGAGGAGCGCCACTGGGTTTCCGAGGGGGAGACGGGGGCCGACCTGGCCGAGGCCGCCTCGCGCATGGCCCTCGAGAGCGCCGGCCTGGCTCCCGAGTCGCTGGATGCGATCATCCTCGCCACTCTGAGCCCCGACCACTTCTTTCCCGGTACGGGCGTCTTCCTGCAGCGCCAGCTCGGCGTCACCGACATCCCGTGCCTGGATGTCCGCAACCAGTGCTCGGGCTTCCTGTACGGTCTCTCCGTGGCCGACGCGTGGATCCGCGCCGGGGCCCACGAGCGGGTGCTGCTCGTGGGGGCCGAAGTACACTCCGCCGGGCTCGACTTCTCGCTTCGGGGCCGTGACACGGCCGCGCTGTTCGGCGATGGTGCGGGGGCGGTCGTCCTCGAACCCACCGAGGAGGAGGACCGTGGCGTGCTGGCGGTGCGTATACACGCCGATGGTCGGCACGCGGAGACGCTGTGGACCGACATGCCCGGCTGCGCCCACCACCCCTTCATCTCGCCCGAGGCGATCGAGGCCAAGCTCCACGTGCCGGCCATGCAGGGGCGCGAGGTGTTCCGGCACGCCGTGCACAGGATGCCCGAAGCGGTGGCCGAGGTGCTCGAGGTGGCCGGCGTGGGGCTGGACGAGGTCCGCCTCGTGATTCCCCACCAGGCCAACCTTCGCATCTCGCAGGCCGTCCAGAAGGTGCTCGGGCTGGCAGACGACCGCGTCTACAACAACATCCAGCGCTACGGGAACACGACGGCCGCCTCGATCCCGATCGCGCTCCACGAGGCCGTCGCCGAGGGCCGGGTGGAAGAAGGCGACCTGGTGTGCCTGACCGCGTTCGGATCCGGCTTCACCTGGGGTGGAGCGCTCCTGCGGTGGTGAAGCGCGCGCCGAGCGCGACCGGCCGAGCCTCCCGGCCGGTGGCCCGCCCCCGGGACGGCCGACCGTGATCGAGGCCTTCCGCCGCCTCACTCGCGGCCGGTTCGGACGGCTCCTCCTCCCGGCCGTCGTCCTGCAGTCCGTCCTGGTGGGTGGCGGATACGCCACCGGACGGGAGACGGTCGCCTACGCCGCCCGATACGGAGCTCGGGGCTGGCTCGCCGTGCTCACGATCTTCGCCGGCTTCACCGTGATCTCGTTCCTCACCTTCGAGGTGGCCCGGCGGTATCGGACCTACGAGTACAAGGCGTTCATCCAGCGGTTGATCGGACCGGGCTGGGCGCTCTTCGACCTCGCTTACGTCGTCATGGCCATCGTGGTGATCGCCGTGGTGGCCTCGGCCGCTTCCAACATCCTCGAGGAGACGCTCGGGCTGCCGGGGACGGCGGGCACGGTGATCATCGTCCTCGCGGTCGCCCTGCTCCTCTACTTCGGTGCCGATGTCATCGAGGCGTTCAAGAGCGCCGGCACCGTCCTCCTCTACATCGCCTACGTCCTGTTCGGGATCCTCGTCCTCGGGCACCGTTGGGCCAGCGTGCAGACCGTGCTTTCTGGAGCTGGGGCGGCGGGCGGGGCAGCGGGCGCCGCCCCAGCCGGCGCACCGGTGGCCGATATCGTGGCGGCGAGCGCCGGCGCGTCCGGGTGGGCCGTCGTCCTCACCGGCATCGTGTACGTGGGCTACAACCTGGCCGTGTATCCGTCCGTCCTGTTCACGCTTCACCGCCAGTCCGAGCGGCGCGAGACCACGATCTCGGCCATCCTGTCCGGCTTCCTCATGACCTTGCCCTTCGCTCTCACGTGGTTGTGTCTCCTGGCCTTCTATCCTTCGCCCGACGTGTTCGACGCCCCGGTGCCCTGGCTCCACATGCTGCAGGAGGTGGGCGGATCGGCCCTGTTCGCGCTGTTCGGGGTGGTCATGGGCTGGACGTTGCTCGAGACCAGTGTCGGGATGATTCACGCTCTGGTAGATCGGATCGACGCCGACCTCAAACGGGTCGGGGCGGGGGAATCGCGCGGCCTGGGCCCCGTGGGCAGCGGAATCCTGGGGGCGGGCATCCTGTTGCTGGCCGCCCTTCTCTCGCGCGTCGGGATCATCGCGCTCGTGGCCCGCGGCTATACGTGGATGGGCTACGCCTTCATCCTGGTCTTCGCGCTGCCGCTCCTCACGGTCGGGGTGTGGAAGACGCTGGGGCCCGGTCGGGGGACCGCGGCGCCGATGACCGATGCGAGCCTCGCGGAAGGAGCCGAATGAGCGGTCGGGCTCTCTCCGGGGCGGGGTGGATCTGGACCGGATCCGGCCGCTTCGTGATATTTCCGTTCGATCCGGGGAGGAGGCGGCGGACGACGGGACACTTACATCGCGGCCATGAGGTGGCAGCCTTCGGGCCTGTCTGAATCGTGAACGGCCTCACTCGTCTCATCCGGGAGATCCACCGCAGGTCCCTGTGGCAGGTGCTGGGCATCTACCTGGGGAGCTCGTGGTTCGTGCTCCAGGTGGCCGACCACCTGGTGAGCAAGATCGGCCTGCCTCCGTGGGTCTACGGGCTCGCCTTCCTGCTCCTCCTCCTGGGTCTGCCCATCGTGCTGGCCACGGCCTTCGTGCAGGAGGGGATTCCGGGTCCGGAGGAGGGCGCTCCTCCCGGTGGGCCGGAGCGAGCCCGAACCGCGGCCGGGCGCGAGGCCCGTCCCGCGCCGAAGGGCTTCCGGCGGCTGTTCACCTGGCGCAACGCCATCCTGGGTGGGCTGGTCGCCTTCGCCGCGTGGGGCATCGTCGCGGCCGGGTGGCTCGTGCTCCTGCGCCGGGATCCGGAGGCGCTGCCGTGGCCACGGTCCGACACGGCCCTCCTGCGGGCGGCCGCGGGCGAGTCCGCGGTGGGCCGGGCGTTGTCACGTGGCGCCGTGCGGGCGGGCGCGCCGACCTCCCCCCAGATCCGTTCCGTGCCCGAGTCGGCGGGAGGCGAGGCGACGGCGGACACCGTCGAGGGAGTGGCCGTCGATGTCGGACGGGAGCCGGCCGCGGCCGGGCAGGAGTCGAAATCGCCACCCCCGCGATCGGCGGAGAGCGGTAAGACGCGAAGCGGTCTGTCGGCGTCGAGCCGCGAGCCGGCGGCCGGCGGCGGGGCGGGTACGCGACCGGCACGGAAGCCGGACTTCGCCGAGTACGACTCGGCCCGGGCGGGAGCGGAGGCGGCGCGCACCGCCGCGGCGGGACTCCTGGCGGATTCCCTCGCCCCCGAGGTCTTCCTGGCCGCCGACTCGCTCCGGGTGGCGGGGCTCGAAGCCGCCGCCGCGGGCCGATACCGGGACGCGGCGCGCGGAATGGAGCAGGCCACGGCCACATTCGAGGACGCGCGCCGACACGCGGTCAGCGCCTGGAAGGCGGCTCTGGCCCGTCAGGGGGCCCGGGTGTCCGAGTCCAGGGCCGCGGCCGACACCGGACAGGACGCCTTCCGGCGCGCGGCCGCGACCGAGCGCCAGGCTGCCGACCTGGCGGCCGACGGACGCTACGAGGCCGCCTACAACGCGCTCTCGGCGGCCGGGGAGCTCTACCGCGCGGCCCGGGCTCCCTCCGGAGCGCAGTCCATCGCCCCGGCCCGGTCGCCGGAGCCGACCCCGTCGGCGGCTTCGGCACCCAGGAGCACGGTCGAGGGACTCCTGTCGGACCTGTCGGCGGCGTTCTCCGCCGAGGACCTCCAGGCGGTCCAGCGGATCTGGACCAGCCTCACGCCCGAGGAGTCGGCCAACTTCGGGCGCTTCTTCCGCGACCGGCGGGACATCCAGGTCACCTTCGACGTGGACTGGGGCACGATGGAGGTCTCGAGCGACCACATCGACTTCGCGGTCCGGACGGTGTGGGAGTACTTCGACGAAAAGCTGGGCCGCCAGGTCCGCCAGCCGCCGTTCCGGCAGCGCTTCGAGGCCTCCAGGCAGGGCGGGAGCTGGACGCTGTCCAGCCCCTGAGCCTCAGTGTGAGTACTCGAGCCCGATGGTCGGGATCACCCCGGCCCGCAGCCCGCCCTGGTTGAGCGGGACCAGGGCGTTCGCGATCACCACGAGACCGGGCGCCGCCCGGAACTTGAATCCGAACGCCCCGTCGATCGTATCGTCGCGACGATCGGGGATGTTGGTGAGCGGGATGGTGCGCTGGAAGGGCGCATCGTAGGTCACCGGCTGGGGCAGCTTCAGCGTCTGGGCTCCCACCTTGAACACGCCCAGCACGTCCGCGGCCAGGGTCACCCAGTCCGCCAGCCGGTCGTCGAAGCCCAGCGTGGCCTGGAAAGCGTCCTGGTCCAGGTGACTCCCGCGGTACTGGTAGCCCAGGTTCACGTGCGGCGAGAAGCCCGACAGCTCGCCCGAGAGGATGAAGAGGCCGGTGGCGTTCCAGCTTCCCGTGCCCAGGAAATCCTCCTGGCGCCCGGTCGGCGCGCGGACCTCGCCCAGGACGGCCGCCTGCCACGTCGGTCCCCTCTGGAAGCGGGCCTTGAGCCGCACGGCGACATCCCCGATCCCGGTGGCCTGGCCGTGGCTCTGCGTCCGTGCCGTGAGCACTGGATTCGTCGGAGTTCCGCCGAAGAAGTGCGCGACGGAGTCGCCGCCGAAGGGGACGATCGTGGCCTGCGAGCTGCCGACCATGTCGAGGCCGATGACCGGCACGGCTATGCCCAGGTCCAGCCAGTCGGTGAGCCCGTACGTCGTGTACAGGGCCATGATCTCGGCGTTGATGTCCAGGTTCAGACGCAGGTCGATGCGGTCGTTCTCCAGCGCCGGAACTCCGTACAGGGAGCAATCGGCTCCGAAGGCCTGGTCGCAGCCGGGAAAGTCCACGTTCTGGTGCACGAAGCTCAGCCCGATGTCGTTCAGGGCGATCCCCCGGATGCGTTGGAAGCCCAGCCGCGTGTAGGTGATGCCGGCGCTCAGCCGACCCCGTCCCAGCGTCTGGGCACGCTCGGCGGAGATCGGGCCGAAGCTGGACGAGGTGGGGGTGGGCACGCCGTTCACGAACACGAAGGTCTGACTGGCCACGGTGGTCGGGATCGGGAACGCCGAGACGTTCCGCGAGATGGCTTCGGTGAAGAAGTCGAGCACCGAGGCGTTGGCGGCGGTGGCGGAGGGGATGAAGTGGTCGCCGTGGACCTTGGTGGCCGGGAAGCCGGCCGACCCGGCCAGGAACAGCGGGTCGTGCCCCTCGCTGAAGACGAACAGCTGGGCGAGCGCCTCCTCCATGCTCTGGCCGCGCACCGGCCGCGGCGCCGCGAGTGCCGCTGCGGCGAGGACCAGGAACGCCGCGGGTCGGAGCGCGCGTGAGCGACCACGCCGCCGGCGCGCGACACGGTGCGCGCGACGATCGGAAGGAAGCGGGCGGCTGGCTGACATGGACCCTCCGGGACCGAGGCGGATCGAGGAAAGCGGCCACCGGACCGGGGCCTCCCGCGCCCAACATCGATGCGGCGCCATGCTCCGTCAACCCGTGGTGCGGGAACTTGTTGCGCCGAGCGCGAAGCGGCTAGATTTCGACCTGCGCGCCCAACTCCACCACCCGGTCGGCCGGGATCCTGAAGAAGGACGTGGCCTGCCGGGCGTTCCGGGACATGAAGGCGAACAGCCGCTCGCGCCAGACCGCCATCCCCTCCCCCGGCGTGGCCAGCAGGTTCTCCCTCCCGAGGAAGAAGCTCGTCTCGGCGAGCCGGAAATTCCAGTCCCCGAGCCGCAGGCGTCGGAGCGCCCGGGGCACGTCCGGGTCCTGGGCGAACCCGTACCGGAGGATCACCCGGTACAGGCCATGTCCGACGACCGCCACCTCCGAGCGCTCGGCGCGGTCCACGCGCGGGATCTCATCGGTCAAGACGGTGAGGAGGATGACCCGCTCGTGCAGCACCTTGTTGTGCTTGAGGTTGTGGAGGAGGGCGGGAGGCACGCCGTCGGGGTTCTTGTACATGAACACGGCCGTCCCCGGCACCCGCGGTATGCTGCCCCGCTCCAGGTCCTCGAGGAGGTTCGTGACGGGTAGCACGCCGGCATGGATGCGCCCGGCCAGGATGTGGCGGCCCCGGGCCCAGGTGGTCATGAGCAGCACCACCGCCAGGGCCACGAGGACGGGGAACCAGCCCCCGTGCGGGATCTTGAGGATATTGGCCGCGAAGAACGCGAGGTCCACGGCCAGGAAGCCGGCCGCGACCGGCGCGGCGACCCAGAAGCTCCAGCGCCAGCGGTGCTGGGCGGCCGCGCCGAACAGGATCGTGGTGACGACCATGGTCGTGGTGACCGCCACGCCGTAGGCGGCCGCCAGGTTGCTGGATGTCTTGAAGCCGAGCACGAGTCCGACGGCGGCGATCATCAGGAGCCAGTTCACCGTCGGCACGTAGATCTGACCCACGTGGGTCTCGGAGGTGTGCTCGACCTGCATGCGGGGAAGGTAGCCAAGCTGCACGGCCCCGCGCGTGAGGGAATAGGCTCCCGAGATGACCGCCTGCGACGCGATCACGGTCGCGGCGGCGGCGAGCACCACCAGCGGGTAGAGCGCCCAGGACGGGGCCAGGAGGAAGAAGGGCGCCCGGATCGCGTCGGGACGGCGCAGGAGCAGCGCCCCCTGGCCGAAGTAGTTGAGAAGGAGCGCGGGCAGGACGAGCGCGAACCAGGTGAGGCGGATGGGTCGCGCGCCAAAGTGCCCGAGGTCGGCGTACAGCGCCTCGCCCCCCGTGACGACCAGGAAGACGCCCCCCAGGGCGGCGAAGGCCGTGCCGTGGTTCCGCGCGAAGAAGTCGACGGCATGCCAGGGGTTGAGCGCCCGCACGACGCCCGGCTGGATGAGGATCTCCCGCAGTCCCAGGGCCGCGATCGCCACGAACCACACCAGCGTCACGGGGCCGAAGATCCTGCCCACCCCCGCCGTGCCCCGCTTCTGGAACAGGAAGAGGCCGACGAGGATCCCGATCGTGATCGGGATCACGAATGGATCGAACACGGGTGTGGCCACCTTGAGGCCCTCGATGGCCGACAGCACCGAGATCGCCGGAGTGATCATGCTGTCGCCGTACAGGAGCGCGGCCCCGAACAGGCCGGCCATGAGGATGGAGGCGCTCACCCATCGTCCCAGCTTGCGCACCACCGGCGCCACCAGGGCCGTGAGCGCCAGTATGCCGCCCTCGCCGCGATTGTCCGCCCGGAGGATGAAGATGAGGTACTTGACCGAGATGACGAGGATCAGGGACCAGAAGATGAGGCTCAGGATGCCGAGCACGTTCCGGGGATCCACGTGCAGGTGCGCCTGCACGGCCAGGGACTCGTGCATGGCGTAGAGCGGGCTCGTGCCGATGTCGCCGTAGACGACGCCGAGCGCTGCCAGGGAGAGCCCCGCGAGCTGCTTGCCGGTGGGTGCCTCGACGAGGTGGGGCGTCTCGTCCCCGTCGAAGGCTTCGCTCAGCTGGTCGATCCCTGGAATGGCGTCACTCCCGCACTGTCGTCCTCGTGCCCGTCGCGGGCCGGAGCGGCCTCGCCGCCGCCCACCGGACCGGCGGCCAATCTGGCGGGAGGAGGGCCCCGGCGCACGGACCGGGCGGGGGGAAAGCGACGGTGCCCGCCGACGGGCGGGCACCGGTGGGAGGAGGGGCGGCGTCGTGTGCGGGTCCTCCGGTCGGCGGAGGACCCGGTCGGCCTAACCCGAATGGGGTCGTGGTATCTCGGGGTCGGCGCCCGCGGCGGCCTCTCGCCGGAGCGCGGGGTGAACGGCCAGCAGGTAGCCCACCATCGCCACGGCGGCGAACACGTTGGCGATGGCCAGCGCCGCCCAGGGGAGTCCCCCGGCCACCGGCCCCGAGATCATGAGCATGAAGAAGAAGTCGTACACGAAGGCCGCCACGAGGCCGAAGAAGGCCAGGTACCACAGCGCGGGCCGCTCCTCGATCTTGGCCGCCAGCCACGCCATCGCCGTCCCGATGAGCAGGAAGACCAGCACGTGGAGCCCGTTGTAGGCCAGCGCCGGACCGGCCTCGTAGCCGGGCCCGCCGGATGCGGGCTGGCCCACCAGGGCTCGGCCCAGGACGTCGACGGTGTGGAAGGGCGAATGGCCGCCCAGCACGTCCACCAGGCCGAAGAAGACGGCCACCACGGCGGCACCCAGGAGACCGGCGATGAAGCCTTCCCTGAGGACTCTGGATCGGCGAATGGACATGGGACCCTCCCCGCTGACGACCGACTGCGAGCCTTCTCGCCATCTTGAGCGTAGCGGTCGGGGACGGCAGGGTCTGTCGGGGAAAGGTCGTGGCCGGTCGTGGGGGGAAGCCCGCCGGGGGAGGAGGCCGTCTCCGGGCCCCGCCGTCGGGCGCCCTACACCTCGCCCGGCAGCGGGAACCAGCGCAGGGCTTCGAAGTCGGCCGAAAGAGGCGGGCGCGAGGCCGCGCGGCCGGGCTCCGCCTCCTCGCCGCCCGGGCCGACGGCCTCGCCGCCGCCCGCCAGCGCTCCCTCCGCCGCATCGGCGGCGGAGAAGATCCTCCGCGCCTCGTCGAGGTAGTCAGCCAGCCGGCTCTCCGGCTCGGTCAGTCTCACCCGCTCGTACTCCAGGCCTTCGGCACAGACCCTCACGTCGTGAAGGCTCATCGCCGCGTCGACCGGCCCCTCCCGGTGGTGCCACAGGCCCGTCATCGGGTCGAACTGGTACATCGGAAGGAGCTTGCAGCCCTGGCTCGCCACCAGATGCACGGCCTCCAGGATGTACTCGAACACGACCTCCGAGATGAAGTAGTTGAAGTTCACGCGCACCCAACCGGGCTTGATGCCCTCGCACCCGCGCCCGATCTCGCGCTCGAATTCGTGGCTCGTCTCGAGGTCGATCCCGAGAAGCCGGTGGCCGTACGGGCCGGCGCAGGAGCAGCCGCCTCGGGACTGGATCCCGAACAGGTCGTTGAGGAGGGCGACGACGAAGTTGTGGTGCAGGTATCGTCCCTGGCCGTGTCGCACCACGAAGGACACGATGCTGAGCCTCTCGGCTTCCCGGTTTCCGAGGATCTCGATGTTCTCGTTCTCGGACCACGAGGCGATGGCCCGCCGGATGAAACGCTCCTCGCGCTCACGGATCAGCTCCTCTCCCACGGCCCGCTTGAGCTTGAACACGAGGCCGCAGCGGATCGAGCCGACAATGTCCGGCGTTCCGCCCTCCTCGCGGTGCTCGGGGTCGTCCAGGTAGCGCTGCTGGGTCGGGTTCACGTACCAGACCGTGCCCCCGCCGGGAACGACGGGGACCCGGTTCGTGAACAGCTTCCGCCGCGCGACCAGGACGCCGGGCGTCCCGGGGCCTCCGATGAGCTTGTGGGGAGAGATGAAGATGGCGTCCTTGTAGTCGAGCTCGGGCCGCTCGCCACGCCCCGGCCGCATCTCGATCTCGACGTAGGGCGCCGAGGCGGCGAAGTCCCAGAACGAGAGCGCGCCGTGCTCGTGCAGGAGCGCTGAAACGGCCGACACGTTGGAGACGATGCCGGTGACGTTGGAGGCGGCCGAGAAGGATCCGATCTTGAGCGGCCGCTCCGCGTGGCGGCGGAGCTCCTCCTCGAGGTGCGCCAGGTCGATCCCGCCGTGCAGGTCCTCGTGGATCGTCACGACCTCGGCGATGGACTCGCGCCAGGGAAGCTCGTTGGAGTGGTGTTCGTAGGGCCCCACGAACACGACGGGCCGTTCCGCGGCCGGGATGTGCCGCGACAGCTCGTAACGCTCGTCCAGGTCGTTCGGGATCCTGAGGTTGAGGACGCCGATCAGCTTGTCGATCGCCGCCGTCGAGCCCGATCCGGCGAACACGACCGCATGTTCACCGGGGACGCCGCCCACGGCCTCCAGGACGATGGATCGTGCCTCCTCCCGGAAGCGTGTCGTCTGCAGGCCCGTGCCCGAGCTCTCGGTGTGCGTGTTGGCGTACAGGGGGAGGACCGCGTCCCGGATCCAGTCCTCGATGAAGGAGAGGGAGCGCCCGGAGGCCGTGTAGTCCGCGTAGGTGACGCGCCGCGCCCCCCACGGACCCACGACGGCCTCGTCGCGTCCGATGAGCGACTCCCGGACGCGGCGGATCAGGGCCTCGCCGGATGCCCGGGCGAGGCCCTCTGGATCCGCGGTGGGCGCGCTTGAGGGTCTCAAGCGGTGGTGGCTCCCGGCCGTGCTCCGATCCGGCCGATCTCGACCGCGGTCGCCCAGAACGCGGCGAGCCCCGCGGCCAGACCCAGGTAGGAGCTCAACGTGATCAGGAAGCCGCCTCCCATCCAGCCTCCCAGCGCGCTGGTGAGGAAGCTGAGGACGACGGCCAGGCTGAGGAGGACGACCGGCATACCGGCCGAGATCCGGAGCGCGCCCATGAGGAGGAGGAGGCTCACCAGGGCGACGGAGATGTCGAACCAGGCACCGAAACCGGACGCTCCCATGGCCGATCCGAGCACGGCCTTGTAGCCCCACATGTAGGCCGTCCAGAACATGAAGAACACGGCGTACCAACTCTCGCCACGGAGGAACGACGCCAGCGCGGCGATGAGGAGGGCGATGCTCGAGAAGCCAGCCACGACGGTCAGCATCGTGCCCACGTCCGCCCCCGAGTACCAGCCGGCGTTGGCCATCGAGAACATCCAGGCGGCGAAACCGAAGGCGGCGAACCCGAGGCCCTTGGGATCGGCTACGCGGTCGCTCATGACTCCACCTCCCGTGCGCGGGTGGCGCCGTAGCCGCTCCGACGGCCGCCGGGGGTCACGGCGTCGTGGTAGGTGTGAGACAGCCGCTTCCACGGTATACCGGGATGGTGCCCGGGCTCAAGGGGCCGGCGTGGGCCACGATCTCCTCCCGTGCCCGACTCGAGGTCGTCACGCCGAGGTCCGGTCCCGCCTGGCCGCGCGTCTCTAGCGAGGCGCTGAGCGACCGAGCTCCCGGTCCAGAAAACTCGTCTCCACTCGCTTCATGAGGACGTAGCTGGCCGCGTTGTAGGCGGCCCCGTGCCGCCCCGGGGGATAGATCCTCAGGTCCACGTCCTTGCCGTCGTCCGTGAGCGCCGTCAGGAGCTGCATCGTGTTTCGCGGATGGACGTTGTCGTCCATCATCGAGTGGATGAGGAGGAGCTTTCCCCTCAGGTCCCCCGCGTGCTCCACGGCCGAGCTCTCCTGGTAGCCCTCGCGATTGTCCGGCAACAGGCCCATGTACCGCTCGGTGTAGATCGTGTCGTACAGTCGAAAGTCCGTCACCGGCGAGTTGGCGATCCCGACGGAGAACAGGCTCGGGTACATCTCCATGGTGTAGACGGTGCTGTAGCCGCCGTAGCTCGTCCCCATAATGCCGATCCGCTTCCCGTCCACGTACGGCAGTCCGGCCATGTGACGCGCCGTCTCGGCGAAGTCGTGGCTCTCCCATTTCCCCAGCTGCCGATACACGGCCTTCATGAAGCGGCTGCCGTAGTTGTTCGTCCCCCGATTGTTGACGCCCACCACGATGTAGCCCTGCTGCGCCAGCCACTGATCCCAGCCGTCCGAGGCGAAGTCATCGTAGACCTGCTGCGAGCCGGGACCGCCGTAGATGTCGAGGACCACCGGGTACTTCCGTGTGGAATCGAAGGCGGGAGGCAGGATCACGTCGGCGTCCAGCCGCACCGAGTCCGAGGTCGTGAAGTGGAAGATGCGTGGCGTCGAGTACTGGTGCTCGGCCAGCCAGCGCGAGGTGGCGGCGTTGTCTTCCAGGGTCTTGAGCTTCTTCTTCCCCGTCGCCCACAGCTCCACCTGGCGGGGCGTGTTCAGGTTGGACCAGGAGTCGATGTAGTAGCGCGTGTCCGGGGCCATGTCGATATGGTGCGTGCCTTCGGTCGTGCTGAGTCGCCGCTGGTGGGAGCCATCGAAGTCGACCGCGTAGAGCTGGCGCTGGAGCGGCGAGACCTGGGTGGAGCTGTAGTAGACGGTCCGGCTCTCGGGGTCGATCCCTTCCACCCGGGTGACGCTCCAGTCTCCCTTCGTCACCTGGTTCACGAGCTTGCCGGAGTAGTCGTACCGGTAGACGTGCTGCCAGCCGTCCTGGTCGGAGATCCAGAAGAACTGGTCCATCCCCTTCGGGAAGGTGAGCATGTCCTGGATCCCGGCGTAGAAGTCGTACACGTCGATCCAGGTCCTGGACGACCACGTGTGCACCAGCCGCCGTCCGCCCGTGGTGACGTCGAAGAAGAAGAGCTTCATGGTCTGCTGCGGGCGGTCCAGCGTGACCACGGCCAGGGTGTCCGGCCGGCTCGTCCAGTAGATGCGAGGGATGTAGTGCTCGCCCCGGATCCCGGTGTCCAGCCACACGTTCTTGCCCGAGCGCACGTCCAGCACGCCGATCTTCACGACCGCGTTGGAGTCGCCCGGCTGCGGGATGCGAATCCGGGTCCACTCGGGGTGGGTGCCCTGGTAGTCGGTGAGCTGCACCACGGGCTCGTCCGTCTCGTCCAGGTGCCAGTACGCCAGGTGCCGGCTGTCGGGCGACCAGTTCCAGGCCTGGGCCATCCCGAACTCCTCCTCGTACACCCAGTCGAAGTGGCCGTCGTAGACGTGCTCGGTGGCTCCCCTGGTGAGCTGCGTCTCCTTCCCCGCCCGCATGTCATAGACGAACATGTTGCCGCCGCGCTCGTAGCCCAGCATGGAGCCATCGGGCGAGAGCTCGGCCGTGCGGGCACCGCGCGCCGCGAGGGTCATCGAGCCGTCGTCGAGCGAGTAGACGTAGAAATCGGCTGTCCCCGAGCGCCGGTACAGCTGGTGGAAGCGCGTCTCGAACACCAGGTGCCGGGAGTCCGACGCCCACTGGAAGGACCGGTACTCGAAGGCGGAGTCCGTCCCCGGGAACGTGCGCCCGTGCGCCGTGAAGAGGAGCGTGTCCTCACCGGTGGCCGGATCGTAGGCGCGGATCTCCTCACCGCCCGGGTCGGACGTCTTCGTGTAGGAGAAGCGCTTTCCGCCCTCGATCCAGTTCACGTCCTCGGGACCGGAGGAGCCCCGCAGGGTGGCTGAGGCCGCCAGCGCATCGCGAAGGCTGGAGAAGCCCTCCTTCTGTTGGCGGGCGGCCGCCTGCTGCGCGCCCGCGCCAGCCGGGAGAAGGAGCAAAGTCGCGAAGACCAGGCCGGGCAGGGCCGGGAGCCTCGAACGTGCAGGGTGCATGGTGTCATCTCGGGTGAAGTCGGACTCGAAAAGCCGCCCAGGAGCCGGATGGCCGGGCTTCAGGACGGCGCGCTCGTCACGGGGGCAAGGTAGGCTGGCAGGGGTCGGCGAGACAGGCGGCGAATCGCTCGGGATCGGACAGAAGCGCCGACCGTTGCCGCGCGAGCGACGCTCGGGCGAGATTGGATTTCGTAATTCGAAGTCCTGGCCAGGCTCCTCCCCCGGGGTGCATTCTGATAGTGGTACGGGAGTTCCGGCTCGCTCGCCCGCGCCGAACTCGGCCGAGGATCCGTCCGGCGGGAGGTTTCGGAATGCTGGCGGCCGTCCTCCTGGCCCTCTGTGCTCGCCCCCGACCCGCGGCCGCCCAGCAGCTCCGGGGGCGCGTGCTCGAGCAAGACGGTGGATCGCCCGCCACGGGGGCGTTCATCAGCCTGCTGGACAGCGCCGGCGGGCGGGCCGACGCGACCCTCACGAGCGAGAGCGGTGCCTTCGCTCTCATGGCGCCCGCGGCCGGCGCCTACACGGTTCGGATCGAGCGCATCGGGTACCGGACGTGGACCTCGAACCCGATCGACCTGGCCTCGGGCGCATCGGTCTCGCGGACCTTCGTCGTGCCGATCCAGCCCGTGAGCCTCGACGACCTCAGCGTACGGGTCGGCGATCAGTGCCAGAGCTCGCGAGGCTCCAGCGAGGGGCTGCTCAGGCTCTGGACCGAGGCGAAGAAGGCCCTCCGGGTGACCGCCTGGTCCGAGAAGGGCCGCCTGGCGCTCGACGTGCGCCGCTTCGAGCGGGACCTCGATCCGATGACCCGGAGGGTCGTGGCCCGGTCCTCCGAGGGCGCGCTGGTGCGGGCGCACCGCGCCTTCACGACGCTCCCGGCGGATACACTCTCGGCCCGGGGCTATCTCCGCGGGGACACCCTGCTGGCCCCCGACGCGGACGTGCTGCTGTCGCCCTCCTTCGGCTCGGACCACTGCTTCGGGGTCGATCGGAGCCGCCGGTCCGAGGGTCTGGTGGGCCTGACCTTCCGTCCGGTGCCCGGCCGGGCCGCACCCGACGTTCGCGGCGTGTTGTGGGTGGATCGCGGCACGGCGGCCCTCCGCACCATGGACTTCACGTACACGGGCCTCGTCTTCCCACGGGGCGCGGACTCGGCGGGTGGCCACCTCGCCTTCCATCGCCTCCCGAACGGGGCCTGGCTGGTGTCGAACTGGTGGGTCCAGGCTCCGACGACAGGGAAGTCCGTCGACCGCGCCGTGGTGACGAGAGCCTGGGGGACCCACAGGGTGCGCCAGGATACGGCCCTGAAGCTCACGGTCTACCACGTCGAGGGCGGCGAGGTGGTGAGCGCCGGGCTCCCGGATGGTCGTACGGTGACGCTGGGACCGGCCGGATACCTCTCGGGCGTGGTCTACTCCGGCGCGCCGGGGCACCTCCTGCCCGCCGCCACCGTCCGCCTGCGGGGCACCGCGTACGCGGACACGGCGGACGCGTTCGACGGCTTCCGGCTCGGCCCCGTCCCTCCCGGTGACTACGACGTGGAGGTTCGGGGCGGGCCCGACGGATCGGAGGCGGCGGAAGCCGTCGTCCACGTGCGGGACCGGGAGGAGGAGCGCCTCGAGCTGGTGGCTCGCGCGCCCGAGCCGGTCGCGGCCGCCGCCGACTCGGCGACCACCCCCGCCACGCTGATGGGCATCGTGCGGGACTCGGCCTCCGGCCAGGGGCTCGGCTCCATCTACGTCCGGGTGCTCGGCAGGACACGCCAGATCGTAGCGACCACCTCCGCGGGAGGCGGATTCAGGTTCGTGAACCTGAGGGGGGACTCCGTGCGCCTCGAGGTCCAGGTCGCCGGCGGCCATGCCGACACGACGGTCCTCGCCCTCGAGCCGGGGGGGACGCGGTTCGTCGTCCTGGAGGTGAGCGGAGGCCCTCGCCAGCTCCCGGGCCTGACGGTCGCGGTCCGCGGGTCCTCGCGCCCGTTCGGAGTCCAGGGCTTCTACAAGCGCATGACCACGGGCTCCGGGTACTACGTGACCTCCAGGAAGATCGAGCGGGAAGGCATGCGGAGCGCCCTGCGATCCCTACCCCAGACGCAGGTGCGGCCCTGCCACTCGGGCGGCACGTACCAGGTCGGGTGCGAAACGCTCTCCATCGGCCAGGGTCCGCGCCGGTGCGCCACCCGGATCTACGTGGACGGCCTTCCCTTCAACGGCCCATCGGCCGTCAGCTAGGTCCTGAACCTCGACCCCACGGCCGTCGCCGGGATCGAGGCCTACCCGAGCGCCCGAACGGCCCCCATCCAGTACCGGGACCTCCAGTCGGACTGCGGCGTGCTGCTGGTATGGACGAAGTGAGGGCGGCGTCGGACTGAAGCGGGATGGGAGGTGGCGCGGCCCGCGGTCCGGGATGACGAAAGGGCCGACCCGACGAATCGGACCGGCCCTTCCGCTAGACCGCAGTTCCGGCGCCGAACGCCGGACCTGGCGGACCGTGTCGCGTCAGCTCGTGATCTTGGTCACGTTCTCCGCGGCCGGGCCCTTCTGGCCCTGAACCACATCGAATTCGACGCGCTCGCCTTCGGCCAGGGACTTGAAGCCGTCGCCCTGGATGGCGGAGAAGTGCACGAAGCAGTCCTTCTCGCCCCCGTCCAGCGTGATGAAGCCAAAGCCCTTCTGGTCGTTGAACCACTTCACGGTCCCGGTGGTACGCATACCGTTCCTCCAAAAAAAGGTGGTGCTGTTTGACGATGTCGAGGTCCGGTCGTGCCGTACCAGCGGATCATCGTTCTGTGCGGAGGACTCCGCCCCCCCGCGTGGCGCGATCGACGTCCGGGGCTCATATGAAAAAAGGACCGGGACGAAGTAGCGTCCAGGTCCTTTCGTACTCTGGTCCGGGACGTGCCCGGCATGCGCCCGTGGTTCGTCGTTCGAATTCAATAATAGCGAAGCTGGCGCACCTGTCAAGGGGAAGCCTAGGTTGCGAGCCCACGTCGCGCGGTCGGGAAGGGAGCGGTCGAGGGTTGACTCTTCGGTCCGCGCGGCCCCGGGCACGGCGGACACGGAGCGGGCGGACTGGAGAGGCCAGGTGATCATCGACTTCCACAACCATTACTTCCCTCCCGGCTACGTGGATGCCGTGCGCTCGGAGTCGGAGGGGGTCCGGGTCACCGAGGACCCGGAGGGGAATCCCGTCATCCACTACCCGGGCGACTACAACGTCCTGGTGCCGGGTCACCGTGACCTGCACGTGCGCGTCGAGGCGCTGGATGAGAGGGGAATCGACCGGCAGATCCTGACCCTCACCACGCCGGGCACGACCCTGGAGCCCACGGCGCGCGCCGTGGAGCTGGCCCGGGTCGTGAACGACGAGCTGGCCGCGGCGACCCGCGTCGCCGGAGAGCGCTTCGGAGCCCTGGGCCACCTTCCCATGCAGGACGCCGCCGCCGCGGCGGCCGAGCTGGAGCGCTGCACGGGGGAGCTGGGGCTTCCCGGCGTCATGGTGTTCAGCAACGAGGGTGGGGTCCCGCTGGCCGACGAGCGCTTTCTGCCCGTGTGGGAAGCCGCCGATCGGGCGGGAGCGGTGGTCTACATCCACCCGACCTATCCCCTGGGCGTGGAGGCGATGCAGTCCTACATGCTGATGCCGCTGGTGGGCTTCCTGTGCGATACGACCCTGGCCGCGGCCCACCTGGTGTTCGCGGGCCTGCCGGACCGCTTTCCGCGCATCCGCTGGGTGCTGTGCCACCTGGGCGGCGCCATCCCCTACCTGGCCGAGCGGCTGGACCGCGGCCACGAGGCCTTCCGCGCCTGCCGCGAGCGGCTCGATCGGCCGCCCAGTCAGGTGCTGCGCGGCTTCTGGTACGACACGGTGAACTTCGATCCGGCCGCCCTGCGCCTCGCGATCGATTTCGCCGGCGCCGGTCAGGTCCTGGCCGGGAGCGACTACCCGCACATGATCGGCAGCCTGGACCGCATGCTCTCCTCGATCGAGGCCGTGGGGCTCTCGACCGAGGAGGAGGCGGCGGTCCTGGGCGGCAACGCGGAGCGGCTCCTCTCCTAGCGGTACTTCCAGCCCGAGGTGTCCGCGCCGCGCGGAGCGTGCCGGGTGATGTAGCTCGCCATCTCCCGCAGGATGTTCGCGGTCGTCGCGTGCTGCCAACCGTGGGGCTTCTCGGGCCGACCGTAGTGGAACGTGGCGTGGGCTGCCGGGCTCGTGGTCGAGTCCAGGAAGGCCTGGAGGTCGTACACGGCCACGTTCAGGTAGTAGGTGTCCATGTCGCCCACGTCGACGTGGATCTTGTCGACCAGGTCGGGGCCGATCGAGTCCCAATGGGCGGCCAGGTAGGCCCTCAGGTCGAAGCCGTGCTCCCTGAGGTAGTCGGACACCGAGTGGTCGATGTGGCCGGTGAGCTTGTCCCACACCGGCTTCGGATAACCGTCCTCGCCCACCGGACCGTAGGCGGCCTCCCACGCGGCGATCTGCTCCCCCGAGCGGTCGTGGGTCCCGAGCACCGCCTCCATGCGGCTCATGCCCCGATAGGTCTGGAGCGGCTGGCCCTCGGTCGAGCGCATCATCGGGTGCTCGGGCGCGGCCCACTCGGAGCCCCGACTCACCGCCGCGCCGTTCACGAACGCGTTCGAGTCGCTGTAGATGTCGACGAGCTGGTAGTGCCGGAAGTCCACCGGGTCGGGGTACAGGGTCCACGTCCCGGCGAAGAATTTGGGGTGGAAGACCTGGAGGGCGAGGGACTCCCAGCCGCCGGTCGAGCCGCCCGTCAGCACCCGGCCCCACGGTTGACGAATCATGCGAAAGTGGCCCTCCAGGTAGGGGACCAGCTCCTTCAGCAACGCATCACCGTAGGGCCCGTTGTTGGCGGAGTTCACCGCGTACGAGTCGTCGTAGTAGGGCGTTGGGTGCTGGAAGGTGACGACGATCATGCGCGGGAAGTCCGGCTTCATCCAGCTCTCGTAGAACTGGTAGCCGGTTTCGCGGTTGAGATCGGCGAGCCGGGCACGGACCGGCTCCGGCACCGCCTCGCTGTCCGGGTCGAAGCCGAAGGGCGGACCGAGGTGGAAGTGTCCCTGGTCGTAGACGACCGGATAGCGGACGTTCGGGTGCGCGTCGTAGCCCTTCGGCAGCAGGACCGTGGCGCCCACGTACATCGGGTGGCCCCAGAACTTCGTGAGCAGGTCGCTCTGGATCTTGATGTGCTTCACGTACTTCGTGTCCTTCGGCATCGTGTTGGGAGGGATCACGTGGTCCAGCGACAGGTGCACGTGGAAGCCCGCGGCCGGGTCCAGGTGCACCTTCCTCACGTCGCTGTAGAGGTTCCCCGGTGAGCGGTCGAAGTGCTGTCCCTCCCAGTGGTCCATGTGGGCCCAGATGGTGTGTCCGTCGGCCCGGTGGAACTGCGTGTAGATGTTGAGGAGGCCCTGCACGTAGTAGTCGCCGGCCGGTAGCGCCGCGAGGCTGTCCACCGGAAATCCGAGCGCCCTTCCGTCCACCACGGCCTCCGAGCCGGACGCCAGCCCGTCCACGTCGACCGCGAACATCGGCGCCCCGCCGAAGAAGCGGTCCACCTGCAAGCGGGGCTCGGGCGCCGAGTCCGGGGAGATCATGACGAAGGCGCGGCCGGTGATCGGACCGTCGTGCGACGAGTCCGGGAAGGTGAGTGAGAAGGCGGTGGACGGATTCGTGCGTCCGCAGGCCGCGAGCGCGAAGCCGAAGAGCGAGAGGACGGTCAGGCGGCGGGCGACGCGGCGCGAGCGGTGCACGATCTCCTCCTGGCGTGGGCTGTGGGCGGCCCTGACAGTGAGGTGGACCGGCACCGCCTCGCCAGTCCCGCGGCGGCTCCGATTTGCGCCGGCGCTGCGCGGCCGGCCCGTTCGGGCCCGGCCGCGCGAGCGCGCTAGTCGGTGGGCGCCACCTGGTACTGCTCCAGCTTGCCGTCGGGCATCTCGTAGGTCCACACCCGGAGAGTCCGGCCCGGAAAGGTCAGGCGGTAGACGCGCTCCAACATGCCGCCCCGCGCCCGCTCTGCCACTTGCTCGAACGACGTCGGGTCGCCGAGCGGTGCGAGGCTCGACGCGAAGTCGCCCAGCGCCTGCCGGCTGAAGTAGGCGCTCGCGTCCTCGGTGAGGAGTGACCGGTCGATCGTCCCCTGCTGCAGCCCGCGGAAAATGCGGAGCGCCAGGTCCCGGCGGCTGGCCGTGGCCGAGTCCTGGCGCGCGAACAGCCGACGGGCGATCCGTCCCGAGATGACGCTGGCCGCGCTGCTCGCGTCCTGGTTGGTGAGGACGACGACCGCGGCGCTGTCGTCCGGGAAGACGAGGTTCGAGGCCGTGAAGCCCGAGACCTCGCCCGTGTGGGAGATCATCCGGTGTCCGCCGAGCATGCCGACGTCCACACCGAGCCCGTAGCCGGTTCCTACTCCGCTCTTCAGCCGCACCTCCGTCTCGAGCTCGCGGTAGGAGGCGGGCGCGAGGAGGGTCGCCTCGGCCAGCGAGATGTCCCAGCGGGCCAGGTCCCGCGGCGTCATGGCCAGCTCGCCGGCGGCGTAGATCCAGCCCGGTCCGGTACTCGTAGCGGGGCGCAGGGGACCCAGGCCGTAGCGCATGTAGCCGGTCGGATCGGACTCGGTGAGCTTCCCCTCGTCCACGTTCACGACGCTCTCGAGGTCCAGCGGCCGCAGGATGCGCTGGCGGAGGAACTCGAAGAACGGCTCGCCCGCTACCGTCTGTACGATGAGGCCGGCGATGACGTAGTTGGTGTTGCTGTACTGCCAGCGCGTGCCCGGGGCGAAGTCGAGTGGCTTGGCCGCCCACCGGTCCAGGATCGCCCGCGGATCCACGGGCTTCAGCATGCTCGGGGGCACGTAGTCCTGCGGCCAGTAGTCCTGGTAGCCGGACGTGTGGGACAGGAGCTCGCGGATGGTGACACTGTCCCCGTGCGGGAGGTCCGGAAGGAAGCGCGACACCGGGTCGTCCAACGAGAGCTTCCCCTCCTGCCGCAGGAAGAGGATGCAGGAGGCCGCGAACTGTTTGCTGATCGAACCGATGGCGTACCGCATGGCGGGCGTGGCCGGCGTCCTGGGCTCCAGCCGGGCCGATCCGTAGGCCTGCGCGTAGGCCAGGCGGCCGTGGCGGACCACCGCGACCGAGGCGCTCGGGACGCCCGTAGCCTCGAGCACCTGCGTCGCGATCGAGTCGACGCCGCGACGCAGCACGGTTTCGCCCGGTCCGGTCGCCTGAGCCGCCAGGGGCATGGAACCGGCGGGCGCAATGGACGCCGCCAAGAACGCCATCATGGCCACGGCCAGCCCGGCGCCCGCATGCGCGCGTCTCCTGGCGCGGATCTTGGCTTCCCTCATGGCTCTCTCTCGCCTGCTCGGGGTGGGTCCTGGGCTCGAACTCCCAAGGTAGCCGCGGCGCACCGGCCGCGTCACGGCCCGCCGGCTCGGCGCGTTTGCCGATGGCCGGCCGGTGCCCGTACCGTGGGTGCGAGCCGGATTCCGGCTCCCCGCGACCATCGACCAGAGGAGAATGTCACATGAGGCGTCCAGCGTTGCCGGCGGCGCTCGCCGTCGTACTCGTGTCCACGGTCCCGGCCCTCGCATCGGCCCAATCGAGCAAGGCCGATTCGTCCGGGTCGGGCAAGGCGGCCGTCACGCAGCCCAGGGAGTCGGTCACGCACGGCACGGTGACGGTGGAGGGGAAGCAGATCTCCTACCGGGCCGTGGCCGGCACGATCATTCTCAAGAACACGGAGGGGAAGCCCACCGGGAGCATGTTCTACGTGGCCTACCTGAAGGATGGCGCGGACCCGGCCACCCGCCCCCTCACGTTCCTGTACAACGGCGGCCCGGGCTCCTCGACCGTGTGGCTCCACATGGGCGCCTTCGGCCCGCGCCGCGTCTCCACCTCCGATCACGATCACACGCCGGCCGCTCCCTACAAGCTGATCAACAACGACTACAGCCTCCTCGACGCCAGCGACCTGGTGTTCGTGGATGCCATGGGGACCGGCTTCAGCCGCATCATCGACAAGGACGAGGGTGGGGCGGGCGAGCCCAAGGACTTCTACGGCGTGGACCCCGATGCCAGCTCCTTCGCCGACTTCATCACGGCCTTCATGTCGAAGTACGGCCGCTGGAACTCGCCCAAGTACCTGTTCGGGGAGAGCTACGGGACCACGCGCTCCGCGGTGCTCTCCAACGATCTCGAGAACGGGAAGGACGTGGACCTCAACGGGGTCATTCTCCTCTCCGAGATCCTCAGCTACGACATCAGCGACGTGGATGGGCCCCAGATGAATCCGGGCATGGATATGGGCTACGAGCTCGCGCTACCCACGTACGCGGCCACGGCCTGGTACCACCACGCGATCCCGAACCGGCCGGCCGAGCTCGAGCCGTTCCTGAAGGAGGTCGAGGACTACGCCCTGGGCGACTACGCCCGCGCGCTCGCGAAGGGCGCCACGCTCGACTCGGCCGACCTGAAGGCGGTGGCGGAGAAGCTCCACGGCTACATCGGCCTGCCGGTGGACTACCTCATGAAGGCGGATCTGCGGGTGAACGGCGGCGAGTTCACCAAGGAGCTGCTCGGGAAGCAGGAGTCGACCGTGGGGCGGCTGGACACGCGCTTCCAGGGCCCGACGATCGATCCGCTGAGCCAGGAGTCGGCCTACGACCCGCAGGCGTCCGCGATCAGCTCGGCCTACGTCTCGCTGTTCAACGACTACGTGCGCAAGACGCTGGACTTCGGAAAGGACATGAGCTACCGGCCCGAGACCAACCTCTTCTCACAGGGCTGGAGCTTCAAGCACCAGCCTCCCGGCGTGCCCTACGCCCTGCCCATCGCGCCCAACGTGATGCTGGATCTGGCCAACGCCATGAAGACCAACCCGAACCTCAAGGTGATGCTGAACTCGGGCTACTTCGACCTGGCGACGCCCTTCTACGCGGCAGAGTACACGATGAAGCACCTGCCCATGGAGCGTCGGCTCCAGGCCAACATCTCCTACGAGTTCTACCAGTCGGGCCACATGGTCTACGCCCACGAGCCGTCGCTGAAGCAGCTGCACGACGCCGTCGCGAAGTTCATCGCCTCGACCGACAACGCGGGGAGCTGAGCGCGGATCGTGACCGGGAGCCGGCCGGCCCGCCGGCTCCCGGCGAGCCCGCCGACGGGAAGGCCTCAGGAGGCGGGCTGCCCTCGCAGGACCGGACGCGTGAGACAGGTGGGGCCCCCGTGCCCCTTCAGGCAGATCTCGCGTCCGGAGAAGGTTCGCACCTCGGCGCCCGCCGCCTCCAGCCGGCGGCGGGTGATCGGGCATCCGTCGATCATTACGCAGTGTCGGGGAGCCACGGCCAGCACATTGCACCCCAGTGCCTCGAACTCCTCCTCCGGCACCTCCACCAGCTCGATGTCGCGAGCGAGGAGCGCCTCCCTGAACACCACCGGGAGGAGCGGCGAGTAGACGACCGCGAGGTCGCTGTCCACCGGGCTCACCACGGACATCAGGTGGAAGACGCCCTCGGGCCCCTTCCAGTGCGGTAGCGGGATCACGAGGAGCCGGTCGAGGTCGTCCTTGAGGAAATCCCGCAGCTGCCGGATGCCCTCGGCGTTGGTGCGGTAGCTCCGGCCCACGGCGGCGGTGCGCTCGTCGAGCCACACGAAGTCCCCGCCTTCCAACGTGCCCGGCGCCTCGATCCGGCCCAGCACGGGGACCCCCATCTTCCAGAATGCCTCCCCCTGCGCGGCGGCCTCGCCCCTGCGTGCCTCCTTCCCCATCCGGCACAGGATCGCGCCGCGGTGCGCGATGATGGAGGCGTCGCGCGCGTACAGGGAGTCGAGTCCGGTGAGCGGCGCGGCCGGCAGGTAGGTGGGATGGGCGCCCATCTCCTCGAGAAGCGTGACGAAGGCCTCGTGCTCGCGGCGGGCCCCCTCGAAGTCGGGCGGGGCGGCGTAACCCAGCTCTCGCCACTGGGCCTGCACCGCCTCCTGGCTCCCGAAGGCCTCCTCGGGGCGCTTGACCAGGACGGTCCCGAGGGCGGCCGTCTCGGACTGCGCGCTGCGGATCAAGGCCGCCCCGGCACCTGAGCGCTCACGTGCCGGGCGCCGCGGGGTGTGCGGAGGCGAATGCCCTCGCCTCACCGAGGGCGGCGAGGTCCGCATCGGCGGCGTGCCAGATCGAGACCAGGGTCGCGTAGGCGCGAGCCGCACTCGCCGTGTCGCCGGCGGCTGCCGAGGCGCGGGCCAGGCCCAGCAGGGAGCGTGTCCGGCGCGGCGCGCTGGTCAGTGCCTTCGAGAACTGCCCCGCCGCCAGGGTCGGCCGGTGCGCCATGAGCAAGGCCTCCCCGAGGAGCTCGTGCGACGGCTGGTCGACGAACGGCGGGCCGAACGCGAACGCCATGGAGTCCTCCACGGCCGCCGCCCGCTCCAGGTCGCCCACGGCCCCGTCCCGGTCACCGTCCGCCCACCTCTGCAGCCCCCGGAGCTCGGAGCCGAGGGCCCGGAGCCGCTTGCCGAACTCACCGGCCTCCGGCTGTCGACTCCCGTCGGAGGCCGCACGAGCCTCGAGCTGCGCCACGAGGCTGTCATACGCGGCGCGGGCGGAGCGGAGGCCCGAGCGATCCGCGCGCCGGGCCGCCTCGAGCCCGCTCACGAACGTGCCGGTGAGCGCCGCGAACGCATTGGCTCCCGGATCCACCGTCCAGCCGGCCACCTGGCCGCCCGTACCACCCGCGTCCACCACGTAACGCGCCCGCATCATTTCGTAGGAGCCCACGATCGAGTTGTCGGGGTCGGTCGATCCGGAGCCCTTCGAGGCGCCCAGGGCGCGCTCGTAACAGGCGCGCAGCACGGTCCTGGCCTTCGCGATCCGGCCCTGCTCCAGATAGCCGTATTCGAGCCAGCTCGGGTAGTGGCCGCAGGCGACGGGGGGCCGGCCGGCCGCGGCCACCTGCTCGTTCACGACCCGGACGGCGTTCTCGTTGGCGGCCACGACATCGTCCCACAGCCCCAGCGCCATGAAGATGTGCGAGGCCATGTGCTGACCATGGCCGGCATCGGTCGCCTCGGCCAGGAGAGCGCGGGCGGCGGGAAGGCCCCGGGCGGCGTGCTCGGGGTCGTCCACGGCGTGGATCAGGTAGTGCGCCGCGCCGGGATTGTGCGGCTCGCGCGCCAGGGCGCTCTCGGCGATGGCGGCGGCTCGCAGGTAGGTGGGCACGTTCCGCACTCCCTGGCTCAGTCCCAGGAGCGAGAGGGCATGGAACAGGTGGGCCTGGTCGTCGTCCGGATAGGTCCGGGCCAGGCGGCCCATGGCCTCCGAGTACAGGGTGTCACGGTGCGCCTTGGAGCCCTCTCCGTACAGGACCTCGACCGCACCGAGGTAGGCCTTCTCCCGTGGCGTGGGAGCCTTCGCGGCCCGGGCGGCAGGCGTCGCTGCCAGGCGGCCGAGCGCGGCCCGGCCGGCCGCCACGTCCTGCTGATTCCACACGGGATGGGTGTGGGTCATGGCCTCGCCCCAGTAGGCCATGGCGAACCCCGGCTCGGCGGCCTCGGCCGCTCGGAAGGCGGCTGCGGCCCGGTCGTACTCGAACAGGTGCAGGAGCAGTACGCCCCGCAGGAAGGCGCGCCGCGCCGCGTCGGAGGTCGCGGACGTCGCCATGCTCAGGGCGCCGAGCCCCGGGACGGAATCGGTCGCGGGGCCGGGCCCGGAGCCGGTGGCCGAAGCGCGAGCGGGAGTGTCGAGGGCGGCCGCCGGCGCCACGAGGCCGGCGCCCAGGGCCAGGATGCTCCACGCCGTGATCAGGCTTCGCGGCACGTCGAGTCTCCTCGGTAGCGGGTTCGGCGGCCCGGCGGCGACTCCACGCCGCGCGGGTGGAGGCTCAGGTCACGGCTTCTCGGGCAGCACCCCGACCTCGAGATGGCTGGCCCGGTCCGGCGTGTGGTAGACGCGCTCGGTCGCGATGACGAAGTCGTCCTTCGTCGCCTCGTAGATGTTGGGCACGTAGCGCTGCGGATTCCGGTCGAAGGCCGGGAACCAGGTGCTCTGCACCTGCACCATGATCCGGTGCCCTTTCCGGAACGTGTGGAGCACGTCCTGGAGCCGGAAGTCCACGCGGGTGGGCCGGCCCGGCTGGAACGGCTTCGGATCGCTGAAGCTCTCCCGGTATCGGCCCCGCATGATCTCGCCGCGGACCAGCTGCTGGTAGCCGGCGTAGTGGACCGTCGTGTCCGGCCGGAACGGGCTGTCCTCCTCGTCCATCGGGTAGACGTCGATGAGCTTGACCACGTAGTCCGAGGCGTCGGTCGACGTGCTCACCACGAGCTTCGCTTCGATGGGGCCGGCCAGCGTGACGTCGTGGTCGAGCGGCGGCGTCTCGAACAGCGCCACCCCGCGATCGTTGTCGAAACAGCGCTGATCGTCGCTCATGTACTGGTACATGGTGAGGCCCTGGATCGTCGGAATCCGGCACCGGCTCGCCTCCGGCTCCGACGGGTCGCTCACGTACTGCGAGTAGGCGGCCGTGCCCTCCCGGGTGTCGCCCTCCGCTGCGGCGCCGGCCACGGCCGCCCTCGGCGGATCGAACGAGAGCGTCTCGCCGGAGTTCAGGTAGAGGTCCTTCTTCGAGACGCCGGTCGGTGGCCAGGCGGAGAACGAGTCCCACTCCTTCTTGCCGGTGTCGAAGATGAGCGCGTTGGGGAGGCCCACGTCGCCCCGGCCCCGGTCCTTCAGAAAGTGGCGGAAGAACTTCGCCTCCACGTCCCGCTGGAACCGGGTCTCGAGCGAGTCGCCGAAATAGATGTCACCGTGCACGGTGTGGACGATGCCGCGGTGCGCCCAGCCGCCGTGCCGGAAGGGGCCCTCCACGAGGCCGTTGAAATGCCTGGGGTCGTTCGCCTGGACGGTCCGGTGCACCTTCAGCGGCCCGTACAGGTCCTCGGCGTCGAACCAGCCGCCCACGGCGAGCACCGCCGGCATGGGCGCCCCCGTGGCCATGTGCTCGGCGATGTCCGGACCCACCGCCCTCGCCTGCCAGAACGCGTCGTAGTTCGGGTGGTGGACGATCTCCTGCCAAAAGAAGTTGTCCTTGTAGAACCGCTCGGTCGTGTTGCGGAGCGGCCCCAGGCTGAGCTGGTAATCGTAGTCGTCCGGCAGGCCCCGGATCCTGGTGGCCCCTCCGAAGAACCCTCCCCCGCTCTGCCCCACGGTTCCCAGCACGCGCTGCATCTCCGGCATCCACCAGTTCTCGGTGGTCGGGTGCGGGTGCTGGACGCCGAAGACCGGGTAGGTGTAGAAGTATCCCTGCGTGAGGGCGCCGTCGTGGTGGAAGTCCTCGAAGTAGAAGTTCGTGACCGGAGCCTGCGGCGAAGCGGCGACCAGGGCCGGATGCCCCGACAACGCCCCCATGGTCGTGTAGAAGCCCGGGTAGCTGATCCCCCACTGTCCGATGAGCCCGCTGTTGTAGGGCACGTTCTTCAGCAGCCAGGCGATCGTGTCGTAGGTGTCGGAGGCCTCGTCGACCGCAGTCGAGTCCCTGGCCTTGATCGAATCGGGGACGAAGGGCCGCACGTTCACGAACGTGCCCTCGGACATGTAGCGACCACGCACGTCCTGGTACACGACGATGTACTTGTCGCGCATCGTGAACGGGTCGGGACCGATGACCCGCGGATACTCGTCCCTTCCGTAGGGGGCGATCGAGTAACAGGTGCGCTCCATCAGCATCGGGTAGGTGTGCTGCGCCGAGGCGTCCCTGGGCACATACACGACGGTGAAGAGCTTCACGCCGTCCCGCATGGGAATGCGGTACTCGTGCTTCACGTAGTTCCGGCGGGCGAAGACGCTGTCCGGTTCCTGTGCCGAGGCGCAGGCGCACAGCGTGATCGCGGCCAGGACGAAGGTCGGGATGGTCCGAAGTCTGTTCACATCCCGAACATGATCGGGGAGCGCGGGCCCGCGCCAGTAGCGGACCCTCACGGGCCGGGAGTGTACGCCCTCCCGGCTTTGAGCACCTCGACGATCCGGCGGCTGTTCCGGATGTTCGCGGCGGGGTCGGCCGAGAGCACGACGAGGTCGGCCCGCTTGCCCGGCGAGATCGTTCCCCGGGTGGCCTCCTGCCCGATCGTCATGGCCCCCACCCGCGTGGCGGCCTCGATGGCCTGGACCGGAGTGAAGCCGGCATGCTCTACCAGCCAGGCCATCTCACGGTGCACGTTGGGTACGGTGTCCTCCGGGGAGCCCATGTCGTCGGTGCCCGCGTCCACGAGCACGCCACGGCGCAGCGCCTCCCGGGTGACCGCCGCCTCCCAGTCCAGCAGCCCGGGCGCCACGGCCGCCGAGTCCTCCGCGGCCTCGTGCGCGAACACCCACAGGGTGGCGTCCAGGATCGTTCCCCTCGCCTTCATGCTGTCCAGCACGGACAGGATTCGGGAGTCATCGGGCGCGATGTGCGTGTAGTCCGCCCGGGCGCGGATTCCGTAGTCCTGGGGAATCCGGTCGGCCGCGGCCCAGGCCAGGTAGGCGCTGTGCGAGATGGCGTCCGCCCCGGCCCGCACGGCATCCATCGGTCCGGCGGGAAAGATCGTGGAGTGTGTCCACACCAGCATCCCCTGGCGGTGAGCCTCCGCCGTGAGTCCGCGTACGAGGTCGGCGGGCAGGTTGGCGTACAGCTTGAGTGCCGTGGCCCCGGCCCCGCGCGCGGCGGCCACGGCCAGCCGGAGGTCGGTGGCGGTGGTGATCTCGCGCAAGTAGGGCGTGCGGCCGGCCACCTGCCCCTCCGCCGCTCCCGCCACCCTCGGGTCCTCGGCGAAGAAGGTCGGGCCGGCCATGAGGGCGGCGTAGTAGATGTCGGGCGATTCGATCTCGTCCAGCGAGGCCTCTCGCGACAGGTAGGCCAGGACGCGGTCGTCCCCGGCCATGTCCCTCACCGACGTCACCCCGCCCCGGAGCGCCCAGGACAGGAGCTTCCGGTAGTGCTCCATGTCGGCCGGACCGCCGGTGAGGTGGACGTGCGCGTCGACGATGCCCGGGATGACCCAGCGCCCGGAAAGGTTCTCCGTCCGGGTGCCCTGCGGGAGGGATCGCGAGCCGGTCGGGAAGACGGCGACGATGCGGCCCTCCCGCACCAGGATCGTCCGGTCGGGCTCGGGCGCCGCGCCCGTCCCGTCGATCACGGTCACGTGCTCGAGGGCGAAGGAGGTGGAATCCGGCGCGGGTGCCGCCGGCCCGGCCGGGGCGACGCGGACCGCCCCGATGACCGGCGTCGCGGGGGTGACCCAGGAGCTGGAGGGGCCCGGCAGCGGGGCGGCGGCCGCAGGCGCGAGGAGGACGAGACCCGCGACGCGAGCGAGCGAGGTCGGACGTGGCGGCTTCATGGCGAGGCTATCCCTCCCGGCTCGAGTCCTCTTGCCGATCCCCGTGAATGGGCTACGATGCGCAACCATCCTCGCGTCGTGGCGTGCCCGTTTCCAGGGAGGTGCTCCGTGCGGTCCCGTCACGCCCTCTTCGTCGCGGTCCTCGCCTGGGTGGCCGCGACGGCCACGCTCCGGGCCCAGGATCCGTACCGAAAGCTCATCGGGCAGTGGGAATCGACCTTCAACGCCGGGAACTACGAGGCCACGGCGGCGCTGTACACGGCCGATGCGATCCGGTACCCACCGGGCGGCGACCCCCTGAACGGTCCGGACGACATCATGGCCGATCTCCAGACGTATGCGGGCGTGAAGATCGAGCTGACCCTCGTGGGCAGCAAGACGTCCGGCGATCTGGCCGTGGGCTGGGGCCGCTACGTGCTCTCCGGCAAGGACGCCGACGGGAACGCGGTGTCCGAGAGCGGCCCCTGGATGAACGTCGTGGTGAAGGGAGCGGACGGGTCGTGGAAGATCTACCGCGACATCTGGAACTCCTCGGAGCCCGTGGAGGACGGGGGCACATGAGGGCCGCGCCCCCGAGGCCGCCCGGTCCGCCGTCCCGGGGGCGGCGGGCCGGGCGCTCCTCCTCCCTCTACAGCCCCACGCCCGCCCTCACGACGACGTTGCGTCCCGGTTCGAGCGCGAAGTCCTTGTAGCGGCTCAGGAAGTCCCGATAGGAGGCGTTGGTGGCGTTCCGCACCGAGACGTCCAGGTGCACCTCCCGCGCCCCGAGCTCCCAGCTTCCTCCCGCGCCCAGGTCCAGGAGGGCGTAGCCATCGGTGCCCTCCTCGAACGGGGCCAGCCGGACCTTCCCGGCCACGAACCGGCCCCCGACCCGCACATAGGCGTTCCGCGCCCAGGCCAGGCTGTCGGAGTGGATCTCGGCCTCGGCCGTGCCCTTCGGCGCCGGGAGCTGCGGCAGGTCCGTCCGCGTCTCCCGGTTCGTGCCACGCACGAAATCGAAGGTGCCGCGCAGGGTGAGGAAGCTCACCGGGTCGAGCTGGCCGCCCAGCTCGCCGCCCCACAGGACGGCGTCGGCCTGACCGTGCGCGTACACGGGGAGGCCGTCCATCGTCTGTCCCGTGGGCGTGACGTAGATGTAGTCGTTCACCAGCGTCCGATAGGCGTGCGCCTCCAGCGTGAGGAGGTCGTAGTGCCACCGGAGGCCCGCGTCCAGGTTGAAGCTCTTCTCGGTGGTGAGCGTGGAGTCTCCGATCTCGAAGCGGGCCTCGCCGATCCGCGGGCCGTAGGCGAACAGGTCGAACAGGTTCGGCGAGCGCCACGCCCGACCGGCGTTCCCGCTGAGGGTGAGCCCGGAGCCGAGGTCCACGGCGGCCCCGATACTGCCGGTGAGGGCGGTGTAGTTCCGGGTCTGCGCCGCGACGTTCAGCTCGGCCAGGGGGTCGACCTTCATCCGGCGCGCGTCCACCCGGGCCCCGGCGAACAGGTTCAGCCGACCCGTGCGGTAGTGCTCGAAGCCGAAGACGCCGCCCGAGGAGATCGTGGCGCCGGGCACGATCGGGAGGTCGCCGCCCGTGGCGTTGTCCTGCAGCATGCCGGAGAGACCCAGGGTGCCTCCCAGGCCCTCCGATCTACCGTGGTGCAACATGACCTCGGCGGTGCCCGTGTTGAGGCGGAGCTCGAACTCGGGCATCTCGGCCTCGCCGGGCGCGGGGGGCGGCGCGCCCGCCTCCCCCGCCGGCGCGTACTCGGCCGTCCAGTGCCGCTGGAACTGGGCCTTCGTCTCCAGCTGCAGACCGTGCGCCAGTGGGAAGCGGCCGTGCGCCATGACGCGGTCGTCGGACAGCTTGCGCTCCGGGCCGCCCTCCTCCTCGCCGGGGACGTCCGCGAAGGCGATCCGGGCCGGGACGTCGGCCCGCAGGGCGCCGATCAGCGGGCCCTGGGGGTTGTCGGTCGCCTCCAGGAGCTTGAAGTCACCGCCGTAGCGCGTGTAGCGGACGTTCAGGCTGCCCCACCCTCCGCGCACGCCGCCCGCCAGCTCGCCGTTCAGGGCGCTGAAGCCGGTGTTGTCGAGCTCGCCGGCGGGGGTGTGGAGTGCCTCCGACTTGCGACCGATGGCGGTGGCCCGCCATCCGAAGGCTCCCGAGGCGCCCTCCATGTGCAGGATGCCCCCGAACTCGTGGTTCATGGTCGCGCCGTAGGTGTCCAGTCCGCCGTGCACGAAGGCGCTGCCCCCGGCCGCGTCGGGAAGGGGTTCGGGAATCACGTTCACCACGCCGCCCATGGCGTCGGGTCCGTACAGCACGCTCGCCGGACCCCGGATCACCTCGACCCGGTCGGCGAGCCGCGCGTCCATGGAGGGGCCGTCCTCGTCGCTCCACGAGTAGTACTCGAGGGGGAGGCCGTCCTCGAGGACCTGGACGCGGTCCCCCGACAGCCCCCGGATCACCGGCTTCCCGACCTCGCCCCCGGTCGAGATGGCGGCCACGCCCGGAAGTCCCTCGAGAGTGTGGGCCAGCGAGACGGTGTGTTCCCGTCGCAGCTGGTCCGGGCCGAGCGTCGTCGAGGGGAGCGGCGTGTCACGTGCTTCGGTGGGTGAGCCGGTCGCCGTCACCACGACGTCCTCCACCTGGACGGGGGCCGGCCGGAGCGTGATCGTGACCGTCGCCGCGGCCGGAATCTCCACCCGGACGAGCGCATCCGCGAAGCCCGCGTGCCGGACCACCACGCTGTAGGTCCCCGCGGGCACGTCGGCCACCGTGAAGGTGCCATTCGGCTCCGTGCGCACGCGGCGGCCCAGCTCCGAGACCGTGACGCTGGCGCCGGCGACGGGGCTTCCGTCGGCGTCGACCACGCGCCCCGACAGTCCCGCCTGCGCCGCCAGCGGGCGGACCGCCAGGAGGGCGAGCGTGCCCACGGCGGCCAGCGCGGTCAGGAGGGCCGTGCGGCGCGCGGCTGGTCGGCGCCCGAAGAGGGTCTGGCTCGGCGTGGTCATGGGCATTCCCCGATCGTGTGGTTCGACCCCGGCTCGGCAGGGGGGTCCCTCGAAACCTGTCGACAGGAAGAATGTCGTCTCCGAAAACCTTTCGCAAACATGAACGCAACGCCGCTTCGGGTCTCTCGCACATCGCGGCGTCGTCTGGAGACTGCGAGGCGCATCGTGGCAGGGAGGGAGGTACGGAGGAGAGTAAGACATGGTAAGTAATTATCTGATAATTATATATCGACCTTGGATCTGCCTCCCCGGGGCGGCACGGGGCTTGAACTCCGCGGACAGAGCGGACGCGCGGCGCCGGGCTGTCGGCCGGTCGGCCGGAGCGACGAACCGGGTCCGCGGGAGCGGATCCGCGAGAGGATGGATGCCATGATCAGCGCCACGGACACCGAGGACAGGAAGCTCGTCGTCTTCGACGTGACGGAGGAGTTCGTCGAGCTCCTCGAGATCACCGATGGGAGGGGGTTCGAACTTCCGAGAGATCTCCTGCCCCCCGATCTTCACGCCGGGGACGTACTGCGCGTCCTCGCCCACGTCGAGCGCGCGGAGCGTACGGGAGGCACGGGAGAGCCCTGAGTCGGTGCCCCGATCACGCGCCGCCACCACACGAGCCCCGACCCTCCACCTTCCCGCGCGGCCGCGCGAGCTTCCCCCGCGGACGGTCCTCCCGCGGGCCCTCCTTCCCGCCCCCGTCCCGCCTGAAGCACAGCCGGCGTGTATCCTCCTGCGCCGCGCCCCCCACCATGGTGAGCAGGTGGCTCCTCTCGCGTCCACGTGATGGGGCGGAAACATCATGCTGGCCTCCCTCCGCACGCCGGTTGCATCTATTCTCAGGGCAGGGGGCGAATGCACCGGACCGAAGCGAGGGACGAAACATGTTCGATGATCTCCTGGACGAGGCTCTCGAGGCCTGGAGCGACGTTCGAGAGGGCGTGATCGCCGAGCTCGAGAACATTCCCGCGGACCGCTACGACTTCAGGCCCGGCGAAGAGGTCCGGAGCGTGGCCGAGCTCGCCTGCCACATCCTGGAGGTCTCCGAGATGATGGTGGGGGAGCTCACGCGGCCGGATGGAGATTTCCGGCGCCAGCCTTTCCCCGACCTGCTCGACGTCTACGCATCCGACGTGCGGGGTCTGACCGAGCGGGCGGAGATCCTGGAAGCCGCGCGCCGCACGCTCGAGCGAGGGACCGAGCGCTTCCGCGAGGCGGGCGAGCTCCACATGCTGCAGCTCATCCGCCGCTTCGACGGGGGGATGGGGACGCGCCTGGCCTGGATGCACCACGGGATCGCCCAGGAGATGTATCACCGCGGCCAGCTGTGCACGTACGAGCGTCTCCTCGGGCTGGTGCCGGCGCTGACGAAGAGGATCAGGGGGGAGTCATGATCACCCGTGCGCCGGCGTCGGAGCCCGACCTGGCCCTGGGCGAGCGCTACGAGGCCGTGCGCGGCTTCACCGAGCGGCTGTGCGAACCGCTGGAGACGGAGGATTACGTCGTCCAGACGATGGAGGACGTGAGCCCGGCCAAGTGGCACCTGGCGCACGTGAGCTGGTTTTTCGAGACGTTCCTCCTCGGCGAGCACCTGCCGGGCTACGAGCCCCTGGAGGAGGCGTACGCCTACCTGTTCAACTCCTATTACGTCCAGGCCGGAGAGAGGCACTGCCGCGACCGGCGTGGGTGGATCTCGCGGCCGACCGTGAAGGAGGTCTACCGCTACCGGCGCTGGGTGGACGAGCACATGGAGCGCTTGCTCGACCGTGCGCGGTCGGACCTGGAGCTGGCGGAGCGGATCGCGCCGGTGGTCGAGATCGGTCTCCATCACGAGCAGCAGCACCAGGAGCTCCTGCTCACGGACCTGAAGCACGTCTTCTCGGTCAATCCTCTGCGGCCGGCCTATCTGGCAGAGGCCGGGCCGCGGACCTCGAGCCCGGGACCCGGGTCGGAGGCCGGCGCCCGGACCGGTGGCCCGTCCGGATTTCGCGGCCATGAAGCGCCTCCCCTCGCGTGGCACGCGTTCGAGGGGGGCCTGGTCGAGATCGGCCACTCGGGCGAGGGTTTCGCGTACGACAACGAGGGACCGCGCCACCGGGCGTGGCTGGAGCCCTACCGGCTGGCCGACCGGCCGGTGACCAATGGCGAGTACCGGGCGTTCATGGAGGACGGGGGCTACGAGCGGGCGGAGCTGTGGCTCTCGGACGGCTTCGCGGTCGTGCAGGAGAACGAGTGGAGCGAGCCGTTCTACTGGGAGCGGCGCGGCGGCGACTGGTGGCAGTACACCCTGGGCGGCATGCGTCCGGTGGACCCGTCAGAGCCGGCGTGTCACCTCAGCTACTACGAGGCCGACGCCTACGCGCGCTGGGCCGGGGCTCGGCTGCCGACCGAGGAGGAGTGGGAGGCGGCGGCGCGGGAAGCGCCGATCGAGGGGAACCTGGCCGAAAGCGGCCGGTTCCACCCCGCGCCACTCGCCGGCCCCGCGGCGGAGGCCGGCGCGCCGCCGCGCGCCCTCTATGGGGACGTGTGGGAATGGACGCGGAGCCCCTACTCGCCGTACCCGGGCTACGAGCCTCCTCCGGGCGCGCTGGGAGAGTACAACGGCAAGTTCATGAGCAACAAGTACGTGCTGCGCGGTGGCTCGTGCGCCACCTCGGCCACCCACATTCGGCCCACCTACCGCAACTTCTTCCCGCCCGACGCCACGTGGCAGTTCACCGGCCTTCGCCTGGCCCGGGACGCGTGAGCGTCGGGGCGCCGGCGCCCGAGGGTGGCCCCGGGAGCGTCCACGGCGAGAGTCCGGCGTCGCGGCCCGAGCGACCTCGCCCTCAGAGCTCGACCCGGAGGCCGAGCCCGTAGAACGTCTCTTTCGTGTTGCGGAAGTAGCCCATCGTGGAGGGGCCGTAGTGGCCCCGTGCCTCGAGCCGTACCGTGACACCCTCGACGCGCATGCCGAGGCCGGCGACGCCCGTCCCCGCCACGCGCCGGGTCTCGTTCGTGAGGAAGAAGTCGCCGGCCGCGTAGGGCCACGCTACCAGGTGCGACCCGCCACCGGCGCCCCCGCCCGGCGCCGGATCCCACTCGGCGCCCCAGCGCACGTCCGTGCGCTCGACCGTCTCGTTGGCGTGGAAGTTCGCGTCTCCGCCCGCGTACACCCGGATGCCGGGCGCGAAGCGCCGCGCGAGCAGGACCTCCATGCCCTCGTGGCTCACCTGGTGGAAGTCTCCGTACGGGAAGCCGAAACGGGAGAGAAAGTCGTCTCCGACGTGGGAGCTCTCGTGCAGGAGCTCGAAGCGTCCCTCCCAGCCCTGCCACGCCAGCGACACGGGAAAGCCCACGCGGTACGTTACGTCGATGAGGTCCTTGGTGACCGTCTGCATGAAGAAGCGCGAGAAGGTCCCCACCTCGAATCCGAGCTGGACGGCCGGACGGGTGGAGGTGGCCTCCTGGAAGCGCACCACCCCGAACCGGTATCCCGCCGCGACGTCGGCCTCGATGTTACGCCCGGCGTAGGCGTTGAGGTCGGGTCGGTCGGCCAGGATGAAAGAGCCCCGGAGCCCGACCTCCCGCGGGTCCGCGAGCAGGGAGGGAAAGGGGGTCGAGTGCGGGAACCAGCGGGCGTGGGTCGCGGAATCGGCGGAGGCCCGGGGCGACGCGGGGGTGCGGTGGACGGATTGGCCCACGGCCGGACCGGAGGCCGCGATCAGGCAGGCGGCGAGGACCGGGAAGGCGGCCGGAATCCTCGCCGTCGCCGCCGGCCGGGCGCGCCGGGGACGATTGAAACGCATGGAGCCTCCAAGCTTACATTCGGACGGGCGAACCGTGACGATCCGGGGTCGCCGAAATGTGCGCGCGGTGCGTGGGGCGCACAACGGCCATCGGAGGCTGGGGGCGGGAGGTTCGATTGACCGAAGAAAGCCGGTCCGCGCAGGCGGGCGGGACCTGGAGCGGGGACGACTCCCTGGCTGCCTGGCTGCGCGAGCACGGCTTCCTGCGCGGACCTCACCTCTACGCCGACTACTGGGCCAGCGTCCTCCGGCTGCCCGGCGGCATCCGGGAGCGAGTCGTCGAGGCAGGTCTCGTCGACCCGGCCCTGTACCGGCTCGGGCTGGACCGACCCGACCTGCAGCTCCCGCGGCTCCGGAGCTACCTGGCGCTCTTTCTTCTCGGGCCACTCCTCCTGGTCCTGCGCCGCTTCCGGCGCCTGGGCCGCTACCGGCTGGGCTTCCGGAGCGATGCCGGCCGGGAAGTCCAGGAGCGCCTGGCGGAGCTCGAGCTGGAGATCGAGCCCTCCGACGTCGGGGACGGGCGCGTCGATGTGCGAGGTCGGGGGCTCACGCTGGCGGAAGGCATCCTGGACCCGCGGCGGATCTCCGGCTTCGCGAGCCTCTTCTTCGCCACCTACAAGCTCCCCCTCGCCACGCTCGCCGGCCTCGTCCTCGCGGCGGTCACCGCGCCCCTGGTGCATGCACTCGGCGTCTTCCGGCCGGCGCTCGACCTGTGGATCCCCGCCGGCTTTCCCCTCCTCGCGCTCCTCCTCTACCTGGCCTACCGGGACGTGGTCACGGCCGTGCTCGGCGCGCTCCCGGTGGTGATCGTGCGCTACCTGCTGCCGTTCGTCCGGCACGGGAGCCCGGAGGGATGGAGGACCTTCTTCCTGGCCCTGGGGGGCCTCTTTCTCCTCTATCTCCTCATCGACGTCTTCTTCATGCCGCGGCCCGTCCCGCCGGTCCTGTTCCTGTTCGCCAGGAAGGGGCCGGGTCGGGCCTACGAGCGCGAGGGGGACGCGCCCTGGTGGCTGGAGGGCGACTGCTACTGGGTGTGGCGCTACATGGCCCTCACCCCGGCAGAGATCAGCAAGTTCTGGGAGCGCGACTGGGAGAGGGTCGAGCTCTGGATCCGGGCCGACGGGGAGGGGGCCGGTCGGCTGGAGTGGATCGTCACGGACGGCCACTATCGCGAGCTGTGGGTGCCGGGGGAGCGGCTGACGGCGCCCGATGGAAGCGACGAGGTGGCGGCCCGGGCGGCCGCCGCCGGTGGACGACCGGGGCTGTGGCTCCTCGAGGCCGATGCGGATCTGCTCTTCCACTCGCCCGCCTTCCGGGCCGCCACCTTCCTGCCAGAGGTAGAGGGCGTACCGGCGCGGAGTCTCCGTCACCTGGCCGCCGTCTTCTGGCGGCGGCCGGCCCGGGACGATCCTGCCGGACCCCGCCGCCGGCTGGAGCGCGCCCGCATCCGGGTCGGAGGCGACGTGTTCGAGGACGCGCCCGAGGTGGCCGCGCCGCTCATCGCGCGCCACCTTCTCTCGGCCCCGTGGCGCTACTGGCGCTACCCGCTGGGAGCCGCCACGCGGGCCGAATCGCGGCTGTACGGCGAACACGTCCGGGCCCCGCCGCCACCCGCGGCCGATCCGGCTCTCCAGATCAAGGCTCCGGAGGAGAACCTTGATGGCCTACCGTGACCTGGATGCTCGGCTGATCGAAGCGTTGCGCGTGGATGCTCGTCGGTCCCTGCGCGAGCTCGGCGAGGCCCTGGGCGTGTCGACGAGCACCGTCCGGAACCACCTGCGAGACCTGGAGCAGGGAGGGGTGATCGTCGCCTACCGTCCCGTGGTCGACTACGGGAAGCTCGGCTACGGCCTGGTGGCCGTCATCCGGATCAAGGCGCGCGGGGACGCGCTCCCGGGGATCGTGGAGGCGCTCGTCGCCGATGACCGGCTCACCCACGTGTACGAGATCACGGGCGAGTTCGACGTCATGGTGATCGGGCGCTTCCGGAGCGAGACCGAGATGAACCGCGAGATCAAGCGGCTCCTGGGACTGCCCGGCATCGAGGGCACCAACACGTCCATCGTGCTGTCCGCCTCGAAGGAGGCTGGCGACATCTCCCTCACCGATGGGGATCGGTCCGCGCAAGCGAGGCCGTGAGAGGAAGGCGGGGGCCCACGGCGGGCGGCGGAGCTCCCTCGCCAGCGGTGCGGGACCGGGAGTGGGCCGCCAGCCGCGATGCCCGCCCGGTCGCGTCGAAGAATGGAGCCGAGATCATGTACGAGACCATACTCGTGCCGTTGGAGCTGGAGGAGGGGGAAGAGGGGATCCTGAACCACGTGGCCGAACTGGCCGCTCTGTGCGGATCGGAGGTCATCCTGCTCCACGTGGAGGGAGGATGGCGAGGACGCTACTTCCGCGGTCGCCTCCAGGATCCCGAGGAGGCCCAACAGCGCCAGCGACTCGAGACGAGGGTGGAACGGCTCCGGTCCCGGGGCATCGCCGTTCGGGGTGAGATCCGCGGCGGCTCGCCGGGGGAGGGCATCGTGGAGGCCGCGGCCGAGCTGGGCGTGGATCTCATCGCCATGGCCACCCACGGCCACAGGGGTGTGCTCGACCTCTTGCTCGGGAGCGCCGCCTCCGAGGTCCGCCACGAGGTCCACATTCCGGTGCTGCTCCTCAGGAAGTGAGCCCGGAGGAGCGTCGCCGCGCCCTCGAGGCGCTCCGCGAGGAGATCGTGAGCTGCCGGCGCTGCCCGCGTCTGGTGCGGTGGCGAGAAAAGGTGGCCCGTGAGAAGCGCGCCGCCTTCGCCGACCAGGAGTACTGGGGCCGCCCCGTGCCGGGCTTCGGTGATCCGGACGCGTGGCTGCTGGTGGTGGGTCTCGCGCCCGCCGCCCACGGGGCCAACCGCACCGGGCGCATGTTCACCGGCGATCGCTCGGGCGTCTGGCTATTCCGCGCCCTGCACCGCGCGGGCCTGGCGAGCCAGGCTGAGGCGACCGCCCGCGGCGACGGCCTCCAGCTCCGCGGCACCTGGATCACGGCCTCCCTCCGCTGCGCCCCTCCGGGCAACAAGCCCACGCCGTCCGAGCGTGGCAACTGCCGGGAGTACCTGGAGCGGGAGATCGACCTCCTGGACCGGGTCCGCGTGGTGGTGGCACTGGGTGGCTACGCGTACCGGCATCTGATGAGAATCTTCCGGGCTAGCGGCCGGGAGGTGCCGTCACCCATGCCCTCCTTCGAGCATGGGCTGGAGGTGGAGGTGGGGCCTCCGGCGGCGCCGGATGGCGGTTCCGCCGCCCCCCTCGTGCTCCTCGCCTCCTATCATCCGAGCCAGCAGAACACCTTCACCGGCACGCTCACCGAGGAGATGTTCGACCGGATCTGGGCGCGGGCGCTGGAGGTCGGCGGGGAGACGGGTCAGTGAGGAGCGGGGAGTCGGACCGCCTGCACCGGCTCTTCCGGGTTGGGTTGTGGCTCAAGGGGATGGATGGGCTTCTCGAGGTAGCGGGCGGCCTCGTACTCCTGGTCGCGACGCGCCACACGTTGATCCGGGCGGTCCACCACCTCGTGCGGGGCGAGATCTCAGAGGACCCGGGCGACCTCGTGGCCAACGCGCTCCTGCGGCTGGCCGGCCACCTGTCGGTCGGCGTAAAGGTGTTCGCGACCGCCTATCTGCTCTTGCACGGCCTGATCAAGCTGGCTCTGGTCGGCGGCCTCCTGGCGGAGAAGCGCCGGGTCTTCCCGGTCGCACTCGTGGTGCTCGGGCTCTTCCTGTCCTACCAGCTCTATCGCCTTGTGATCACGCCGTCGGCGTGGCTCGCAGCCCTCTCGACCGTTGATGCGATGATCTTCGTGCTCGTGTGGCGCGAGTGGAGGACGCTCGCCGCCGAGGGGGGCCGTCGATTCCGGCCCCGGGACCGATCGCCTACTGCGTGAGCCGCACCAGCAGGTCCTGCGCCACCTGCCGGAAGACCTGCTCCAGCTGCGCCTTGTCGGGGGCGAAGTACTCCTTTCCCTTGGGCTGCGTGGAGCTCAGGATCCCGTTCTCGTTGGCCAGCTCCTTCAGGTAGGTCTGGTCGGGCTGCAGGAGCGGATCCGAGGCGTTCGGATTGCCCAGGCCGATCGTGTAGACGTATACGCCCTGGCTCCGGATGGCGTTGCCGACCTCGAGGCCCGCGTCGATGGCCTTCTGCCGTATCTTCGGTTCAGTCCAGCCCCAGCACACGGTGGCGTTGCCGCAACCGTTCGGATTGGCCAGGCGGTCGGTGGGCAGCTGGTCCGGATTGTTGAAGTAGCCCCGCATCCGGCCGCCGTTGTGCGTCGTCCCGACGGCCATCACCCGGTCCGCGTACTTGGCGTTCGCGGGAACCACGAACGGCCCGAGGGCGGATCCGCCGTTCCTCGGACCAGCGGGGCCCACGAGGCCCCGGAAGGCGGTGGGCCGTCCGTCCGTGAAGAACACGACCACCTTGGCCGAGTGCTGGCGGACGTTGGGGAGCTGGACCTGGTCCAGCGCCAGGCGCAGCCCCTCGCCCGTGTCGGTGTCCCCGTTGGACCGCATGTTGTTGATGGCCGAGCTGATCGCGCTCTTGAAATCGTGGGCGAGCGAGAACCGGTCGGTGGCTCGGATCTGGAACGACACGAGTCCGACCTGGTCCAGGTTGTCGTCGAAGTTGGCCACGAACTCCTTGGCCGCCTGCTGGAGGTCGCCCCAGGCGCCCTCCTGGCCCAGGGAGCCGGACTGGTCGAGGACCAGGACCAGGTCCACCGGCGGCACCGCGGCGGTGGCCGAGGAGCCGACGTGCATCTGGTCGATACCCAGCAGCCGCATCAGCGTCGTGGGCACGGTACCCGACGCGCTCATCGAGACCGTGCTCTCACCCTGGGCGTTCGTGCCGAACTGGATGTCGAGGCCCGCGGTGCTCGTGAGCCCGTTGGCTCTGGCCATGGCCAGGGCCTGACCGCGCGCCACGTCCTGTCCCAGACGCAGCGATCGGGCCGCGGCCAGCACGCCCGCGTCCACCGCCCTCGACATGCGCGACTTGGCGATGTAACCGCGACCCAGGTCCACGGCGAGACCCGCCACGCCGAGAACCGCCACGAGCAGGACGGCCACCATGAGGAGCACGGCGCCACGCCGATCCGAGGCCAGCTCCCGAAGGAACCGGCGCAGCCGCGAATCCGAACGGAGCTTCGCACCCTTGTGAGGCATGGCTCAATCCTCGCAGTCCGCAAACCGACCGGTCGTCAGAAGACGGCCCGATCGTAGACCGTGCCGGGGATGATCCCGGTCACGAGATTTCCCAGGGGCGTCAGGGGACGATACGCGTAGAACACCTCGACCGCGTAGACGGTGGTACCGTTCACGAGACCGAGTCCGGAGAGCGCGGCGGCGGGGTTGCCCGTCGTGCCCAGCCGGCTGGAGCCCGAGTACCCGGTGCTGGCCACCTGCTGCACGATCCGGGGCACGCCGTTCTGGTCGATGGTCAGCTTGCTGACCACCGCGCCGCCCACGTCGGCCAGGTCCACATCGGATCCGTTCTGGATCGTGACGTCCAGCACCGTGTCCAGCGCGGTGCCGCGGGAGGCGATGTTGGCGCCTTCACGCGCCAGCCCCGCCAGCGTGTGGGCCACGTCGAACGCGTGGCCGAGCTCCAGAACGGCGAACACGACGATGAGGAGGAGCGGCGCCACCAGCACCATCTCCACCAGCTCCTGGCCGCTCTGACACCGGCCCAGCCGGCGCCACGGGCGTCGAGGGCGCGGACGGTCAATAGAACGGTTCATTGCGCATCGATGTGCTGACCGTGAAGTCCTGCATCCTGGACGGCAGGATCTCGGCCATGGAGGGGAACGAGAAGTCGTAGTGGTAGTGGACCCGAATCGTCACCACCTGCTCCGGCTTGCCGCCGTCGGCCGGTGTGATCGTGATGTCGGCCGGCTTCACTCCCAGGCTGGACGTGTGATTCTCGATGATGTGCGCAATCGAGGTGGCGCGTCCGATGCCCTGGCCGGTCACCGGGTCCTTGAGCTGGTTGCCGGTGATGGCGTAGCGGGCGGCTTCCGCCACGGCCTGCCGAAGCGTGAGCCGCGTATAGAAGTAGCGCCCGAACTCCATGATCCCGAACAGGAGCAGGAACAGGATCGGCACCACGAGCACGAACTCGACGAGGCTCTGCCCCGACGAGGACCGGCCTCGGCGGAGGAGTCGGGGGCCGACACGCCGGCCCACACGACCTCGAAGGGTCATCGATCCGCTGCTCATATCATTCGGCCACGTAGTTCGGGCTTCCGCGCCGAAGCCGCGCGAGGGAAAGCAGAAGTCCTGCGGAGACACGGACCTCCCGCGACCACGGGAGCCGCGCCAGACGGAAAGAGCAGGCACTATGCCAGCCAGCCTCGTATCGGGGTCGGCCACCTAACATAATGCCAGCGGCCGTGTTTGGCGATACCCCCCTCCGGCGGCGCGCCGAGAAGGATGGCGAAACACGAGACAGGTTTCGGAAATGCGATACCGGGGAGACTCGGGCCGACGTGCCGGGGAAGCCCGGAGATAGCCCCGCGCGGCCCGGGCGGAGGGCGCCACGGCCGTCCTCCGACGGCTCTCTCAGCGCAGCTGACCCCCGTGAGCTCGGGCCCAGGCCACCAGGAGCTGGGCCACCCGTCCGTAGCTCGCCACGCCGCCCTTCACGCGGTTGGCCTTGAGGTAGGCGTCGTTGACGCTGCGGCTCGCCCGAGCCGCGGGACGGTACTCGACCCTCTCCAGGTAATCGGCGTAGTCGCGCACGTCGCGCTCCACCCCCGGCAGCCTGTTCTTCACCAGCGCCCGGGCCGCCGCCGTGTCCTCACGCGCCAGGATGCCGATGAGCGTGAGCTGCGCCATGGCGTGTCCAGAGTAGACCACGTACGGGTCCGGCGAGTGGACGGCCGCCATCCACCCCAGGAAGCTCGCCTCGTTCTCGGGCGCCGCGCCCCGCTGGTGCGCCTTCTCGTGCTGCATGTCGAAAGGCAGGAGGAGCGCCGGCTCGCCCCCGTCGACAATCGCCTCCCCGGTCCAGGGAAAGTAGAAGCCCGCGATCCCGACCCGACTCGGGAACCGATCCGGGATGAACCGCTTCACCGGTCCGCGGCGGATGTCCAGGGCGGTCGGAAGCCCCTCGTCTTCCACGGCCGATCGCCAGCCCGCCGCGAGCCCCGCCTCGAGGAGCCCCGGGCTCTCCGCGATGACGGTCGGATGACCGGCATCCGGGGCGTGGTGGATGGCCAGGTAGGCCTCGTTCGTGGCCTGCACCTCGTGCCGGGCCAGCGCGGCGATCTCGGCCGTATCGGCTCCGGTGCCCGAGGGCAGGTCCAGGCGCTGCGCGAGAGGAGGGCGCGCGTAGTTGAAGCCCCAGAGGATGTAGAACAGAGTGAGGATGACGCCCGCGTCAGCGGCCACTCGTAGCGCTCCGCCCGCGATCGCGTTGCGGAGGTGGCGACGACGGCGCGCGAGCGCCAGGGACGCCCGCGCCGCCAAATAGAGGTAGAGCGCGAGGCCGGCGGCCATCAGCCCCTCCCCTACGGGGAAGGGGATCCAGCCCGTGGCTCGCGAGAGTGCGAGGGCGATCCAGGGCCCCGCCCCGCGTCCGTAGACGGTCTCGACGAGAGCCGGGTCCGCGCTCAAGGCACGGGAGAGGACGAAGCACGCCGCGCCCACGCCGAGCAGGACGAGAGCGCGGACGGGGTGCAGGTCTCGGTCCTGGCGGTGTTTGCCCTTCTCCTCGGGTACGAGCACGACCGGGCCGACGTTGCCCCGCGGATAGGACGTGTGCACCGTGTGCTCGATGTCCGTACGCGGCGAGGGAGCCGGACCGCGCTTGCCGAGCCGCCGCCGCAGCCTCATCGGAGAGGAGGATGAGCATGAAGGTGACCATCGAGTATTGCACGGTCTGAGACTACGGCCCCCGAGCCGCCAGGCTGGCGGCCAGGTTGCGCGAAGAGTTCCGGGAGCCGGTGATCGAGCTCATCGAATCGACAGGTGGAGTGTTCGAGGTCACGGTCGACGGACGGCTGGTGTTCTCGAAGAAGCGGACGGGCCGCCACGCGGACCCCGACGAGGTGGTCCGCGACATCCGGGAGGGGCGGGCGATGTGAGGCCCGTCCCGCCGGGGCGCGCGCCCCGGCGGTGACTACGAGCTTGGCGTCAGGCTCTGGAACAGATTCGCGACGCTGAAGTTCGACGGGTTCACCTCGTAGTAGACGCCCCGCGTGAAGTGGCCGGTGGTCGGGAAGTAGGGGGGTGGCGCCGTGGCGGCGCACGCGTCGTACGAGTACCGCTTCAGATATCCCTGACCGCTCTCCAGGCCCACCGCACCGCGGGTCTTCTGGATGATTCCGCCCGTCAGATACAGACAGCCGCGGCCCCTGCTTGTTCCCTCGCAGGGCTCTGCGCTCGAGGATCCCGAGCTGAAGTTCTCCACGGTGAACTGGTTGAGGGCGAGCACCACGGCCTGGATGAACTCGTCCTTGGTGTCGTCGTAGGTGTAGTAGTAGCTACCGGTTCCCTGAATGGGCGAGTTGAGCGTGTTGTCGGCCACCACCACGTCGTTCCCGGCGAACAGCCCCAGCAGGTCGTTGCAGGTGCCCGCTCCGGGGTCGGTGGCGTACTTCACGTCGTCGGCGATCACGATGTTCCCGGTCGCCGCGAGCGTGACGTTGCCGCGCACGGTCCCGCTGATCGCGACGTTGCCGTCTACAAAGATCACGCCCTTGAAGTCCGGGTTGTAGGTGCGGTTGAGCGGGATCAGGTAGCTGTGGTCGCTCCGGCTCACCGGCAGGGTGTAGGACGGGCCGCCCCACGCCACCCAGCCGCCCAGGCTGTCGGTGGCCAGGAAGCCGTTGGAAAGCGTGTCGGAGCCACCCAGATAGCAGCGGCTTCCGGCCGTGTCGGTGACCGCGTCCTGCCAGGTGTCCCCGCTGCTGCTCGTCCCGCCGCTCCCGCCGCTGCTGCCACCGCCACGACCCGAACGACCGCCCCAACCCCCGTGGTAGCTGGTGCCGCCACCGCTCGAGCTCGTGGTGTGGTTGGCGGCGACGACGAAGCTGTCGTTCGCCGTGCCAGGGTTGTGATAGTGCCCGCAGTTCAGAGAGTGCTGAAGGGTCGACTCCGGCGTGCACCCGTAGTAGCTGCACGTCTCGGGCATGTCGGCCACCACCCAGCCGGCGTTGGAGGACTGGTAGACACGAATGAAGCCCTCGTCGTCTCCGGTGACCTTGCCGTCGCCGTTCAGGTCGATGGCCATGAACTCGATACGCGTGGTGGCCTGGCCGAGCTGCCCGTTGTTGTCGCCGGAGAAGTAGGTGTGTCCCGCCTGCGCCTGCACCTTCAGCTTGCTCAGCTGCGCGGTCTTGGGCATGGCGATGGGGGGAGCGTTCTCCGTGTAGCCTTGCGGGAAGTTCCCGTACTGGGCCCCCTGCACGGTCTTGGCGGTGGTCACGTGGTTCCAGAACGTGGCCCCGGTCGAGTAGATCTTGATGAAGTCGTTCGAGTGCACGGGTCCGAAGATCTGGTCTCCGCTACCGAAGGCGATGTTGGACGGCTCGATATCGGTGAAGTACGCGTACTTGGCGAAGCTCTCCTGCCGGATCTCCTGCCGCCGCACCACCTGGTTGCCGTGCGAGTCGGTGGCCTCCACGACGATGCTGCCGAACACACCGTACTGGCCAGTCGTGATGCCGGTGGGTCCCACCCAGATGCTCCGGTGCACGTCGGGAATCTGGTTCCCGGATGCGTCGTAGACCCGGGCGTTGTTCTCCAGGGTGTCGTAGCCGGAGTCGGGGTACAGCGAGTCGTTGGCGTTGATCTCCGCGCGCGCCTGCTCCAGCCCCGCGTCGGCCACGGTCTCCAGGACGCTGTTCTGGGATTGGTAGCGCGAGATGAGCGTCGTGTTCGACTGGACCATCGAGGCACCGATCGCCAGGGCGGCGACGGCCATGGCCAGGAGCAAGACGAACATGAGGGCGAAGCCCGCCTCGCCCTCGCGACTACGAGGCGACGCGCCACCCGGCGCGCGTCCGGTGGGCTGGCTCGCGATGCGACGGGACCCGCGGGACGCCGGGGCCGAACATCCGGGCACGGCCTTCACGTCGATCATGGCTCGATCTCCCATTGGTGCTGCATCACCCGCCGGGGTTGATCGGCGAGGGCGCCGTCACCGACGACGTCGTCGCCAGAGACGAGAGCGTGGGCGTGCAATCCTGCGCGGCGAGCGCGTACTGGTAGGTGCTGTCCGCCTTGAGCTTGCTGTCTGTATAGCTGTAGCTGCTCTTGCCGGCCGGGATGCTGAGGTAGGGATCACCCCATTCGGTTCCCCCGGCGGGTCGCCGCCACAGGACGTAGCGCACGACGTCCTTCTCGCCCCCCGCCTCGTCCGTGGCCGCGCTCCAGTTCAGCGTGATCTCGGGCTCACCCGTCGACAGGTTGCCCGGCGTGGCCGCCAGGCTGGTGCCCAGGATGGGCTCGTCGCCGCACGTCTTGCGCACCTCGATCCCGTTGTTGGGGATCCGCACGAGACGGGTCATGACCTCGGTGCGCTCGTCGCCGCCCTGCTTTCCGTTCGTGGAGGTGAGGCGGATTCGGACCGCCCGGACGCTGTCGATGAGCGCCGCCGCGCCCGTGTCGGCCGGAGAGCCGTGCATGGCCGCCGTGTGCTCGAGCGGCAGATCACTCGACGCTACAGTGTCCACCGACGCCAGGCCGGAGGAGGGCGTGATCTCGTGCTCGTACTGGAGGAAGGGTCCGTCGGACGACCGCACGAGGTTACGGGCCACGAGCTCCGGCGCCTGGTCGTTCACCTGCCGCAGCAGCACCCAGTCATCCGTGCGATTCGTGCTGGAGTCGGGCCGGAACACGAACGTGATCGTCTCCGCCGGGCTCTTGGCGCCCGACGTGCCCCCCGACCGGTAGGTCGTATCCGGATACGTGAAAGCGGTCCCCGGAATCTGCATCGCCTGGGCGGCCCCCAACGACGTCACGGCCGAGTCCGGTGCCTCGGGCTCGTAGTATATGGCGAAGGGGTCGTTGGCGTTGTTGGTCGCGAAGTCGGCGTTGAACGCCACCGCGAGCGATCCGGCGTACACCAGGGCGGGCTGTCCTTCCGTGAGGTTTCCGCCCGCGGTGCGCAGGTCCTTCTCGAGCGCGTTCATGGCGAAGCGCGCGTTCTGCATCACCGTGAACCGGTCGGAGCCGCGACGGAAGCCGGCGCTCTGGGTGCGGAAGAAGGACAGGGCCACCGACGTCACCAGGCCCATGACCACCAGCGCCACGAGGAGCTCTACGAGCGAGAAGCCGGCTTCGATCGGGCATCGGTCCGCCGTCCGCGTCGACTTCATCATGGCGCCCCCACGGTCACCGTGCGCTGCACCGGGCTCGCGAGGCCGGGCGCGTCGATCTGCACGGTCACGATCTTGTAGTCCTCGGACTGGTTGCTCCCACCCACGTGGTCGATGTCGGTGGTCATGGTGTAGTCCGGATGCCCGGGGACGGAGTCGCCGGACGAGGCGTAACGAGCCTCGAGGCTGTCATAGACGGGATCGATCTGGATCTGTGCGAGGCGGTCCTGGGCCAGCTCCACGGCGACCTCCTGCTGACCGCTGTCGCTGACGCGGGTGACGAGAGTGCCGGTCGCCGCGCCCAGGGCCAGGAGGATGACGGCCAGGATGACCAGGGCCACCATGACCTCGATCAACGTGAAGCCCCGCTCGCGCCGGCGCTCGTCGCTCATCAGAACCCCCGTTGCCAGGCCCCGTCGGAGTACCGGTACCAGGAGGGTCGCCCCGTCGCGCGGTCCACGATGAGGAGTCGCGCTCCCAGCGAGCGTCCCGCGGCCTCGTCCCGGGACGACTGGACGTAGATCCCGCCCGCCTGGCTGGCGCTCCCGTCGCGATGAAACGTCACGCTCGGGAGCCCGTCCGTCCGCTGCGTGAAGGTCACGGGTCCGGAGCCGATCGGATTGGCCGGGGCACCGCCGTGACCGAACGCCACGCCATCGCCGAGGGGGTGGGAGTAGGTGTGCTCGCCCGCGCCACGTGAGCCGTCGTTGTTGGCGTCCTCGATGACGTGGATGGTGCCCTCGCCCGCGTCGAACTCGACGATGATGTCGTGCTGGCGGGTGATGGCCATGCGCTGGGCCGCGAGGAGATCCGACCCCAGCGTCTGCATGGCCGCCTCCGCCTGGTGACGGCCGACGGCCATGTTCGGAATCGCCACGGCGGCCAGGATCGATATGAGCGTGAGCGCGATGAGGAGCTCGATGATGGTGAAGCCCCGGCGTCCATCACCCACGGAGCGCATGGCGTAGGCCGCGCGGTTCGCGCTGTTCTGTGATCGAACGAGCATCCGGGGACCTCCGCAGCCTCGAATCGGCTCCAGCCGGCGATAGGGATCCATGTGTCAAATCCCGACCGGCTCTCGCCGGACTAAGGGCAACCGCGGTGCCGCACCGCCGCTGGGCAGGGATTCTAGAACGCTAACCGGCTGTGATTCAACGATTCAGAGGTCACTACGGTCGTTCTCGGGGGCACGCCCTGCGGTCGGTCGGGGGCGAGGGGATTCGCGCAGAGTACGGGAACTCTTGCATGATTCTGCACTGTGTTCAGGGCAATGTGGGAGGGAGATTTTGGAGGGAGAAATCAGTCCGGATCGGTGCGTCTTGACCTTCGATATCCTTATTGCCAGGCCACTTTACGTTAGAGTAAAGCGTCTTGTCTTGTCCCTGCCCTGGGGGACCCACGCCGGGCGCGGCGGTTCGGGACAACCAGTATCAGAAAAAGAAAAGGAGGCGTCGAGGAGGGACTCCGGGGCGGGCCCTCAGGCGCTGCGACCGACCTCGAGCATGCGCTCCACGGCGGCCAGAGCGCGGACGCGCACGTCCTCGGGAATCTCGATCTCGTAGCGAAGATCCTGCAGGGAGGCGAGGGTGTTCTCGAGCGTGATCTTCTTCATGTTGGGACAAACACCCCGCGCGGTCGCCGCGATGAACTGGGCATCGGGCCGGACCTTGCGAAGCGCGTGTAAAATGCCGATTTCAGTGGCGACGATGAA
>CAYXHP010000104.1:0-7981 GCA_964465015.1 uncultured Gemmatimonadota bacterium
ACCTGGTCGACAGCCGCGAGGACCCGGGCGGCGTGGGCGAGCCGGGCCTCCCGCCCGCCGCTCCCGCGCTCACCAACGCCTGGTTCGCGCTCACCGGGAAGCGGGTCCGCGAGCTGCCCATGGTGCCCCAGGACTGAGGCGCGGCGGCGTGGGGGCCGCCCACGCGGAGGAGCGGGCGCTCACGCGCCGGGGCCTCACCCTCCCGTGGCGCCGGACTCCGGCCTGGACCAGTCCACGGGGCCGGTGCTGAAGCGCGCCTGGAGGTTCGCGAGGACCGTGGCGTTCCCGCTCTCGAAGAAGCCGTACAGCTTCTCCATCGCCTCGCCGGCGCCGTAGCCCAGCATGGTCGCGGTGACCCACGTGTGCGCCTCGTCCAGCGGCTTCATCTCGATCACGGTCCACAGCTTCCTCACCGCGTCCGGATACGGGAAGCCCGCCGGCGGCCGACGCACCCGGATCGACAGCATCCGTCCGGGAAGATAGGAGAGGATCTCGTTGACGATGTTGGTGGAGTCGCCCTTCGAGGCCTTCGGGTCGTAGGAGGCTTCCCAGGCTCCGTCGATGCCGAAGTCCAGCCACGCCCGCGGGGCCATGAACGAGCGCAGCCCCGCCGACGTGGTGAACACCGCCCACACGGAGTCGACCGGCGCGTCCACCACGCCCGAGTGCCGGAGCCCCCGGCGGCCGTCCGCCATCCGGAAGGAGGACACGCTCACGTCCGGCACTTCCTGGGCGTGGGCCGGGGCGGGCCGGAACGGCTCCCACCGTGTGCCGCCGGCCAGGGCGAGCGCCGTCGCGACGATCGAGGCCGCCAGCGTCCGGCCGCGCACGCGCCTCATCCGGCGGCGGGCGCGCCCCCGGGAAGGAGGCGTCCGAGCCCGCCTCCCAGGGCGCCCGTGACGGCCGAGCTGACGGTCCCGAAGCCGAGGACCGCCGCGGTCACATCGCCCAGGCCCCAGGACACGAGGATGCCGAGGAGGGCGCAGGCGCCCCCCGAGAGGAGGCCGCCGACGATCGGCCGCCCGCCCGGGCCGGCGAGCCGGGCGTAGAGGAGGCCGGCCACGAGGGAGAGGCCCATGCCTCCCACCGCGAACCAGGCGGCCACGGCCGGTCGCACGTGACCGACGACCACCATGGCGACCTGGAGAACGGTGCCGAGGAGGATGGACAGGGCGAGGGCTCGGCGGTTCAGCATGGGCATCACTCCGGCACGGGGTCTTCGAGCTGTGTCCCGGCGCGCGCCTCGAGCGCCTCGAGGTGCGAGCGCAGGGTCCGGACGGCGGCGTCGAACGGGGTCGGATCACGGGCGGTGCGCGAGAGCATCACGCCGCCCTCCATCGTCGTGAGCGTGAACAGGGCCAGGTCGTGGCGGTCGAGGTCCTCCGGCAGGCGGTCGCCGGCTGCCTCGTAGCAGCCCTGCACCGCCTCGGTCCACGCCTCGAAGTTGGCCTCGAGCAGCCTCCGGACCGGTGGGTCGGGCTCGTGGAGCTCCAGCGCGAGGCTTCCGATCGGGCAGCCGTAGGTGCAGTCCGTCGCCACCAGTCGCTCCCGGTAGGAGGCCAGGAGCGCGAACACGCGCTCGATCGGGTCCTCCACCTCGCGCCACGCCGGCTCGAGCAGCATGGGTCCGATCCCGTCCCGGTAGGTCTCGAGCACACCCAGGAGGACGTCCTGCTTGCCGGGGAAAAAGTGGTACAGGCTTCCGCTGTTCGCGCCGGCCTCGCGCAGCAGGTCGGCGACGCTGGTGGATCCGTATCCCTTCTCCGCGAACAGCCGCATGGCGGCCGCGAGGATCCGGTCCCGGGTCGGGTGGCTGGCGGGGGTGGTCACGGCGTCGGAGTCGCTGCCGGCATGGTCGGCCTTCGGGTGATCCGGGTGGCTCGACGGTCGCGGGCGCTCGCCTCGCGCTCGCTCACGTGTCCGCGGTCGATCCCGCCACACTGTATTGAATGTTCAATCAACTCGCAAGAGAGAGGGAGTGGGTGGGGGGTCCTTGGCCCAGTGCAGGGCGTTCGGCGGGCGGGGTCCGGGTCGCGGGTCGGGGGCGGGACTCCGTCGCGGGTCGGGGGCGGGGTCGACGACGGCCACGCCGCGCGGCGGCTACGGGCGCCGGTACAGCTCCCTGGCCTCCTCCAACCCGCCCACCTCCGCGAAGTGGCGAGCCAGGTTCCCGGCGCACACGCGGCGCACCTCCGCCTCCAGGTGCGCCGGATCGACCAGGTCCTCGAGGCGGCCGGTCCACGTGCGGCGATTGAGATGGCCCTGCCCCGAGGCGAGCGACGCCGCCGGGACCTCGAGGAACCCGGCCAGCCTCTCGTGGCAGGTCCGGAGCTCGCGGGTGCGGAGGACGAGCGTGCGGTCGGCCGGGAGCTCCTCCGCGCACCGGTCGATATGCCGGTTCCACGCGGACAGGAACGCCTCCACCGAGTACAGCTCCCTCGCCTCCATCTCCTCGTCCCCGGGCCGGAACGGGTGCTCGTCCGGCCGGAACCACCAGTCCAGGAAGTCCCGCACCGCCGGCGGGATCTCGCGGCTCAGGAGGTGGCCGGCCACCGACCCGACCCACGTGTAGGGGTCGCGGACGAGGACGAGGAATCGGGCCTCGGGGAAGACGGCCGGGAGATGATGGACCAGGAACTGGTTGGCCCACGCGATGTCGTAGTCCAGCCCCAGGCGCCGGTCGCGCTCGGCCAGCCACGCCCGCACCTCCTCGGCCGTCATCTCCCCACGCGACTCGGCCAGGATGGCTCCGAGGGTCTCGGCGCGCTGGGGCTCGTGGGCCGCGCGCCCGGCTCCGGACAGGAGGCCGCACACCGAGGCCGTCCCGGACTTGGCCTGACCGACGCAGAAGGCGCGAGTGGAGCGTGACTCCGCGCCCGCGGGGCTCCCGGTGGTCATGCGAGACGGATCACGCCGCCGCCGACACCATCTGGCCGATCGTGAGGCCCCACAGCCCCAGGAGCAGCACCAGCATCAGATACATGAACGCCCGCAGGAGCCCGTAGCCCTCGTAGCGGTGGAGCGCCACGCGCGGCGCCACGAACTCTCCCCGGTCGATCTCGGCGGCGATCTCGCTTCCGCTCCATGGGATCCGCCGCCCGCCCCGCCGGGTCAGCTCCTCCTCGATCATCTCCATGTCCCGGCGGCGCCGGAGCTGGAACATGCGGTAGCGCTCCAGGGACAGGGTCATGACGAACAGGAAGAGGGCGCCGACCAGCAGGATCACGGCCCTCGCGAGGAGCGGGACGTCCCGTCCGAAGCTGATACCGGCCAGGAGGCCGACCACACCGATCGTGATGGCCGGCACCTGCCAGATGAGGCCCATGAAGTGGGTGTGGTGCTGCGCCGCCACCTGGTATTGGGCCAGGAGGACCTGCGCGGACGCATCGGCGGCGGCCTGCGTGGGACGTACGGGTCGGTCCATGAGCACCTCCAGAAGACGCGCCGACCGTGAAAGCGTCGGAAGAGTCCCGGAAGGTCGGACGGCGCGTCCGGGCCCGTCAAGGTGGGTCGCCATCCCCGCGTTTTCGACACCCCTCCGATCGTACGACTGGAGGAGAGCCGCACCGTGCGTCGGGCGGGCGCTCGGTCCCATCGGCGGCGCTGTTCGAGTGGGGTCGGCGGCGCTGTTCGGGTGGGATCGACGGCCGTGCAGGCGGGTACGCGATCCCGATGCGCATCACCGAGATCTTCCTGTCCATCCAGGGCGAGTCCACCTTCGCGGGCCGGCCCTGCGTGTTCGTCCGCACCACGGGCTGCAACCTGCGTTGCGTGTGGTGCGACACGGCCTACGCCTTCCACGGCGGCGAGGACCTCGCCGTCGAGGAGATCGTGGCCGAGGTCCGCCGGCTGGGGGGAGACTGCCGGCTGGTGGAGCTCACGGGAGGCGAGCCCCTCCTCCAGCACGAGATCGGCGAGCTGGCCGGACGCCTGCTGGCCGATGGCTACACGGTGCTGTGCGAGACGAGCGGCAGCGTCCCGGTGGACAGGGTGCCCGCCGAGGTGATCAAGGTCATGGACCTCAAGTGCCCGGGGAGCGGCGAGGCGGAAGCCAACGACTGGAAGAACCTCGAGCACCTCGATCCGGCCCGGGACGAGCTCAAGTTCGTGATCACCGGCCGCGCCGACTACGAGTGGGCCGCTCGGCAGGTGGCCGCCCGCGGTCTGGGCCGCTTCACGGTCCACTTTTCGCCCTCGTTCGAGGAGATGGACCCCCGCGAGCTCTCGGAGTGGATCCTGGCCGACGGGCTCCCGGTCCGTCTCAACCTCCAGGTCCACAAGTTCATCTGGGATCCGGCCGCGCGGGGCGTATGAGCCCTCGTCTTGCCCCGCGCCCGTCCGCGGCCTCGATTGAGGTCAGGGAGGAGTCGCCATGAGTCCCGGGTTCCAGGTCTTCCTCATCATCGCGCCCATGGTGCTGGCCCTCGCCTTCGGCGTGTGGGCCGGCCTGGGATATCCGGGCCTGTACGACAAGTACGAGTCCTCCGGAAGGCACCTCCGACGCCGCTCGCCCGGGGACTGGCTCGCCGACCTGGTGGTCCGCGTCCTGGACGGTCGCGGGAGGAAGGAGACGGACTGACGCCCCGGGCGACCGCCCAGCCGGAGCTCCGGACGGGAAGGGCCGACGCGCCACCCGACATCGGAGAAGGCCGCCACCGGTCCCGCCGGAGTTCGGTGAACCGCGTGCTGGCGGGAGTCCTGGTCGCCAACCTCGGGGTGGTCGTCGCCAAGCTGGTGGCCGGACTCCACTCGGGCTCGATGTCGGTGCTCGGGATCGCGGCCGACTCCGGGCTGGACGCCTTCAACAACGTGGTCGCGCTCCTGGCCGTGTGGGTCGCGGCCGCCCCTCCCGACGCCGAGCATCCCTACGGCCACGGCAAGTTCGAGACGCTGGGCGCGGTGGCCATCGTGAGCTTCCTCTCCATCACGTGCTTCGAGGTGGGGCGCTCGGCCGTCATGCGCCTCCTGTCCGGCGCGCCCGGACCGCACCTGGACTCCTCCACCTTCTGGATCCTGGGCGCGACCATGGTGGTCAACGTCGCGGTGGCCGCGAGCGAGCAGTTCATGGGGCGGCGCCTCTCCAGCGAGATCCTTCGGGCCGACGCCCGTCACACGGGCGCCGACGTCCTCATCACCGGAGCGGTGATCGGCGGCCTGGCGCTCGTGGCGGCCGGATGGCGGCAGGGGGACGCGTGGCTCGCCCTCGTCATCGTGTGTCTCATCGCCTACTCGGGCTTCCAGATCCTGCGCGACACGGTGCCGATCCTGGTGGACCGGCGCGCCGTGGACCCGGACCACATCCGGGAGCTGGTCACCGGCGAGGACGGCGTGCGCCAGGCCTCGGAGATCCGCTCGCGCGGCCGCCCGGGGGAGGCGTTCGCCGAGCTCACCATCCGGGTCGATCCGGATGCGGGCGTACGCGAGGCGCACGAGGTGGCGGACCGGGTGGAGCGGCTGCTCCAGGAGGAGGGCTTCTCCGGCGTGACGGTCCACATCGAGCCCGACGCGGAGGCGGCGGAGGGGGGCGGCGCGGGGCCGGCCCCGGCCGCGCCCCGGGCCTAGATGGTCAGGACGTCACGATCCACGTGCAGGATGCGTCGCCCCGCGACTCGCACAGGGAGTGGCTCACCGGGTCCCGGTTGTCCCTGGCCTCCTCGACGTCGAAGGCGCCGAGCGCGGCCCCGAACGCGACCGTGATCAGGTGGCAGCCGGTCGAGGTGCCGCACGCGTACGCGGGCAGGCATCCCTCGATCACCAGCGAGAGCGGCTCGCGCTCGGTCCGCGCCTCCGACCCGGGGCTCACCAGCAGTGCCACCGTCCGGGCCGCACGGAGCGCCATCTTGTGGCGCATGGAGGCCGGGAGCGGCAGGCGCGATATGCCGGCCCGCACCTTCCCCCGGGTCACCTCGTGGGCCACGAGCCAGCGCCCGGCGCGCGCGAACACCACCGGCGCGTCATCGCGGCGGTCCACCAGGGCCATGAGATCGGCGAGCTGCTGGGCCGTGGTCCAACCGCCCGAGTCGATGAGATCGCGGAAACGGCGGATCTGCTCCTCCACCACGTCGCTCAGGCCGAACCGGCGCGGCAGGCTCGACTGGATGTTCTCGTCCTCGAGCATCTCGATCGGCGTGTCCGCCGAGCGCATGGACTCGAGGAGAGCCAGCGCCACCAGGGGGGACGCGCGGCGTTCGACGAGCGGGATCGCGGAATCGGGAGGGACGTCGGTCATTTCGCCGGAAAGGCTACGCGCCGCGCGCCGGGGCGGCAAGCGCCGGGGGCCGATGTGATCGCGGTGGACGCGGTGGCGCTGGCGGCGGCCGCCGGGAGCCTCGGGCTGGCCTGGAAGCGCGCCTGGCTCACCGCCGCGGCCCTGCCCGCGGCCCTCCTGGTCGGGGCGGCCATCTGGTGGGGCGGCGGGCCGGCCCCGGTCGGTCTCCTGCTGTGGTTCTTCGTCACCGCCTCCGCCCTGACGCGCGTGCGAAAGAAGGTGCAGGATCGGCGGCGTTCGGCGGCGGCGCCCGATGAGGCTGACAGGGCGGTCGAGGCGGACGGGAGGGTCGAGGCTGACACGGCGGTCGAGGCGGACGGGAGGGTCGAGGCGGACCGGGCCGTCGAGGCCGCGGGCGGCACTCGGCGGACCGCCCTCCAGGTCTTCGCCAACGGCGGCGTCGCGGCGGTGGCCGGGGCGCTGGGGGCGGCCGGGGTGCTCCCCGCCTCCGGCGCGACGGCGGCCATCGCCGGCGCCCTGGCCGCGGCGACGGCCGACACCTGGGCGTCCGAAGTCGGGCGCGCCGTGGCGGGCACCACCTGGCTCCTGACCACCGGGCGCCGGGTGGAGCCCGGCCGATCGGGAGGCGTGTCGGTGGCCGGGACGATGGCCGGGCTGGCGGGGGCCGCGGCGCTCGGAGCGGCATGGGCCGCGCTGGGTTCGGCCCCGGCGGCCCGGATCCTCGTCCTGGCCGGGCTGGCGGCCGGTGCGGGCGGGATGTGGCTCGACTCCCTGCTCGGCGCTACGCTCGAGGGCCGCGTACCGGGGGTCGGCAACGATGCCGTGAACCTGGTCGCCACGCTGGCGGGCGCGGTGGTGGGCTGGTTCGTGGCCGGCCGCGGCCTCGCGTGAGGCGGCGCCGGCCCCGGCAGCGCCGAGCTCCGGCGTGAGGCGGCGAGCGCCCAGCCCCGGGCTGGACTTCGGGTTGCAGGCCCCGCGGGACGGCGGCAGGTTGGCGGTTCCCATGGGCCCCATCCTCGAGGAGACCTGGTGAGCGGACCTTCGGACAGACAGGGGCGCCCCGCGGCGCCCGGCGCGGGCTCGGACCGCGGCGCCCCCGAGGATCGCCGCTGGGGCTTCCGCACGCGCTCGATCCACGCCGGGGCCCGACCCGATCCCACCACCGGGGCCCGCAACGTCCCGATCTTCCAGACCACGAGCTTCGTCTTCGAGGACACGAAGGACGCTGCGGACCTGTTCGCGCTGCAGAAGTACGGCCACATCTACACGCGCATCTCGAACCCCACCGTGTCGGCGTTCGAGGAGCGCATGGCGAGCCTCGAGGGCGGGATCGGCGGCGTGGCCGCCTCCAGCGGACAGGCGGCCGAGCTCCTCATCGTCGCCGCCCTGGCCGATGCCGGAGACCACATCCTGTCCAGCTCGGCCCTGTACGGCGGGACCTACAACCAGTTCAACGTCACGCTGCGGCGCCTCGGTATCGACTGCACGTTCGTGGATGGGGACGATCCGGACGTTTTCGCGCAGGCGGTGCGCCCGGAGACGAAGCTGGTCTACACCGAGATCATCGGGAACCCGTCCGGGCAGGTGGCGGATCTGGCCGGTCTGGCCGACATGGCGCACGCTCACGGCCTGCCGCTCGTCGTCGACAACACGTTCGCGAGCCCCTACCTGTGCCGGCCGATCGAGCACGGGGCCGATATCGTGGTCCACTCGGCCACCAAGTACATCGCCGGCAACGGCACCACGATCGGC
>CAYXHP010000105.1:0-28063 GCA_964465015.1 uncultured Gemmatimonadota bacterium
GGCTGGGGCTCGATCTGGGCCCGGAACAGGAGATTCCCCACGCTGCGGCGGAGCTCCGTCATCATGGCCACGAACTCGTCGAACGCCTCCTGCTTGTACTCGATCAGCGGGTCCTTCTGCCCCCACGCGCGATACTGGATGGCGTTGCGCAATTGGTCCAGGTCGTACAGGTGATCCTTCCACTTGTCGTCGATCACCGAGAGGACGATGAAGCTGAGGATCCTCTCCCAGTGCTCCCCGAAGCTCTCGAGCTTCGAGCGGTACGCCTCGTGCGCATGCCCGACGATCTCCTCGCTGAGATCTTCCACGCTCGACCAGGGGATGTCCCGTGGCTCCGCGCCGTCCTCCGGGAGGAAATCGAACAGGAGGAAGTAGTCGAGAACGAGCTTCTCGCGCAGCCCCGGCAGGTCCCACGTCTCGGGATGCCCGCCATCCTCGACGGACTCGGCCACGTCGGCGCGAAGCGCCGCCTCGATCATGTCCCAGGCCTCGCCCTTGAGGTCCTCGCCCCCCTCGAGGGCGAAGAGCCGGAGGTCGTAGATGACCTCCCGCTGCTGGTTCATGACATCGTCGTATTCGAGGAGCTTCTTACGTGCCTCGAAGTTCTGGAGCTCCACCCGCTTCTGGGCGCGCTCGAGCGCCTTGGTCATCCACGGATCGGAGATGACCTCGCCCTCCTTCATGCCCGCCCGATCCAGCCACTTGGCGATGCGGTCGGATCCGAACAGCCGCATGAGGTCGTCCTCGAGCGACACGAAGAACCGGCTGGAGCCCGGGTCGCCCTGGCGGCCCGAGCGGCCGCGCAGCTGTCGGTCGATGCGTCGCGCCTCGTGGCGCTCCGTGCCCAGGATCTGGAGACCGCACGGCGGGTCGATCTGGCAACCGAGCTCGTCGATCTCCTCTTCGGTGAGGTCGGGCGTCTCCTCGACCTGCCCGAAGGCGGGCTCGCTGGAGACGATGCCGCACACGTCGCACTTCACCACGCCCGGGCCGAGCTTAATGTCCGTTCCCCGGCCGGCCATGTTGGTGGCGATGGTGATCGCGGCCGGCTGTCCCGCATTGGCCACGATGTGGGCCTCGCGCTCGTGGTTCTTGGCGTTGAGGACCTCGTGGTCGAGGCCCCGGCGCCGGAGCATGCGGGAGATCATCTCCGAAACCTCGACGCTGGTCGTGCCGACCAGGATCGGGAGCCCACGCTCGTGGAGCCGCTCGACCTCCTCGAGCAGGGACGCGTACTTCTCCCGCTTGGTGCGGAAGATCACGTCCTCCTGGTCCACGCGCCGGACGGGCCGGTTGGTCGGGATGACCACGACCTCGAGGCCGTAGATCTCGTGGAACTCGGCCTCTTCGGTCTCGGCCGTCCCGGTCATGCCGGCCAGCTTGTCATACATGCGGAAGTAGTTCTGGATCGTGATCGTGGCCAGCGTCTGTGTCTCGCCCTGGACGGTCACGCCCTCCTTGGCCTCGACCGCCTGGTGCAGTCCATCGCTCCAGCGCCGGCCCGGCATCTTTCGGCCCGTAAACTCGTCGACGATGACGATCTGGCCGTTCTCCTCGACGTACTCCACGTCCTTCTCGTAGAGCGCGTGGGCCTTCACGAGCTGGTGGATGATGTGGATCTTCTCGGATTTCTCCGCGTATTCGCGCTCCAGCGCCGCGACGGCCTCCCGCTTGTCGGCGGCGGACAGCTCCTCCGAGTCCTCCACCGTCTTCACCTTCTGCGAGAGATCGGGCACCACGAACGCCTCCGGGTCGGACGGGCTCAGTACGTCGAGTCCCTGGTCGGAGAGCTGGATCGTGTGCCCCTTCTCGTCGGTCGAGTAGAGCAGCATCTCGTCGATCTCGTGCAGCCGCTTTTCGCGCATGAGGTCGGCCTCTGCGCGCTGGACCAGCTGCTTGACTCCGGTCTCGTTGAGGATCTTCATGAGGCGACGGTTCTTGGGACCGCCCCGCTGGGCCGCCAGCAGGACCTGCCCGGCCTCGTACTCCTTGCCGGAGTCGTCCTCCTCTCGCGACTCCTCGAGGAGCTGCTCCCCCTCCGCCACCAGCTCGCGGACGATGCGCCCCTGGCGGCGGACGAGGTCGGCGACCTGGTTGTTGTACTTCCTGTAGATCCCCTCGTCACCCTTCCCCACCGGACCGCTGATGATGAGCGGCGTGCGCGCCTCGTCGATGAGCACCGAGTCGACCTCGTCGATGATCGCATAGGCGTGCCCGCGCTGTACGCGGTCCTCGAGCCGTACGACCATGTTGTCGCGCAGGTAGTCGAAGCCGAACTCGTTGTTGGTTCCGTACGTGATGTCGCAGCGATAGGCGTCCCGGCGCTCCTCCGTGCCGGGCTCGGCATCGTCGATGCAGCCCACGGTGAGGCCCAGGTACTCGAACACGGCCCCCATCCACTGGGAGTCTCGCCGGGCCAGGTAGTCGTTGACGGTGACCAGGTGGGCGCCCCGGCCGGGAAGGGCGTTCAGGTACAGCGGCATGGTGGCGACCAGGGTCTTACCCTCCCCGGTGGCCATCTCGGCGATCTTCCCCTGGTGCAGCACGATGCCCCCGATGAGCTGCACGTCGTACGGCACCATGTCCCAGGTCGTGGCGTTGCCCGTGACCTCGATCTCACCGCCCAGGAGCCGCCGACACGCCTCGCGGACGGTGGCGAACGCCTCCGGGAGGATCTCGTCGAGGGCTTCCTGCGTCGTCTCCTGGAGCTCCTCCTCCAGCTCTCCGATGCGGGCCGTCAGGTCGGCTCGCTCCCCCGGGTCCTCGCTGTGACGACGCCGCTCCCGGAGCTCGGCGGCCTCCCGCTCCAGGGCCTCGGTACGCTCCGTGATGCGCTCCCGGAAGCGCTCGGTCTGCGAACGCAGATCCTCCTCGGAGACCTCCGCCAGAAGCGCCTCGTGGCGCTTGATCTCGTCCACGATGGGCTGGAGCTTCTTCATCTCCCGCTCGAAGCGGGTGCCCACGATACTGTTGATGAGGGACTTCAGCATAGCACCGTCAACTACCGGGGATGTGCGGGGGCCGCTCGCGACGCCGCCCACGCGGGGGCCGCGCGGAGCCTGACCGACGCAGACCTAATAGGCGCGCATCGGGCCTTCGTTCCCTCATCGCCCCACGCCCTCGTGGGCCGGAAGACCGGCCCGCTCCCAGGCCCGCTCCAGCTCCTCACGGACCGATTCCGGCACCAGGTAGCGCACTGTCAGGCCACGTCCGAGGCGCTCCCGGATGCGGGTCGCCGACAGGTCGACGCGCGTGACCGGCAGGGCCCGAACGTCGATCCCGGCGGCCCCCGACGGTCCCGGCTCCTCTCCTCCGCGCGTCATCACCACCACCTCGGCCAGGTCGGGGAGCCGCTCGTGCTCGTGCCAGCTCGACAGGATGCGCAGCTGATCGGCCCCGATCACGAGGAACAGACGGTCGGGAGCGTAGCGGGCGTGGATCCACTCCAGCGTGTCCACGCTATAGGAGGGTCCCGCGCGTCGCACCTCCACATCGCTCACCTCGATCCGAGGGTCTCCCCGAAACGCCCGGGATACAAGGTCCAGGCGGACGCACGCCGGGAGGACGGCGTCCCGGTGGGGTGGACGGCCGGCGGGCACGACCAGCAGTCGGTCCAGCTCGAGGCCCTCCACCACGTCGCCGGCCACCACCAGGTGGCCGACGTGGATCGGGTCGAAGGTGCCCCCGAGGAGTCCGAGCCGACCCCCCGCGGGCACGGCGGACCGCTCAGTCACCCTGACCCGTCTCGTTCCGCAGCTTCTTCGCCGCCTGGCTGTCCGCGTACTGCGTCAACAACCGCTTGCGGATGTCCTGGGCCTCCGAGTCGAACCCGATCCTGCGGTAGCTGTGGTACAGGCTCCGAAGGACGTCCGGCACGATGGGCGCCTTCGGATAGTTCTTGAGGACGAGCTCGAAGTACACGTTGGCCGACTCGTAGACCTTCTGGGCGTAGTACCACCGGCCGACCCTGTACGCCTTCTCGGCCAGCTTGAACCTGGCGGAGTCCTCGAGGCTCTTCGCCGAGTCCGTCAGCGGACTGTCTGGATAATACTGGAGCAGCCGGCTGCAGGCGTTCTCGGCCTTGGTCGTGTAGTCCTGGTCGAGGGCCAGCTCCGGGCTCAGCCGCCAGTAGGAGCGGCACGTGCCCAGCAGAGCGTCATCGGCCAGCTCGCTGGTGGGCCGGTTCGTCCCCAGTCGATCGAAGGCGTCGGCGGCCTGGCGGTAGTCTCCGTCCCTGAAGTACGACTCACCCAGCAGGTACTGACCGCTGTCGGCCCGCGGCGAGAGCGGGGCCTGCAGCAGAAAGTCCTTGAAGGCCTTGGCGGCGGATCCGTAGTCCCCCGCGTCGTAGTGCTCGAGCGCCCACCGGTACTTCCCCTCGGGCGCCATGCTCTTGGGAGGGTGGGCGCCCGAGCAGGCCACGACGCCCAGAAGGAGGGTCAGGCCCAGCGCGAAGCCGGATCGGTTCCGGCCGGGCGCCCCGCGCCCGGCCGGCTCGCCGACCTCCTCGCTATCTCCGCTGTCCGGCCTCCGCATCCTGGCTCCCTGTCGTGCCTCTCCGTGGGCGGCGGCGGCCGGGAATCCCGGCCCCTCAGTCGCCGCCATACCGGATCTGGCGGATTCTCTCTTCGGCCTGCCGGGCCGTGGGGCCCGTGCGCGCCGGGTCCAGCCGCAGCACCGCCTCGAACGCCTCGAGGGCATCCTGCGGGCGCCCCTGCTCCAGCAGCACCTCGCCCCGCATGTACTGCGCTCGGTCCTGCAGGGTACGCGGCACGCCCACCGACACGAGACTGTCGAGGCTCGCCAGAGCGGCGACCGCCCGACCGGAGCGTCGCTGCTGGGCCGCCACGGTATACAGGCAGTTGCCATAGTGCCAGCGGGCGCTGTTGGCCTCGGCCGAGCCTTCCGACGGACCCGCGTCGAGATATCGGCGGAAGTAGCCCAGCGCTTCGCCGCATCCTCCCAGCTCCTCGAAGGAGCGCGCCGTCTCGTAGAGAACCCGTGAATCGGCGCCGGGATCCTCCGGAAGCGAGAGGAGGAGTGGCAAGGCCGCCTCGTAGTCACCACGGTCGAAGTCGTGGTCGGCCAGCTTGCGTCTGAGGTCCGGCGGGACCAGCGACAGGCTCGATGTGACGATCGGCCGGAGGAGCCGGGCCATCTCGTCGTCGTTTCCACGCTCCGAGGCATCCCGGGCGGCGGTCGTGAGGTCCGTGGCGGCCTGGTAGCGGTAGGCGGAGTCCGCCTTCAGGAGTCGATCGTAGACCTGGAGCGCCGTCTCCCCGTCCCCCTGGAGCGCGTACGCGTGAGCCAGGCGGGCGAGGATGGTGGGATCGGATCCGTTCTGACGCTCGGCGAGCCGGTACTCGGCGATGGCCTCCTGCGTCCGGTCCTGGGTCAGCAGCCGGTCCCCCCGTCCGAGCGCGTCACCGCCCGCCTGCGTGCAGGCGCCGACGGCCAGGCAGGCCGTCAGAACCGCCATGACCCCAGGGTCCCATCGGCGGCCGGTGCCGGAACGGCCGGTCACGCCTCGCCCGCCTTCGCCGCCGGAGCCCGCGGGGGCCGGCGCTTGCGCGAGGCGCGCCGGAAGAACCCGTACTTCAGGATGCAGACGAGCGCACGCACGCCATCCCGCCAGCCGATCTTCTTACCTTCCGCGTACGTCCGTCCGCTGTACGACACGCCCACCTCGTACACCCGCCAGCCCGCCAGGGCCACCTTGGCCGTGACCTCGGGCTCGATGCCGAAGCCCGACTCCTCGATGGTGAGGTCCTCCAGCACCTCCCGGCGGAAGCACTTGTAGCACGTCTCCATATCGGAGAGGTTCAGGTTCGTCACCATGTTGGAGAGCAGGGTGAGAAACCGGTTCCCGACGTAGTGCCAGAAGTAGAGGACGCGGTGGGGCCGGCCGCCCATGAACCTCGAGCCATAGACCACGTCGGCCAGGCCGTCGAGGATGGGTTCCACCAGCATCGGGTAGTCGTCGGGATCGTACTCCAGGTCCGCGTCCTGGACGATCACGATGTCGCCCGTGCAGGTTCCGAATCCACGGGAGAGCGCCGCGCCCTTGCCCCGGTTGGGCGTCTGCAGCACGAGCCGGTCGATGCACCCTTCCGCGGCCAGCCGGTCCAGGAGCTCGGTCGATCCGTCGGTGGACCCGTCGTCGACGACGACGAGCTCGACCGACATCGGCACACCCTTCACGCGCCGGACGATCTCCTCCACCGTGTCGCACTCGTTGTAGACCGGCATGACCACCGAGACGCGCGACGCCGGGGCGGCATGGGCGCCCGGGTTCATGTCCCCCGGTCGCCCGCCAGTACCCGCGGCGACGGAAGACGCCGCTCGTCCCGAAGGGCCCGGAAATAGTCGGCCGTCATCTCGAGGCCCTGCCGGAGATCGACCTCGGGGGACCAGTCCAGGATGTCCCGGGCCCGGGTGATATCGGGCTGGCGGACCTTGGGATCATCCTCGGGCAGCGGTAGATGCCGGATCTCCGAGTCCCCGTCCACGACCTCCAGGATGAGGTCGGCGAGCTCCTGGATGGTGAACTCGTTCGGATTGCCCACGTTCACCGGCTGGTTCTCATTGGACAGGAAGAGCCTGTACAGACCCTCGACCAGGTCCGAGACGTAGCAGAAGCTGCGAGACTGACTGCCATCCCCGTACACCGTGAGCGGCTCGCCGAGCAGAGCCTGGACGAGGAAGTTCGAGACCACACGGCCGTCGGCGGGACGCATTCGCGGGCCGTAGGTGTTGAAGATCCGGGCGATGCGCGTGTCGAGGTCGTGCTCCCGATGGTAGGCCATCGTGATGGCCTCGGCGAACCGCTTCGCCTCGTCGTACACACCGCGCGGACCGATCGGGTTCACGTTGCCCCAGTAGCTCTCGGTCTGCGGATGCTCGAGGGGATCCCCATAGATCTCGGACGTGGAGGCGAGGAGGTAGCGCGCCTCCTTTTCGCGGGCGAGGCCGAGGGTCTTGTGGGTGCCCAGGCTACCGACCTTCAGGGTCTGGATCGGGAACTCCAGGTAGTCCACCGGGCTGGCGGGGGAGGCGAAGTGCAGCACGCCGTCCAGCCGACCGGCCACGTACACGAACTGCGTGACATCGTACTTGATGAACTCGAAGCCCTCCCGCCCCATCAGGTGGGCCACGTTGTCGGGCGAGCCCGTGATGAGACTGTCCATGCCCACCACTTCGTGGCCCTCGGCCAGGAAGCGGTCGCAGAGGTGCGAGCCGAGGAACCCGGCCGCGCCCGTGATCAGGACTCTCACGCCACCGTCTCCCGTCCAATGGGGAAGTACCGGAACCCGCGCTCCCGCACGCGCGCGGGCTCGAACAGGTTGCGACCGTCGAAGATCGTCCGTTCGTCCAGGGCGCGCGACAACCGATCCCAGTTCGGGCGCCGGTACTGCAGCCACTCGGTCACGATGATGAGGCCGTCGGCACCCTCGCAGGCCGCGTACTCGTCCTCGGCATACTCGACCCGGTCGCCGAAGTGCCGGTCCCGCGCCACGTCCATCGCCACGGGATCGTGCACCACGACGTCCGCATCCGCGGCCAGGAGTCCCTCCACCAGGTCGACGCTCGGCGCCTCTCGCATGTCGTCGGTCTCGGGCTTGAAGGCCAGCCCCCACACCGCCAGCCTCCGACCCTGGAGGTCTTCGCCGAAATGGCCGTGCACCTTCTCCAGCAGGACCTTCTTCTGCCGGTCGTTGGCCTCGTGCACGGAGCGCAGCACCGAGAGGTCCACGCCCATCTCGTCGCCGGTGTGGATCAGGGCCCGCACGTCCTTCGGAAAGCAGCTCCCCCCGTAGCCCGCGCCGGCGAACAGAAACGAGGAGCCGATCCGCGGGTCGCTGCCCATGCCTCGTCGGACGTGATTCACGTCGGCTCCGGTCGCCTCGCACAGAGCCGCGACCTGGTTCATGAAGCTGATACGCGTCGCGAGCATCGCATTGGAGGCGTACTTGGTGAGCTCGGCAGACGGTATATCCATGAACAGCAACGGATTGCCTGTGCGAACGAACGGCTCGTACAACTCCTCGAGGATGGCGCGCGGGACCTCCGATTCCACGCCACACACCACCCGGTCGGGGCGCATGAAGTCGTCGACCGCGCTTCCCTCCTTGAGGAACTCCGGGTTCGAGCACACGTGGAACTCCACGTCCGTCCAGCGCTCGATCTCCCCGCGTACCAGCCGCGCCGTGCCCACCGGCACGGTGCTCTTGGTGATCACGATCGCTCCCTCGCGGAGGTTCCGGCCGATGGTGCCCGCCACGTCGATGACGTGCTGCAGGTCGGCCGACCCATCCTCGTCCGGCGGCGTGCCGACCGCGATGAACAGCACCCGGCCCCGCGCCGCCGCGGCGTCGACGTCCGTCGTGAAGTTCAGTCGACCCTCGCGGGCATTCCGCTCCAGGAGCCGGTCCAGACCCGGCTCGAAGATCGGCACCTCACCCCGCTCGAGGCGGGCGATCTTCCCCTCGTCCACATCCGCGCACACCACGTCGTGCCCCGTCTCGGCCAGGCAGGCGCCGACCACCAGCCCGACGTAGCCGGTCCCGATTACCGTAATATCCATTCTTCCTCCCCTCGGAAGCCCAGGCTCCGGACGAACCGCTCCTCAGCCGGCGATCGACCGATACACTTCGCGTACCGTGGCTTCGATCTCCCGCTCCGGGCGCCAGCCGGTCGCGTGTCGCAAACGCGTCGGGTCGCCGACGACCCGGGCGGGCTCCTCGTTCCGGACGCGGCTCGGATCCACCACCACGTCGACCTCGACGCCCGCCTCGTCGAGGATCCAGTCGAGGATACGCCGAATGGCGAGGGCGCGACCCGAGCACACGTTGTACGCCGCCTCCGGACGCTCGAGCTCTAGAATCCGCCGGAACGCCGTCACGCCATCTCGCACGTCGGTGAAGTCGCGCTCGACGTCCAGGTTCCCGACCTCGAGGCGCGGCTCGCGCTCGCCGGCGGCGATCTTCGCCACCTGCTGGCAGAAGTTCGGGACCACGAAGTGCTCCTGCTGGCCCGGGCCGATGAGGTTGAAGCCTCGTGCGACGACCGTGCGCACGTGGCGCGCCCGGCGGTAGGTGTGCGCCGCGAGCTCCTGGCAGGCCTTGGAGAGCCCGTACACGGTCACGGGCCTCAGCATGAGGTCTTCCCCCAGCGGCTCTCCGGGCTCGCCAGCATCACCGTAGGAATCGCCCGAGCCCATCACCAGCACGATGGGGTCGAAGTCCGGGAACTCCTCCCGCACCGAGAGCACGGCCTCGCACAGGTTGACGGTCCCTCCGGCGTTGACCCGCATGGCCGCATCGGCCTGCTCACGCGCCAGGGCCCCCGACGAGAAGCCGGCCAGATGATAGATCCGGTCCGGCTGCACGGCGGCCAGCACACGGAAGAGGGCGTCGTGGTCCCGGACGTCGGCCGCCTTCCATTCGACCGCCGCCATCTGGTCGGGTGACAGGGTGCTGCGCGTCGGCGGGAGTGTGAGCGAGGAAGCCGCGACCGACTCCTCGGTTTCCAGGAGCTCCGTGAGCAGGTGCTCCCCTACGAAGCCATCCGCGCCCGTGACCAGGGACTTCATGATGCCCCCGCCGAGGTCTCGGCGATCGCGCGGCGGGCCAGCTGGCGCGCCGCGTACGTCACCACCAGGTCGGCCCCCGCCCGACGGCAGGCGAGAGCCGCCTCCCACAGGGCCGCGGGTCCGTCCAGCCACCCGCGCTCGGCCGCCGCCATGACCATGGCGTATTCTCCGCTCACCATGTAGGCGGCCGTGGGCAAGCCGAAGTTCGTCTTGACGCGGTGTACGACGTCCAGGTATCCGAGCGCCGGCTTCACCATGACCAGGTCCGCTCCCTCCTCCACGTCGAGAGCGACCTCCCTGACAGCCTCATCGCCGTTGGCCGGGTCCATCTGGTAGCCGCGCCGGTCCCCGAAGCCGGGGGCCGAGTCCGCGGCATCCCGAAACGGACCGTAGAACGTGCTCGCGTACTTGGCCGCGTAGGACAGGATGGCCGTGTCCTCCAGGCCCGCCCGGTCCAGGGCCTCCCGGATCGCGCCCACTCGACCATCCATCATGTCCGAGGGCGCCACGACCTGCGCTCCGGCCCTGGCGTGGCTCACGGCCTGCCGCGCCAGCAGCTCGAGGGTCGGATCGTTGAGCACGCGCCCATCTTCCACCAGCCCGCAGTGACCGTGGCTCGTGTACTCGCACAGGCATACATCCGTGATCACGACCGCGTCGGGCACGGCCTCGCGCAAGCGCCGAACCGCTCGCTGGACCACGCCCTCCTCGGCCCAGGACGCGCTCCCCGTGTCATCCTTGTGATCGGGAATGCCGAACAGGAGGAAGGCGCGGACGCCGTCCGAGCGCGCCGCCGCCGCTTCCTCCACCGCCGCCTGGACGGGCAGCCGACTGACCCCCGGCATGGATTCGACGGGTCGCGGCCGGTCCAGGGTCGCATCGACGAACAGCGGATAGACGAAGTCGGTCGGCGACAGGCGCGTCTCCCTCACCAGGTCGCGGATGCCCGGCCGACGAAGCCGACGGAGTCTCACGCGCGGGAACGCGCCCCCAGTCGATTCAGACATGACCACCTTCCGTACGGTCCGTGGTTTCCGCTCGCACGAGGGCGTCCACCAGCCCGGGAATCGTGTACTCCCGAGCCACGACGTCCACCCGCAATCCCAGCTCTTCGGCCGTCTCCGCCGTGATCGGGCCGATGGCGGCCACCCGCGCCCGACCGGCGTCGGCTCCCAGGGCGTCGGCGAAGCCGCGGACCGTGGAGGAAGCCGTGAACGTCACCCAGTCGACCTCGCCGGCGTCCAGCCGGTCCCGGAGACGACCGGCTCGCTCCGCGTCCGCGGTCACCGTCCGGTACGCCGGGATCTCGTCCACCTCCGCCCCGGCTTCCTCGAGCAACCTGGGGAGGACTTCGCGCGCCTCCGCGGCCCGCGGGAGGAGGATGCGTGCCCGCTCGGGATTCGGCTCCGCGTCGAGGAGCGCCGCGGCCAGCGCCTCGGCCCGGTACTCGGTGGGCGAGACGTCCACCGCCAGGCCGAGCTCCCGGCGCACCGCGCGGGCCGTGGCGGGCCCGATGGCGGCCACGTGGACATCCCGCAAAGCCGCCGGATCTTCCATGTCCTCGGCCAGGGCCTTCACCGACTCCACGCCCATGACGCTCGTGAACACCAACCAATGGTAGTGTCCCCCGCGACCCAGCGCCTCGCGCAGGGAGGCGGGGTCGTCGAGCGGGCGGATGCGTATCGTGGGAAACAGGATCACCCGGGCGCCGCGCGCGGCCAGGAGGTCTGCGAAGGAGGTGGAGCGGGCTCGCGGGCGGGTCACCACGATGGCGCGGCCCTCGAGCGGGCGATGTGGAGGGGAGGCGGACCGGGCGCTCATGGGCGGGCAGCGCGGACCAGGCCCCGGGCGGGGCCCGTGTCCGGCGACGTGCGACCCGTCAACGGGTCGTCACGGCGCCTTGCGGACCTTCCCCGCCTTCAGACAGCGCGTGCACACCCGCACGCGATGGACGCTCCCATCCTCGATGATCCTCACCCGCTGCAGGTTCGGATAGACGCGCCGCTTGGTGCGGTTGTTCGCGTTGCTGACGCTGTTGCCCGTCGCCGGGCCCTTGCCACATACGTGACAGAATCTGGCCATGGGATCCCCGTCGCTCTCAGCCGCGTCCGCTTCTCAGGATGACGACCGAGTCCGCCAGCATGAACGTGGGCAAGCCCGGGATCTGAGCCGCGGACGCCGAGTCCACCGCCCCGCGCTTCACCCATTCCGAGCGAATCGAATCGTTCAACGTATAGAACTGGCCGGACAGGTCGACCCTGTCGTCCTTGTACACCGTCAGGCCGCGCTGGATGAGCCGCGTGTCCATCAGCACGGGATAGGAGACGGAGTCGTTCAGGGAGAGCGTGAACACGGCCCGGCCAAGGCGGCTCGACACCGGCACGCTGTCGAACATGGCGCTTCGGCCCGCCGCGCTGACCGGATCGGCGGCCAGCGAGGCCAACGTCACCGGCCCCGGACCCTCGGTGGTCGAGTCGGCCATCTGGGGTTGCACGGTCTGCTCGATCTGCTGCGACTGGTTGTAGAGCCACCAGAAGAAGCCCGCCATGGCGGCGAGGGCCACGACCATGAAAATGAATGAGCTACCGCGACCGGAACGCGCCATGTCTCTCCCTCTCTCTTGTTCCTCGGACGAGGAGGCCTGGAGGAGCTAGGCCCCGGACCGCTCCGTCAGCTCGATGAGCGCCAGCTCCGCACCGTCGCCCTTCCTGGCACCCAGCTTCAGGATGCGCGTGTACCCTCCCTCGCGATCCTCGAACCGGGGACCGATCTCCTCGAACAGCTTCGCCAGGACCTCGCGGTCCTGGATGTGTCGGCGTACCCGGCGCCGGCTGTGCACATCGTCGCTGCGGGACAGCGTTACCAGCTTTTCGGCGAATGGGCGCAGCTCCTTGGCCTTCGCCTCGGTGGTGCGGATCCGCTCGTGCCGGAACAGGCTGGTGGCCATGTTCCGGAGCATCGCCTTCTTGTGGCTGGCGGTCCGGCTGAGCTGACGCCCCTTCTTCCTATGCCTCATCGTCTTCCTCGGCCTCGGCGGTCGCCCCGTTTCCGGAGCTCGCCTCCTCCCGGAGGTACAGCATCCCGTCCTCGCCCTGCTCCAGGGCCATGCCGAAGTGAAGCTTGTTGGCGGCGAGCACCTCCGCCACCTCCTCCAGCGACTTCTCGCCGAAGTTCTCCACCTTGAGCATGTCGTCGCGCGACCGGCTCGCCACGTCGCCCAGCGTGCGAATATCAGCCTTTTCCAAGGTGTTACGCGACCGGACCGAGATCCCTTCGAACGCCTCCAGCGACTGGCCGAGCAGCTCCTGCAACTCGGGCCCGACGCGCCGCAGGCCCTCCGGGGCCCCGTCGCCTCCCGCGCCCGATCCATCCTCGCCCGTGGCGATCTCGATCGGTCCCTCGCCGATCCGCGTCAGGTAGTCCAGGTGCGCCCGCGCGATGCGAGCCGCCTGCCCGAGCGCGTCGGCTGGGTCCAATGCGCCGTTCGTCTCCACCGCGATCGCCAGCCGGTCGAAGTCCGTCCGTTGACCGACCCGCGTCTCCTGGACGGTGAAGTTCGCCTTGATGACCGGGTTGTAGATCGAGTCGACACGAATCAGGTCCACCGGCGCATCCTTCGGGACCGAATGCTGCTCCGCCATGCTGAAGCCCCGGCCCCGGTCCACCCACAGGTCCATGCGGAGCGGCCGGTTCTCCGGCAGGTCCGTCTGGAGGGTGAACAGAGGCTGCTCCGGGTTGACGATCTCGACCGTCGCCACCTGGCCGATGTCGGCCGCCGTCACCTCCCCCGCCTCGTGGACGCTGAGCTCGAGTCGTGCCTCGCTCTCGCCCGGATCGAGCCGGATGACCAGCCGCTTGAGGTTCTGGATGATCTGATGGATGTCCTCCGCCACCCCCTCGATGGTCTGGTGCTCGTGCTGCACCCCGTCCACCCGGAAGGCCCACACGGCCGCCCCGGGCAGGGAGGAGAGGAGGATCCGCCGGATCGAATTGCCGATGGTGTGACCGAAGCCCCGCTCCAGAGGCTGAAGCAGGTACTCCGCGCGCCGTCCGTCCTCGGAGCGGGAGCGCTCCTCGGCCGATTCGGGCAGTACCAATCCCGTGAGGTCCAACGTCGAAGGCATAGTGTTCTCTTCGCCTGTATGGTCTCGCCGTGCCGTTCCGATACCGATCGCGACCGCTACTTGCTGTACAGCTCCACGATGAGCTGCTCCTGCGCCGCGAGCGGAATGTCGGCCCGGGACGGCCGCTCCAGCATCCGTCCCTTGAGTCCCTCCAAATCCACGCCGAGCCAGGAGAGCCGCTCCCGGTTCTTGCTGTCCGCCACCGCCTCTCGAACCAGCGGCATCTCGTGGGCCGTGCCCGAGAGGGAGATCTCCTCGCCGGGGGACACCTCGTAGCTGGGCACGTCCACCGTGGCCCCGTTCACCCGCACGTGCCCGTGGCGCACGAGCTGGCGCGCGCCCTTGCGCGAAGAGGCGAAGCCGAGCCGATACACCACGTTGTCGAGCCGGCTCTCGAGCCCGATGAGCAGGTTCTCGCCCGTGATCCCCGGCAGCTTGGCCGCGCGGCCGAACAGGTTGGCGAACTGCTCCTCGCCGAGCCCGTAGATGCGCTTGACCTTCTGCTTCTCCCGCAGCTGCAACGCGTACTCCGACTGCCGTCGCCGACGCCTGCCGACGCCGTGCTCTCCGGGCGGATACCCGCGACGCTCCACCGCGCACTTCTCGGTGAAGCAGCGCTTGCCCTTGAGGAACAGCTTCTCACCCTCTCGCCGGCACAGGCGGCAGACCGGCCCCGTGTATCGACCCATGTAGCTCCTTCTTCTCCTCTAGACCCGGCGCTTCTTGGGCGGTCGGCAGCCGTTGTGCGGGATCGGCGTGACGTCCCGGATCGCCGTGATGGTCAGCCCCGCGCTCTGTAGCGCCTGGATGGCCGATTCACGGCCCGAGCCGGGACCCTGCACGCTCACGCTGACCCGCTTCATCCCGAGCGCCACGGCCTCCTTGCCCGCGTTCTCGGCCGCGATCGTGGCCGCGAAGGGCGTGGACTTCTTGGAGCCCTTGAAGCCCGATTTTCCGGCGCTCGACCACGCTATGGTGTTGCCGGTCGCATCCGTGATCGTGACGATGGTGTTGTTGAAGGTGGCCTTGATGTGCGCCACGCCCTCGGCGGGCACCTGCCCCTTCTTTCGACTCGACTTCTTTCCCGGCTTCGCCATCCCTCGCTCGTCGCTCCAGGCGTACTCAAGTCCAGGCCCCGGCGTCCGTCCCGGGGCGCCCCAGGCAGCCTACTTCTTGGCAGGAGCCTTCTTCTTGCCCGCCACCGTCTTGCGGGGACCCTTGCGGGTCCGCGCATTCGTGTGGGTGCGCTGACCCCGCACCGGCAGCCCCTTCTTGTGCCGGAGCCCCCGGTAGCAGCCGATGTCCATGAGCCGCTTGACGTTCATGGAGCGCTCGGTGCGGAGGGCGCCCTCCACCTTGTAGCGGTTCTCGATGACCCGCCGCAGCTTGTTGACGTCCTCGTCGGACAGCTCGTGGACCCGGACGTCCGGATCGAGAGCGGTCTCCTCGAGGATCGATTGCGAGGTCGACCGACCGATGCCGTAGATGTAGGTCAGCGCGACCTCGATGCGCTTGGCGCGTGGCAAGTCCACGCCCGCGATGCGTGCCATGGCTCTCTTCCTACCCCTGGCGCTGCTTGTGTTTCGGGTTCCGCGTGCAGATCACGCGCACGACGCCGCGCCGGCGCACGATCTTGCAATGCTCGCAGATCTTCTTGACGCTCGTCCGGACTTTCATGACGCTCCCCGCGCTGGTTGATCCGTCTCCACCGGAGCCTTGCAACCTAACGCTATGGGTCGATTCGATCAACTTTTGGGCCGCCGCGAACCGGCCGGCGGGCCGGCCGCTTCACTTGTACCGGTACGTGATCCGCCCCTTGGTGAGATCGTAGGGCGACATCTCCACCGCGACCTTGTCTCCCGGCAGGATCCGGATGTAATTCATGCGGATCTTGCCCGACACGTGGCACGTGATCTCGTGCCCGTTCTCGAGACGGACCCTGAACATGGCGTTGGGGAGGGCCTCGATGACCTCCCCACTCATCTGAATCGGTTCTTCCTTAGCCAAGCTGCTCCCCTCCCTGCGTGGCCGATCGGACGGCCGGGCTCGTCAGCACGCGCGGGCCCTCGGGCGTCACGGCCACCGTGTGCTCGAAGTGCGCCGACAAAGACCCGTCCGCCGAGACCACCGTCCAGCCGTCCGAGAGCGTGCGCACGGATCGCCCGCCCACGTTCACCATGGGCTCGATCGCGATGACCAGACCCTCCCGGAGGCGCCGCCCGTGGCCGGCACGTCCGTAGTTGGGGACCTGCGGATCCTCGTGGGCCGCGTGTCCCACTCCGTGACCCACCAGCTCCCGCACGACGCTGTAGCCCTCGGCCTCGACCGCGGACTGGATCGCTTCCCCGATGTCCCCGAGGTGTGCTCCCGTCCTGGTCTCCGCGATCCCGGCCTCGAGAGCGGCCTCGGTCACCTCGAGCAGGTGCCGGGTCTCGGGCGCGATGTGCCCGACCGGCACCGTAACGGCCGAGTCGGCATAGAACCCCTCCAGCCGGACGCCTAGGTCCAGGCTCACGATGTCGCCCTCCTCCAGCACCCGGTGCCGCGAGGGAATCCCGTGCACGACCTCCGCGTTGATGCTCGTGCACAGGCTCGCGGGGAAGCCGTACAGGCCCTTGAAGGCCGGTTCCGCGCCGGGATGGGCCCGGATCATGTCCTCGGCCACCCGGTCCAGCTCTGCCGTCGATACTCCGGGCCTGACGTGGTCGCGAATGCGCTCGAGCACGTCCGCGGTGATGACCCCGGAACGGGCGATCGCGTCGATCTCCGCAGGACTCTTGAGATGGATCACGCCCCCGCACCTTCCTGGAGCCGCTCCCGCACCCGTCGCTCCACCTCGTCGACGTCGCCCGTCCCGGGCACCGCCAGGACCGGCACATCGGTGCCGGCGTACCACTCGAGCACCGGCGACGTCTCCGACCGGTAGACCTCGAGGCGCCGCCGCACGGTCTCGGGACGGTCGTCCTCGCGCTGCACGAGCGGCGTCGAGCACTCCGGGCACCGCGCCCCCTCGGCGGCGAGCCCGGCCCGCTCCGCCGACCACACGGCGCCGCAGCCGGGGCACACCCGCCGGGCGCTCAGCCTGCGTACGAGCTCCTCCTGCGGCACCTGCAGGTCGATCACCGCATCCAGCGTCTCGCCCCGGGCCGAGAGGACGTCCGCCAGGCCTTCGGCCTGGGCGACCGTGCGGGGGAAACCGTCCAGGATGAATCCGTCCGTGGCCCCGGGGCGCTCGAGCGCCTCGGCGATGAGGCCCAGGATCACCTCGTCCGGGACGAGCTCCCCCGCATCCATGTAGCGGCGGGCACGCTCCCCGAGCTCCGTCCCGGCACGCCGGGCCTCGCGCAGCATGTCTCCCGTGGAATATCGAGGCACCCCCAGGCGCTCCGACAGCCGGGCACCCTGGGTGCCCTTGCCGGCGCCTGGCGGGCCCATCAGCACGAGCCGCATCCTACATGTACCGCTGGCGTGCCCGGTACTTCACCCGGCCCTTCTTCATGAAGCCCTCGTAATGACGGAGCAGGAGGTGCTGCTCCATCTGCTGCACCGTGTCCAGCGCGACCCCCACCACGATGAGGAGCGACGTCCCCCCGAAGAAGAAGGTCTTGATGTCGAAGGCCGAGAAGATCCAGAAGGGCATGATCGCGATGAGCGCCAGGTAGATCGCCCCGGGCAGCGTGATCCGCGTCAATACCTTGTCGATGTACTCGGCCGTCTGGGTCCCCGGCTTGACGCCCGGGATGAAGCCACCCTGCTTCTTCAGGTTCTCCGCCAGGTCGATCGGGTTGAAGATGATCGACGTGTAGAAGTAGGTGAAGAAGACGATGAGAATGCTGTAGGTGACATAGTACCACGCGGTGCCGGGCTGGAAGGTCTGGCTCAGAGTGTAGAGGAAGCCGGACACTCCGGTGGTGGCCGCCCCCTGGCCTCCCGTGAAGGCGTACAGGGTCCCGGGGACGATGATGATGGACTGGGCGAAGATGATCGGCATCACTCCGGCCGAGTTCACGCGCAGGGGGATGAACGACTTCTGGCCCTCGCGGACCCTCCCGCGCCCGACCACCTTCCGCGGGATCTGCACCGGGATGCGCCGGGCAGCCATGGTGAGCGCCACGACCCCCGCCACGATGCCGACCATGACCGCCACGAGCGCGATGAGCTTGAACAGGCTGATGCCGCCTGCCCGCCACATCTCCAGCGTGCTGGCCACGGCTCCCGGGAAGCGCTGCAGGATGGAGAAGAAGATCAGGAGCGACATGCCGTTCCCGACCCCGCGCTCGGTGATCTGCTCGCCCAGCCACATCACGAACACGCCGCCGGTGGTCAGCATCAGGATGGTCTGGAGCCGGAAGCCCCACCCCGGCTGGATGACGGCTCCCGCCTGGGACTCGAGGAAGATCGCATAGCCGTAGGCTTGCATCACGCACAACGCGACCGTGACGTAACGTGTCCACTGGGTGATCTTACGGCGCCCCTCCTCTCCCTCCTTCTGCATCTTCTCGATGGTCGGGAACACGGCCGCCAGCAACTGGAACATGATGCTGGCCGAGATATAGGGCATGATCCCGAGGGCGAACACCGTGGCCCGCTTCAGGCCCCCACCCACGAACATGTCGTAGATCCCGAACAGCGTGCCCTGGAACTGGCCGGCCAGCTGCTCGAGCGCGACGACGTCGACGCCGGGCACGGTGATGTGGGAGCCCAGGCGGTAGACGGCCAGGCACAGCAGCGTGAAGAGGATCTTGTCCTTGAGCTCCGGGACCTTGAACAGGTTCGGAATCGCCTCGGCGGCCTTGAGTCTGGAGGACGAAGCCATGCTACGCGAGCACCTCGACCTTCCCGCCGGCGGTCTCGATCTTCTCGCGCGCCGACGCGCTGAACGCGTGCGCGCGCACCGTAAGCGGCCGGTCCACCTCTCCCTGGCCCAGGATCTTGATCGGCTTCGAGGCGGAGTCGACCAGCCCCCGCGCCTCGAGCTCGGACGGACCGATCTCGGTGGCGTCCACGAGCGCCAGCTGCTGGAGGTTCACGATCTGGGACTCGACCCGATTGGGATTCGTGAAGCCGCGCTTGGGCACCCGCCGATACAGGGGCATCTGGCCGCCCTCGAACCAGGTGTCGATCTCCTTGGCGCCTCCGCTCCGGGCTCTCTGGCCCTTGTGACCACGACCCGCGGTCTTCCCGCGCCCCGATCCGGGACCGCGGCCCACCCGCCGCGAGGAGTGGCTGGATCCCTCCGGCGGGCTCAGGTTCTCGAGGCCCGTGCGCTTCTCGTCAGCCATGATGTCCGTCGATCTCCTCGACCTCGACCATGTGCGACACGGCCCGGAGCATGCCGCGAATGGAAGGGCCATCCTCTTGGATCACTTCGTCCTGGTGATGACGCAGACCGAGGGCCCGTAGCGTGCGGCGCTGCAGAGCCGGGGCTCCGCTGCCGCTCCGGACCTGTCGGATGCGGAGCCTCTTAGCCACGCATGGCCTCCCGGATCACCTCCACGTCCACGCCCCGCTCGTACGCCACCTGCTCGGGCGTGACCAGATCCGCCAGCCCCTGCATCGTGGCCCGGACCATGTTGATGGGATTGTTGGATCCCAGGCTCTTGGTCAGAATGTTCTGGTAGCCGGCGCACTCGAGCACCGCGCGCACCGGGCCCCCGGCGATCACCCCGGTCCCGGGGCCCGCCGGCTTGAGGAGCACTTTTCCGGCACCCAGCTCGCCGACGATCTCGTGCGGCACCGTGCCCCGAACGATCGGCACCTCGACCATGCTCTTCTTGGCCTGGTCGATGGCCTTGCGGATGGCCTCGGCCACTTCGTTCGCCTTGGCCAGCGCCGTGCCGACCCTACCCTGACCGTCGCCCACCGCCACCAGCGCCGTGAAGGAGAATCTGCGTCCTCCCTTCACGACCTTCGAGACGCGGTTGATGTCGATCACGTTCTCGCGAAGGTTCTCGCCTTCGTCGCGTCGCCTCTTCGCCACCGTACCTCTCAGCTCACCGTGTGCACGCGATCAGAATTCGAGGCCGCCCGCCCGGGCACCCTCGGCGAAGGCCTTGACCCGGCCGTGATACGGGAAGCCGGCCCGGTCGAACACCACCCTGTCGACCCCGGCCTCCTTCGCACGCCGTGCCAGGAGCCGGCCGGCGGCGAAGCACTCCGGATGCAGCACTTCCTCCTCTGACGCCATCTCGGCCAGCTCGGGCGAGCGCGTCGAGGCGCCCACGAGCGTGATGCCGCGATCGTCGTCGACGACCTGGCCCTCGATGTTGCGGTGGCTGCGGGCCACGACCAGCCGCGGCCGCTCCGTGGTGCCCCGCAGCTTCTTCTGGATACGGGCGTGCCGACGAGCGCGCCGCCTCCGACGCTCCGCCACCCTGTCCGTCGCCATCTCGACCTCTCTGCTCCGTATGACCGTCGGGCGCCCGACGACCCGTGACTACAGGGCCCCGCCGACCGCCGCCTTGCCCGCCTTCCGCCGAATCTGCTCGCCGACGTACCGGATGCCCTTCCCCTTGTAGGGCTCGGGGGGACGGACCTGCCGGATCTTGGCCGCGACCTCACCGACCAGCTGCTTGTCGGCCCCGGCCACGTGCACGAGGGTCGGACTCTCGAGCTCGATCTCGATCCCCTCGGGCATCTCGAACAGCACGGGGTGGCTGAACCCGACGTTCAGCGTGAGGTTCCGGCCGCGCTTTTCGGCCCGGTAACCGACTCCGTGTATCTCGAGAGAGCGGCGGAATCCTTCCGTCACTCCGTGCACCATGTTGGCGATCAGGCTCCGGGTGAGGCCGTGCAGGGCCCGGTGCCGAGCCTGGTCGGTCGGTCGCGTGACGTGGATCTCCCCGTCCGCGACCTCGATCATCATGTCCGGATCGAAGCCGAGCTCGAGCTCGCCCCTGGGCCCCTTCACGGACACGCGAGATCCGTCCACCCGGACCTCCACGCCCTTCGGGATGGCGATCGGTAGCTTTCCGACTCTCGACATCTTCGCTCCGCCTCGTTCGCCTAGTAGACGCGCGCCAGCAGTTCTCCGCCGACCCGCTGGCCCCGCGCCTCGCGGTCGCTCATCACTCCGCGCGACGTCGACAGGATCGCGATGCCCAGGCCCGACCGCACCTTGGGAATCGCGTCCGCTCCGACGTAGCGTCGCAGCCCGGGCCTGGAGACCCGCTCCAGAGATCGGATCACCGGCTGGTCCTCATCCGTGTACTTCAGGTACACCCTGAGCACGCCGTGATGGCCATCGTCCAGGACCTTGAAGTCGTGGATGAAGTAGTTCTCCTTGAGCACGCGAGCGATCTCGATCTTGAGCTTCGAGATCGGCATGTCCACCCGGCGGTGACCCGCCCGACAGGCGTTCCGGACCCGCGTCAGCATGTCCGCGATTGGATCGTTGAGACTCATCGGCTCACCAGCTCGCCTTGCGGACGCCCGGAATCTCGCCCCGGAGCGCCAGCTCCCGGAAGCACAGCCTGCACAGGCCGAACTTGCGCATGTACGCCCGGGCCCGACCGCAGCGGTTGCAGCGGTTCTTGCCCCGCGTGCTGAACTTGGGCTCCTGCCTCGACTTCTCGATCAGCGCTTTTCTCGCCATGCATCCCTTCCGGGTCCGTCTACCAGTTCCGTTCCGCTCCGGGCCGCCCGCTCACACCACCACCGGGGTCTCGCCCCGGAAGGGCATTCCCAACTCCCGCAGGAGCACGAGCGCCTCGTCGTCCTTGTCGGTCGTGGTGACGAAGGTGATGTCGAGACCATACACCTGAACCACCTCGTCCACGTCCACCTCGGGGAAGATGAGCTGCTCCTTGACCCCGATCGTGTAGTTGCCGCGACCGTCGAACGAGCGGCTGTTGAAGCCGCGGAAGTCGCGGATCCGCGGGACCGCCGTGCTGATGAAGCGGTCCAGGAACTCGTACATCCGGCTGCGGCGCAGCGTCACCTTGATCCCCACCGGCATCCCCTCGCGGAGATTGAAGTTGGAGATCGAACGCCTGGCGCGCGTGACGATCGGCTTCTGCCCCGTGACCAGCGCCAGCTCGTGCTGCGCGGCTTCGAGCAGCTTGGGATCCTCCTTGGCCTCCCCGAGCCCGGAGTTGAGCACGATCTTGTCGAGCCGCGGGATCTCGTGCGGGTTGTCGAACCCGAACGTCTCCCGCAGCCGGTCCCGCACGTGCGCTTCGTAGTGTTCCTGCAGCCTCGGCTTGCTCATCCTGCCCGTCGCTTATGGGTTCTCGGGAAGGTCCTCCGACCCCCGTGAATCGCCCGTCCTCGTCCCGGAACTGAACGGCTCACGGTGTGGGGATCGGCTCCCCGCACTTCTTGCAGATGCGCTCCACCGTGCCGTCGGGATCCCGTCGATGGCCCACCCGCGACGCTTCGTCGCAATGCGGACACACGAGCATGACGTTGGAGGCGTCGATCGGGGCCTCGAACGTCACGATCCCGCCCTCGGGGTTCTGCATCGAGGGGCGCTGGTGGCGCTTTCGCATGTTGACGCCATCGACGACGACGCGGCGCCTCGAGGGGATGGCCCGGATCACCTGGCCACGCACCCCGCGGTAGTTTCCGGCCACGACCTCCACCCGATCGCCCTTTCGGACGTGCAGCCTCTCTCGTCCCATGGGCGCCTCAGATCACTTCCGGTGCGAGCGATACGATCTTCATGAACTGCTTGTCCCTGAGCTCCCGGGCCACGGGACCGAAAATGCGAGTCGCGCGCGGCTCCCCGGCATCGTTGATCAGCACCGCGGCGTTCTCGTCGAAGCGGATGTAGGTGCCGTCCGGCCGCCGGTTCTCCCGCGCGGTCCGCACGATCACCGCCTTGGCCACCTCGCCCTTCTTGACCTGGCCGCCGGGGATCGCGTCCTTGACCGTCACGACGATCACGTCCCCGAGCCCGGCGTACCGGCGCTTGGAGCCTCCCAGCACGCGGATGCACCGCGCGCGGCGCGCTCCCGAGTTGTCCGCGATGCGGACGTCGGTCTCCTGCTGGATCATCGCTCCGCCCTTCTACTCGGGCCGCTCGAGGAGCTCGACCACGCGCCAGCGCTTCTTCTTCGACAGGGGACGCGTCTCCTCGATCCGCACCACGTCGCCTTCCTGGTACTCGTTGCCCTCGTCGTGGGCGTAGAACCTGGAGTGCCGCGTGATCTGCTTCGTATAGAGCGGATGCGCGAACTGGCGCGCCACCGAGACCACGACCGTCTTGTCCATTCGGTCGCTCACGATGGTGCCCACGCGCACCTTGCGGCGTCCCACGGGACGCTCCGTGCTCCGGTTTGCCTCGTCGTTCATCCTCGTGTCCTCACCTCTGCGGTCCCGACCCGTGCCGGCCGTGTGGCCCCGCGGGCGGTCGCGACTACTCCGCCGCGCCGGCCGCCGCGCTCCGGTGACGCTCGTGCCGCACGGTCTTCATCCGGGCGATATCCCGGCGCAGCTCGCGCAGCAGGGCCGGGTTCTCCAGCTCCTGGTATGCCTTGCGGAACCCGAGCCGGAATAGTTCCCGCTCCGCCCCGGCGATGCGCTCGGCGATCTGGTCGTCGGTCAGCTCGCGAATCTCGGACGCCTTCATGGGTTCAGCCCTGTCGCTCGATGAAGCGCGTCTTGACCGGTAGCTTGGCGGCGGCCAGGTCCATGGCTCGCTGCGCCACCTCGGTGTCGACGCCCTCCAGCTCGAAGATGATTCGGCCCGGCCGGACCGGGGCGACCCAGATCTCCGGATTGCCCTTCCCCTTCCCCATACGGACCTCGGCCGGCTTCTTCGTGAGCGGCTTGTCGGGAAAGATCCGGATCCAAACCTTGCCGCCACGCTTGATGTGCCGGGTCATGGCCACACGGGCCGCCTCGAGCTGGCGGTTGGAGATTCGGCCCGGCTCGACGGCCTGCAGGCCGTAGTCCCCGAAGGCCACCGTGTTGCCGCGCGTCGCCTTGCCGCGCAGCCGACCCTTCTGCTGTTTCCTGTACTTGACCCTGCCGGGCTGGAGCATCCTTCCCTCTCCCTACTCTGTCTAGCGGCCGCCGCCGGCCGTGTACGTCTGGCCGCGCCGGTCCTCGACCACCTCGCCCTTGAAGATCCAGACCTTCACGCCGATGGTGCCGAACGTCGTCTTGGCGGTCTTCTGCGCGTAGTCGATGTCCGCGCGCATGGTGTGCAGCGGCACCCGGCCCTCGTGGTAGCCTTCCGTGCGGGCGATCTCCGCTCCGCCCAGCCGTCCGCCGCACTGGATCTTGATCCCCTCGGCGCCGGCTCGCATGGCGTTCTGGACCGCCCGTCGCATGGCGCGCCGGAAGCTGATCCGCTGCATGAGCTGGTGAACGACGTTGTCGGCCACCAGGCTCGCGTCCGTCTCCGGCCGCTTGACCTCCTCGACGTTGATCGAGACCTCGGCGTCGGTGAGCAGGGCGAGCTCGTCGCGCAGCTTGTCGACCTCCGAGCCGCCCTTCCCGATCACGACGCCGGGCCGACCGGTGTGGATGTTGACCACGATCTTGGACGGCTTGCGCTCGATCTCCACCGTCGAGACCGCGGCGTGGTCCAGCCGGGCGTGAAGGTACTTCCTCAGCGTCTCGTCCTCCGCGAGCAGCTCGGGGAACTCGTCCCCCTGGGCGAACCAGCGGGACTTCCAGTTCTTGATCTTCCCGAGTCGAAACCCGTACGGGTGTGTCTTCTGACCCACGCTTACTCCTTCGTGTCCACGACGACCGTGACGTGGCTCGAGCGCTTGCGGATGGGCGTCGCCCGTCCGAAGGCGCGTGCCCTCCACCGCTTCAGCGTGGGGCCTTCGTCGACGAAAGCCTCCCGCACGTACAGCTCGTCCACGTCCAGAGCCTCGCCCTCCTGATCCGCCTTGTATACGGCGTTGGCGACGGCCGACCGCAGCACCTTGTCAATGGGCTCGGAGGCGGCCTTCTTGGAGAAGCGCAGGATCCCGTACGCCTCGTTCACGTTCTTTCCACGGATCGCATCGATGACGAGCCGCATCTTCCGCGGCGACATCCCGATGCCCCTGGCGATGGCTCGTGCTTCCATGACCGCTACGCCCTCTCCCCTCGCGCCTCTACAGGACCGCGCGGCGATCCTTGGCGGCCATGCGGCCGCCGTGTCCGCGAAACAGGCGGGTCGGGGCGAACTCGCCCAGCTTGTGCCCCACCATGTTCTCCGTGATGTACACCGGGATGAACTTGTTGCCGTTGTGCACGGCTACCGTGTGGCCGACGAAATCCGGGCTGATGGTCGAGGCCCTGGACCACGTCTTGATCACGCGCTTCTCCCCCGACTTGTTCATCCGCTGCACCTTGAGGAGCAGCTTCTCGTCGATGAACGGTCCCTTCTTGACACTCCTCGGCATGCCGTCCCCTGGTCTACTTGGTGCTCTTGCCGCGCCGGCGCCCGCGGACGATGAACTGGCTGCTCTTCTTCTTCTTGTCGCGCGTCTTCGTGCCCTCGGGCTTGCCCCACGGGGTGACCGGTGGCCGGCCTCCCGAGGTCCGCCCCTCCCCACCGCCGAGCGGGTGGTCGATCGGGTTCATGGCCACGCCGCGAACCTTGGGCCGGCGGCCCAGCCATCGGCTGCGTCCGGCCTTGCCGGACTGCTGGAGCTCGTGGTCCACGTTACCCACCTGGCCCACCGTCGCCCGACACTCCCCGCGCACCAGTCGGACCTCGGTACTGGGCAGCTTGAGCGTCACCATCCCTCCCTCGCGAGCCACGACCTGCACGCCCGCGCCCGCCGAGCGCGCCATCTGAGCGCCCTTGCCCGGCACGAGCTCGACCGCGTGGACGGTCGTCCCGAGCGGGACCTCCGACAGAGGAAGGTTGTTCCCCACTCGCACCTCGGCCCCCGTTCCGGAGACCACCGTGTCGCCCACCTGGAGGTTTCGCGGGTGCAGGACGTACCGCTTCTCCCCGTCCGCATAGTGGAGCAGGCAGATGCGCGCCGATCGGTTCGGGTCGTATTCGATCGTGGCCACCCGGGCCGGCACTCCGTCCTTGTCCCGACGGGCGAAATCGATGCGGCGATACCTCCGCTTGTGACCTCCGCCCCTCCGGCGCATCGTGATGTGGCCGTTGTGGTTACGACCGGCCTTCCGAGAGAGTCCCTCGGTGAGGGAGCGCTCGGGCTCCGTCTCCGTGACCTCCTCGAAGGCCGACACGGAGCGGAAGCGCTGGCCGGCCGTGATGGGCCTGAACTTCTTGATCGGCATGGGCCTCAGACTCCCTCGTACACGTCGATCGTGTCGCCCTCGGCGAGGGTGACGACCGCCTTCTTCCAGTTGGGCCGACGTCCCACCGCGTAGCGGACCCGGCGCTTCTTGCCGGAGATGTTCATGGTTCGCACATCCACGACGCGGACCTCGAACAACTCCTGTACGGCCCGCTTGATCTCCGGCTTGGTGGCGTCCGGCGCCACCTCGAAGGCGTACCGGTTCTCATCGAACTGGAGCCGCGTGCTCTTCTCGGTGATGATCGGCCGGATCACGGTCTTCTCGGGTGAGCGCCGCATCAGGACTCCTCCTCCGCCACTTCCTCGGCTCCATCCCCGGCCCCGTCCATGCCCTCCGGCGCTGCGCTCCAGGCGCCCTCCTCCACCACGACCGCCTGCGCGCGCATGAGGTCGAGCGCCGACGCCTGGCCCCACGGTCGAACCTCGACGTCGGGGAGATTCCGCACGGAGAGGTACACGTTCTCCTTGAGCCCGTCCGTGAGGAGGAGGACCTTCCGCCCCTCGATCTCCATCGCCTTCAGCAACGCGGCCACCGTCCGCGTCCGCGGGCGTTCGAGCTCGAGGGGCGCCACGACGAACAGATCGCCTTCCAGGGCGCGTACGTTGAGAGCCGAGCGGATCGCCAGGCGATTCAACTTCCGGGGGATCCTCTTGGAGTAGTCCCGCGGCTGGGGCCCGAACACCACCACGCCCCCGCGCCACAGCGGAGAGCGGATCGTGCCCTGCCGCGCCCGACCGGTCCCCTTCTGCCGCCAGGGCTTCCGTCCACCTCCCGCGATCGTCGCGTAGGTTCGCGTCGACGCCGTCCCCTGGCGCTGGTTCGCGCGCCGGGCCGTCACCACCTGGTGGAGGGCCGCCTCGTGAACGGTCCCATCGAAGGGCGGCTCGGGGAGATCCACGCCGCTCGATCGCTCCTGGCCATCGGCCGAAAATGCCCTTGCCTTCATCGCCCTCGGTTCCTCCCAGCCACCATGCTCCAGCGCTCCGGATTCCGTCCGATCAGGTCGAGCGGATGTATACGATGTTGTTGCGCGGACCCGGCACGGCCCCCCGGACCAGCAGCAGGTTCTTCTCGGCGTCGACCTTCTCGATCCGGAGGTTGAGCGCCGTGCGCGGCGTGGCCCCCGTCTGTCCCGCCATCTTGCGGCCCTTGATGACCCGCGAGGGGTCCGTGCCGGGGCCGATGGAGCCCGGGGCGCGCAGCATCGAGGTCCCGCCGTGCGAGCCCCGGCCGCCCCCGAAGCCGTGACGCTTCACCACGCCGGCGAATCCGCGACCCTTGGTGCGGCCGGTCACCTTCACGCGCTGTCCCGGCTCGAACATCTCCACCGTCAGGACCTGGCCGGCCTCGTACTCCTGACCCTCGTCCGGCTCGAACTCGGCTAGCACGCGGGGCACGTAGTTCAGGCCCGCGCGCGCCACGTGGCCCGCCTCGGGACGCTTCACCCGCTTGTCCTTCTTGCGGCCAAACCCGAGCTGCAGGGAGGCGTAGCCATCCCTCTCCGCCGTCTTCACCTGGACCACTGGACAGGGGCCGGCCTCCAGGACCGTCACCCCGACCGCCTCACCGTCCTCGGTGAAGATCTGGGTCATGCCGAGCTTCTTTCCGATCAACCCGGGCATCGTTCTAACTCTGCACCTTGATTTCGACATCGACTCCGGCCGCCAGGTCGAGCTTGGTGAGCGCATCGATCGTCTGCGGCCTCGAGTCATGGATATCGATCAGCCGCTTGTGCGTCTTGAGCTCGAACTGCTCGCGGGCCTTCTTGTCCTTGTGCGGACTCTTGAGGACCGTGAACAGCTGGCGGCGCGTCGGGAGCGGAATGGGACCGCTCACGCTCGCGCCCGTCTTCTCGGCCGTGCGCACGATGTCGGCGGCGGTCTGGTCGATCACCGCCGGGTCGAATGCCTTGAGCCGGATCCGAATCTTGTCCGCCATGGTCAGTCCCGTCCTTACGCGAACCTACGCGGCGCGCGCCGCTACTCCATCACCTCGGTGACGACGCCGGCGCCGACCGTGCGGCCGCCCTCGCGGATGGCGAACCGGAGCTCGGTCTCCATCGCGATCGGGCTGATCAGCTCCACCTGCATGTTCACGTTGTCCCCCGGTATCACCATCTCCA
>CAYXHP010000106.1:0-7376 GCA_964465015.1 uncultured Gemmatimonadota bacterium
CCCGGTCCGAACCGCCCCCAGGCCAGGACCGCCACCGCCACGGTCAGCGCCGAGATGATCGTGTAGTTGAGACCGCGGCCGACGCGCCGGCCCGCCTCGGCCGGCCGCGCGGCGGCGGAGATCTCCGGCACCGTACGCCGCACCCCCTCCGGCGTGATCTCGAACGCCCAGGCCAGGATGAGCGCGACGGGGAAGAGGAACGCGACCAGCCCGAGGAGAGCCTTCATCACCCAGGCGGGCGCCCCGAACGTGGGCAGCACGATGGAGGCCAGCTGGACCAGGACCCAGCCGGTGACCACGTAAGCGACCGCCACGCGGTACACGTGCCGACGCTGGAGCTCGCGAAGGAGGTTCGAGCCGCTCATGCCGCTCCGTGCCACGGGGGGGCAGGGGGAACCGCGGGACCGGGATCGGTAAGGTGCGAGGATCAACGTAGATCCGGGCGCGGAGGGCCGCAACGCGGGTACGCGGGCGGTCCCGGCAGGCGGGCCCCCGATTCCGAGGCGCCGGGCCGCACTCGGGGCCGGGGGCCGCCACGCCGCCGCGGGCTGGTCCGGCCGCCCTCGCGGTCCTATGGTCGGATTCCGTCCACCGAACCCGGGAGGCTCCATGCGCCGCACCGCCGCCGTGACGACGCTCGCGCTCGTCCTCTTCGTCCTCGCCTGCTCCCGCCCGGCCGACCGGGACGGGGCGGGGGCCGACGCCGCGGCTTCCGGGCAGGCCGCCGCGGGCTCGGCCGCGGCCGACACGGGCCATGTCACGCTTCCGCCTGCGGGGGATGGCGCCGTGGCCGCGCTGAACGCGTCGCCCCGCCACGGTGAATGGGACATGATCCCGGTGGCCGGCGGGGACAGCGTGCGCGCCTGGGTCGTGTATCCCGAGCGGAGCGACGCGGCGCCCGTGGTGATCGTGGTGCACGAGATCTTCGGGCTCACGCACTGGGTGCGCTCGGTGGCCGACCACCTGGCCTCGGAGGGCTTCATCGCGGTGGCGCCCGACCTCCTCTCGGGCCAGACGATCCCGAAGGACTCGATCGGCGACCCGCGCCGGGACGAGGCCGTGGCCGCCATCCGGAAGCTGGACCCGGTCCAGGTGGACCGGCGGCTCAAGGCCGCGGCCAGGTGGGCCACGGCGCTCCCTTCGGCCACGAAGAAGTATGGGATCGTGGGCTTCTGCTGGGGCGGCTCCACGGTGTTCGCCCAGGCCACGCGCGACCCCGGCCTGGCCGCGACCGTGGTCTACTACGGCACCTCGCCCGACAGCGCGGCCCTCTCCCACGTCCAGTCGCCGGTCCTCGGTCTCTACGGCGGCGACGACGATCGCGTGGTCTCCACGGTGCCCCCGGCGAACACGGCCATGCGGGCGATGGGAAAGACGTACGAGCCCCACGTATTCGAAGGGGCCGGGCACGGCTTCCTGCGGGCGCAGGACGGCCGCGACGGGACCAACATGAAGGCGACCGAGCAGGCGTGGCCGCTCACCGTGCGCTGGTTCCGGAAGTACCTCGAGACCGGTACGGGGGGCCAGCCCTCCCAGGAATCATGACGCCCCCGGGCTTCGATCCGTCCATGGCTCTGATGGTGGCCCAGCATTACGAGCGCCACTTCGTACCGGCGATCGGGCGACCGGCGGCGGAAGGACTGGTCGAGGCCGCCGGTCTCGGGCCGGGAGAGCGGGTCCTGGACGTGGCCTGTGGCACCGGCATCGTGGCGCGCCTGGCGGCCGATGAGGTGGGACCGGCCGGGCGGGTCACCGGTCTCGATCCCAACCCGGCCATGCTGGCCGTAGCGCGGAGCGCGGCGCCGCCCGACGCGTCCATCCGGTGGACCCGGGCCCCCGGCGAGGCGATCCCGTTCCCGGACGGGTCCTTCGACATCGTCCTGTGCGGGATGGGCCTGCAGTTCTTCTCGGATCGCACCGCGGGGCTCCGGGAGATGACGCGTGTCCTGGCCGCCGATGGGCGGCTCCTCGCGAGCCTGCCGGGGCCCACCCCGGCACCGCTGGAGCGCATGGCCGAGGCGCTCGCACGCCACGTGGGCCCGCAGAGCGCTGGCTTCGTGCGTGCCGTCTTCTCGCTCCACGACGCGGCCGAGCTCCGTCATCTCGCCCGGGACGCCGGGTGTACGGACGTCGAGGTCCGGTCGGCCCCGATGCCTCTCCGGCTTCCGGCTCCGGGCGAGTTCCTGATGCAGTATCTCCGGAGCACGCCCCTGGCGGGGGTCGTGGCGGGACTCGATGGGGAGGCGCTCGCGGCACTGCAGCGGGACTACGAGCGTGACTGCGAGCCGTTCGTGGTGGCCGGGGCGCTGTCCTTCCCCGTGACCATGACCACGTTGACCGCGACCGCGGGGCCCGGTTGACCGCGGCGGGTCGAGCTCCGGTTAGGGTTGGGCGGGTCTCACCGCCCTGACGGCGAAGACCCGGTCCGGCCAGCGACGAGGCGGTCGCTCACCGGCCGGGTCTCGCGCGGAGGTCACGAGCCGGGCGTGAAGCTCCACTCGACGGTCACCTGGACGGGCATGTCGTACGTCGGGTCGTCCCAGGAGCCCAGGTTCGACGTGAACGCCAGCCTCCCGCTCAGGGGCCGCCCGGGCGCGGGGAGCGGCCCGGTGGCCGTGAGGACGGTCTTCCAGTCCTGGCCCGCCGGCGGCTCCTTGCCGAGGAACGGGATGCTCTCGTCGTTGGGCGTGCCGTCGGGGTGGCGGTCGCCCCGGCAGGCACCCGCCGGGTGGGACGGGCCGCAGTCCTGCGCGCCGATCAGGCCCACGTCGGCCAGCCGGTCCAGGGCCAGGACGTAGGTCTTGGCCGCGTCGTCGATGCGAAGCTCCGCGCCCAGCGCGCCCGAGGCCGAGCCGACCCACATCTGCGCGAGGTCGTCCCGGCCTCCCCCCTCGGAGCCGGAGACGGCGCCGAAGCGGGTCTCGTTCTGCTCGACGCGCATCGAGCCGGTGCCCGGGGACGGATCGGACGGGTCCGGGGCCCAGACGCGCAGGCCCGACGCCATGTTCATCGCCTGGGCGACCTGCTGGACGTTCTCGCTGGCCGACATGGCGGTCTGCAGGGCGACCTGGTACTTGGGATCGGCCACCATCTCCGCCTGGACGCGGTCCTCGCACGCCTCCTCGCCGCCGCAGGCATCCGTCTTCTCGTCGTACGTGTCCAGGATGGCCTGGGCCTCGTCCGCCGACATCTCCCCCGGCCGCGCCGCCGCCTGCGCCATCGCCCCGGCGCCCGCCCGGTCCGGCCCGCCCGCGCCGGCGGACACGAGCCGGGTCTCGAAGCTGGCCGTCTGGTGGGCCTTCCAGCTGACGGAATCCCACATGGACGCCTTGCCCGGGAGGTGTCCCTGGCCCGTCACGGTGACGCTGACCTTGAGGGTGCCCCGGGCCGGACCGCCGCCGGCCGAGGCCGGGTCCTGGGCGACGACGGGGATGGACCCCGCCGTGGCCATCGCGAGCACGAGCACGAGTGCCGAGGGTTTGCGCATGGTACGGTTCCTTCGACGAGGGGTGACGATGGGGGACCCCATCTGCCGGCAGGACAGCCTCCGCCCGAATGGACGGACCTCCACCGCCAATATATCGACGCGGCGAGAATTAGGAATGGGAAACACGGTGGGCCTGCCGCTCCGGGGACGGGCGCTCCGGGCGCGCCGGCCGCGGGCCGGGGCGGCGCGCTGGACACGCCCGCCGGCTCCCAGGAGATTCGCGCCATGCTGAGCCGAGCGAACGGTCACGGCAGAAGCTCGGATCGCCCCTTCCTCGTCGCGGCGTTCGCCGCCCTGGCCCTCCTCCTCCTTCCCGCCCCCCCGGTCCGCGCCCAGGGCACGGCGCACGCGGTTTCGCCGGCGGTCGCGGCCCGGGGCGCCCCATACTTCCCGCCGACCGCACCGGCGTGGGCGCACCGGAGCCCCGCCGCCGTCGGGATGGACTCGGCCGCGCTCGAGCGGGCGGTGGCCTTCGCGGAGGACACGGCCCACGCGGGGTGGGGGCCGGACCTGAAGCACGCGCTTCGGGTCTTCCTGGCCAGGGACGCCGGCGAGCCCGACAACACGATCATCGGCCCGGTGAAGGCGCGCGGCCCCCAGACCGGGATCGTGATCCGGCACGGCTACATCGTCCGCGAGTGGGGGGACCCCCACCGGGTGGACATGACCTTCTCGATGACGAAGAGCTTCCTGTCGACCACCGCGGGCCTGGCCTTCGACCGCCACCTCATCCGGAGCCTGGACGACCGGGTGGTGACCTACGTGCCCGACAGCCTGTTCCCGTCCGATCACGACCGGAAGATCACCTGGAACGAGCTCCTGCGGCAGACGAGCGAGTGGCGGGGCACCCTGTGGGGAAAGCCGGACTGGGTGGACCGGTTCGGTATGCACGGCTTCCAGGTCCGGGACCTCCAGGAGCCGGGCACCTACTGGGAATACAACGACGTGCGCGTCAACGTGCTCGCCCTTTGTCTCCTGGACGTGTGGAGGGAGCCGCTCCCGCGGGTGCTGAAGACCTACGTCATGGACCCGATCGGGGCCTCGAGCACGTGGCGGTGGCACGGCTACCAGAACACGTGGGTGACGATCGACGGGCTCCGCATGCAGTCGGTGAGCGGGGGAGGGCACTGGGGCGGCGGCATGTGGATCAGCGCCCGGGACCAGGCCCGCTTCGGTCTGATGTGGCTGCGCGGAGGGGCGTGGAACGGCAAGCAGCTCGTGTCCCGGAAGTGGATCGAGCTCGCCCGCACGCCCACGAAGACGAACCCGGACTACGGGTTCATGAACTGGTTCCTCAACACGGACGGCAAGACGCTCCCCTCGGCGCCGGCCACGGCCTACGTGCACGAGGGGGCGGGGGTGAACGCCCTGTACGTGGACCCCGAGCACGACCTGGTCGTCGTGGTGCGCTGGATCGACCGGAAGTACCTGGATGACTTCATCCGGCTCGTGCTGGCGTCGGCGGAGAACTGAGCGCGGTCGATTCGCCGTTGGCGAGGCGCGCACCAGGGCGGGAGGGGAGAGGTGGCGGAGAGGCCGCCGAGGTAGGGGGGCCGTCTACGACCCGGGGCGTCCGGGCGGCTTGGCCGAGCGTGAGCGCAGGCCCTCCCAGATCTGGTAGCGCGCCACGTAGTCCTCGTCGACGGAGAACAGACCGGCGAAGTCCTCGAGGTCGTCCTCTTCGCCGGGCGAGACCACGCCGCGGTCGATGAGCGCCCGGACGATGAGGCCGATGTCTTCCGAGGTGTGAACGCCCCAGCTCTCCAGGACCGTGTTTCCGAGCACGCCGAAGTGCACCGCAGCGAGCTCGAGGACGCCATCGGCGCACTCGCGGGCGGTGAGGTGCCGAGGCTCGGAGAGCCGGGCGGAGCAGAGCGACAGGGTCTCGCTCACGAATGCGTAGGCGCGCGGATCGTACAGCCGCTGCGGGGCCGTGCGACGGCGGATCCCGGTCGAATGCCGCGCGCTGTCGTCGTCCATGATCGCACCACGGTGAGGATGCGGCCGGTTGCCGGCGGCGTCGGACGCGCCGTTCGAAGTGGTTTCCGGGGTGGCGGTCGCCACCCACGTGGACAAGACCTTCGCATCGGGCGTTCCGCAGGGGGGGGACCGGAGATTGATCCGGTAACTACAGCGAGGACGAGCCGTTGCGCGGCGGGTATCCGGAGGCGCCGCGGGCGGCCCGCCGGAGTCGCTCGTTCATTCTGCCGCAGACCTGCATTCTGCGGCGGCAGCGGCGGTCCTCGATGCCGGCGGCTATGTCGCCGACCGCGGTCGCCAGGCGGTCTCCTCTCCGACGGCCGGCTCCTTCTCGCCGATGCGAGCGCGCGGGCCCCTGGCGTCAAGCGGAGCGCTCGTCTCGCCCGGACACTTCGAGTCGAGCCATGTCGGCAGGCTCTCCTCCCGAGTCTGCCGGTCTGGCGCATGCGGGTCGGGGGGTGGGCGGCGGTTCGGCCGTAGGCGACGCCGCGTCTCCAGGTACGCTGCCTCGTGTAACTCCGACAATATCAGGTGATGCAGTCTCACCGCCGCGCCATGGACGCGACGGCATCGCAGAGATTTAGGTGAGGCTCAATTCGTGCGGTAGAACCAAAGCGTTCACTCTACATTCGAGCCCACCGACCCCAGCGACCACGGGGCCAAATCCGGAGAGGAACCCATGGCTACGGACTGGACGGCCGACGTCAAGAAGTACGCGAAGAAGCCCGACGAGAAGGCGATCGCCGGCATCGTGAAGTACTGCGGACCGGCTCTGAAGAACCGGGATGCCGCGCTGGTCTCCTTCACCGACAAGGACGAGCTCGAGCGCGTACGGGACAACTTCCTCAAGAAGAAGCTCGGCCTGACGAAGCCGGACGTCGAGCTCGACAAGGCGATCGAGGCGGTCGGCGAGAAGATGAAGAAGGACCGCACCAAGAACCGGGTCACCGCCTACTACTTGCTGGCGGAGCATTTCGGGAAGCTGCCATCGCTCAACTGAGCGCGAACAGGTGAGAGCCGGTGAGCAGGGTAGGCTCTCCGATTCCGGGGCCAGGGGACGCCGTTCGGTCCCCTGGCTCTCCGGACTGGACCCGAACCGAGGGAGGATAGCATGAGCATCTTCGAGAGGATCTTGTCCCGGGTCTTCGGACCGGCGCCCGAGGCCGTGCCCGAGACCCCGGCCACCGGCGTGGCCACGGCGCCTCCACTGGAGGTGCGGCCGATCTCGAAGGCCGAGCTGGAGGCCATGATCGAGAAGCTCGCCAACGCCCGGACCCAGAAGTTCAACTGGAGGGAGTCGATCGTCGACCTGATGAAGCTGCTCGACCTGGACAGCAGCCTGGCCGCCCGCAAGGAGCTGGCGCGGGAGCTCGGCTACACGGGCGCCCTCGATGGCTCGGCGGCGATGAACCTGTGGCTGCACGAGCAGGTCATGCACAAGCTGGCCGAGAGCGGAGGCCAGGTTCCCGAGAGCCTGAAGACCTGAAGCGAGGGAGAGGGCGATGGAGATCACGGACATCCTGGCCCGGCTGGGCGGCGTGAGCTCGCTCGCCCGTGAGCTGGGCGTGAGCGAGGAGCAGGCGGCGAGCGGCACCAGGGCGCTCGCCCCTGCCATTCTGGGGGGATTCAAGAAGCAGGTGCAGACCGGCTCCTCGGGCTTCGAAGGGCTCGGCGGCCTGCTCGGACAGCTGGGCGGGGGCGACCTCCTGGAGAACGTGCTCTCGGCGCAGCCGACGGACGTGAGCCGCGGGAACGACGTCCTGGGCCAGATCTTCGGCTCCAAGGACGTGAGCCGGGCCGTGGCGCAGGACGCGTCCTCGAAGACCGGGCTCGACCCTGCTCTGCTCAAGAAGATGCTGCCGATGCTGGCGATGGCGGTGGCAGGCTTCATGGCGAAGCAGCAACAGGC
>CAYXHP010000107.1:0-42651 GCA_964465015.1 uncultured Gemmatimonadota bacterium
CGGGATCGGCGCCAACACCGCGATCTTCAGCATCGCGGACGCGGCGCTCCTCCGGAAGCCGCCCGTGGTCCAGCCGGACCGCCTCGCCGCCGTGTATACGACGTGCCGGCGTGGCGCGCCCCGATGCTCCTCGTCGTATCCGGACTACCTGGACTACCGGGCGCGGGCGTCCACGCTCAGCGACCTGGCGGCGTACACGTGGTTCACGGCCAGCCTCGGAGCCGGGGCCGGCGCACAGAGCCCGGACCTCGTCACGGTCCAGCTGGTCTCGGGCAACTACTTCTCCCTGCTGGGAGTCCTGCCCGGGCGCGGCCGGCTGATTCGGCCCGACGACGACCGGCGGGGCGGCGCGCGCCGCGTCGCCGTCCTCAGCCGATCCCTGTGGAGAAGCCGGTTCGGCTCCGACCCGGACGTGGTGGGCCGGACGATCCAGCTCAACGGGTCCAGCTTCCGGGTCGTGGGGATCGCTCCGGCCGGATTCACGGGCCTCCAGCTCCAGGGCGGCCCGGACCTCTACGTGCCGCTACTCGCCGGCGGCGCCATCACGAAGGGCTTCTTCGATCTCGATGCCCGCTTCGAAGAGCGGGGCTCGCGCTGGATCTTCGGCCTGGTGGGGCGGCTGGCCCCCGGCGCCACGGTCGAGCAGGCCCGCGCGCAGCTCCTCGCCGTCTCCCAGGAGCTCCGGACCGAGGAGCCGGACGCGCGCGGGCCCCGCTCGATCACCGTGGATCCCATCTCGGGCTACATCCTCCCGGTGGGGGCGCGGGAATCCCTGGTGCGCTTCGTGGTGCTGCTGGTGGGGGTCGTCGCCTTCTCGCTGCTGCTCGCGGGCGCGAACCTGGCCAACCTGCTGCTGGCGCGCGCGGCACGGCGGCAGCGCGAGATCGGGATGCGGGTGGCGCTCGGCGCCGGCCGCGGCCGGCTGGCCCGCCAGCTCCTGACGGAGAGCCTGGCGCTCGCCCTCATCGGAGGCGGCGCGGGCATCGTCGTGGGCGTCTGGGCGCTGCGCCTCCTGGCGGGCTTCGACCTGCCGGGCGGGGTGACGATCGGGGACCTGGGCGTGGCGCTCGATGGCCGCATGCTCCTCATCGCCCTGGGCGTCTCGGTCGTCACCGGCCTCCTGTTCGGAGTGATCCCGGCGCTCAGGGCCACGCGTCCGGACCCGGGCGCGATCCTGAGGGCCGGTCACGGATCCAGGATCGTCGGCGGCCGCAGCCGGCTGCGCCGGGTCCTGGTCGCGGTGCAGGTGGCGCTGTGCCTGACGCTCCTGGTGGGGTCGGGGCTCTTCCTCCGCACGCTGAACCGGAGCCTCGCTTTCGACCCCGGCTTCCGGACGGACGGCGTGGCCGTGGGACGCTTCGACCTCAGCCTCCTGCGCTACGGAAACGCCGATGGACAGCGGTTCATCCACGCTCTCCTGGACCGCGCCCGACATCTCCCCGGCGTGGACGCCGCCTCGGTCGGCAGCATCGTCCCCTTCCAGCAGGGCGGCTTCTCCGCGACGCTCGCGAAAGTGGACGGCTACCAGCCGGGACCCGACGAGGAGCTCCGCGTCGTCTACGCCTACGTCGCCCCCGACTACTTCCGCACGCTGGGCATTCCGCTCCTCCGCGGCCGGGGCATCGAGGTCACCGACGACGGCTCGGCCCCGCACGTCATGGTGGTGAGCCGGACGATGGCCCGGCGTTGGTGGCCGGGCCGAGATCCGATCGGCGGGCGGGTCACCCTGGGCTCGACGACGTTCCGCGTGGTGGGCGTGGCGGACGACGCCGAGTGGCGCAGCCTCGGAGAGACCGCCGTCCCGTACGCCTTCCTTCCCCTGGCCCAGTCTCGCGACCGCGCCGCCGGAGGGCCATTGGCGCTCATCGTGCACCGTCCGGGAGACGCCGCCTCCGTGCTTCCCGCCATCCGCTCGGCGGCGCGGTCGGTGGATCCCCGGGTCTCGTTCACGACCCTGCGGACCATGCGGGACCAGCTGGCGCGCGTGCTCATGCCGCAGCGGATGGGCGCGATGCTGCTCACGCTGTTCGCCCTGCTCGGGCTCGTGCTCTCCACGGTCGGGATCTTCGGCGTGGTGAGCTTCACCGTGGCCCGTGAGACCCGCCACATCGGGATCCGGATGGCGCTCGGCGCCCGGCGCCGGGACGTGATCGCGCTCGTGGTCCGGGGCATGGCGCTTCCCGTGCTCGGCGGGTTGGCGGCGGGCGTCGCGGCCTCGCTGCTGCTCGCCGGCTCGCTCAGGCAGTTCCTGTTCGGCGTCCAGCCGCACGATCCGCTCACCTTCGTGGCCCTCGGGACGCTGCTCGCCCTCGTTGCGCTGGCGGCGACGCTCATCCCGGCCCGCCGGGCCGCCCGCATCGATCCCATGGAGGCGCTCCGGTATGAATGACGTGAAGCTCGCCCTCAGGAAGCTCCGACGAAGCCCCGGCTTCACGCTCGTGGCCGTCCTCACCCTGGCGGTCGGGATCGGAGCCACCGTGGCCATCTTCGGCTCGGTGTACGCGGTCCTCCTCAGACCACTCCCCTTCGAGCATGCGGGGCGCACTTACGTCCTGTGGAACAGCTACGGATCCGCTCCCCAGTACGCGCACTTCTCGATATCGCCGGCGGAGTTTGCGGATGATCGCGACCGGCTGCGCAGCGTGGACGCGCTGGCGGCCATGCGGGCCACGCGCCTCAACCTCACGGGCGGCGGCGAGCCCCGGCAGCTCGTGGGGCTGGAGACGTCCCCGGACCTGTTCCGGCTCCTGGGCGTCCGGCCCGCTCTGGGCCGGGACTTCGGCCCCGGGGATGCCGACGCCGGCTCCGGCGCGCCCGCCCCCGGCGTGGCGATCCTGAGTCATGCCCTGTGGGCCGAGCGCTTCGGCTCGGACCGCCGCGTGATCGGCCGGACGATCCACCTGGACGGGCGCGCGGTCACCGTGGTCGGGGTGATGCCGCGCGGCGTCCGCTTTCCGGAGGCCCCGTCGTTCCAGCTCCAGGGAGCTCCCGACCTGTGGCTCCCGGTGGACTGGGCCGCGCGCCGGGGCCAGCCGCGCGGGAACCAGTACCTGGACGTGGTGGCCCGAGTGAAGCCCGGCCTGGGGCGGGACGCGCTGGACGCCGACCTCTCCCGCCTGGCCGACGACTTCCGCCAGCGCTTCCCGGACCGGTACGGCCAGGCCGTCGGCTGGCACCCGCTGGCGGTGTCGCTGCGGGACCAGGCGGTGGGCGATGTCCGGCCCGCGCTCCTGCTTCTCCTGGGTGCCGTCGGGCTCGTCCTCCTCATCGCGTGCGCCAACGTGGCGGCGCTCCAGCTGGCCAGGGCCGTGGACCGCCGACCAGAGCTCGCGCTGCGGGCTGCGCTCGGCGCCCGATCCGGTCGACTGGCCCGACAGCTCCTGGTGGAGAGCGCGGTGCTCGCCGTGCTGGGGGTGGCCGCCGCTCTCCCCGTGGCCGCCTGGGGCCTGCGGGCCGTCGCGGCGTGGGGGCCGCAGGACGTGCCCGGCCTGCGGAACGCGGGACTCAGTCTTCCCGTGCTCCTGTTCGCCACCGGAATCTGCGTGGCCAGCGCGCTCCTGGCCGGCTCGGCGCCGGCGCTCGGGGCCCGCAGGACCGACCTCCGGTCGGTGCTCGGCCGGCGAGGCCGGAGCGCCATCGGGCCGGGGGCGGGCCGCACCGTCCTGGCCGCGGCCGAGGTCGGTCTGGCCGTGGTCCTCCTGGTCGGCGCCGGCCTCCTCTTCCGGAGCCTGCAGCGGCTCGGCTCGGTCGACCTGGGCGTGCGTCCGCCGGGCGTCCTCGCCTTCCGCCTGTCGGCACCGGAGACCCGCTACGCGGAGCCCGCGGAGCAGGCCGATCTCTACGACCGGGTCCTGGCCCGCCTGCGCGCGCTCCCAGGCGTACGGGCCGCCGCCGCCGTGGACCCCCTGCCGCTGGGCGGCGGGGACTGGAGCGGCTCGTTCGTCATCCCGGGTCGACCCGTGCCACCGGGTCAGCCGGGCCCCCACGCCGAGATCTCGCGCGTCACGCCCGACGCCCTGGAGGCGCTGGGAATCCCCTTACTGGCGGGCCGCGACCTGCGCGGGACCGACGGTCCGGACGTCGGCCGCGTGGCGCTCGTGGACCGGCGGCTCGCGGACCGCTATTGGCCCGGCCGGAGCGCCGTGGGCCAGCGCCTCGCGTTCGATGATGGGCCCGACGCTCCCGCGTACACGGTCGTCGGCGTCGTGGGTCACGTACATCGGGGCGGCCCCGAGGACGTGGGCGAGCCTCAGATCTACATCGACTTCGACCAGCGTCCCTTCTACCGCATGTCGGTGGTCGTCCGGACGGAAGGCGACCCGCGCCGTCTCGAGCCGGCGGTCCGGTCGGCGGTGCGCGACGTGGACCCGGACCTGCCGGTCGCGGACCTGATGCCGATGACGGCGCTCGAGCGCGCCGCCACCGCGCGGCAGCGTTTCGACCTGTGGCTGGTCGGCGCGTTCTCCGTCGCCGGGCTGCTGCTGGCCGCGGTCGGGATCTACGGTGTGATCGCCTCGATGGTGGCGGCGCGACGGCGGGAGATGGGCGTGCGGATCGCCATGGGCGCCCGGCCCGCCCAGGTGCTGGGCCGCGTGTTCGTGCGGGCGGGCCGGATGGTGGCCCCGGGCGTCGTGGGGGGACTCGCGGCCTCGGCGGTGCTGGCGCGGCTGGCGCGCGGGCTCCTGTTCCAGGTCAGCCCGGCCGACCCGACCATCTACCTGGCGGCCTCGACCGTGGTCGCGTCCGTCCTCGTCCTGGCGGTCGTTCTGCCCGCCCGACGCGCCATGCGCACCGACCCCATGACCGTGCTGCGGGAGGAGTAGGCTCATGCTCGACGCGTCGAGGCAGGATCTCCGGTTCGGTCTCCGCCAGCTCCGCCGTAGCCCCGGATTCGCCGTCCTGGCCGTGGTCACCCTGGCCCTCGGCATCGGAGCCACGACGGCCGTGTTCAGCGTCGTGGACCAGCTCCTGCTCCGGCCGCTCGGCTACCCTGCGCCGGACCGCATCGTCCGGCTCCTCGACGTCGAAGAGGGGGACGACACCGGCACGATCTCGTCGCCGGACTTCCGAGACTGGATGAGACAGTCCACATCGTTCGTGTCCGGAGCCCTGTACGACGAGTACGCGCCGACCCTCACGGTGAACGGCGAACCCCGGAAGCTGAGCGCGGCGTCCGTCAACGCGTCCTACTTCGACGTGCTGGGGCTGAAGCCGGCGGTGGGCCGTTTCTTCCTCCCGGCGGAGAACGAGGGCGGCTCGAGTCGGGTCGTCCTGTCCTGGGGACTGTGGCACGACGCATTCGGTGCCGACCCGGACGTGGTGGGGCGCGTCATCGACCTGAGCGGCTATCCGTACACGATCGTCGGCGTGGCCCCTCCCATGGAGGATCCGGGCCTGTCGGGAGCCGGCGAGGATGCTCCCCGGCTGTGGCGCTCGACTCCGCACTACTTCAGCACCAACGGCCGCAGTGGCCGCTCGTTCACGGCCGTCGCCCGCCTGAAGCCGGGCGTGACGATCGTGCAGGCGCGCTCGGAGCTCGCCGCGATCGAGGCCCGCCTGGCCCGTCAATATCCGCGCGAGGACGCCGGGCACTCAGTGACCGTGGTATCCCTCAAGGACGACCTGGTGGGGAGTGTCCGGCCGATGATGTGGATCCTGCTCGCTGCGGTCGGCCTGGTCCTGCTCATCACGTGCGCCAACGTCGCCAACCTGCTTCTGTTCCGCGCCTCCGGCCGCGAGCGCGAGATCGCCGTGCGCTGCGCGCTGGGCGCCTCCCGCCGCCGCGTCGTGCGCCAGCTCATGGTCGAAAACCTCCTCCTGGCCGCTCTCGGCACCGCGTCGGGCGTCGTCCTCGCCGACGTGATCACCAGGGGGCTCGTGGCCCTGGCCGCCGGTCGGATTCCGCGCATCGAGGCGGTGGGTCTCGATCCACGCATGCTGGCCTTCGCGGCCGCCGCTGGAGGGGTGGCCGTGCTCCTCTTCGGGCTCCTGCCCGCTCGCAGGGCCGCTCGCGTGGACCTACGCAGCACGCTCGCCGAAGGAGGTAGGGGCACGACCGGGACCGGCGGCCGACTTCGCGCCGCGGCGCTGGGCGCCCAGGTGGCCATGGCCATCGTGGTCATGCTGGGGGCCGGGATCCTCGGACGCTCGCTCCTCCGGCTGCGGGAAGTGGATCCGGGGATCGCCGCGGACCAGGCGCTCGTCCTGCGCATTGATCCGCCCTCGCACCCGTACGATCCCTCGACGAAAGCGGGTGAGGTGGCCTCCCTCCGCCTCTACGAGCGCATCGGCGACCGGCTCCGGACGCTCCCCGGCGTGCGGGCCGTGGGTATGACGGATCTCCTTCCGATGTCGGGGAGCTTCGACGGCAACGGCTTCACGATCGACGGTCGGCCGCGACCCGCCCCCGGGCACGACCTCTCCTCCGAGACGCGGGCCGTGACCGCCGGCTACTTCGAGGCCATGGGGATCCCGCTGATCGAGGGACGGGGCATCCTCCGCTCGGACAACGGAGACGAGACGGCCGAGAACGTCCTCGTCGTGAACCAGGCGTTCGTGCACCGCTACTTCCCGGACGATCACATCGTGGGCGCGCGACTCCACATGTTCGGCCCGAACAACCCGCCCGCCCGCATCGTGGGGGTGGTGGGGGACGTCACGCAGTTCAGCCTGGACCAGGCGCCCGGGCCCGTGATCTACGTGCCGCAGGCCCAGGCCCCCGACTATCAACAGGGGGAGCCCTGGATCGTGCTCCGGGCCACCGGGGGCGATCCCGCGGCGCTGGCGGGCGCGGCGCGTGCGGCTATCCACGAGATCGCGCCCCACACGCCGATCTATGGCCTCCGCTCCATGAGGGCCGTGGTGAGCGCGACCCTGGCGCGGCCGCGGTTCCGTACGATCCTCCTGCTCTCGTTCGCCTTCCTCGCCTTCCTGCTCGCCGCCGTGGGCGTGTACGGCGTGGTCGCCTACTCGGTCTCGCGCCGTCTACCAGAGCTCGGGATCCGGGTCGCGCTGGGAGCCGACGCGACCGACATCGCGGGCTTCGTTGTCGGCCACGGTCTGCGGCCGGTCCTGGTCGGCTCCGCGGCGGGCCTGGTGTCCGGCGCGGGCGCCGCGAGGCTCCTGTCCGGCCTCATCTACGGCGTGTCGGCCCTCGATCCGGTCACTTTCGCCGCGGTGCCGCTCCTCCTGGTCGCCGCGGCGGTTGTGGCGGCGTGGCTTCCCGCCCGTCGCGCGAGTCGCGTGGACCCGATGGCCGTGCTGCGTTCCGAATGAACCGCGCTCCGCGCGTAGCGGCCGGGCCAGCGGACTCGGGTGCCGTGTCGAATCCCGCGCCCCGGCCGGTCCGTACGATCGGAAGAGACTCCTTCCGACCCCTTGCCCACGAGGTTCGCTGATGCTGGACTCCTTCCGCCGGGACCTGGTCTACGCCCTCCGGAGGCTCCGCCGGGCCCCCGGGTTCTCCGTCTCGGCCATCGGGATCCTGGGCCTGGGGATCGGGGCGGCGAGCGCCATTTTCACCGTGGTGGATGGCGTGCTCCTGCGGCCGCTCCCCTATCCGCGGCCCGACCGGATCGCCTGGGTGCAGGAGGTCGCGAAGGACGGTCACGGCATGGCCCTGGCCGACCCCAATTTCCTGGATCTCCGGTCGCAGAGCCGGAGCTTCGAGGCGCTGGCACAGAGGAGCGGCGCCTTCCCGGTCTCCGTGACCGGCGGCACCCAGCCGGTCCGCGCCACCGCCGACATGGTCTCGGGCGACTTCTTCCGCGTGATGGGGGTGAGCCCCGTCCGGGGGCGCACCTTCCTCCCCGAGGAGGAGCGCGAGGGTGGCCCGCCGGCGGTCGTGGTGAGCTGGAGCTTCTGGCAACACTCGCTGGAGGCCGGCTCGATCGACGGGAGGACGCTCTCCGCCGGCGGCCGGCTCTACTCGGTGGTGGGCGTCATGCCCCGCGGCTTCGACTACCCGTCCGGGACCGAGCTGTGGACGCCCGCCGGGCTCGAGGCGCACGGGACGAGCCGCACGGCGCACAACTGGCGCGTCGTGGGGAGGCTCGCCGACGGAGTGAGCTACGGACAGGCCCGGGCCGAGCTGCAGACCATCTCCCACCGGATCGTGGAGGCGAACCAGGGCGAGGTGGACCTGGTGGGCTTCTCGGCCGTACCGCTGCGGCAGGCGCTGGTCGGCGCGGTGCGCACGCCCCTCCTCGTCCTCCTGGGAGCCGCCGCGTTCCTCCTCCTCATCGCGGTCTCCAACGTCGGCAACCTCCTCCTGGCTCGGATGACCGCCCGCCGGCGCGAGATCGCCGTGCGGAGGGCGCTGGGGGCGGGTCTGGGCCGGATCCTGGAACAGCTCCTGGCCGAGTCGCTGGTGCTGGGACTGGCCTCGGGCGCCGCGGGCGTGCTGCTGGCGGCGGCCGGGACGCGCGCGCTCCTGGCCCTGAGCCCGGACTATCTCCCGAGGCTGGGCGAGGTGTCGGTGGACGGGAAGGTCCTGGTCTTCGCCCTGGCCGTGTCCCTGGCCACGGGCCTCGCGCTCGCGGTCTTCGAGGCGCTGGCGGGCCGATCCGACGTGCGGGGCGCGCTCGCCGCCGGACAGAGGACCGTGGCGGGCGGCGGCGCCGGCCGGCTGGTCCGCGACGGGCTCCTGGTCGGACAGACGGCCCTCACGCTGGTGCTCCTGGCGGGCGCCGCCCTCATGGCGCGGAGCCTTCTCCACCTGCTCTCGGTCCCGACCGGCTTCCGCACGGACCACGTCCTCGTGATGAACGTCGCCGCCGCCCATCCGGAGGACCCGGCCAGCGTGCGGGACTTCGAGGACCGCCTCCTCGCCCGGCTTCGGACTCTCCCGGGCGTGCGGGCGGTCGGCGGGATCAGCGGGCTCCCGCTCCAGGACGGCTGCGCCGACGGCACCTACCTGGAGATGGCCCGTCCCGACGAGGCCGCGACACCCCAGGAGTTCATGAAGCTGGCCCGCCTCCCCGGGCGCACGGGCACCGCGCTCTTCTGCGTGGCCGGCCGGGGTTACTTCGAAGCCATGGGGATCCCGCTCCGCCGGGGCCGCGCGTTCTCGGAGCAGGACGTGCCGGACGCCGACCTGACGAGCGCGCTGGTCAGCGCCTCCTTCGCCGCCCGGCGGTGGCCGAACGCGGATCCGATCGGGAAGCTCATCCAGTTCGGGAACATGGACGGCGACCTTCGTCCCTTCCGGGTGGTGGGCGTGGTGGGCGATGTCCGGGAGCAGTCCATGGACCGGCAGCCGCAGCCGATCCTGTACGCTCTCAACCGCCAGCGTCCGGCGAGGGCGAGTCTCTTCCACGTCGTCCTCCACACGCGGACCGATCCGGGCGCGCTGATCCCGGCCGCCCGCGAGGCGCTGCGCGAGGTGGACCCGGAGGTACCCCCGACCTTCCGCACGATGGCGCAGGTGGTGGGCAGCGGCACCGCGGACCGGCGCTTCGCCTTCCTCCTGCTGGGAGTGTTCGGCGCGGCGGCCCTCATCCTGGCCGTAAGCGGGATGTACGCGGTCGTCTCCTTCCTGGTGGCGCAGCGGGGGCGGGAGATCGGCGTCCGGATCGCCTTCGGCGCGCGGCCGGGCGACGTCGTGCGAATGGTGGTGGGCCGCGGGGCCGTGCTGGCCGGGATCGGGATCGCCCTCGGGCTCGGATCGGCACTCGCGCTGACGCGCCTCCTGTCCGGACTCCTGTACGGCGTCACCTCGGCCGATCCGCTCGCCTACGTGGCGGGGGCGCTCATCCTGGCGGCTTCCGTCCTCGCGGCCAGCTGGCTGCCGGCGCGTCGCGCCGGACGGATCGATCCGGCCGCGACGTTGCGGACCGAATGAAGACCGGGGCCACCCCCGGGCGCGAAGGAAGACCACGGCCACGCGGCCGATCCATGCGGTCGAGAGAACCGATGGAGGCCCGAACCCTGGAGCCGCGATCCGCCTGGACGAAAACGCCGAACGGAGAGATGAGCCCATGATCGATCGCATCCGGCACGACCTGCGCTACGCTCTCCGTCGGCTCCGTCGGAGTCCGGGCTTCGCCTCGATCGCGGTCCTCACGCTGGCGCTCGGGATCGGGGCCGGCACCGCCATCTTCAGCGTGGTGAACGGCGTGCTCCTCCGCCCCGCTCCCTTCCCCTCGGCCGACCGTCTGGTCGTCGTGTGGGAGACGGACCGGAACAGCGGCACCACCCGCGAGCCCGGCTCGTGGCCGGACCTCGAGGATTACCAGGCGCAGAGCCGGAGCTTCGAGAAGCTCGCCGGCTTCGTGGCCCTCCAGCAGACGCTGACCGCGCCCGACCGGGACCCCGACCGGGTGGCGGTGGTCCTGGCCACCCACCAGCTCCTGCCGCTGCTGGGCGTCCAGCCGATGGTGGGCCACCTGTTCGGCCCGCAGGAGGACACGCCGGGCGGTGCCCGGGTCGCGCTCCTGGGGGAGCGGTTCTGGCGGACCCGGTTCGGGGGCGATCCGAGCGTCGTCGGACGGACCTTCCGGCTGGACGGCCAGCCGTACCGGGTCATCGGCGTGGTGCCCGCGGGCACCGACCTGGGCGTCAACCAGATCAACGCCCGGGCCGCCTACCACGCTCCCTTCGAGGGTCGGGGGCACGTGGACGTGTGGGTGCCGCTCCAGGCGAGCGCCGAGATGCTCCCCCGCTCCACGCACCCGGTCTTCTTCCTGGGCCGGCTGGCACCCGGCGCGACGCTGGACGGCGCCCGCCAGGAGCTCGCCGGGATCGCCTCCCGACTCGAGGCGCAGTACCGCGAGAACGCGGGCCGGGGCGTACACCTGGAGCCGTTCGCAGACGTGGTGTTCGGCCCGGCCCGGCCGGCGCTCCGGCTCCTGCTCGCCGTCGTGGCGCTCGTCCTCCTGGTGGCCTGCGCGAACGTCGCCAACCTGCTCCTGGCCCGCGGCACGGGACGCGCCCGCGAGGTGGCCGTGCGAAGCGCGCTCGGGGCCGGCGCCCGGCGATTGGCCGGCCAGTTCCTGGCCGAGAGCCTGGTGCTCACGGCTGCGGCCGCCGCCCTCGGCGTGGCGCTGGCGGTAGCCGGTCTCCGCCTCCTCCTGGCGCTGGCGCCGGCCGGAATCCCGCGCATGGACCAGGTGGCCATCGACGGGCGCGTGCTTGTGGCCACGACGCTGGTCTCCGGTCTCGTGGCGGTCGTCTTTTCGCTGCTCCCGACGCTCCAGGCGCGGCGGGTGGACCTCACGGGCGCGCTCCGGTCCGAGTCGGGCCGGGGAAGCTCGGCCTCGGGCGCGCGCCGCTGGCTGCGCTCGGCCCTCGTCGTGGGGGAGGTGGCGCTGGCCGTCGTGGTGCTGGTGAGCGCCTCGCTCCTGGTCGAGAGCTTCCAGCGCCTGCGCCACGTGGACCCGGGCTTCGACGTCCACGGGACGCTGAAGGCCGGCTACTCGCTCCCCTCGAGCCGGTATCCGCAGGACTATTCGAAGTACCCCGACTGGACCGAAGTCACGGGCTTCAACCGGGCGCTCCTCCGACAGGTGGAGGCGCTCCCGGGCGTCACCTCGGCCGCCGTGGCCGGTTCCGACCCCCTGAACGCCGGCTACACGAACTCGTTCGTGATCGTGGGACGCGAGGAGGAGGCCGCGCACCAGCCGGAGATCCGGGTCCGGCCCGTGAGCCCCGGCTACCTCTCCACCGCGCGCATTCCGGTCGTCTCGGGCCGGGGCATCCGCGTCTCCGACGACGCGAAGGCCCAGGCCGTGGCCCTGGTGAACCAGGCCGCCGTCCGGCGCTTCTTCCCCGACGGGAATCCGATCGGGGAGCAGATCCGTTTCTACGGCGTGAACCGCCGGATCGTGGGCGTGGTGGGCGACGTCAAGTTTCAGGGCTTGGAGCAGGCCACGCCGCCCGCCGTCTACACGCCCCTGGCGCAGACCCCGAGGGCGGAGGCCGGCCTCCTGGTGCGCACTTCGGTCGATCCCGCGACGCTCGAGGAACCCATCCGCCGGATTGTGCACCAGTTGGATCCCGATCTGGCCCTGTACGGGATGGAGCCGATGTCGCAGGCCCTGGCGGGCACGCTCGCCGAGCCGCGCTTCGTGGCGGTGCTGATCGGCCTGTTCGCGACGCTGGCCGTCGTTCTCGCGCTGGTGGGGGTGGAGAGCGTCCTGGCGTACGCGGTGGCGCGGCGGCGGCCGGAGCTCGGCATCCGCCTCGCTCTCGGCGCCGGCGCTCGGAGGGTGAGGGCCATGGTGATCGGGGATGGGCTGCGCATGGCGGGCGTGGGGCTCGCGATCGGGCTCGTTGCAGCCCTGCTGTTCTCGCGGCTGCTGAGCGGACTCCTGTTCGAGGTGAAGCCGGTGAGCCCGCCGGTGTACGCGGGCGTGGCCGCGCTCGTGCTGGCCGCCACGGTCCTGGCCGCGTGGGCGCCCGCCCTGCGCGCCACGCGGGTGGACCCCATGAAGGTGCTGAGGGAGGAGTGAGGCGCGTGGCCGATCGTCGGCCCGGCATCCGGCGGCGCTCTGGCCGCGGGACCGCGGTGCGGCAGGAGGAGCGATGGACAGCCTGAAGCAGGACTTCCTCTATGCGCTCCGGCAGCTTCGCCGGAGTCCCGGCTTCGCGCTGGTGGCGGTGCTCACGCTCGCCCTCGGCATCGGGGCCAACGCCGCCGTGTTCAGCGTGGTCGACGGGCTCTTCCTGCGGCCCCCGCCGCAGGTGAGCCACCCCGACCGCCTGGTGTGGATCTACACGAGCGACTTCAGCGGGCCCCCGTACAGCGCTTCCTCGTACCCCGACTTCGAGGCGTTCCGGGACCAGAAGGAGCTCCTGGAGGGCGCCGCGGCCTTCTCGCCACGGCCCGTCAACCTGGTCGAAGGGGGCCACACCACGCGTCTCATGTCCGAGCTGGTGAGCGCCGACTACTTCGGGCTCCTCGGGGTCCGCCCGGAGCTCGGGCGTGCATTCCGCCCCGAGGAGGGCGAAGCGCCCACGCCGGTGGTGGTGATCGGACACGGTTTGTGGCAGCGCCGCTTCGGCGGCGACCCGGGCATCGTCGGGAAGGCCGTCCACCTGAACGGCGGCACGTTCACGGTCGTGGGCGTGGCCCCGCCGGAGTTCCGGGGCTCGATCCGGGGGCTCCGGGTCGAAGTCTGGGTGCCGTTCCAGGCGGAGCCGCTCCTCACGGGCTCCCAGGACTTCGTGGGGCACCGCAGCAACCGGGGTCTGTTCGTGATCGGACGGCTGCGACCGGGCGTCACGCCGGCCCGGGCCCAGGCGGGCTTCCGCGTGGTGGCCAGGCGGCTGCACCAGGCCTACCCCGACAGCTGGACCGACGCGCACGACCGGGGCCGACGCATCACCGTGGTCCCGGAGCGGCTGTCGCGGGTGCCGATGATGATCCGCGGGACGGCGGTCGGACTGGCAGGGCTCCTGATGGGGGTCGTGGGCCTGGTCCTCCTCCTGTGCTGCGCCAATGTGGCCAACCTCCTCCTGGCACGGGCGGCGGGACGCGGCCGCGAGTTCGCCGTGCGCCGCTCGCTCGGGGCCGGACGCGGGCGGCTGATCCGGCAGCTGCTCACCGAGAGCGCGATCCTGGGCGCGCTGGGAGGCATGGTCGGACTCCTCCTGGCGGCGTGGGCCGTCCGCCTGTTCCCGGCGCTCCTGCCGCCGCTGCCCGTGCCGCTCCAGTTCGACGTCTCGCCCGACTGGCGGGTGCTCGCCTTCACGGCCGGCGCCAGCCTGCTCACCGCCCTCCTGTTCGGACTGGCCCCCGCCCTCCGCGCCTCCGGAACGAACGTGGTCTCGTCCCTCAAGGAAGCACGACCGACCGGGACGGGCCGCAGGTTCAGCATCCAGAACGCCCTCGTGGTCGCGCAGGTCGCCGTCTCGCTCACGCTCCTGGTGGGGGCCGGCCTGTTCCTGCGCAGCCTGTCGGCGGCCCGCGACGTCGACGTCGGGCTCGACCCGAGGGGCGTGCTCGTCGCCGGCGTGGACCTCGGCACGCAGGGCTACTCGAAGGCGGAGGAGATCCGGTTCTACCGGAGCCTCGAGGACCGGCTCCGCCGCCTCCCCGGCGTCACGGGCGTGGCCCTGGGCTCGGCCGTGCCGCTGGACGGCACGTCGAGCCGTACGGGAACGGGGGTCGAGGGCTACGAGCCCCGCAAGGGCGAGGACATGGAGTTTCACTTCGCCGTCGTGGGCCCCGGTTACTTTCGGGTCCTCCACATCCGGCTTCGCCGCGGGCGCGGCTTCACCGAACAGGACCGGGAGGGCGCGCCGGCCGCCGTAGTGGTCAACGAAGCGTTCGCGCGGCGCTTCTGGCCGGGCCAGGACCCGATCGGCAAGCAGCTCACGTACAGCTCCGACCTGGAGCACCTGACCGTCGTGGGCGTGGTGCCGACCGGGAAGTACGTGAGCCCGGGGGAGGATCCCACGCCCTTCCTCTACCTGCCCTTCCTCCAGACCACGCACCCGGTGAAGGTGCACATCCGCACCCATGGCGACCCGAACCGCCTCGCGCCCGATGTGCGGAGCGCGATCCACGATGTGGACCCGGATCTCCCGATCACGACGCTGGCGCCCATGCCGGAACTCATGCAGGCCTCCCTCCTCCCGCAGCGGGTGGGCGCGGCCGTGCTGGCCCTGTTCGCGGCCCTCGCCCTCCTCCTGGCCGCCATCGGCCTGTACGGCGTTCTCGCCCACGTGGTGAGCCGACGCACCCGGGAGATCGGCATTCGCATGGCCCTGGGCGCCGACCGCTCCTCCGTGCTTCGGCTGGTCGTCCGCGAGGGACTGGGAGTGACGGCCGTCGGGCTGCTCGTCGGGCTCGGGCTCGCCGCGCTGCTCGGCCGCGTCGCCTCGCGCTTCCTGTTCGGCGTGATGCCCCTGGACCCGGTGGCGTTCGGAAGCGTGACGGCGCTGCTCGCGATCGTGGCCTTGCTCGCGAGTTGGCTCCCCGCCCGTCGGGCCGCCGCCGTCGATCCCGCCGTCGCCCTCAGAGTGGAGTGACCATGCTCGACACCCTTCGTCAGGACCTCCGCTACGCGCTTCGCCAGATCCGGAGCCATCCCGGCTTCTCGGCCATCGTGATCCTCACCCTGGCACTCGGGATCGGCGCCAACACCGCCATGTTCGGCGTGGTCGACGCCGTCCTCCTGCGGTCGCTCCCCTATCCGGAGGCGAGCCGGCTCGTGATCCTCCAGGGCCACAAGGAGGGGATCGGAAACGAGGCCGCCTCGGTACCCGACTACCTGGACTGGAAGGCCCAGAGCCGGTCGTTCTCGGACATGAGCGCGTTCACGGGCGGAAGCCTCAACCTGACGAGCGACGACGGGCGGCCGCCCGAGCGCATCATCGGCGCCCGGGTCTCGGCCGACTTCTTCCGGACCCTGGGCGTGGCTCCCGCGCTGGGTCGCGGATTCACGGCCGCCGAAGACCAGGCCGGGGCGGCGAGGGTCGTGGTCCTGAGCCGGGCGCTGTGGCGCGACCGCTTCGGAGCCGACCGCGCCCTGGTCGGGAAGGCCATCACGCTGGATGGCGAGCCCTACACGGTCGTCGGGATCGCGGCGCCCGGCTTCCAGTTCCCCTCGTGGGCCCAGGCATGGACGCCCGTGGCGGCACAGCCTGGGGCGCCCGGACAGGAGCGCCGGTCGGACTTCCTGGGGGTGATCGGCCGGCTGGGCCCCGGCGTGAGCCTCGAGGCGGCCCGCTCCGACATGAACGCGATCGCGGGACGCCTCGAGCGTCAGTATCCGGCCACCAACACGGGCTGGGGCGTGGCCGTCACGCCGCTTCGTGACCGGATCGTGGGAGACGTGCGCCCGGCGCTCCTGATCCTCCTCGGGGCCGTGGGGCTCGTGCTCCTCATCGCGTGCGCCAACGTGGCCAACCTCCTCCTGGCCCGGGGAGCCGCCCGCGGACGGGAGATGGCGCTCCGCGCCGCGCTCGGCGCCGGCCGCGGCCGGCTCGTCCGGCAGATGCTGGTCGAGAGCCTGGTGCTGTCGCTCCTGGGCGCGACGCTCGGCACGCTCCTGGCCTGGTGGGGCACGCGCGGGCTCGTGGGGCTGGATCCGGGTGCGCTTCCGCGCACGGGCGAGGTGCGCATCGACGGCACGGTCCTCCTGTTCGCCCTCGGCACGGCCCTGGTCACCGCCGTGCTGTTCGGCCTCGTGCCTGCACTTCGCGTCACCGGTTCGGACCTTCGCCGGGACCTCGTAGAGGGAGGACGGACGGCGGGCGCCCGGGGCGCCCGGCTCCTGGACCGCGGACTGGTGGCCGGGCAGGTGGCCGTCGCCCTCGTCCTCCTGGTGGGGGCCGGGCTCCTCCTGAGGAGTTTCGCCGCCCTGGCAGGCGTGGACCCGGGCTTCCGGGCGCGCGGCGTCCTCACGGCACGGGTGTCCCTTCCCGACAACCGGTACCCGGACGATCCCCGGCTCCGACAATTCTGGCGCGGACTGCTGGACCGGGTCGGCACGCTTCCGGGCGCCACCTCGGTCGGCCTGACCAGCGACCTCCCCCTGCAGAGCGGCAGCTATCTCTCCTTCAGGGTCCAGGGCCGCCCCGCTCCGCCCGCCGACCAGGTCCAGGACGCGGTGGTGTGCACGACGGGCGGCGACTACTTCCGAACCCTGGGCATCCCGCTGGTGCGCGGGAGGCTGCTCGACGCGAGGGACGGGGCCGGGGACGCGCCGGCGGCCGTGATCGACCGGGCGATGGCGCACCGTTACTGGCGGAACGCGGACCCGATCGGCGACCGGATCTCGTTCGATGGAAACACCTGGTACACGATCGTCGGGATCGTGGGTGACGTGCGGACCGAGAGCCTGGACCGCCCCGGTTACCCGCACGCCTACCTGAGCTACCTCCAGAGCCCCCAGCACGGAATGGTCCTCGCCGTCCGAACGGACGGGAGCCCCGGGGCGCTGGCGGGCGCGCTGCGCTCGGCCGTCCTGTCGCTGGACCCCACGCTCCCCGTGTATTCGATGCGAACGATGGACGAGGTGCTGGCCACCTCGATCCTCCGTCCGCGGTTCGACGTCGTCACCCTGGCCCTGTTCGCGGGCCTGGCGCTCGTGCTCGCCGTGGTCGGGATCTACGGCGTCCTCTCCTACGCGGTGACCCGCCGACTGCGCGAGCTCGGGATCCGCATGGTGCTGGGCGCGGACCGGGGCACCACGATTCGCTACGTGCTGCGCCTCGGCCTGGCGCCCGTCCTGGTGGGCGTGGGTCTGGGGCTGGCCGGGGCTCTCGCGGCGGTGCGGGTCCTTTCCGGGCTCCTGTACGGCGTCTCACCGCTCGACCCGGCCACCTTCGTTCTCGTCCCGACGGTGCTGGTCGGGGTCGCCCTGCTGGCCTGCTGGATCCCGGCGCGTCGGGCGACGCGGGTCGATCCCGTCCACGCGCTGCGGAGCGAGGCGTAGATCGCACGGCGACGCGGAGACCGCCCGACGACCCGCGGCCGCGGCCGATGACCCTCCACGCCAGACCCGGAGGCTGACGTGCTCCAGGACCTTCGTTTCGCGCTACGCCAGCTCGTGCGTCGACCGGGCTTCACGGTCATCGCCGTCCTCACCCTCGCCCTCGGGATCGGCGCCAACACCGCCGTGTTCTCGGCGGTGTACGCCGTCCTCCTGGCGCGCCTCCCGTACCCCGAGCCCGACCAGCTCCAGCGGGTGATCCCGACCTTCACGGGACCGGACGGAGCCGTCGACTCGATGCCCTACTGGTCGTATCCCGAGTACGAGGCTTTTCGCTCCGCGACCCACGACGTCACGGCCGCCGCCTACACGCCGCGCGCCCTGTCCTACAACCTTTCGGGCCAGGGGCCACCTCGCCGCGCCATGCTGGAGATCGTCTCGGGCAGCTACTTCGGGCTCCTGGGCGTGCAGGCGGCCGTGGGACGCACCTTCACGCCCGATGAGGACGCCGTGCCCGACGCCCGCCCCGTGGCCGTGATCGGGAACGCGCTGTGGCATACGGCCTTCGCGGGAGATACCGGGATCGTCGGCCGGACCCTCACCCTGAACGGGGTCGACCTCACGGTAGTGGGCGTGGCGCCTCCGGGCTTCGCCGGGTTGTCCGGGGAGGCGGACGTCTGGGCGCCCACGATGATGGCGCCGTCGCTGGTCTTCCGTAATCGCCTGAACCAGAAGCTGTCGTTCTGGATGTCGGTCATCGCCCGGGTGCCCAGGGCCTCGGCTCCCCTCGCCCGGACGGAGATGGCCTCCGCCGCCCGGGTCATGGCCGACCGGATGCCGTTCCAGGATGCCTTCGGACCGGTACGCGTGGGGCTGGCCTCCCGGCCGCTCGCGGCCAGCCGGACCGACCCTTCGCTCGCACGAACGCTCCTCATCCTCCTCGCGGCGGTGGCCTGCGTGCTCCTCATCGCGTGCGTGAACGTGGCCAACCTCCTGATGGCGCGCGGCGCGCGGCGCGCCCGCGAGCTCGGGCTCCGGGTCTCCCTCGGGGCCGGCCGTGGGCGGCTCGTCCGGCAGCTCCTCACCGAGTCGGCGCTGCTGGGACTCCTCGGCGCGGGAGCGGCGCTGCTCGTGGCCCGGTGGGGACTGGTCGCGGTCGCCGCGCTCCGCCCCTTGGCGCTCGCCGGTCCGGGGACACTCGAGCATCTCCGTCTCTCGGTGCCCGTCCTCGCCTTCGACGTGGCGGTGGCGCTGGTGGCCATCCTCGTGTTCGGCACCGCGCCGGCCCTGGCGGCCGTGCGGACCGACCCGCGGACGCTGCTCGGGCGCTCCGTCGGTCACCGACGGACGGGACCGCGCGGCGCCCTCGTGGCCGGTGAGGTGGCGCTCGCCCTGGCGCTCCTCGTCGGCGCCGGACTGCTGCTCCGGAGCTTCAGCCAGCTCCGGAGCACGCCGCTGGGCTTCGAGCCCCACCACGTCCTGGCCGCGTGGGTCAACGTGCCGAGGCAGACGCGCACGGGTGACGAGGCGACCCGGTTGTTCACGGAGACGGCCCGGCGCATCGAGGGGCGGCCGGGCGTGGAGCGTGTGGCGGTCGCCAACTGCCTCCCGGCCCACGTCGGTACCGCCGGTGTGGGCGGGTGCGACCACGTGGGCATGAAGATCGAGGGGGACGCGTCCGGGGCCCCGAAGCAGGGCCGCGAGGTGTGGATGAACATGGTCTCGGGATCCTACTTCGCCACCATGGGCATCCCGGTGCTGGAGGGACGCACGCTGGAGCCGGGCGACCGGGCGGACGCCCCGCGCGTGGCGGTGGTGACGCGGGCCGCGGCGGACCGGTACTGGCCGGGCCGCGATCCGGTGGGCGCGCGCATCCAGCTCACCGTCGGGTGGGGTCCCGAGGACGACTGGGCCACCGTGGTCGGCGTCGTCGGCAATGTCGTGGGAGGCAGTGTGCGCGAGGCCGCTCGGCCCGGCGTGTATCTCTCCTATCCGCAGTTCTCCTACCAATCCAACTACCTGGTGGTGCGCGGCTCCGGCGATGCATCGGGGATCGCGGCCGCCATCCGCTCCTCCCTGCGTGAGGTCGACCGCTCGCTTCCGCTCTGGGACGTGCGAACCATGGACGAGCGGGTGGCGCAGGCCACCGCGGGCGACCGATTCGGGACCGCGCTCCTGGGCGCCTTCGGACTCCTGGCGTTGTCGCTGGCGGCGGTGGGCATCTACGGCGTGCTCGCGTTCTCCGTCGCGGGGCGAACCCGGGAGATGGGCCTTCGCATGGCGGTCGGAGCCGACCGCGGGGACGTCGTTCTCCTCGTGCTGCGCGAAGGGCTCCGTCTCACCGCGATCGGCCTCGGAACGGGGCTCGTGCTGGCCGCGGGCTTCAGCCGGGTCCTCCGGAGCCAGCTGTACGAGATTTCACCCCTCGACCCGGCCGCCTTCGTGGCCGCGGTCGTCCTGATTCTCGCGGTCGCCGGGCTGGCCTGCTGGATCCCGGCGCGCCGGGCGACGCGAGTCGACCCGATGGAGGCGCTGCGATATGAGTGAGCCGGGGGAGAGTGCCGTGTCGGCGGCGCGAGAGACGAACGCCACGACGGTCGCGCGCCGCTCGGGGAGGGAGTGAGGCTCACGTGGACGCCTTTGCCCACGACCTCCGCTTCGCGCTGCGGCAGCTGCGCCGCCGTCCGGGCTACGCGGTCGTCGCCGTCCTCACGCTCGCCCTGGGGATCGGATCGACGACGGCGCTGTTCACGGTCGTCGACGCCGTCCTCCTGCAGCCGCTCCCCTACCCCCGTCCCGGTGAGCTCGTGGTGCTACGACAGGGACCGTGGGGCCCGGCCGAGATCCCGATGGCCCTCGAGCGCAGTGGGACCGTCTTCGAGGACGTCGCCGCCTACTCACCGCGGCCATTCGCGGTGGCGGAGGGCGACCGGGCCTACCAGCTGGAGGGCGCGCGGGTCACGCCGGATCTCCTCTCGCTCCTGGGCGCGCGGATGGCCCTCGGCCGCGGGTTCACCGCCGGCGACGCCCGGTCGGGTGCGCCGCGCACCGCCATCCTCAGCTACCGGGTGTGGCAGACACGGTTCGCGGGACGCGCCGACGTTCTGGGCCGAACCGTACGGCTCGACGACAGGCCGTACCGGATCGTCGGCGTCACGGCCCGGGGCTTCCGTCAGCTCGGGCCCCGCGTCGACGACCCCGGGATCTGGACGCCCTTCGACCTGCGGGCCCGGGACGACGACGGCCGCATGCTGTGGGTCATTCCCCTCGGACGGGTGAAGCCGGACGCGACGCTGCGGCAGGCGCAGGCCGCGCTCGACCGCGCCGTGACGGGCTTCAGGGAGCGGCACCCCGACCTCGCCTCGAGCGGTCGCTGGAATCTGCGGCTGGCCACCCTCAAGTCGGAGATGGTGAGGGAGATCCGCACGGCGCTGCTCCTCCTGCAGCTCGCGACGGGCGTGCTCCTGCTCATCGCCTGCGTCAACATCGCCAACCTGCTGCTGGCGCGGGCCCACTCGAGGCAGCGCGAGCTGGCGATCCGGGCGGCCCTGGGAGCCGGACGCCGTCGCCTGGTCCAGCGGCTCCTCGCGGAGAGCGCGGTCCTGTGCATGCTGGGCGGCCTGGCCGGGGTGCTCCTGATGCGGCTCACGCTGGGCTTCCTGCTTCGCGTGGCGCCGTCGGGGGTCCCCCGCCTGGGCGAGGTCCACGTGGACCTCACCGTGCTGCTGTTCGCGATCGGAATCTCGATCGTCACCGGGTGCCTGTTCGGGATCGTCCCGGCCATCATCACCTCGAGGACATCGTTGCGCGAGGGGCTCCTGGAAGGCGGCCGGAGCCCCTCGCTCTCGCGCCGTCACCACGGGGTGAGCCAGGGACTCGCGGTCACGGAGATCGCGCTCAGCCTGGTCCTCCTCGTCGGAGCCGGGCTCCTGCTGCGCAGCTTTCTCCTCCTGCTGGGACAGGACACGGGATTCCGTACCCGGGACGTGCTGACCGTCGCGGTGCAGATTCCACCCACTCGCTACGACAGCATCGCGGAGCTCGACGCGTTCTACGGCCAGACCCTGGCGCGGCTGAGCACCGTGCCGGGGGTGGACCGCGTGGCGCTCAGCAACAACCTTCCCATCAGCCGCGGGCACGCGATCCGCGACTACGTGGTCGAAGGCGCCGGTGAAGCCCCCACCCGTGAGGCCCAGTACGGCGTCGTGAGCGCCGACTATTTCCGTACGCTGGCGATCCCCCTGGTGCGGGGCCGCTCGTTTCGGGCGGGGGACGATCGTGATGCGCCCGGGGTGGCCATCATCGACGAGGCCATGGCGCGCGATGCCTTCGGAGGCAGTGATCCGATCAGCCGCCGGTTCCGCTTCGAAGAAGGGGACGACGCCTGGCTCACGGTGGTCGGAGTGACGGCCGACATCCGGGGTGGCGGCCTGTCCAGGGATCCGGGACCGGGCTTCTACATACCCTACAGGCAGAGGCCGGCGACCGTGACGGAGATCACCATGGGCCACCAGGCCGTCTTCCTGGTGCGCTCCAGGCTCGGATCCCGGGCCATGGCCGCCGCGCTGCGCCGGGCGATCTGGTCGGTGGATCCACATCAACCGGTGCCCGAGATTTCCACGCTGGACCGGGACATCGCCCGGGGCGTGGCCCCGCAGCGCTTCCGAGCGGTGCTGCTCGGGAGCTTCGCGGGGCTCGCGCTGCTCCTGGTGCTGGTGGGCATCTACGGGGTCATCGAGTACGGGGTATCCGAGCGGACGAGGGAGTTCGGAATTCGCATGGCGCTCGGGGCCGGGCGGCCGACCATCCTGCGAACCGTGCTCGTCCGCGGCCTGAGCCTTGCCGCGATGGGCGCTGCCGTCGGACTGATCGGCGTGTGGGCGCTGAACCGCTATCTGCGGAGCATGCTGTTCGGCGTGACCCCGACGGATGCCACCACCGTGACCGTGGCGATCGGCGCCATACTCCTGGCCACGCTGGCCGCCTGCCTGGTCCCGGCGCTGAGGGCCACGCGCGTCGATCCGCTCGTGGCGCTTCGGGCCGAGGGGCGGGTGCCCGGACATCGTGATCTGTAGAGCCGGCGCCTCCGGGCGCCGTCCACCCGAGAAACGGAGTGTTCTTCCGTGATACAGCTGCGAGGCATCGAGAAGTCCTACAGCTTCAAGGGCGGCGAGACCTTCGTCCTGCGCCGCATCGACCTGAACATCGGGTCCGGCGACTTCGTGACCATCATGGGTCCGTCCGGCGCCGGGAAGTCCACGCTTCTCGGCATCCTGGGGATGCTGGATGGGGAGTACCGGGGGGAGTACCGTTTCCTGGACGCGCCCGTCCACGAGATGTCGACGAAGGAGCGCGGCCGCCTGCACCGCGAGCACATCGGCTTCGTGTTCCAGCAGTACCACCTGCTGGATGACCTCACCGTGGCCGAGAACCTGGAGATCCCACTCTCCTACCGGGATGTGCCGCGCTCGGAGCGCCAGGCCCGGGTAGCGGACATGCTGGACCGCTTCCACATCGTCGGGAAGAAGGACCTGTTCCCCTCGCAGCTCTCGGGCGGCCAACAGCAGATCGTGGCCGTGGCCCGGGCGGTGATCGCGGAGCCGAGCCTCATCCTGGCCGACGAGCCCACCGGGAGCCTGCACTCGAGCCAGGGGTCGGAGATCATGGACCTCCTGGCCGGCCTCAACCGCGAGGGCACGACCATCATCCAGGTCACGCACGACCCCGCCGTCGCCGAGCGCAGCCAGCGCGTCATCCAGCTCGAGGACGGCTGGATCGTCGGCACCACATGATCGAGCCGGCTCCCCGCATCCTGGTCGCCGACGACCAGCGCGACGTGCTCGAGGCGCTGCGGCTCCTGCTCAAGGGGCATGGCTACGAGATCGAGACCGCCACGTCGCCCGCCGCCGTGCTGCGGGCCGTCCAGGCGCGAGAGCTCGATCTCGCCCTGCTCGACCTCAACTACACGCGGGACACGACGTCCGGGAAGGAAGGGCTCGACCTCCTGACGGTGATCCGGGGGATCGACCCCACGCTCTGCGTGGTGGTCATGACCGCGTGGGGGAGTGTGGATGGGGCGGTGGAGGCCATGCGCCGGGGAGCACGCGACTACGTCGAGAAGCCGTGGGACAACGAGCGCCTCCTGGCCACGCTGCACAACCAGGTGGAGCTCACGCGCGCCCTGCGCCGGGTGGAGCGCCTCGAGGTGGAGCGCGAGGCGCGTGAGGGCGGCCTGCCCGACCTCGTGGCCGAGTCGCGGGCCATGCGACCCGTCCTGCAGCTCATCGAGCGGGCGGGCCCCTCCGACGCCAACGTGCTCATCACGGGTGAGCCTGGCACCGGGAAGGAGGTGGTGGCGCGCTGGCTGCACGCCAGGTCGCCGCGCTCCAGCCGGCCGCTGGTCACGCTCAACGCGGGGGCCGTGGCCGAAAGCCTGTTCGAGAGCGAGCTGTTCGGCCACGTTCGCGGGGCATTCACCGACGCCAGGACGGACCGCATCGGGTACCTGGAGCTGGCCGACCGCGGCACCCTGTTCCTGGACGAGATCGGCACCATGCCGGCCGCGCAGCAGGCCAAGCTCCTGCGCGCCCTGGAGACGGGCGAGTTCCGCCGCGTGGGCTCGTCCACGGTCCGCACCACCGACGTCCGGGTGCTGGCGGCGACCAACGCGGACCTCGAGTCGGCCGTGGCGGCCGGCGACTTCCGGGAGGACCTCTACTATCGGCTGAACACGGTCGAGATCCGGGTTCCGCCCCTGCGGCAGCGCCCCGAGGACATCCCGGTCCTCGCCGCGCACTTCCTCCGGCGGCAGGCACGCCGCCGCGAGGAGCCGCCGTCCGACATCACCGCCGACGCCATGGAGGCGCTTCGGGCCCATCCGTGGAAGGGCAACGTGCGCGAGCTCGAGCACGTGATCGAGCGCGCCGTGCTCATGGCCCAGGGCGCGCGGATCGACGTGGCGCACCTGGGGCTCCGACCCATGGGCGAGAGCGCTCCGGGCCTCGAGGGGCTGACGCTGGAGGAGGCCGAGCGCATCCTGATCCAGAAGGCGCTCCGCAGGCACGAAGGCAACATCAGCCGGGCGGCCGAAGAGCTGGGGCTGAGCCGAAGCGCGCTGTATCGGCGGCTCGACCGCTACGGGCTCGAGACCTGAGCTACCAGCGCCGCATTCCCGCCCTGGCCCTGGCCGCCGGACTCCCCGCCGTCGCCGTGGCGCTCGCGCTCCTGTGGCGCACCGACTGGCCGACCTGGGCCCGCTTGCTGCCCACCCTCCTGGTGCTGGGGACGTGGGGGGTGCTCGTGGCGGTACTCGGGCACGAGCTCGTCAGGCCGCTGCAGACCCTGGCCAACGTCCTGGCCGCCTTCCGCGGGGGCGACTACTCCATGCGCGTTCGGGCGGAGGGGAGCGAGCGGGCGCTGGGCCTGGTGTCGCACGAGGTGAACGCGCTCGGGGAGACGCTGCGCACGGAGCGGCTCGGCACGATGGAGGCGACCGCGCTCCTGAGGGGGGTCCTGGAGGAGATCGACGTGGCCGTGTTCGCGTTCGACGCGGACGACGAGCTGTGGCTGGTGAACCGCGCAGGGGCGCAGCTCCTGGACCGCCCGGCCCGGGCCCTCACCGGGCGGCCCGCCGCGGCCATCGGGCTCGGCCCGTTCCTGGAGGGTGACACGCCTAGGGTGGTCGAGATGACCTTTCCAGGCGGCTCGGGGCGGTGGGAGATTCGCCGCACCTCGCTGCGGCACGAGGGACGACCCCAGACGCTCCTGGTGCTCTCCGACCTGAGCCGCGTGCTGCGCGAGGAGGAGCGGAAGGCGTGGCGGCGGCTGGTCCGCGTGCTGGGCCACGAGATCAACAACTCGCTGGCTCCCATCCGGTCCATCGCCGAGAGCCTGCGGACGGGCCTGCGGAACGGTGCGGCGGAGGGAGCGGAGAGCGGACCGGGCCTCGAGCCCGAAGATCTCGAGCAGGGGCTGGGGATCATCGCGGGCCGGTCCGCGGCGCTGGGGCGCTTCATGAGCTCCTACGCCCGCCTGGCGCGGCTCCCGCCACCCGAGCTGGGCCCGGTCGAGGTGGGGGCGTGGGTGCGCCGGATCGCCCGACTCGAGACCCGGCTCCCGGTCGCGGTCGAGCCGGGTCCGGAGGTCACGATTCGGGCCGACGCCGATCAGCTCGACCAGCTCCTCATCAACCTCCTCGACAACGCGGTCGACGCCGCCTCGGAGACCGGCGGCGGCGTGCGGGTCCGGTGGCGGACGACCGCTCTCGCGGCGGAGGTGCTGGTGGAGGACGAGGGCCCGGGCATCTCGGACACGGCGAACCTGTTCGTGCCCTTCTTCACCACCAAGCCCGACGGCTCCGGGATCGGCCTGGCGCTCAGCCGCCAGATCGCCGAGGCGCACGGCGGGAGTCTCACGCTGCAGAACCGCAGGGCGTTCTCGGGGTGCGTGGCCCGGGTGGTGCTTCCGAGGCCCGGCGCGGTGCAGGAACGCTGAGGGGCCGAGGGGCCGGAGGCGCGTCACCACCACGCCGCGACCGCGTAACCTTCCAGCCACGCGTCGGGAGGCGGGCCCCGGGGGACCGTGCGAACGGAAGGCCGTACGGCCCGATCCCGGCCCTCACGACTCCGGCACCGCCCGACGCGCGCCGTCGACATCCTCCCCACAGCGCCGCGCTCCGGGGCCGGGCATCGTCCTGGGAGGCGGCGGGTCCCGGACCGGGACCCACCGCCACCGGACAGGCCACCGACGCGGGGAGGAGACCATGGAACCCCATCCCGTCCTCATCGTCTACGCCACGAAGCACGGACAGACTCGGAAGATCGTCCACCATCTCGAGACCCGGCTCCGCGGGCTGGGCGTCCGGGTCCGGAGCGCCGCGGCAGACGATCCGGGTCCGGGCCCCGAGCCGGCCGAAGGCGAGGTGATCGTCGCCGCCTCTCCGATCTACTTCGGCCGTCCCCGCCGGCCCGTGGTGGAGTGGGTGCGGGAGCGCGCCCCGGCGCTGGAGCGACACCGCGGAGCTCTGCTGATCGTGTGCGGGGCGGCCGCCGGCACGCGGGCCGAGGACCGGGCGCAGGCCGAGCGTTACCTGACCCAGTTCGGGCGACGGACACGGTGGTCCCCGGACTCGGCCGTGGCGGTGGGGGGCGCCGTGAGGTTCACGCGCTACAATCCGCTCCTCCGCTGGGTCATGAAGCGGATCGGCGCGAAGGAGGGCCTCTCGACGGACTCGACCCACGACCACGAGTACACCGACTGGGAGCGGGTGGACGCGCTGGCAGACCACATCGCGGAGCTGGCCGGAGCGACGGTGGCGCCCGCCCACTGACCCCACGCGGTCCCACGGCCTTTCCCGGACTCGCCCGTCCCCCCAGATTCGCGCTCGTCCCGTCGCCAAGCCGTTTACGGCCGCCGACGGTGGCGGCGATTGCGCCAGTTTCGGTGTCCGCCGACCGCCGGCGCCCCAGCCCGGAGATGTCGCATGCGACGTCTGGCCTCGTTCGTCGCCCTCGCCGCCCTCGGCCTGCCGGCGGTGGCCGCCGCCCAATCGGCCCTGCCGGTCGACTTGGGGCTGCCGCGGAAGCACGCGCCGAAGCCCACCACGCCCGCGATCACGCCGGGAGACCTCATGACCCGGCTGTACATCTTCGCCGACGACTCCATGCGGGGCCGCAGGACCGGGGAACCAGGGAACGTCAAGGGCACTGACTACATCGCCCGCCAGATCGAGAGCATGGGTCTCGTTCCCGCCGGCGACGACGGCACCTACTTCCAGACGCTCCCGCTCAAGACGCGCACGCTGAGCGACAGCTCGAGCTTCACGGTGGGCGGCGCCGAGCTGAGGCTCTCGGACGACTTCGTGCCGACTACGGGCAGGTCGATCGACCTCCCCTCGGTGCCGACGGTGTACGGCGGCACGGTGTCGGAGTCCCCGGCCATCGCACCCGAGCAGGCCGAAGGCCGGCTCGTGGTGCTCGGCCTCTCGCCGACGATGTCGCTGCGGAGGCTGCGGCGCGCGCCGAGCGTTCCCGGCGCGGCCGGCGTCGCCGTCGTGGCCCTCGACAGCGTGCCGGCTCGCTTCCGTCGCTTCTTCACGCGGCCGCAGGTGTTCGTGGACGACCGGCCGCGGGGAGGGCAGGAGGCGCCCCTCCTCCTGGTGAGCGAGGCGGCCGCGGCCAAGATGTTCGACAAGCCGACCTCGCAGCTGGTGGCGGGTGACACGGGGGCCACGGCGAGCCTCCACATCGCCTACTCGGTCGAGCCCGTGGCCGCTCCGGCCCGCAACGTCGTGGGGATCGTGCCGGGCAGCGACCCTGCGCTCAAGGGCGAGTACGTGGCCATCGGCGCGCACAACGACCACCTGGGCGTGGGCCGGCCTGTGGACCACGACTCGATCATGATCTTCAATCACGTGGTGCGGCCCGAGGGCGCCGATGATGGCGGGAAGCAGGCCTCGGCCGCCCAGCAGCAGGAGGTCGACTCGCTCCTGGCGGTCTACCGGAAGAGCCACTCCGACCGAATGGATTCCACCTACAACGGCGCGGACGACGACGGCTCGGGTTCGGTCTCGGCGCTCGAGATCGCCCAGAAGATCGCCGCCATGAGTCCGCACCCGAAGCGCTCGATCCTGTTCGTGTGGCACGTGGGGGAGGAGGAGGGGCTGTACGGCTCTCGCTACTTCACCGACCACCCGACCGTGCCGCGGGATTCCATCGTGGCGCAACTCAACATGGACATGGTGGGGCGCGGCGACGCCACGGACGAGACGGGACGGACGAAGGACGGCCAGCCCCTCCATGGAAGCCCCAACTACGTACAGCTCGTGGGCTCGCGACGGCTGTCCACCGAGCTCGGAGACCTGATCGAAAAGGTGAACGCCGAGGATGGGCACGACCTGAAGTTCGACTACGCCATGGACGCCAACGGGCATCCGTCCAACATCTACTGCCGGAGCGATCATTACTCGTACGCCCGCTACGGCATCCCGATCACCTTCTTCACTACGGGACTCCACTCGGACTACCACCAGGTGACCGACGAGCCCGAGTACATCGACTATGACCACATGGCCCGGGTGGCCAACCTGGTCGAGGACGTGGCCGTGCACGTGGCCGACCTGGACCACCGGCCGGTCGTGGACCACCCGGTGCCCGAGCCCGGTCAGCCCTGCCGGCAGTAGCTCCGCCCTTCGGCTCCCACCGGCGTGCCGGACGCCGGTGGGAGCTTTCCCCACATCTCGGTCCGGCCGAAGCCCCACGCGGGGCTCGGCATCCTCCCGACGGCCGTTTCGGCCCCCCCCAACGATCATTCTTCGGGGGCATCTTTGCTCCCGAGAGACGGGAGGAGCGTCATGTCGATCAGAGAACAGGGCGGAACCGCGACCGTCGGCACCGCGGACGGTCCGGCCCCCGGTGCGGCACCCTGGCGGGGCTCCGGTGCGGCCCTGGAGCCGGCACCCGCCCGGGCCGAGACCGGCGGCCTGGCGCCCCCGGCCGACCGGGCGCCGCGACCCGACGGCCGGCGCGAAGCCGCACGCCCCCGGTCCGGGCACCGTGCCTCGTCACCTGAGGCCGAGCGGCGCGCGCGCATCGTGTCGCGCGAGCGCGTCGTCCTCGGAGGGGCCCTGCTGGCCTCCGTCGGGATTCACATGGCCATCTTCGCGTGGTCCCCGGACTTCCAGGGGGCGAACCTGGAGACGTCGTCCACGGCCCTGCAGACCATCCAGCTCCCTCCCGACGTCAAGATTCCGCCGCCGCCACAGGCGATCGCCCGCCCCGCCACGCCCAAGGTGGCGGCGACGAACGTGAGCCCCGAGCTCACGATCGCGCCGACCGACTTCGAATCGAACCCGACCTCGAGCCTGGCGCCTCCGCCGCCGTCGGTCACCAGCCGGCCTTCGGACCGACCCACGTTCATCCCCTACGACGTGCCGCCCAAGCTGCTGAACCGGGACGAGATCGAGCGCCTGGTGGTCAAGAACTATCCGAAGGAGCTGCGTTCGGTGGGGATCGGGGGCGCGGTCGTGGTCTGGGCCTACGTGGACGCCCAGGGCGGGGTCGTGAAGGCCCTGGTCAAGGACTCGAGCGGCTACCCGAACATGGACCAGGCGGCGCTCAAGGTCGTGGAGGCCATGCGCTTCAAGCCGGCCCTGAACCGCGACACGCCGATCGCCGTGTGGATCTCGCAGAAGGTGTCGATGACCGTGCGCCGGTAGCCGACGCGCGATCCGGACCGACGCGGTCCCGGCGTCCCCCGCCCGCTGTTCACTCCTCCTTCACGGGCGGCGCGGGCGTCGGGCCACGCCGTTCCACGAAGGCCCGCACACCGGACACGTACTCCGGCGACCGCATCCGCTCCAGCACCGCGTCCACCTCCCGCTCCAGCGCCTCCTCCAGGCCGGCCGCAAGCGGCTCCGCCAGGAGCCGCCGGGCGGCCGCCGATCCCCCGGCGGGCGCGGCGGCGATCCAGCCGGCCCACTCGTCCGCCGCATCGAGCAGGACCTCCCCGGGGACGATCGCCGACACGAGTCCGGCGGCGAGCGCCTCGCGCGCCTCCACCTTCCGCCCCGTGAGCATCCAATCCAGAGCCCGGCCCGTTCCGACCAGGCGCGGCAGGAGGTAGGAGACGCCGTTCGTGCCCGACAGGCCTCGCCGTGTTTCCGGGAAGCTGAAGAAGGCGTCCTCGGCCGCGATCCGCAGATCCGCCGCCACGGCGATCTCGGCCCCCAGGCCCACCGCCGGGCCGTTCACCGCGGCCAGCACCGGGACGGGCGAGGAGGCGAGGAGACGGGTGACGTCCTGGAGGCGCTCCAGCCGGACGCGCGCCTCCGCCTCGCTCTCGCCGCGCCGGAGCGCCGCCTCGAGCTCGAACAGATCGATCCCGGCGGAGAAGGCCCGGCCGGCGCCGGTGAGGACCGCGGCACGGATGGTCTCGGCCCGCCCGGAGCGACCCAGGGCTTCCCGCAAGCCGTCGAGCATGGCGCGGGAGAGCGCGTTGAGCGATGCCGGACGGTCCAGCGTGAGAACGGCGATGCCGTCCCTCTCCTCGTACCGGACACGGCCGGGGTCGTGCGGCGCGTCGGGGACGCCGCCCGTGTTCGAGCCTCCGCCCAGCTTCACCACCAGCGTCCCTCTCGGCGGTCCCAGGCGCCGGCCCGAGGATCGACGCCATCCGCCGGGGTCAGCCGCGCCTTGGCGATCTTGTGCGAGGGCGTGAGCGGAAAAGCCTCCACCCGGGTCCAGTAGCGGGGCACCTTGAAGGGGGCGAGCCGTCCGGCCAGAAACTCGGCCAGCGACTCGGCCACTCGCTCGTCCGCTGCCTGGTCCGCCTTCGCGGGGTCCGCCGCTTCCGCTCCGGGGACCAGCTGGACGAAGGCCCGCACCTCCTCCCCGCGGAGCTCGTCGGCGACGGCCACACAGGCGCAAGCTCGCACGAGGGGATGCTCGGCCAGTGCCGCCTCGACTTCGGCGGCCGCGATGTTCTCGCCCGCCCGGCGAATGACGTCCGTCAGCCGTCCCAGGTGCCGGTAGCCGTGCGCCTCGAGCCGGACGCGGTCCCCGGTGGGCGACCACCCGTCCTCGGTCCTCCAGCGTGGGTCGGGAGCGCCATCCCGCCAGTAGCCGAGCATCAGGTCGGGTCCCCGAACCTGGAGCTCGCCCGTCTCGCCATCCGCCACCCGGCGGCCTCGGTCGTCCACCACCCGGACCTCGCGTCCGGGGACGGGCCGTCCCATGGCGCCGGACCCGACCGCGTCCGCCTCCTCGACCGGAGAGAGCAGCACCAGGCCGAGCTCGGTACTCCCGTAGGTCTCTCGCCAGGGGCAGCCCCAGCGCTCCTCGAAGGCGGCGTGGCGCTCGGCCGGGATCCCCGAGCACAGCACCAGCCGCACGCGGTGGCCGCGGTCCAGGGCGGGATCGGGAGGGTTGGCGAACAGGTAGGCGGGCATGGTCCCGATGCAATAGAAGAAGGTCGCGCCCTCCTCGCCCACGCGCAGCCAGAAGTCCGACACCGAGAAGCGAGGGAGGATCACCAGGGGGACGCCGGCCACCAGGCACAGCACCATGTTCCAGATCGGGTCCATGTAGTGGAAGGGCTGCGCGGTGAGCACGACGTCGCCGGGCTCGAGTCCGATGTAGCCCTGCATCGTGTCGGCCAGCCGGAGCCAGAACCCGTGCGTCAGGGTACAGCCCTTCGGGAAGCCCGTGGTGCCCGACGTGTACTGGATCGCCGCGACCGTGTCGGGGCCGGGCCACTCCTCCGGATCCGGCGTGGCGGGTGCCGACGCCACGTCCTGCCGAATGCTCTCGCCCGCGAGACCGGGAGGAGGAGCGGCCGCGGAGGCAGTGTCCGAGCCGACTTCGGCGCCCGGGGCGCCGAGCTCGTCGGGGCTTCCAGCCCACGTCACGGCCGGACACCGGGCCCGGACGCGCTCGAGCTCGGAGAGCGCCTCCCGCTGGCCCACGACGCCGCGCACCCCGGAATCGGCCAGCACGTGGGCCAGGTCGGAGGCCCCGGAGCGGGGATTCACCGGGACCACCGGCGTCCCCGCCCGGGACGCGGCCAGCCACAGGAGCGGAAAGTCGAGACCGTTGGGGAGCGCGAGCGCCAGCCGGTCTCCCGGCTCGAGCCCGGCCGCCCGGATGCCCGCCCCCAGCCGCGAGACCGCCGCGTCGGCCTCCGCGTACCCCAGGCTCCGTCCCTCGAAACGGAGGAACTCGGCGTCCGGACGCTTCGCCGCTCGCCGGCGGAGGAGGTGGACGACTGAGCGGTGGCGATGCGGGTCGGGGGACATGTCCCCATAAGACGATCCCGGAGCCGGCCCGGCAACGCCGGAAACGTCCGCGCACTTGCGCCGCGACGATCGGCGCCGCACCGTCGGGTCCACTGTATACCGGCCGCCCTCGAACCCGATACCGCCCGACCGCGAACCCGAATGAGCTCACGGACCCTGCGGCGCGCCATCGCGGTCGCCGCCCTCGCCCTGCCGGCCTCGGCCCCGCTCCGCGCGGCACCGGCCCCGAGCCTTCGCCAGGCGGCCTCCGTCACCGGCGCGGAGCGGCGCGGGCGGCACGCCGGAGCCGCGAGCGCCGACTCGAACCGGACCGCCCGCGGCGGCCGGCGCGTTCTGCGTCTCGCCCGGGGGGAGGGAATCGCGCTGGACGGCCGCCTGGACGAGCCCGCGTGGGCGCGGGCGCCGGTGGCCACGGGCTTCACCCAGTCGGAGCCCTCCGAGGGCCGCCCGGCCTCGGAGCGCACCGAGGTCCGCGTCCTCACCGACGGCCGGACGCTGTACGTGGGCGCACGCCTCCTGGACCGCGACCCCGACGGCATCGTGATCCGGGACCTGGACCGGGACTTCGACACGTTCTCGCAGGACGTATTCGAACTCCTCCTGGACACCTTCCACGATCGCCGCAACGCCTACGTGTTCATCGTGAACGCGGCCGGCGCGCGCGCCGACTACCAGGTGACCGGAGAGGGCCGGGACATCAACCTGAGCTGGGACGCTCCCTGGAAGGCCGCGACCCGGCGCACCGAGGAGGGGTGGACGGCCGAGATCGCGATCCCGTTCACGGTGCTCCGTTTCGACCCGGGCCGCTCCACCACGTGGGGGATCAACTTCGGACGCCGGATCCGCCGGAGAAACGAAGTCGACTACTGGTCGCCGATCAGCCGCTCGTACGGCTTCTACCGCGTATCGCGCGCCGGAGACCTGTCCGGCCTGGACGTCGCCGCCCACCGCGTCTTCCGGGTGACGCCCTACATCCTCGGGAAGACCGTGCGCGCCGCCGGGGGCCCGGCCTTCGCGCAGGACGTCGCGGTGGGAGGGGACGCGAAGCTCGGGGTCACGAACTCGCTGACGCTGGACGCCACCGTCCATCCCGACTTCGCGCAGGTCGAGGCCGACGTGCAGGAGGTCAACTTCACCCAGTTCCCCCAGCTCTTCCCGGAAAAGCGCGGGTTCTTCCTCGAAAACTCGGGTATCTTCTACGTCGGTGACCGGGCGCGCCGGGACGGCACTACTCTCACCACGGGGAAGGATGAGGACCTCATCCCCTTCTTCAGCCGGCGCATCGGGCTCACGGCGGACGGCGTACCGGTGCCGATCGTGGGCGGGCTGCGCCTCACCGGGCACGAGGGCGGCTTCGGGCTCGGCGCCCTGTGGATGCGGACCGAGGACGAACCCGGTCAACCGGCGGCCGACTACGCCGTGGCGCGGGTGCGGCGCGACCTGTTCGCGAACTCCGACGTGGGCGGCATTTTCATGATGCGGCGGTCGGTGCACGACGGCGGCGACCGGAACCTGGTGTACGGGACGGACGCGGACGTGCGCCTCCCCGGCGAGATCGACTGGAGCGCCTTCGTTCTGGGCACCTCCACTCCCGGCGTCTCCGGCGGCCAGTACGCGTACCGGACCTCCCTCATGCACGAGGGGGACTTCGTCCACTGGAAGGTGGGCGTGATGACGCTGGGCGAGAACTTCCGCGACGATCTGGGCTACTACCGGCGCACGGGCGCGCGAAAGTGGATCCTGGACTCGGGGCTCCGCCCCCGCTTCGACCGGCTGGAGCGACTGGGGATCCGGGAGATCCATCCCCACACCTCCTGGAGCTACTACACGGACCTGGACGGGCGCATCGTCGGGAAGGACCTCCACACCGGTCTCACGGCGTTCCTGTCCAACGGGGGGAACAGCCAGATCTCCATCAACCCCGAGTTCGAGAGGCTGGACGAGCCCCTCGTGGTGGATCGCGACGTGCCCCCGCTGCCGGCAGGCGCGTACGGGTGGACCGACTGGAAGCTCGACTTCACCTGGAATCCCTCCTCCCCCGTGACCTTCTCGGGGGCCTACACCTGGGGCGGCCTGTGGACCGGCACGCAGCACACCTGGGAGGGATCGGTGACGCTCCAGTCGGGGCACCACCTGCGAACGAGCGTCGGCGCGCAGCGCACGCACGCGTGGCTCCGGTATCCGGCGTCCGACAGCGGCGCCCCGCCGCGTGCCGAGTTCGTCAAGGTGTTGTGGACGGCGCGGGCCGCGTATTCCTTCTCCACGAAGCTCCACCTGGATGCGCTCCTCCAGTACGACACCGAGCAGGACGTGGTGAACGCCAACGTGCGGCTGGATCTCCTGCACGCGCCGATGAGCGACCTCTACGTGGTCTACAACGAGCAGCGCTTCGTGGCGCCCGGCCAGAACCCGGTCCCCGGCCGGAGCGTGATCGTCAAGGTCACGCGAATGTTGACCCTGTGAGGGCGCTCCGACTCGTGGCCGCCGGCCAACCCCTGTGCGAGGCGGACGTGGCGATCCCGGTCCCCGGGCCGGACGACGTCCGGGTCCGGGTCCGGGCCGCGGGGATCTGCCACTCGGACGCCCACTACCGCGCCGGCACCTCGCCGGCGGGTCCCCTGCCCCTCACGCTCGGGCACGAGATCGCCGGGGAAGTGGACGAGGTGGGTGCGGACGTGCGCACGCACGTCCCCGGTGACCGCGTCGCCCTGCACTACCTGGTGGGCTGCGGCCGTTGTGCGGCCTGCGAGGGCGGTCTGGACCCGTACTGCCCCGAGGCCACGATGCTCGGGAAGGACCGGGACGGCGGCTACGCCGAGGCCGTATGCGTTCCGGCCCGGAACGCGGTCCCGCTCCCCGAAGGCGTGGGCTTCGCCGAGGGCGCCGTCGTCATGTGCTCGACCTCCACCGCCTACCACGCGCTGCGCAAGGCTCGGCTGGCGGAAGGGGAGTCGGTGGCCGTGTTTGGGTGCGGGGGGCTCGGCGCCTCGGCCGTCCAGCTGGCGCGGCTGATGGGTGCCGGTCGCGTGTTCGGCGTGGACGTGGCGGCGGACAAGCTCGAGCTCGCCGCCGCGCTCGGGGCCAAGCCGGTGGACGCGGGAGCCGGGAGCGCCTCCGCGGCGCTCCTCTCGGCCACCGGTGGGCGCGGGGTCGACGTCGCCGTCGAGCTGGCCGGACGGCCGCAATCGACGCGCGAGGCGGTGCTCTCCCTGGCTCCCCTGGGCCGGGTGGCGCTGGCCGGCATCCACGCGCACGCGGTGGAGCTGTGGCCGTACCGCGAGCTCATCGGGCGCGAGCGCGAGATCATCGGCGTCTCCGACCACAGGCTCGAGGAGCTGCCCCGGCTCCTGGACTGGGTGGCCGAAGGGAGGATCGACCTCGGTCCGGTCGTGCAGCGGCGCGTTCCGCTCGAGGCCGGCCCGGTGAACCGCGTGCTGGATGAGCTCGAGGCGGGTGGCGCCGCCGTCCGCACGGTGATCGAGCCGGGGGAAGCCCGCGGACCCGTGAGCGTCGTGGCCGTCCCATGAGCATCGGCGTCATCCTGCCGGCCCAGCTCCGGGGCCTGGCGGGGGACGAGGCCCGCATCGAGCTCGCCGGCCATCCCTCCAGCGTGGGCGAAGCCCTGGAGGTCCTGCGCGACGCGTTCCCGCTCGTGTACGACCGGCTGGTGACCGAACGGGGCGAGGTGCGCCCCCACGTGAACCTCTTCGTCGGCACGACCGACATCCGGCGCACGGGCGGCCTGGACACGCCGCTGGCCGCGGACGACGAGATCGTCGTCCTGCCCTCGGTGAGCGGAGGCTGACCGGCCGGCGCTCATCCCAGGAGGCGGAGCGCCGACTTCGCCGCGTGGTAGCCGCACATGCCGTGCACCCCTCCACCCGGGGGGGTCGAGGCGGAGCACAGGTACAGTCCCGGGACGGGAGTCCGGTACGGGTCCAGCCGCGGAACGGGACGGAAGAGGAGCTGGCGAAGGTCGGCCGTCCCACCGTTGATGTCGCCTCCCACCATGTTCGGGTTGTGGACCTCGACCTCCGCGGCCGTGCGGGCGGACCGTGCCAGCACGACCTCCCGGAAGCCGGGCGCAAAGTGCTCGATCTGCCGTTCGACCGTCTCGGTGAAGTCGCGCCCGGATCCGTTCGGCACGTGGATGTAGCCCCAGGCGATGTGCCGTCCCTCGGGCGCCCGGCTCGCGTCGAACAGGGTCGGTTGCGCCACGAGCACGAAGGGCCGCTTCGGGTCCCGGCCCTCCCATACCTCCCGGGCCGACGCCGCGATCTCCTCCAGGGTGCCCCCCACGTGCACCGTCCCCGCCCGGCGGCAGCCGGCGGCCGTCCACGGGATCGGCTCGGAGAGGGCCCAGTCCACCTTGAACACGCCCGGCCCGAACCGATAGCGCTCCAGCCGGCGGCGGTAGGAGGCAGGAAGGCGCTCCCCGGACACCCGGATGGCCTCGGGCGGGGTGAGGTCCAGGAGCACCGCGGCGCGCCGGTCGGGCGCTCCGACCTCGTCCAGCGACGCCACCCTGCGCCCCGTCTCCAGCGCACCGCCGTGCTCGCGGATCACCGCCGCGAGCGCCCCGGCCAGCCGCGCCGACCCGCCCCGCACGAAGGGCCATCCGGCCGCGTGGCCGGCCACCCCCAGGATGAGACCGAAAGCGGCGGTGGGGGTCATCTCCAGCGGCTCGAAGGTGTGGGCCGAGAGGCCCGCGAGCAGGGCCCTGGCCCGCGGGCCGGAGAACCGACTCCGCGCCAGCCCCGTGGCCGAGCGCAGGGCGCGCAGTCCGAACCTGGCCATGAGGAGCGGGTGGTGCGGAATCCCGAGGAGCGGCGACAGGGCGTCCTCGAGGAGCTCTTCGAAATGGTCGACCAGGGGCTCCACCAGCGAGCGATACCCTGCGCGGTCCCCGGCGTCCAGCGTCGAGGCGGTCTCCGCGGGGGAGCGCCGCAGGAGCATGGCCGTGCCGTCGGCGAACGGATGCGCCAGCGGGACTTCGGGATGGACCCACTCGACCCCGTGCCGCTCCAGGTCCAGGCTCCGGAATACGGGCGAGCTGATGCCCATGGGATGTACGGCGGCGCACACGTCGTGCAGGAAGCCGGGCCGCGTGAGCTCCCGGCTCCGAAGTCCTCCGCCGATCTCGTCGGCCGCCTCGACCACGAGCGCGGGATGGCCCTCCCGGGACAGGACGGCAGCGGCGGTGAGGCCGTTGGGACCCGATCCGACGACGACGACCGGGTGGTCCTCCACCTGCGCTCCTCTCCGGTGTGGGTCCGGGTCACGGACCGATGGCGACGCCCGGCGGTCGCCCCCCTGCCGGGCCTGCTACCGCGCCTTCTCCTGCCTTCGGACGATCTCGGCAAACTGGCCGGACCGCGACTCGCTGGCCAGCGCGGCTTCGGCGACGTGACGCGCGCCCTCTGGCCCCGGGCCGGAGGCGCCCCTATGCATGCTTCGGAACACCGTGGAGGAACGAGGAGGATCTCGCGCCGTGAGACACAGTTGAGAGCCGCGCCGGGATGGGTGGCCTGGACGGCCAGGGCCGCCGTCCCGGCTCTCGGGCTCGCTGCGCTGCTCCTCGCAGCGGGCGGTCCCTGGCCCACCCGAGCCCAGTCGCTGCCGCTCGGCGACGGACACGTGAGCGATCATCCGTCCGCCGGATCCGTCTACGCCTGCCGATCCACTTTCCGCGGTGGCGGCGCGCGCCACTCGGGCTCCTGGATCCACGGCGACACCTGGTCTCCGGCGGAGAAGCCGCACGTCTCCGGCCACGTGATGTGGCCCGAGGCGACCTTCACGCTCAGACCCGACGGAGCCGACCGGCTCTTCCGCGGAGACGGCCTCCCCGTCGGCGAGCCGACCGGGAACTTCCCGATCACGCCGTCCGACTCCGCGTACCGGTGGGACACCAACCCGAATCACGTGGGCGCTCAGAACCTCTCGTTCGAGATCCCCGCTGATCCCCGGGTCGCCGACGGCCCGAGCTGCCTTCCGATGGGCATGATCGGGTTCACCACGACCGGCGTGGCGCTGTTCAGCGCTCTCGACGACGCCGGACACGACGCGGCGGCTCACGAGGTCCAGGACGATTGCGACGGCCATCCGCAAGCCAACTCGCAGTACCACTACCACAGCGCCTCGCCCTGCCTGCCCGGAGCCGGGGGAGTCGGCCTGGTGGGCTGGGCGCTGGACGGCTTTCCCATTCTCGGCATGGAGGGCCCGGGCGGCCGCGTGCTGACCGACAAGGACCTGGATGCCTGCCACGGCCAGGCGGGGAAGGTGACGATCCGGGGAAAGACCTACGGTTACGCCTACCACCTTACGCGAGAATACCCGTACACGCTCGGCTGCTTCGTCGGAACGGTGTCCGCGGACACCCGCGCGGACATCCGTCGCGGCCTCGAGCCGCCACGGCGTGGGCGGCCCGGCCGACGCGGGCCGCCGGGCGGCGGTCCCCGCCGGTCCGGAGGGTCTACCTCCCCTTCGTGAGGATCTCCTCGAACAGGGCCAGGGCACGCGGGTCGTTCGACTGGCCCAGCCAGAACAGGGCGCGCCGCCGGACCTCGGGATCGGGATGGGTGCGAGCGATCCGGATGAGATCGGGCACCCCGCCTCCCTCCGCGAGCTGCGACAGGGCGAATACGGCCGCCTCCTGGATGTCCCGGTCGCTCGAGTCGGCGAGAGCCGCCAGGTCCTTCGTGGCCGCGTCACCGGCCGCCTGCCCCAGCCAGAAGACCGCATCCTTCCGGACCCGGTGGTCCAGCGAGCCGTCCTTCGCGATGCTCAGCAGCTGCGGCCACACCACCGCGCTGTCGGCCAGGGTGGCCGGAAACAGCGATCCCTTGAGGCGCAGCGAGACCAGGTAGTCCGCCGCCGCCCTGGCCGGGACCGTGCCGAGGTCGGTGGCAGCCGAACCCTCGCGCCATCGACCGCCCACGTAGGTGTCCACGTCCACGACGCGGCCATCCCTGCGCGTGATCACCACGCGCACGGGCCCCGACTCGCAGTCGCCCACCCAGTCGGAGGTCGAGCGGGACACGCTGATGCTGCGGCCGTTGCCGCACACGCCCGGCCGGGCCGCGAAGCTCATGCGCACCTTGCCGTCCCGGACGACCGCGGCGCGCGCGGCCAGCGACTGGGCCCTCACGGCGGGCGCCGTCGTCGCGACGAGGAGGAGCGCCGCCGCGAGGCCGACCGCTCCGATCCGCATCCTCCTTCCCGCCCGCGCGGCCCGCCGACCCGCCCGAACGCCGGCCGGAGATCTGCCTCGTCCATCCATGGCCGCCCTCACTGTCCGACGATCTGCATGAGGAACTTGGCCGCCCTCGGATCGTGGGACTGTCCGAGCCAGAAGATGGCCTTCCGGCGCAGGCCCCGGTCGGACTCGTTCTTCGCGATGTCCATGAGCTTGTCGACCGCGGCCGCCTCGTGCCGCTGCGACAGGACGAAGATCAGGCGATCCTTGAGCTCCGGGCTCTGGAGGCTGTCGTACAGGGCCGCGATCCGCGGCACGTCGATCTCGTGCATCTGTCCGGCCCAGAACAGGGCGTTCTTCCGCGCATCGAGCGGCTGCTTCTCGTCGCGCGCGATTCCCAGGAGCCAGCTCGCGTTCTCCGACCCGCCGGACTGGGCCAGGGCGAAGACGATCTTCTTCTTGATCGCCTCGCTCGAAGTCTGTCCGTAGTACTGCCGCAGGAAGGCCCGGTTGGCCTCGACGTGCTGCTGGCCGAGCCAGTAGACGATGCTCTCCTTGAGCTCCTCGGAGCCGCCGGAACTCTGCAGGTAGTCGCGCAGCGCCTTCGAGGCCGCCTCGCTGTGCTGCTGGGAGAGCGCGAACACCGCGCGCTTGCGGATGGACTCGTCGCTCGAGTGCTCCAGGACGGAGTCGAGGGCCGCCGTGGCCCGTGCCGTGTGCACCTGCGAGAGCCAGAAGACCGCACTCTCCCGCACCTGCGCGTCCGGGTCCGAACTGGCCGTCTGCAGCAGAAGGTTCTCGGTGTCGGGCGTCCGCTTCTGCGACAGTACGAAGAGAGCCTTCCGGCGCAGGCACACGGAGCCGGCGTCCCGGCGCTGGAGCACCGTCTTCAGGAGTGGTACCGCCTGGTCCGAGTTCATCTGCAGGAGCGCGTTCAGCGCGATGAGCCGGTCGTCGTCCTGGCCACCGCAGGAGCCGTCCATGCCGCCGGCGGCTACCATGGCCTCCGAGCCCGCGGTCATCGCCTCGCCGGCCGCCTGCATCGCCTCTCGCGTCCCGGCCATCGCTTCCTCGGTCCCCGCCATGGCGGGTGCGATCTCGGCCGCCTGCTGTGCCAGCTCCTCGGCCGCCGTGGCGTCCCCCTGGCGCGCCAGCTGCCCCCGGATCTGGGTCTCCAGGTCGCGGGCCTCCGACTGTCCGGAAGCCTTCGGGAAGCGGTTCTTCCGCTCAGCAAGGACGTCGAGCGCGCGCCGATCGTCGTCCGCCGAGCCGGTCCTCGAGAGCGCGAACGCCTCCCAGTAGTAGGCGTCCGCCGCCCGGGCCGGCGCCGCGGCCCGCTCCCGCACCTCTCGGAAGTGCCGCGCCGCTTCGGCGTAGCTCGCCGCGTTCAGCTCCTGGCGAGCCACCCGGTAGATCGAATCGGCTGCGGAGCTCTCCTGGCCCCGAAGCGGCGCCACGCCCAGACCCAGGGTCGCCGCGCACACCCACACCAACCAGCGCCTCGATGCATCCATCACAGTGCCCCCTGTGCGAGTCCCGGCGGGCTCTCCGCCGACACCAAGGTCCGTAACTCGAGCAGCACGCCGCGCTGCTCGATGCCGTCGTCGATGAAGCGGAGGTTCTCCCGGGACGGGTCCGCCGAATACCCGGCGATCTGGGCCAGCACGAGCTCCACGTCGTCCAGCACGGTCCGCAGGGAGGGATCATTCGCGGCCGGCGACGCGAGTAGAAGCCGGGTGTTGGACAGGAGCTGCCGCGCAGGTGCCCGCAGATCCGGATCCACGCGGCCGGACCGGGCCTCGCTGCGGAACTGGGTGAGGAAGGCCTCCACGCGGTACAGGTGACCGGCGGCGGCCATGCGATACGCCGCATCCGCCGCGCTCGAGGCGACCGTTCCGGGGCGCTCTCCGGCCGTCGTTCCCACCGCGGTCGGCGGCGCGCCCGCGGCCACTCCGCCCGTGGAACCGGCCGCCCCGGGAGCCGACAGGCGTCCGATCGCGATTCCGAGCGCCAGCACCGCGGCGATACCCGCGCCCCAGACCGTCCAGCGGCGCGCGCGTCGCTCCCGCACCCTCACCAGCTCGCCCGAATCGCGGGCCGAGCGGATTCGATCCCACATCGCCTCCCGGGGCGTCTCCGGGGGACGATGGTAGTCGCCGGCCGCGGCACGGATGCGCTCGTCGAGCCCTTCCCCGCCATCGTCCGACCGAAGCGCGTCGCCGTCCGGGCGCATGCCGCCCCGGCTCGGCCGGCCCCCCGCCGCGTCCATCCGCTCGTCCCTCATCACGCCAGCTCTCCCGCGTACAGGTGGAGCGCCTTCCGGAGCTTCTCCCGCGCCCGGAAGAGCTGGGCCTTGGAGGTTCCCACCCGGATCCCGAGCGCCGCTCCGATCTCGCGGTGCGTGTAGCCTTCCACGTCGTGCATCACGAACACCATCCTGTATCTGTCCGGCAGGGCGTCGATCGCCGCGTGCAGCCGCTCCCGGAGGTCGGGCTCCGCTCGGCGGCTCCCGTGGCCCAGGCCCGCCGCGCTCTCCAGCCCCACCTCGCGCCGGCGGAGCCGCTTGCGCTTCCGAAGCGCGTTGAGGACGACCGAGGTCGCCACCGTGTGCAGCCACGTCGCCAGCGACGCGTCGCCACGGAACTCCGCCAGCCGCTCGAAGGCGCGGATGAACGTCTCCTGGGTGCAGTCCTGCGCCAGGGCGTCCTCCCCCGTCATCCGATAGGCGAGGCGGTAGATCCGGTCCACGTGCGCGTCGTACAGCTCGCGCTCCGCCGCGGCGTCCCCCGCCAGCACGCGTTCGGTCAGCGTCGGCTCGTCCAAACGTCCCCGCGTCGATCGAGGCGTGAGGCTCCCGTCCATCCGCTTTCCATGGTCTTCGACACGACGGGACCGGAAAGGGTTACGCGCCGGTGTCCGGCAGGAAGGACGTGACCCGCGCGAGCCAGGCTCGGGGACGCTCCAGGTGGACGGCATGACCCGCGTCCGGCACCGAGGCTCGGGTGGCCCCCGGCACCAGCTCGGCCACGCGGTCGGCGATCGCCTCGAACTTCGAGTCGAGGGCGCCGGTGAGGAGGAGCGTCGGGACCCGGAGCTCGCCCAGCCGCCCCCACAGCGACGGCTGCGCTCCCGTGCCGAATCCTCTGAGGGACCCCGCCAGGCCCCGCGGATCGGCCGCCAGACGCCTCTGGCGCTCGCGGCGGCGTGTCTCCTCGGGCAGCCGGCGCTGCGTGGCGAACAGGGGGAGCGCCATCCAGTCGTCCACGAACCGCTCCCGGGCCCTC
>CAYXHP010000108.1:0-44320 GCA_964465015.1 uncultured Gemmatimonadota bacterium
GGGCCAGCGCGCGAGCGGCGGAGCCGGCGGAACCGGGCCGGGCGGTCGCCGTTCGACTCCAGGAACGTGGAACGGCATGGCGAACGTGAGAGGCGGGCTTTCCCAGGAAGTCCGCATGAAGCAGGAGATGAAGGTCAATCCTCGCCTGTACCAGGCGATGGATCTCCTGTACATGCCGCTCCTGGACCTCCAGCAACACCTCAAGCAGGAGCTCGTGGCCAACCCCTTCCTGGACCTCGTCGAGCCGGGCGAGGAGGAGGATCTCCTCGAGGAGGAACGCGAAGAGCTGGAAGACGAGGAGATAGACTGGGAGGAGATCCTCCTGGACGGGTTCGACGCGGGGGGACGCCAGGCCGAGTACGAGGAGAAGGAGTTCTATCGGCCCACCCCCTCGACGACCGAGGACCTGTGGGACCACCTCCGGGAGCAGCTCAAGCTCCTCCCGCTGTCGCCGCGCGAGCTCCTGCTCGGCGAGGAGGTGATCGGCAACATCGACCGGGACGGGTTCCTCACCTGCTCGATCGAGGAGCTGCACGCCTCGATCAACGCCTTCCTGGCAGAGACGGACAACGCCGCCTGGGACGGTGCCGGCCCGTACGCGCTCGAGGATGTTCGGCGCGCGGTCGAGGTCATCCAGGGGTTCGATCCACCGGGCGTCGGAGCGCGGGACCTGCGGGAGTGCCTGCTGCTGCAATTGCGCGCGCGGGACGAGCAGGACACGCTGGCCTACCGCATCATCCGGGACCACTTCGAGGAGCTCGTCAACCACCGGTGGAGCGAGCTGTCCAAGGAGCACGGTATCTCCCCCAGGGAAGTGCAGTCGGCGGCCGACCAGATCTCCAAGCTCGATCCCAAGCCGGGCCTCAAGTACGCGGACATGCGGGACAACTACGTCACCCCCGATCTCATCGTCGAGAAGATCGGGGGCGACTACTACGTGTTCCACAACGACACGTCGCTGCCGCGGCTCCGGCTGTCACGCGCCTACCGCGAGGTGGCCAGGGACAAGAGCAAGTTCCAGGGCGACAACAAGGCGTTCATCTCCAAGAAGCTCAACAGTGCGCAGTGGATGATCCAGGCGATCGAGCAGCGCCGGCAGACGATGCTCAAGGTCATGAACTTCATCGTGGACCGGCAGCGCGAGTTTTTCGAGAAGGGGGTCGAGCATCTGCGGCCCCTCACCCTGCGCGAGGTGGCCGAGCACATCGACATGCACGAGTCCACCGTCTCGCGCGTCACCAACGAGAAGTACGCGCAGACTCCGCGGGGCGTGCTGCCGCTCAAGTTCTTCTTCTCGAGCGGACTCTCCACGGACTACGGCGAGGACGTCTCCGCGCGCGGTGTAAGGGCCAAGATCAAGAAGCTGGTCGAGGACGAGGACCCGCACGATCCGCTCACGGACCAGGCCATCGTGGACAAGCTCAAGGAGGACGGTGTGCAGATCGCTCGCCGCACCGTGGCCAAGTACCGGGACCAGCTCGGTATCCTCTCGGCGCGCATGCGCAAGAGGGTATGAGCGAAACCTCCTCGCCGGGCGTGAGCCCGGCGTCCGGGGCGGCACCCCGCATCTCCATCCTCGTCCCGGCCTACGACGAGGCCGACAACATGCCGGACCTCTTCTCGGAGCTGGCCGCGACGATCGCGGACCATCGCCTGTCGGCCGAGATCGTCCTCGTCGACGATGGCTCCCACGACGGAACGCTGGAAGCGGCGAGGAAGGCGGCATCGGAGACCGGGCCTCCGCGGGTGACCTTCCTGCGTCATCGCCGAAACCGCGGAAAGACGGCCGCCCTCGTCACGGGAGCCGGCGCGGCCCGGGGCGAGATCCTCGTCCTGTTCGATGCCGACCTGCAGCATGCGCCGGAAGAGATCCCACGCCTCGTGGCCGAGCTGGACCGGGGCTACGACATGGTCGTGGGCCGCAAGATGGGTCACTACGAGAAGCGCTTCGTGTCCGGCATCTACAACTGGCTGGCCCGGCGCATCTTCGGCGTCCCCGTGCACGACCTGAACTCCCTGAAGGCCTTTCGGCGGGAGGTGCTCGACGAGGTGCGGCTCCGTAGCGACTGGCACCGCTACCTGGTCGTCCTGGCGCACGCGCGGGGCTTTCGGGTGGGGGAGATCGACGTGGAGCTCCTGCCTCGCCGTCACGGCATCTCCAAGTACGGCGGGCGAGGCCGCATCGTGGTGGGCTCCCTGGACCTCGTGAGCGTGTGGTTCCAGCTCGTATTCAGCCGCCGCCCCATGCTCCTGTTCGGGGTCACCGGGCTCCTCCTCCTGGGGGCGGGCGCGCTGGTGGGGCTGGTGGCGGTCTATCTCCGCGTCGTCCTCCACGCGGGCTACCGGCCGCTGCTCACGCTGGTGCTGCTGCTGGTCGTCGTGGGCGTCCTGTTGTTCGCGATCGGGTTCCTGGCCGAGCTCATCGCGTCCCTGCGGGGCGAGGTGGACGACCTGAGGGCCCGGCTCGAGGAGCGCCGGTGAGGAGACGCGCCGCGGCCCGCGCGAGGTCGTGAGCACGAAGTCGGAGCGCCCTCCCGCGGAGGAGCAGCCGCGAACGGTGGAGGCGGCGCGAACGCGGGGGCTGTCGTGGCGGGGATGGCTCGCCATCGCCTGCGCGGTGCACGTGGCTGCCGCCCTCCTCCTGTACGAGCCCACCCTGTTCCCCGGCGGCGACAACGCCGGCTACATGATCCTCGGACGCGCCCTGCGGACCCTGGCCGGCTACCGGGACCTGTATCTGCCCGGCGCGCCGCTCCACGCCAAGTACCCCCCCATGTACCCGATCCTGCTGGCCCTCGTGGGCTGGGCCGGGGGGCTGCAGCTCTTCAAGCTGGTCTCCCTGGCCCTCACGACCGCGACCGTGGCGTTGGCGGGACTCCTGGGACGGCGATGGCTCGGGGCGGCCGGCGGACTCCTGGCGGCGTTCGTCGTCGCCCTCGACCCCGTGCTGCTCGAGTACGGCCACTACGTCCTCTCCGAGGCCCCGTTCGTGGCCCTCGTGCTGCTGGGCGTCTGGGCCCTGGAAGAGGAGAGTCACGCGCCGTTGTGGCTCGGTCTTTTGGCGGCCGGCGCCGCGTTCCTGACCCGCACGGCCGGGCTACCGCTCCTGGCCGCGGCCGTCCTGGCGCCCCTCCTGGCGCGCCGCGGCCGGCGCGCCGCCTGGGCCGTCGGGGTGGCGGTGCTGGCGGCCGGTGGCTGGGCGGTCTGGCAACACGTGGCGGCGCCCGCGCAGGCCGGCTACCTCCGGCAGCTCGTGCTCATCGATCCGTACGACCCATCGCGGGGTAGCGTGGGGGCCGCCGGTCTCGTGACCCGGGGCGCCCGGAACCTGTGGAGCTACGTGTCGGCCATCTTCCCGGCGTCCCTGAGCGGCGGGCCGGCGGGTGCCGGCGCTGCCGGCGGGGCGGGGGGGCTTCTCACCGCCTCCGGTCTCCTCCTGACGGCGCTGGCCGCGGCGGGCTGGATCCGCCGGGCCACCCGGCGCCTGGGGGCGGCCGAGCTGTTCACCGCGCTGTACGCCGGCATGATCGCCCTGTGGCCCTCGGTGTGGACCGACCGCCGCTTCCTCCTTCCGGTCCTGCCGCTCCTCCTCCTCTACGTCCTGGTGGGCGCCGGGGCGCTCGCGGAGGTCGCGACGGACCGGGACGGGGACAAGACCGGGAGGCCGCCGGGAGGGGCCTCCCGGGCCGGTCGTAGGGCCCGGACCGCGGGGGCCGCGGCGGCGCTTCTCCTCATCCTCCCGGGCGCGCTGTACGTGCTCCGGACCGCGCCCCTCCGCGTCCGGTGCATTGCGGACTACCGGGCGGGCGCTCCGTGCGACCCGCCGGCCATGGAGAGCTTCTACGATGCGGCACGGTGGGCCGGCTCCCACCTTCCCGCCGACGCGATCGTGGCCAACCGGAAGCCGCGACTCTTCTACTGGTTCTCGGGTCTGCGGGGAGACGTGTACCGATTCACGTCGGACCCGGACCTCCTGATGCGCGGACTGGACGAGATGGGGGCGGACTTCGTGGTCATCGACCAGGTCTCGGCCACCACGGCCGAGTACCTGGTGCCGGCGATCCGCGCGCATGCCGACCGCTTCTCGCTCGTGCACCGCGGCGGGGAGCCACAGACGTGGATCCTCGCCTACCGGCCCGCGCCCGGGACCGCCCTCCTACCCGGGCGGACCGCGCCGGCCAGCGCCGCACGCGCCGATCCCCGGGCGAACCGGAGTTCGCTGGCGCCCGGTCTCCGGGCTCCCCCCGCTCCGGGAGATCGGCCGTGAGGGTGGTGCACGTGGTGACCGCCTTCCCGCGCCGACCGGGGGACGTCATCACGCCGTGGATGGTCGAGCTGGTGCGGCGCTCGAGGGAGCGAGGCATCGAGGCCGAGGTGCTGGCTCCGGCCTACCGGGGCGGGGGGGCGGTCGAGGTGGAGGGGATTCCGGTCCGACGCTTCCGTTACGCGCCGGCCGCGTGGGAGACCCTCACCCACGATGAGACGGTGCCGGACCGGATCCGGCGTTCCCCCGTGCAGGCCGCGCTCGTCCCGCTCTATCTGGCCGGGGGCTGCCGGGCCGGGGCCATCGTCGGGCGGGAGCGGCCGGACGTGGTGCACGTCCACTGGCCGATGCCCCACGCGCTCATCGGAGCCGCGGCGAGGAGAGCCTCGGGCGGGCGCTCGGCGCTGGTGTGCAGCTTCTACTCCGTGGAGCTCACCTGGGTGTCGCGCCGGATGCGGTGGCTCCTCCCCTTCCTGCGGTGGAGCGCCTCGACCGCCGACGCGGTGACGGCGATCTCCCGCTCGACGGCCGCCATGGTGCGCGACATCTCGGGCGTGGAGCCGACCGTCGTGCCCTTCGCGGCGGCGGTGGGAGCCGGGGACGAGGCCGGTTCGGCTCCCCGCGAGCCGTTTTCGGGCGGGACGCGCGAACCGATCCGGATCCTGTTCGTGGGACGGCTCGTGGAGCGCAAGGGCGTGGACGTGCTGGTGCGGGCGCTGCCGGAGATCCTCGCCACCCGGCCCGCGCGGCTCACGGTCGTCGGCGAGGGCGAGTGGGAGACCAGGATTCGCGACGCCGCGCGCGAGGCGGGGGTGGAGGAGAGCGTTCAGTTCACCGGCTACGTGACCTCCGAGGAGCTGTCCCGGCTCTATCGGACGGCCGACGTGTTCGTGCTCCCGGCCGTGGTGGACCGTAAGGGCGACACGGAAGGCCTCGGCGTGGTCCTCCTCGAGGCGATGCGCCACGGCCGACCGGTGGTCGCCTCGCACGTGGGAGGCATCCCCGATATCGTGGAGCACGGCCGCTCCGGGTGGTTGGTGTCGCCGGGAGACGCCGGCGCGCTGGCCCGGACCATCCTGGGGCTCGCCTCGGATCCCGAGGCCGCCCGGCGCATCGCCGCCGCGGGACGCCGCAGGGCCGCGGAGGACTTCTCCTGGGAGCGCATCCTGCACGACCTCGATCGTGTGTACGCGGAGGCGCGCTCGCGGCGCAGGACGGGGGTTCCCGGGGGGCAGCGGTCCGCTGAAGCGGAGCGGAGCGATGGGACCGGGCGGGGGGAGAGGGCGGGATGACGCAGGGCAGGGACGACCGCTACGAGGCCTTCGTCCACTCACGGGAGTATCTCAGCCAGCGACCGGAGAAGGCCCGGGTCATCGCGCACCTGTGCCACGAGGAGCTCGAGCGGAGCGGCAGGGTGGTGGACCTCGGTGCAGGCACCGGCCTCATCAAGCGAGAGCTCGAGAAGTTGTTCCAGCGGCCGATCGTGGGGTTCGACCTGGACCGGGCGTTCATCGACGAGCGGGGTCGCATGGTGGTGGCGGACGTGCTGTGCCTGCCCATTCGACCGGAATCAGTGGATTTCGCCCTTCTGAATCAACTCTACGAGCACGTTTCCGACCAGGCGGGCCTGTTCCGCGAGCTGGCCCGCATCCTGGCGCCTGGAGGAAGGGCCTACGTGTCGGCCGGAAACCGGCGGATGGTGATGGAGCCGCACTACCGTCTTCCATTCCTGAGCTGGCTTCCGCGCCGCCTGGCCGCGACGTACGTCCGGGCCTCGGGCCGGGGCGCCGGCTACGAGGGGATCCGCTTCCTGACCTGGCGGCATCTCGTCCGTCTCGTGCACGAGGCGGGGCTGGAGGTGGAGGATCGGACGACGCGCGCGCTGGACGACCTCCTGGAGGGCCGGCGGGGGATGGCCGCGCGAATGGCGTGGCGCGGGCTGAGGGCGATCCCGGGGCCGGCGCGCCGGGCCCTCCTGCACGCGCTCTCACCCCAGTGGTTCCTGGTCCTGCGCCGCCCGGAGACCGCGTGAGCCGGACGGCGGGTCCGGGAAGAGGCGAGGCCGGCCGAGGGACCGGCGGGGAGGCCACCGGAACGAAGCGCGTCCCCGGAGGGCCGTCCGGAACGGGCCCCGGCTCCGGTGCTGCCGCGACCGCCTGGCGACGGATGACCGAGACCGGGCCCGGTCCGCTCCCGTTCGCGGCCGTGTGCGCCGCGCTCGCGATCCTCTACTTCGCCTCGTTCGTCTTCCACCCCGGGCGCATGCTGTTCGGGACGGACATGCTGAGCCAGGCCTACCAGATGCGGCACTTCGGGCTCGAGGAAATCCGGGCCGGACGCGGGCTGCCGCTCTGGAATCCGCTCGTGTACGCGGGCGTGCCGTACCTCGGGATCCTGCCGGGTCCCGTCTTCTATCCCTCGAGTCTCCTGTATCTCGTGATGCCGCTGTGGAGGGCGATCGGCTGGACCTTCGTCCTGCACGTGTTCCTCGCCGGCGTGCTGGCCTACGCCGCGGGGCGCTCTCTGGGACTGGGCCGGTGGGCGTCGTCGTTGTGCGGCCTGGCGTTCATGTTCGGCGGCTGGTTCATGGCCAACCTGTACGGCGGGCACGACGGGCGCATGTTCGCCGCCGTCCTCATCCCGGGCGCCTTCGCCCTCATGGAGCGCGGGATTCGCACCGGACGGGTGGCGCCGTTCCTGGGTATGGGACTCGTGGTGGCGGCCCAGATCTTCACGCCCCACGTGCAGATCATGTACTACGCGTCGCTCATGCTCCTCCTGTACGGGGTGCTGAGGGCCACGCTCGTGGCCCGGGAGGGGAAGGGGCCCGCCGGACCGGAGGACCGTTCCGGTGCGCGGCTCGGACGCCTGGCGGCCTGGGGTGTCCTGGCGTTCGTGGTGGCCGCCCTGATCGGCTCGGTGCAACTCCTGCCCACCCTCTCCATGATGCGCTACGGCGTACGGGGCGTGGGGCAGGGGGGCTATGCTTTCGCCTCGTCTTGGGCCGTGCCGCCGCAGGAGTCGAGTGCCTTCTTCCTCCCCGACCTCATCGGGTCGCTCCAGACCTACTGGGGAAACAACCCGTTCAAGCTGCACACCGAGTACCTCGGAGCCGTGACGCTGGCCCTGGGGGCCGTCGGCGTCGTGGGGGCTCGGCGCGATCGCCGGACCTGGGTCCTGACCGGGGTTACGCTCCTCGGGGTGTTGTTCACGCTGGGGAGCGCTACCCCCGTGCACCGCATTGCCTACGCGCTGATCCCGTTCGTGAAGAAGTTCCGGGCGCCCTCGCTCATGCTCCCGCCGGTCGAGTTCTTCGCGGCCCTGCTGGCCGGGATCGGGTGCCAGAGGATCCTCGACGCGCGCCGAGCCTCCGGGGACGGCGGTCTCCCCTGGTTGTGGATCTGGGTCGCATCGACCCCCTTTCTCCTCCTGGCGTTGTTCGCGTTCCTCTCTCCGCACGGTCTCCTGCGCTGGGTGGCGAGCTCGTGGTTCTCGGCCGGCCATCAGCCATCGCCACCACCGGAGCTGGCCGCGCCGCTGCGCGCGACCGGCCTCATCGTGTTCGTCCTGTGGGGCGGAACGCTGGCGGTCGGGCAGGCCGTGTCCGAGGAACGACTACCCCGCTGGGCCCTGATCCTGGTCGCGATCGCTCTGGTGGCCGACCTGTGGCGCGTGGACTCCCGCTACCGGAGCACGATCGAGGCGAGCCGATTCCTGGCTGAACCTCCCATCGTCTCGCACATGGAGGCGGCCCTGGAGCCCGGGCAGCGCGTGTGGCCGGCCGGCAACAGCTTCGGGCCGAACCAGCTCATGCTCTGGGACGTCCCGGCCGTGACCGGGAGCCAGAATTTCCGCCTGGCGTGGTACGAGCGACTGGTAGGCGGGGCCGACCAGTTCCAGAACCTGCTCAGGGACCCGGCCCTGTGGCCCATGCTGGACCTCCGCTTCCTGGCCGCCCCATCGGCCCTGAACACGCCCCTCCTCGTGGCGGACACGGCCGAGGGCCATGTCCATCTCTACCGGGTCGCCGACGGGCTGCGCAGACCGCACGCCTTCTTCCCCGACAGCGTAGAGAGCGTCCGAGACACGGCCTCGGCGCTCCGGGCCACGCTCGCCCTCCGTGACCCGGGTACGGCGGCCGTAGTCGAGAACGAGGCCGGTCCTCCACCGCCGGCGGGGCGGGGAAGCGCGACCGTGACCTCCTACCAGCCGGATGCTCTCACGCTCCGGGTCGACGCGAGCCGCGGGGGCCTCCTGTTCGTCAGCGAGGTGTACCACCCGAACTGGCACGCGTACGTGGATGGACGCGAGGTCCCGGTGCTGCGGACGGACGTGGCCTTCCGGGGGGTGGATGTGCCCGCGGGCCAGCACGAAGTCCGTTTCGTGTACCGGTCTCCGGCGTTCCGCGTGGGCGCCTGGCTGTCGGGGCTCACCCTCGTCCTCGTCCTCGTCGCCCTCGGCCTGTTGGTGGGGCGGCGACGCCGAGCCGTGCACCGGGAGTGAAGCGGCCGGCCTTCGGCCGGCTGCTGACCGGCCTTTTCCTCCTCGCAGCGGTTCTGTTCGCCGGAATCCTCCTGCACCGCCAGTGGGGACGTCTCACCTCTCTCCGCGCGGGAGCCGGCCCCTCGTTCCACCTCTCGGCGGGCTGGCTCCTGGCGGCGCTGGCGCTCGCCACCACGAATCTGGCGTGGATGGGCGGCGTGTGGGTGCACCTGTACCGTGCGGGCGGCGGGAGGCTCTCCTACCGCCGCGGCGTCGCCGTGTGGCTGACCACCAACCTGGGTCGGTACATCCCGGGGAAGGTCTGGCAGCTCTCGGGGCTCGCCCTGCACCTGCGCCGCACCGGGGGCTCGGGCGCGCTCGCGCTCTCCTGCTCTCTCGGCTACCAGGTCGTCACCCTGGTCACGGGGGCCGCGGTGGCCGTGGCCACGCTGGGGGGCGACCTGGCCTCTGCCCACGCGGGCGGTCCCTGGGCTTGGAGCGGGGCGGTAGTGGTCCTGGCGCTCCTCCTGCATCCGGCCCTCCTCCGGGTCGCCACCCGTGCGGCGGCCCGGGTCACGCGCGAGGAGACGGGCGACATCGGGGCTCCGCGGGGTCGCGATCTCGCCGTGGCGGCCGCGGCGCTGGTGGCCTCGTGGGCCCTGTATGGCGTCGGATTCTGGTGTCTGCTCCGCGGGCTGTGGAGCACGGCCCCGCTCGGGCTCCCCGTGGCGATGGGCGTGTTCGCGGCGAGCTACGTGGCCGGCTACGTGGTCCTCCTCGCGCCCGGCGGTCTCATCGTGCGAGAGGGAGCCATGACGGCGCTCCTGGTCGCGCTCACGCCGCTCGGTCCTGCGGCGGCCGCCGCTGCGGCGGTGGCCGCCCGCCTGTGGACCATGGCCAGCGAGCTCCTCGGCCTCGGCGCCGCGGCCGCGGCGGGCCGCGGAGGGGACCCGGGTGGCTCCTCGACCGGCGCTCCGGGTACGCCGCCGGGAGAGATGGAGTCGGCGAAACGCGGCGCAGAGCAGGAGAGCCTGGAGCGATGAGCGGTGGAAGCGCGGCATCCGGGCCCGGCACGGGTCGAGCCCTCGTCGTCATGCCCACGTACGACGAGATCGATAACCTGCCCGCCATCGTGCCGGCCATCCTCGCCGCCGATCCGCGCCTGGATCTTCTCATCGTCGACGATGCCTCGCCGGACGGAACCGGCGAGCTCGCCGACCGACTGGCGAGCGGGGAGCCCCGGGTCCGGGTGCTGCACCGGAGCGGCAAGCTGGGGCTGGGCTCGGCCTACCTGGAGGGTTTCGACCGGGGGCTGGCCGACAGCTACGACCTCCTGCTCGAGATGGACGCGGATTTTTCCCATGATCCCAAATATTTACAGGATCTTCTCGCGGCCTCCGAACGGTGCGACGTGGTGGTCGGATCCCGGTACCTGCGGGGCGTGAATGTGGTCAACTGGCCGATGTCGCGCCTCCTTCTCAGCTGGCTGGCCAACAAGTACGCCCGCTGGGTCACGGGCCTCCCGGTCACCGACGCCACCAGCGGCTACAAGTGCTTGCGGCGCGATGTCCTGGAGCGGATCGACTTCTCGAAGGTGGACTCGACCGGATACGCCTTCCAGATCGAGATGAGCTTCCGGGCCTGGAAGCTCGGATTCCGCGTGTGCGAGGTCCCGATCGTGTTCGTCGACCGCGACACCGGCGAGAGCAAGATGTCCGGTGCCATCGTGCGGGAAGCGGTGTGGAGGGTGTGGGCGCTCCGTTTCAAGGCCGCCTTCGGCCGTCTGTGAGCGGACCCTGTGCCGGGAGAGGGCGGTCGGGGAAGGCGACCGGCGGGGCCACGATGTGTTCCCGGGAGCTGATCTCATCCATGTCTAGTTAACATAATATACATTATGCGCCATAAAGACGACGGCCGACACCACCCAGAAACAGGCTCGCTGGCTTCCATGATAGACCATTGCCATAGTTTACGATACGCTCATTAATATATTGCATCACATTAGGGAGGAGTGCCGCCCCGCCGGAACGGCCCGCGGGCGCACGCGGGGCGCCGGAATCCACGGGCCAGGTCCGGGACGACGGCACGCGTGCCCAGGGTCCGGCGCCGACCGCGGCGGTTCCCGACCCGGTCCTCGAGACGGCTCCGGTGGTCCTCCTCGTGCTGGATCGGACGGCCCGCATGACCCCGATCAGACCGCTGGCTCGCGTCCGAGGTCGACGTGCGCCGGGAGGACCCTGGAACTGATTTCCGGGCGCTGCATATTCCCGTGATACCAGAGGAGCTCGCCGACCGTGTCCGATCGACCATGGAGCGAGGCGGTCGCGATCCTTCGGTCGACCGACGGGTGGAGGGACGGCGGCGCAGGCTCGACGGCCAGATGGAGTTTCCAAGGGACGGGACCGGCCGCATCCGCGGACCGCCGGTCATCGTCCGACCGGACGAGGAGCCCTCGCGCCAGGTGAAACGAGGTGACGTCGATGTCGATGAACGATCGCCCCGAGCGGTCGGAAGCCGAACCGCCGACCCCGCCGAACGAGGGCTCAGCTCCCGTCCGGCCATCCCCGGCTTTCGTCCCGACCCCGGATACGCCGGGGGCGGACGTGGAGGACGTCGAGCTTCCCAGGTTCGACGTGCAAATCCACCGGTCGCGCGTCCGGCTCACACACATCCGGCGCGGCATGGAGGACGGCACCGTCGGCAAGGAGGCCGTGGCCCGTGAGGCGCTCGAGGAGCTCGAGCACGCGCTCGAGGAGCTCCGGGGGGTGGCCCAGGAGGAGCTCGCGCTGCACAACGAGGCTCTGGTGGCCCAGCGGCGGCTGGTGGAGGTGGAGCGCTCCCGGTACCAGGAACTGTTCGAGTTCGCACCCACCGCCTACCTGGTGACCAGCCCCACGGGCGTCCTGCGTGATACGAACCGCGTCGCGGCGATCCTGCTCGGCGTGCCCGGTCCGCTGCTCGTGGGCAAGCCCGCCCTGAGTTTCATTCCCGAGCGGGAGCACGAGGCGTTCCGCGAGCGGCTCGACGCCCTGCGGCGTGGCGGAGCCGGCTCGGAGTGGGCCGGTCACGTGCGCACCCAGGGAGGGTCGGAAGTTCCGGTCGGGGTCGTCGCGCGTCCCATCCGGGACGGCAACGGCGAGACGATCGGCATCCGCTGGATCCTGCTGGACCTCACGCAGCAGACGCTCCTCGAGGAGCGGCGACGGGACCTGGTCCGCGAGCAGGCAGCCCGCGAGGCCGCCGAGCGTGCGGCATGGCAAGCCGGGTTCCTGGAGCACGCCGGTGAGCTCCTGGCTCGCTCCCTGGACCCGGCCGTCAACGTCCAGCGCGTGGCCCAGGTGGTGGCGACCGAGTTCACGGACGGGTTCGCCGCCTACCTGGAGCGGGATGGAAGGGTTCGTCGGCTGGCGCTGGCGTTCCGTGACTCCGAGGCGCGAGAGGCCCTGGCCGACTTCGAGGATCGCTTGGGCCTGGCCCCCGGTGACCCGGAAGGCTGGCTGGCCCGGGCCATGCGCCGGGGTCGAGCGCTCATGTTCCCGGCGTCCGGTGAGGCGCCCCGGATCGCCGGAGAGTCTCCCGGTCCGGGCGCCGGAACCACCGCTCCTCGACGCGCCATGCTGCTGCCGCTTTCGGGCGCAGGCGAGCGTACGGAGTTGTGCGGGGCCGTCCTCTTCCTGGATGCCGGCCAGGGCGCGGGCTTCGGGATGGAGGACCGCGTGCTGGCACAGGAGCTCGCCCAACGAATGGCCCTCGCCCTGGAAAACTGTCAGCTGTACGAGCGCGCCCAGAGCGCCCTGGCCGCTCGAGAGGAGATCGCCCGCATCGTCTCGCACGACGTGCGCAACGCCCTCCAGATGATCGCCGTCCACGCCGGCTTCCTGATCGACGGCCCGGGCGCCGACGAGCGTTCGGACTCGGACCTGGAGCACCTCGAGCCGATCCTGACCACCGTGGACCGCATGCGTCACCTCATCGAGGACCTCGAGGTCCGGCCGGGCGCGGACCGGCCCATCCGCATGAAGCTGGAGCCGGTGGACGTGACGCTCCTGTTCGAGGAGGCCGAGGAGCTGTTCCTCCAGCTGGCTGAGGACGAGGGAATCCAGCTCCGTCTCGATGTCGGTCCGGGACTCCCGTACATGCGGGCCGACCGTGAGAGGCTGCTACAGGTTCTGGCGAACCTGATCGGGAACGCCCTGCGCTACACGCCCGAGGGCGGCTGGATCGCGCTCAGGGCCGAGCCCCGTAGCTCGTGGATGCGCTGCTCGGTGGCCGACAGCGGCTCGGGGATGTCGGAGGCCGACCTCGAAAACGTGTTCCTGCTTGGACGGCGGGCCGGCGATGCGAAGGCGGGCACGGGACTCGGGCTCGCGATCTCGCGGAAGATCGTCGAGGCCCACGGGGGGAAGATCTGGGCCGAGAGCGAGCTCGGCGTGGGCTCCTGCTTCAGCTTCACCATTCCGCTCGAAGACGGCGGAGCGGCCGGGACGAGCGGCAGCGACGGAACCGATCCGTTCGAGCACGGCCCCGAGCACGAAGAAGCCTGAAGCCCCGGCGACCGGCTCGCGGTCGCCGCTCGCCCCTTCCCTGCCGCCTACCCCGATCCGCCGCCCGACGTGTCCGCGGGACCGGCGGACGCGGAGTCGCCCGAAGGGTTCCCGGGTCGGGACAGACCGCTGGCGCCCGGCGCCGCTCCAGGCACGATTCCGCCGGAGAGCGTGGTGTCCGGGCGGGCCGTGTCGGCCGGAGGGCCCTGCGGCGGCTTGACTCCCGCCGCCTTCATGGCCAGCACCTCGCCCAGGCGCAGGGAGTACGTGTTGTTCTCGCCGGCGGTGCCCGCCGAATCGGAAGCCAGCCGTCGGTAAATGGCCGCGGCGGAGTCGTAGCTCCCTCCAAGGACCAGGAGGTCGGCGAGCTCGGCGGATGCATCGTCGCGCTGGAAGGCGAAGCGGGCGTTCCGCGCCGCATCGTCGAGCACCTGCATGGCCCGCGGCCGGTCCCCCGCCGCTGAGTAGGCATCCGCCCGGAGCCGGGCCGCCGAGTAGCCGATCGGTGTGTCGATCGGCCGACCGGACAGGGGCTCGAGCACCTGGAGGGCGTCCTTCGGTGCATTCTGGTCCAGCTGGATGCGCGCCAGCAGGAGGCGGGCGTCGTCGGCCGAAGGCGTACCGCCGAACCGGTTCAGGTAGTCCTTCAGCCGTCCGACCGCCGCTGTCGGGGTGCCGGCCGTGGCGATCTGAGCCTCGAGCTGGTCCAGCTGGGTGGCCGCCCGGGCCGTGAGGTTGCGGCGATAGTCGCGGTAGTAGATGAAGCCGGCCACCAGGGCGACGGCCAGAAGTGCCGCCAGAATCACGCCCCTCTGGTGTCGACGCGCCCAGTCGATCGAGCGCAGCATCCCCACGGCGAGCGCATCCTCCGTGCTCACGTGCGAATCGTGCCGGGACCGTCCCCGACTCGTCGAGCTCTTGGCTACCATCGACTCCTCTGTCTTCCGTTCATCGGCGCGGTGCCGTCCCACCCGGGGCGATCCCGGGAGCCCCTTCGCTCCTAGAGATCCACGAGCGAGACGAGGTCGTAGCGGGACAGCCTCGCACGTCCCCCGAGTGCCGCCAGCGTGACCACCACGCCCAGGCCGGCGACCCGAGCCCCCGACCGCTCCACGAGCCGGCACGCCGCCTCCAGCGTTCCGCCCGTGGCCAGGAGATCGTCCAGGACGAACACCCGGCTACCGGCCCGCAGCGCGGCCGCCTGGATCTCGAGCTCGGCCTCACCGTACTCGAGCGCATACCGCTCCCGGATCGTGGCGCCGGGGAGCTTTCCCTGCTTGCGAATCGGGCACAGGGGAAGCCCCAGCTGCAGCGCGACCGGTGCCGCCAACAGGAAGCCACGCGACTCGATCCCTGCCACCGAGTCGGCTCCAGACCGCAGCGCCTCGGCGGCGAAGTACGACACGATCCTCTCGAACAGCGCGGGAGTCCGCAGGACCGGCATCAGGTCCCGGAACAGGATCCCCGGCTCCGGGAAGTCCGGAAAGTCCTCGATGCGCTCCCGGACCTTCTTCGCGATCGGCTCCGGCCGGATCATCCCCTCGTACACCACGGGCGGCCACGGGGACCGTCGGCTTCCCGCAGCCGCACCCGGCTCGTCACCCTCGGGCTCCTGGGCGGAGAACACCGGCGGAAGTCGGTCGTTCAAGCGTGGCTCCCCGGACTGATCGAAACGGGGCGACGGGGCTCCCCGGTGCGGCCCGCAGCCGCCTCCCGGCCGCGGCGCCCCCAACCTACGCGGCGCGACCCGGGGGCGCCAACCGCGAAGATCACGGGCTCCCGAGGGTCCAGCGCACGACCAGGAAGCCGGCGACGATGAGGAGCACGAGCGCCACGCTGAGCACGTTGAAGTACCGGTCGATGAAGGCGCGCATCGGCTCCCCGAACAACCGGAGCAGCCCGGCCACCAGGAAGAAGCGTCCCCCCCGGCTGACGGCCGAGATGACCACGAAGGCGCCCAGCGGAACCTGAAAGCCCCCGGCGGCGATCGTGAACACTTTGTAGGGAATCGGGGTGAAGCCGGCCGACCCGAGGGCGAGGACCAGGTTCCGGCGATACAGCTCGCCGACGTGCCGATACACTCCCAGGTAGCCGTAGACTTCGAGGAGCGGGCGCGCGACGGCCGTGTACAGCTCGCGGCCCACCCAGTAGCCGATGAGCGCACCGCCCACCGATCCCAGCGTGCACAGCAGCGCGAAGCGCATGGCCCGGCGCGGGCGGGCCAGGCACAGCGGAATGAGGAGGACATCCGGCGGAATCGGGAAGAATACGGCCTCGGCTGCGGCCAGTCCCACCAGCGCGACCGGCCCGGTCGGGCGGTCCGCCCACCGCAGGACCCAGTCGTACAGCCGCCGAACAGGGTTGCGGGAACGGGGCGTCTCGAGGGTCCGGTCCGCGTCGCTCAACCGTCCTCGCCCGCGATGAGGGGCACGAAGCGGGCGTCGTCCACGACGCGCTGCTCCCACCCCTCGTCCACCCGCCGCACGAGGATGAGACGCTGTCCGCCCCCGCTTCCGACGGGCACGAGCATGCGGCCGCCCACCGTCATCTGCTCTCGGAGAGCGCCGGGGATCGCGGCCGCGGCCGCTCCGACCAGGATGACGTCGAACGGCGCCTCCTCGGGCCAGCCGGCGCTTCCATCGCCCACTCGCAGGTGGACGTCGGCGTAGCCGAGCTCGGCCAGGGTGGCGCGTGCGCGCTCGGAGAGCTCCTCGAGGCGCTCGATGGAGTACACCCGGGCGCCCAGCGTGGCGAGCAGGGCCGTCTGATACCCCGAGCCGGTGCCGACCTCGAGGACCTTGTCGCCCCCCGCGACTCCGGCGAGCGACAGATGGAGCGCGTGGACCGCCGGCCTCGAAATCGTCTGCCGGCCCCCGATCGGCAGGGCCGCGTCCTCGTAGGCGCGGTGAGCCACGACCTCGGGGACGAACCGGTGGCGCGGGACCGTGTCCACCGCGTGGAGCACCGCCAGGTCCTCGATCCCGACGGCCCGCAGGCGCTCGACAAGGCGCCGGCGGTCGCGGCCGTAGGCTTCCCTCACGGCTCCAGCGACCAACCGCGTACCTCCTCGATGAGGTGGAAGTCGGTGAGATCCAGGTGGAGCGGCGTCACCGAAATGTAGCCGGCCTCCACCGCGCGGAAGTCCGAGTCCTCGCGACCTCTCCAGCGCGACGTCCCGCCGCCGATCCAGAAGTACTCGCGACCTCTCGGATCACGGCTCCGGGTGAGCGAATCCAGGTACGTGCGGCGCCCCAGCGAGGTGATCCGGACGCCCTCGATCTCCGGGGCCGGGCGGTCCGGCAGATTCACGTTGAAGAAGGTCTCGGGCGGGAGGTCCCGGTGCGCGAGCATGCCGGACAGGAGCCGCCCGAGAAGGGGCTCGTACTCCTCGATCCTGGCCTCGTCCTGGCCCACGAAGGAGATCGCGACGCCGGGGACGCCCAGGATCGTGCCCTCCATCGCGGCCGCCACCGTTCCCGAGTACAGGACGTCCTCGCCCATGTTGGGGCCGTGATTCACCCCCGACAGCACCAGGTCGGGGACCTCGTCGTAGAGCTGCCCCACGGCGAGCAGGACACAGTCGGTCGGGGTTCCGTCGACCACGTACGCACCCGGGCCCGACTCGGTGAGACGGAGCGGACGGTGGAGCGTGAGCGAGTGGCTACTGGCGCTCTGCTGGCGGTCGGGCGCCACGACCCGCACGGCACCGAGACCGCGGGCTACGCGGGAGAGGACCTGGAGGCCCGCCGCGTGGATCCCATCATCGTTGGTACACAGGATCCGGGGCTTTCGGTCTCTACCCGCGTCGAGCGAAGCCGCGGTCGGGCTCACGCTTCCGGGGTCAGCAGGTCCAGGAGCTCGTCGACGTCCTGCCGCAGGTCGCGGATGACGTGCGCATCCCAGGCGGCGGTCGAGGCCCGGGCCACCTTTCCCTCTTTGCGCAGCTGCTCCAGCTTCTTCCTCGCCCCCTCGATGGTGTACTTCTCGACGTACAGGAGGTGGCGCAGGAGCTGCACCAGCTTCACCTCCTTGCGCCGGTACACCCGGTTCCCCGCCTGGTTCTTGGAGGGGCTCAGGGCCGGGAACTGGGTCTCCCAGTAGCGCAGCACGTGGGCCTTGAGCCCCGTGATGTCGCACACCTCGCCGATCGAGTAGTACTCCTTCGGCGCGATCCTGTCGTCCGCCACCACTCAGCTCCAGCGTTCCGGTTTGGGCTCTCGGGCCATGAGCGCGGCCAGGGCCTCCCTGGGGCCCACGTCCTCGAACAAGATGGAGTATACCGCCCGGACGATGGGCATCTCCACCCCGTGGCTCCGGGCCAGGTCCACGGCGGCCCGCGTCGTCGGCACCCCCTCGACCACCATGCGGACCTCCGCCAGGGCCGCTTCGAGCGGCTGTCCGCGCCCGATGGCGAGTCCGGCGCGGCGATTGCGGCTGAGATCGCCGGTACACGTGAGGATGAGGTCTCCGACTCCGGCCAGCCCCGACAGGGTGTGCTCCTCCGCCCCGAGGCACACGCCGAGCCGCACCATCTCCGCCAGGCCGCGCGTGAGGAGCGCGGCCCGCGCGTTGGCCCCCAGCTCGAGGCCGTCACTGATCCCGGCCGCCAGGGCCATCACGTTCTTGAGGGCTCCTCCGAGCTCGGTCCCCACCACGTCCCGCTGGGTGTAGACCCGGAAGTGGTCGTTCTGGAACAGCGCCTGACACTCCGCCGCACGCTCCGTCGAGGTGGAAGCCGCCGCCACGGCGGTGGGCATGCCCCGCGCCAGCTCGAAGGCGAAGCTGGGTCCCGAGAGTACGACGAGCCCGTCGGTCCGCTCCGCTCCGAGCACGGCCTCGATCACCTCGCTCATGCGGGAGCCCGTGGCGATCTCGATCCCCTTCGAGCCGCTGATGAGAAGCGGCCGCCCATCGACGTGGGAGCGGGCCTCTTCCATCACCTCGCGCACGGCGTGGGAAGGCGAGGCGCACACGATGACCTCCGCGCCCGCCAGCGCCCGCGACATGTCCGGCGTGGCCCTCAACGACTTGGACAGTGCGATCCCGGGCAGGTAACGGTCGTTGCGGCCCGAGTCCGCGACGGCCCGGGCCACCTTCGGATCGTGCGACCACAACCTGCAGCGATGTCCGTTGCGCGTCAGGACGTGTCCCAGCGCCGTTCCCCAGCTTCCGGCACCCAGGATCGCGATCCGGCCCTCGCTCACGCGCCCCTCCCGGGCGTCTGGCGGCCGGCTCCGAAGCGTAGCTCCTCGCCGCGCCGCAGTCGACCGAGGTTGTCCCGATGCGTATACCACACGAGCGCGGCGAGTCCGGCGCTGAACGCCACCGTAGGCCACGGCGCATCGACCAGGTACGCGATGATCGGGATCGCGGTAGCCGCCGTGAGGGAAGCCAGTGACACGATGCGCGTCACCATCACCATGCCGGCCCACAGGAGCCCGCCCACCAGGAGGGCCACTGGTGCCAGCGCGAGCAGGACGCCGCCGGAGGTCGCGACCCCCTTCCCTCCCCGGAACTTCAGGAACACCGGCCAGATGTGGCCCGCGATCGCGCACAACCCGTAGGCCAGAGCGAGACCGGTCAGGGCACTGCCGTCCCAGGACGGAAACAGCCAGGTCGGCACGAGTCCCTTGGCGATGTCGACCGCCACGACGGGGACCGCGGCCTTCCATCCCAGCACCCGGTAGACGTTGGTGCCGCCCAGATTGCCGCTCCCGAGTCGTCTGAGGTCCACGCCGGCCAGCCGACCGGCCAGGTAGCTGGTCGGAATGGAGCCCGCCAGGTAGGCGACCACCAGGAGCACCGCGACCCTCACCGGCGATCTCCCCGGCGCTGTTTGAGCCTGATTCTGATCGGCGAGCCCTCGAAATTCCAGGCGTCCCGAAAGCCGTTCTCGAGATAGCGAACGTAGTGGTCGGCGAGCTCCCGGGGCCTGTTGACGAACAGCACGAAGGTGGGCGGTTCGACGTCCACCTGGCTGCCGTACAGGAGGCGGATGTCGCCCCGGCCGCCCTGGGGTGGCTGTCGGTGGCGCGTGAGCTCCTGAAGCACCCGGTTCACCTCGGCGGTGGAGATGCGGCGCCGGCGATTCTCATGCACCTCGAGGGCCAGCTCGAGCGCCTTGCGCACGCGTCGACCGCTGACCGCCGAGGTCGTGACGATGGGCACCCTTCTCAGGTACGGGGCGCGCTCCCTGAGCTCGGCCACGAAGCGGTCGAACACGTCCGGACCGCGATCCTCCACCAGATCCCACTTGTTGGCCACGAACACGAGGCCGCAACCCGCATCCCACGCCGCCTGGCCGATGCGAAAATCCTGGTTCCCGGCGCCGGTTCGGCAGTCCACGAGGAGGAGACAGACGTCGGCGCGCTTGATGGCGGAGTCGGCCCGCAGGCGACTGTAGAACTCCACGTCGTCATCGACCCGGGAGCGCCGACGGAGGCCGGCCGTGTCCACGAGCCGTACGGGCGTTCCCTCGAACTCCAGGAAGGTATCGATCGCGTCGCGTGTGGTGCCGGCCTCCTCGTGCACGATCACCCGGTCCTCGCCCAGGAGCCGGTTCACGAAGCTCGACTTGCCGACGTTGGGCTTGCCGATGACCGCGATCCCGACCTCGCCGGTAGGCGCGACCACCCCTGCTTCAGGCGGCGGGAGCTTCTCGAGCAGCCGGTCCAGGAGGTCTCCGCTCCCCTTTCCGCTCAGGGCGCTCACCGGAACCGGCTCGCCGAGCCCGAGACGGAAGAAGTCGACGTGCGCCAGGGATCCGACCGGCTCGTCGACCTTGTTGACCGCCAGGAGCACGGGTCGACCCGAGCGCCGGAGAAGGTCGGCCACATGTTCGTCCACCGGGAGGACCCCCGCGCGACCATCGACCACGAACAGAGCCACGTCGGCATGTTCAAGGGCCGTGAGCACCTGGCGCCGGATCTCGCCCTCCATGGCCTCGGTGGGCGCGTCGACCAGCCCGCCCGTGTCCACGAGCAGGAACTCGCGTCCCGACCACTCGGCCGGGGCGAACTGACGGTCCCTGGTCACCCCGGGCCGCTCGGCTACGATGGCCACCCGCCGTCGCAGAATGCGGTTGAATAGGGTGGACTTTCCGACGTTGGGACGCCCGATGATGGCGACCGTGGGGCGTCGAGTCGCCGGTGGCGCGGCGCGTTCCTGTCGCGTCTCCGTCTGCACGCTGGCTACCCCGCTGGCCGACTGACGCTGGCGCGAACCCTCCGGGCACGACCCGGACGGCCGCGGAGTGCGCCGCCCCGGTCCGGACGAGCGTCCGACCGGGGCGGGCCTCCGTGGAAGGTCAGGACCCGGACGTGGCCTTTCCGTATGTGAAGCCGGCGATGGGCTGCTGAGACTGCACCTGGAACTGCACGCCGCCCATCTCTCCCTGGCCGGGAACGGTCAGGCTGATGCTCTTCTCGGTCACCTTGCTGCCATCGGGACCGTAGAACGTGAACGGAATGGTGACCTTCTTGCCCGAGGCCGTGCCACCCGCTACCTGGCCCTGCACGACGTAGGTGCCGCCCTGGCCCTGCAGCTGCAGGTCGACGAACTCGAGCGGCAGGGACTGCATCTGCTGCAGCCTCTGCTGAACTTCCTGCTTCCGTCCGAGCTTGTCGAGCGACTGGGCCACGGCCCGGTAGGCGTCCTTTTCGTAGGGATAGTGATCCAGCAGCTGTCCCCCCACATCGGCGGCCGTCTTGAAGTCTCCGGCGCTCACGGCCGCCTGCAGCAGATACATGTATCCGTCCTTGGCGTACGGATTGGCCTTGTGGGCCCGGTCGAACACCTTCTCGGCGGCGGTGCTTTCCTGCACCTGCAGGAGCCCCGTCCCGAGATCCGTCAGGTCGTCAAAGGACAGGTCCTGGCGCTCCGCCAAACTGGATAGGATCGCCTTCGCACTGTCGGCCTGGCCTGCGCGCGCCAGGTCCACCGCCAGGTTGATGCTGGGGGTCACGGCCTTGGGGTGCTTGGAGAGGTAATCACGGTAGACCTGCAGGGCGTCGTCCACCTTCCCCTGGCGCTGTAGCAGCACGGCCAGGTTGATCGTCGCCGCCTGTACCTGCACCGAATCACCCTCGGTCGACAGCGTCTTGCGGTACAGCGACTCGGCCACGGCCGTGTCGCCGCTCTGCTGGTGCAGCAGCGCCGCGTTGTTCAGCGAGCGGGGGTCGGGGCTCATGATGTTGGCCGAATCGAACATGGCCATCGCCAGAGCCGTGTTCCCTCCCTGGTAGGAGCGGACGCCCTGGTTGTAGAGGTCGACCCACGCCTGCTGACGCAGCGCGGTCACCAGGTGCTGACAACCCGGCTCCAGCGCGATGAACGCGTTCAGAGCCGAATCGGCGGCCACGTAGTCGTGCAGACCGACGTTGGCCCGTCCGAGGAGCCAGAGCGCGGCCGGGTCGTTGCCGTTCTGTGCCAGCGCCACCTTCAGAAGCCGCATGGCGCTCGTGAAGCCCAGCTGTGCCTCCTGCGCCTTGGCGGAGTCGCCCGCCGCCGCCGCCTTCTTGGCGTCGTCGATGTCCTTCTCGGCCTTCTGGGTGACGTCGGTCCCCTGGAGTTTGCACTCCTTCTTGGGCTGCGCCTGCTGGGCCGTATCCTGCTGGGCCGCCACCGCGACCGGTCCGAGACCGAGCAGCACAGCCACCAGGGCCCCGACGACCGTCACATGCCGTCGTCGATCACTCACGGTGTCGTCCTTTCCCATGGTTGTGGTTCTCCTCGTCGGTCCATCCCTGGAGGCCCTCAGCTGCCCGGGCCCCTATGCCAGATCCGGCCACTCCCGGCGCAGCGCCGCCAGGACGGCACGGGGCGCCAGCCCTTCCCGGGCCGCCGCCGCCACGACATCATCGTGCTCCGGCTTGCCGGTCCAGGGCCCATCCGGGTCCCCGTCGGCGGGAGAGAGTTTGATGCGTATCGAGTGTCCGCGCCACTCCCTCGTCTCGGAGCGGCGTGCCTGTGTGTGCCGAAACACGCTCCACCCACGCAGGCCCAGCGTGGGCACATGCGCGAAGATGGCCGCCTCGACCGCCGGCTGCGCCTCCGGCCGGACCAGCGCCTCCAGGCGCCAGGCCGGTCGGCCTTTCTTCATCAACCGCCACCCCACCGACGCATCCAGCGCGCCGGCGGTCACACACGCGTCGATCAGCTGCGGCGCGAACTCCGGGCTCAGGTCGTCGACATCGGCCTGCAGGACCAGCACCTGGCCATCCGGATCGGGCCGCCGCCCCACCCACACGCGGAGGCAGTTGGGATGGTCCGCCGGGTTCCTGGATCCCGCGCCGTAGCCCACGCGCTCCACGACCAGATCGCCCCGGGGCGGCCTGCCCCCCGTCATCGCCGCCAGGAGCGCCGCTCCCGTGGGAGTGGTGCACTCGCCCTCGTACCCTTCGACCCGGATCGCGGTCCCCTGAAGGAGATAGGCGGTGGCCGGCGCCGGTAAGGGATACGTGCCGTGCGAGATGGAGACGGTTCCTCGCCCCACGCACACGGGCCGGGTACTGGCACCTGTGAGCCCGAGGCGATGGAAGCCCTCCGCTCCGCCGCACAGGTCGAGGACGGCGTCGACGGCCCCCACCTCGTGGAAGTGGACCTTCTCAATCGGGACGCCGTGCACGCGAGCCTCGGCGCCCGCCAGACGCGCGAGAGCGTCGAGCGCCAGTGCGCGAGCCGGCTCATCCAGATCGGCACGCTCCAGAACGGTCTTGAGCTCGTTGTAGTGGCGTCCGTGGGCACCCGCGCTCGGGGCCGCGGGCTCCACCGCGACGCGGACCCCCGAGACACCCGCTCGCTGCACCCGCTCGACCTCGAGCCGCTCGAAGGCGAGGCCCAGCCGGTCCGCCAGCTCTGCGGGCCAGTCGGCACCCAGCCCGAGATCCACCCAGGCGCCCAGGATCATGTCGCCGCTGATGCCCGCGAACGGATCGAAGACGGCGTGGCGACCGCCCTCGGCTCCCGGGGACCCCTCCGGACCGTGCTCGGTGATCGGATCCTCCGCCGACGCGCTCAGTAGGCCAGCTGGCTTCCGGTGTCGAACAGCACCACGGTCTCGCCGCTGTGCAGCTCCCCCGCCTCGCGCAGCAAGCGAGCTGCCGCCAGGGTGGCTCCCCCCTCGATGGCGGCGTCGATGCCCTCCCGGGCGCCGAGCTCCACGGCGGCCCGCCGCATGGCCGCGTCCGCGACGGCCACCGCTCCCCCCTCGGTCTCGCGCAGCGCCCGCAGGATCAGGAAGTCACCCAGTGCGCGGGGCACCCGGAGGCCGTACGCCTCGGTGACCGCCCCCTCCCACTCGGGCGCCTCTTCCAGCCCCTCCTCGAACGCCCGGACCATGGGTGCGCATCCCTCGCTCTGCACCGCGTACATGCGCGTCGGCGCGTCCGCGATGACCCCGGCTTCGACCAGCTCCGCGAGGGCTTTCCAGGAGCCGATGAGTCCCGTTCCGCCGCCCGTGGGGTAGACGATGGCGTCCGGCGCCCGCCAGCCCAGCTCCTGGACGATCTCGAGCATCATGGTCTTCTTGCCTTCGAGCCTGTAGGGCTCATGCAGCGTCGAGACCGAGAACGCACCGGTCTCCCGGGCGTAGGCCGCCGCCTCGCGGCCGCAGTCGGTGATGAGACCATCCACTTCTTCGACCTCCGCGCCGTAGTGGAGGCAGCGCCTCCGCACCCCTTCCGGCGTGTCCACCGGAAGGTAGACCCGGGCCGGGACTCCCGCCCGGGCGGCGAAGGCCGACAACGCCGCGGCCGCGTTTCCGGCGCTCGGAACCACGAACCGCGACGCACCGTCGAGCGCGGCGCGCGTCACGGCCGCCGACAGACCACGGTCCTTGAAGCTGCCGGTCGGGTTCCGCGTTTCGTCCTTGATCCTCAGGTCGAGGTCGAGATCGCGGCCGATCGCCCGGGCGCGGAGGAGCGGCGTGTCGCCTTCCCCGAGGGTCACCGGCTCCTCGCCATCTCGCAGTGGCATCAATTCCCGGAAACGCCACATGCCCGACCCGCGGCGACTCGCCCAGGCGCGCCGCAGCTCGTCGGCGTCGAGCTCGGAGGCGGCGTAGCGCGCCAGCAGCGGCTTGCCGCAGGAGGGACACACGGTGGCCCCCGGCCCGAACGCCTCCTCCCGTCCGCACGCCCCACACTCGAGCTTCACCGGTCCCATCGCGTCCGTCCCTCGTATGAGTCCCATCCGGGCGCCCGGACCCTTCGGGACCCCGGCGCGGCGCGGCCACCACGGGCGGCCCGCGTGCTTCGCGGCGACAACCTACGTCATCGTGGGGGGTCGTGATCGGTCGTTCCGGTCGGCGCCCTCCTCTCCTGGCCCGCGCGTTCGTCGTCCGCCTCGAACCCGGGACACCGGAGGACGGGGAGCCGCGGGTACCGGTGGAAGCGCGGGTCGCCGGCGGCCCGCCCGCATAGCCAGAAGCGAGATCCGCGATCGCTCACGATCGGACGCGCGTGCCGGCACCGGCCGCACAGGCCCGGCCGCGGACCCCGCGGTCCGGACCCACTCCCCGCGCCCACCCGGCTCAACGGGCTATCGCCTCCCCCGGCCCCGCGTCCGCCTCCGGAGTGCGCTCCAGCCGCTCCAGCTGCTCGAGGATGCGGCGCGCCATGCGCTCCCCGATCCCCGGCGTCGCCGCCAGCTCCGAGGCCGAAGCGCCCCGCACGGCCTCCACGCTGCCGAACCTCCGCAGGAGCTCCTGCTCGCGCGCCGGCCCCACCCCTTCGACTTCCGACAGTCGTGACCGGAGCGTGCGCCGCCGCCTCAGCGTGCGGTTGTACGTCAGGGCGAAACGGTGTGCCTCGTCCCGGACACGCTGCAGCCAGTGGAGCGCGGGGCTGCGACGGTCCAGGCGCAGAGGTTCCCGGACGTCGGGCCGGAAGACCTCTTCCTCGCGCTTGGCCAGCGCCACGACCGGGAGATCCGAGACGCCCGCCGCCTCCATGGCCTGCCGGGCCGCCCCGAGCTGCCCCTTGCCCCCATCGATCACCACCAGGTCCGGGAGTCTCTTCCCCTCCCGGACCCGACGCTGGAAGTACCGTCCCACCACCTCCTGCATCATGGCATAGTCGTCCGGCGTGCCGTCCAGGGCCTGGCGCACCCGGAAGCGGCGGTACTCGTCCTTGTTCGGCCGGCCGTCCTCCAGCCAGACCGCGCTCCCCACGGACTCCGAGCCCTGCAGGGTCGAGATGTCGAAGCACACGAGTGAGCGTGGCGACGCGTCCAGCTCGAGTGCCTCGGCCAGGGCCCGGGCCGGACCGGCCGCCGCGCTCTCGGCATCGGGCTCCCCTCCTTCACCCTCCCCCGCCCCGCTCCGACGCCCACCCGCACCCCCGGAACGGAGCCGCTTTCCGGCCTCCTGGAAGAGCAGGTGGCGGGCGTTCTGGCCCGCCAGCTCCAGGAGGCGCCGGCCGGTGCCGCGCTGGGGCACGCGGATCTCGAACGGGCCATCCCGTCGCAGCGCGAGGTATTCCTCCACCAGGCCCCGGTCCTCGAACTCGGCGGGCACGAGGAGCGAGCCGGGGAGGTCCTCTCGCCGCAGGTAGAAGCCCTTCACGAGAGTCTCCGTGAGCGCGGAGATCTCCTCCGACTCCACATTGCGCACGAAGTGCATCTCCCGGCCCAGGAGCCGCCCCTCCCGCACCCTCAGGAGGACCCCGCAGGCCAGGGCCTCTTCGCGGGCGACCCCCAGCACGTCGCGGTCGCCGCCGCGGAAGTCCACGGCCGTCCGGCGCCGCTCCAGTGTCTCGAGACCGGAGAGGACATCCCGCAGCTCCGCCGCGCGCTCGAAGTCGAGCCCGCTCGAGGCCGCTTCCATCCGCTCCCGCACGGCTCTCTTGACGCCGGAGGTGTGCCCCGACAGCACGTCCACGATCTCGTCGATCATGGCCCGGTAGTCCGCCTGGCTCTGATAGCCGGCGCACGGAGCCTTGCAGCGGCCGATGTGGTAATCCAGGCAGGGCCGCTCGGGCATCTCGCGCGGCATGTCGTACCGGCAGCTCCGCACGTGGTAGACCTTCTTGATCATGCGGAGGGCGCTCCGCATGGGGCCCACGTCGGTGAAGGGTCCGAAGTAGCGCGAGCCGTCCCGCTCGAGCCGCCGGGTCACGAACACGCGCGGAAACGGCTCCCCGACCGTCACCTTGATGTAGGGATAACTCTTGTCGTCACGGAGCTGGACGTTGAAGCGGGGCGCGTGCTCCTTGATGAGGTTCCACTCGAGGAGGAGCGCTTCGGCCTCGGTGTCGAGGACGATGGTGTCGATGCGGCGGGAGCGGCGGACCAGCTCCTGGATCTTGAGGGAGCGGCCGGGATCGGATCGCAGGTAGCTGCGGACGCGAGAGCGCAGGGACTTGGCCTTTCCCACGTACAGCACCTCGCCGTCCCCATCTCGGAACAGGTAGACGCCCGGGCGCGCCGGCAGATCGGCCGCCTGCGCGCGCAGCGCCTCAAGGTGCTCCATCTCCTTCCCTGGCATGGCCTCCGGCGTTGCCTCGGGGGGGGCGTCCGGCGATCGCGGCGTATGATACCCCGGCCGGACCGAGCGTTCCGGCCAGGAAGAGAAGCTGTCGGCCCAGCCCCGGCCCCGACAGGGATCCGGTCAGCAGGTGCCTCGATCCCTCACCGATGGCCGCCGCGACCAGCGAGGCGAGCACGATCCGCCCCACCACGGGAACCACAGGCCACCCGAAGATGGGTCCCAGTCGGGAGCGGAGGCCGCTCCACAGGAGGGCCATGTTCAGCCACGCGCCGGCCGATCCGCCCAGGATCAGCCCCGTGACGGAGAGCGGGCCCCAGCCCCGGCTCCGGAACGCGAACAGCAGAGCCGCCCCGATTCCGATCCCGATCCCTATCGAGAGCACGGCGATCCGCATCGGCGTCGCCGTATCCTGGAAGGCGTAGAAGCCGCTCGCGAACAGCTTGATCGAGCTCGTGGCCACCAGTCCGACGGCGAACGCGATCAGAATAGCGGTGACGAGCGCGGCGCTCGCGGCCCCGAACGCGCGACGCTCGAACAGGAGCCGAACCATGAGATCGCCGAACAGCAGGAAGGCCAGCGCCGCGGGAAGCGTGAGATAGAGGACCTGGAGGAAGCCGATCCGAAGGCGCCGGCGGAGCGCGTGGGCACGGGTGTCACGCGACATCTCGGGGAGCGAGGCGGTCGCCACCGAGGTACCCACCAGGCTGAGCGGCAGATAGGCCAGGCGCTGGGCGTAGTAGATCCCGGCCAGACCCGCGGGGGCCACGAAGCTGGCCAACACCAGGTCGAGAAGGCTCGAGATCTGAAACACGCCCTGACTGGCTACCACGGGACCCGCGTTGCCGAGCACGGTTCGCAAAGGCTGCCAGGCCCGCTCCAGGCGCGGCCGCAGCCGACCCAGGAGGCGCACGATCTCGGGGAGCTGGACGGCCACCTGGAGCCCGCTGCCCACCAGGGTGGACCACGCGAGGACGTGGACGAGGGACGTCCAGCCGAGGCGGCTCCCGATCAGGAGTCCGGCGATCTGCGACAGGTTCCAGGCCACCGGCGCGACGAACGGGAGGAAGAAGCGCCGGTGGCTGTTCAGGACCCCGAGGGCCCAGGCCCCGACGATCATGACGCCGGTCATCGGGAACAGGATGCGGACGAGCGAGGTCGTGAGCCGGAGGTCCGCGGCACTCCACCCGGTGCCCGGAACGAGGATCCGGGTGAGGAGCGGCGCCGCCAGCACGCCGGCCGCCGACAGGAGCGCGGCGACACCGAGCACGACTCCGAGGACGTTGCGGGCCAGGCGGTCGGCCGACTCGACGTCGCTCTCCAGCAGAGCGCTGTATACCGGCACGAAGGAGGCCGACAGCGTGCCCTCGCCGAGGAGGTTCCGCAGGACGTTCGGGATTCGGAGGGCGGCGTTGTAGGCGGCGGCCGCGACGCCGGTCCCGAAGAAGGCGGCGATGGCCACGTCCCGGGCGAAGCCCGAGATCCGGCTCAGGAAGATGCCCGTGGCCACCGAGATGGCCGAGCGGGCGGTGGAGCGCGGAGCGGTGCTGGCGGTTCCGGCCGCGTCGACCCCGGGGCCGGTCACGGCCGGAGGTCACCCACCGGACGACGGCCGCTCGGAGTCGGGGCTTCCGGGCTCGTGTGGCCGGGAAGCGAGCCGCCGCGCATCTCGCTCTCCGGCCGGACCCTCGACCAGCGACCGCACGAATTCCGCCTCCTCCTGCAGCTTCTCCACGGAGGCGCCCAGGTACCGGACCTCGGCTTCCAGCGCCTCGATCCTCCCCTGTACGTCCTCGGGCGTCTGGCCGCGGGAGAGCCGCTCCGCCATCGCCTTCCCGATCTGGGAATCCAGCACGATGGCGAGGATGGGGATGAAGAGGACGACGACGATGACGAGGGCCCACAGGACCATCGGGAGGCTCCGGTGCGTGAAGCGCAGACGGCCGGGTGTCCGGCGGTGAGTCCGATTCTACCCGGCTCCCCGCGAACCGGCAACGCTCGGGGTGGCGCCCGAGCTCCAGGCGTCGGCGGCCGCGGCGGCCGCGCGGAGGACGCCGTCGCCGTAGCGGACCAGGAAGTACAGCGGGCTCACCAGGCGCTCCTGAGGCTTCCCTTCCGGGTACAGGTGGCGCGCCGCCTTGTCGATCTGCTCCAGGAGGACGGCCTGGCGCTCTCGCACCCGCCCCCACACCGCCCGTTCGAGCTCGTCCAGGGCCGCGAACGCGCCGTGTCGGGCGGCACCCACGGAGGAGCGGACGCCCGGGAGCGCCTCCTCGACGGCCTCTTCCAGCGTCCCGAAGGAAGCGCCCACGTCGCGCCGTGCCGCGTCCACCGCATCCCGGACCTGCGTGGGCAGCCCCTCCTCCGTCACGCGGCCGGTGAGCGCTTCCCCGCCGTCGGCGAAGTCCGCCGGATCGGTGCCGAGCTTGGCGAGCACCTTGTCGATCTTCCCCTCGACGAGGCTCCACGAGGGGCGTGGGCACACGGCCGGGACCGGTACCTCCGCCCACGCGAACAGCGGCGGCAGCTCGGCCCAGTAGGCCACCTCCGACGGGCCCAGGATGCTGGCGGCGATCGGCAGAGCCCAGGATTCCAGGACGGGCCGCAGGGCCACGTTGGGGCTGAAGAGGTCCGGACTCGATTCGATCGTCTCGAGCACCTCCGCCTCGCTTCGCCGGGCGCCCTCCCTTCCCTCGACGAGGCTCCCGTCTTCGTCCGCCAGCAGACGGACGCGACCCGTCGGACCGTCCACGAACACCGGGATGCCGCCGCTGCGGCGATGCAGCTGCGGCTCGTAGTCCCGCTCCCGAACCGCCGCCTCGCCCTCCGCCAGCGCCGCGGCCACCGACTCCCGTTCCTTCACGACCCGGGTGAACAGGGGAGCGGCCGCCGCCCGGACCGCCGGGGAGGAAGAGTCCAGGAACGCCGCCGCACGGTTGCCCAGGAGCCGGGCGAGGAGCTCCGTGAACGCGTCGCCCAGTGTCAGGGGGGACCGATACGCACCTCGAAGAAGCTCCAGGTACTCATTACTAAAATCAGTACTCGGAAGATATTGCGCCAATTCGTCAATCACGGATCCGATCGTGTCGGGCGTGGGCGTCCGGCCCACCGATCGACCTTCCCTCCCCGGCGGCGGCTCGAGCACGACGTGCCGGGGACGGCCCTCGGGATCGAGAATGCTGACCCGGCCGACCTCCTCCCAGTCGTGATCATCCGACGCCACCCAGAACATCGGGAGCGCGGGAATTCCGTGAGCGGCCTCGAGCGCCTCGGCTGTGGCGCACGCGCCGAGTGCCTTGTAGAGGACCAGGAGCGGGCCCCCGAACAGCACGGGCTGCTGTCCGGTGGAAACGAGAACACCCTCTCCGCCCAGGATTCGCTCGAGCTTCTCCGCGGCGCCCGCGCCCGACGTGCGGAAGGCGGATGCCGGAAGCCGGGCCCCCCGGCCGGCGCCCGCCCGCTCGAGGAGATCGTCGGCCGAGTCCGGGAGAGCCGGCAAGAGCTCGCCCACCCCGCCCCGCCCTCGCAACAGGTCGCCGGCTGGCGTGCCGGCGGGAGCCAGCGTGCGCGGCACGAAGCGTGGGGCCGGCATCAGGGCCTCCGCCCGGCCAGGATCATGCGCTCCGAGTCCGGGCCGGGAGGGCGACCGTCGTAGCCGCCGTACCGACCTTCTACCTCGAGGCCGGCTCGCCGCAGGAGTTCTCCGAGCTCGCCCGGCGCATACAGCCGGACCCGTTCCTCGAAGCTCTCCCGGGAGGGCTCCCCTCGCTCTCGCTGGATTTCGATCACTTTCACGACGCTCCCTTGTTCGATCCGGCGGCGCTGGATCACCGTGGAGTCATCCACCTGGCGCCGGTCTTCGGGCACCAGCTGCGAACGGACCTGGGCGGAGTTCAGAAAGTCCAGGAAGAACCCACCACCCGGCACCAGGACGCGGCGAACCTCCTCGAGGACCTGGATGTCCTGCCCTACCGTCGAGAAGTAGCCGAAGGAGGTGAAGAAGCTGCTCACCGCCTCGAAGGAACCGCCGGCGAACGGCAGGACCCGCATGTCCCCGCGGACCAGGCGTCGACCGGCCGGGCCGCGCTCGGTGGCCCGGCGCAGGAGCTCGGCGGAAAGATCCAGGCCCACGGGCCACAGCCCGGCCTCTTCGAGCGGGTCCAGATGCCTTCCCGCCCCACACGCCAGGTCCAGGACCCTCGCCCCGGGTGTCGGCGCCAGAGCCTCGAAGAACAGGCCCACGGCCCGGCGCGCCTCTTCCTGGTCACGATGCGGGTAGAGGTCCAGGTACTCGCGCCCGAACCACTCCCGGAACCACGGCTCGTCGATGTCAGCCTCCCTTGTGATACGGCTCGCCCCGGAGGATCGTGCCGGCCCGATAGAGTTGCTCGACGAGCAGGAGGCGCGCCAGCCCGTGCGGCAGGGTCATGGGGGAGAGCGACAACCGATGGTCCGCCCCGTCCAGGTAGGACTGCGAGAGTCCGAAAGCCCCGCCCACGACGAAAGCCGCGCCCGGCATGCCGTGGGCGGACCGATCTCCCAGGTAGCGGGCCAGCCCCCGCGAGCCGAGACCCTTCCCCCGGCGCGTAAGGGCGAACAGCTCCAGCCCGCCGGGAACCCTCGCCCGTAATGCGTCCGCCTCCGTTTCCATGCGCCGGTCGGTCGGCAGCGCCCCGGGGCCCGCCGGGACCTCCACGACCTCGAGCTCGAAGTAGTGGCGGAGGCGGGTCTCGTAGTCGGCGATGGCCGCGGCCACGTCCGCGTGGCCGGGCTCGCCCACGCAGGCCACCACCAGCTTCACGGCCCGCGACCCGCGCCGCACCCTCCCCCGCCGCGATCCGACCCGATGGCCGCGACCGTCCCGTCGCCGGACCTCACGCGGCGAGGACCGTGTCCCGGAGGTACCGCTCACTATCGCGGTACGGGTGGGACTCGGTGAAGTGGAGTCCGCGGCTCTCCCGTCGACGGAGAGCGCAGCGGACGACGAGCGTGGCGAGCCGCGTGAGGAAACCGACCTCGCGGGCCCGCATGGCGCCGGGACCATCGCCACTGGAGGCCAGCGGCTCGGACGCCAGGTCGGAGATCTCCTCCCGGGCGGCCGACAGTCGCTCATCCGATCGCACGATGCCGACCCGCTCCCACATCAGGTCCCGGAGTCGCGCCTCCACCGCGCCCGGGTCGCGGCCGTCGCCATCCAGGGAGGGTGCGGGCGGCGCCTCCGAAGGAACGGACCCCAGGTCGTGGAGCTCCTGGAGCACGCGGCGGGCGGCCCGGTGCGCGTACACCACGGCCTCGAGGAGGGAGTTCGAGGCCAGCCGGTTCGCCCCGTGTACTCCCGTGCAGGCCACCTCGCCGGCGGCGAACAGGCCGCGCAGCGACGTGCGGCCGTCCCAGTCCGTGAGGAGTCCTCCACACTGGTAGTGCGCGGCCGGGACCACCGGAACGGGCTCCGCGGGAAGCTCGATGCCCCTCTCGGCACAGGCCGCGACAATGGTCGGAAAGCGCTCGGCGATGCGATCGGCCGGAACGGCCGACACGTCCAGCACGACGTGGGGGGCACCGCTACGCCGGAGCTCGCGATCGATGGCACGGGCCACCACGTCCCGGGGAGCCAGGGACCCGGCCGGGTGCACGCCTTCCAGGAAGTCCTCGCCTTCCACCGTCCGGAGCACCCCGCCCTCCCCGCGCACGGCCTCGGAGATCAGGAAGGCTTGCGAGCCGGCCGGATACAGCGCCGTGGGGTGGAACTGGACGAACTCCAGATTGGCGACCGCGGCGCCGGCCTCGTACCCCAGGGCCAGACCGTCCCCGGTCGCGATCGGGGGATTGGTCGTGTGACGGTACAGCCGACCGGAGCCGCCCGTGGCGAGCATGACGGCCCGGGCCGAGATGCCCACGAAGCGTCCCGCTTCGACGTCCAGCGCGAGGGCGCCCGTGCAGCGCGAGCGCCAGCTCCGCGGGTCCATGCCCGTGCGAAGCTCCCATACGAAATGGTCCTCCAGCACGCGGATCCGGGGGTGGTCGGCCACGGCCGCGAGCAGTGCGCGCTCGATCTCCCTGCCGGTGAGATCCGCCGCGTGGAGAATGCGCCGGCGGCTGTGCCCCGCCTCCCTGCCCAGGGCGAGCTTCCCATGCTCACGGGAGAACCGGACGCCCCACTCCACCAGCTCACGGACGCGCTCGGGTCCCTCGCGGGCCAGTTCCTCGACCGCACGGGCGTGACACAGGCCGGCTCCGGCCAGGAGGGTGTCGCGGAGGTGGAGAGCCGGAGAATCGTCGGGGGCCACCGCGGCCGCGACGCCGCCCTGGGCATAGTTGGTGTTGCTCTCCACCCGCCCCTTCTTGGTGAGGAGCAGCACCTCCGCCCCCTCGGCCACCTTGAGCGAAAAGCTGAGCCCGGCGATGCCGCTCCCCACCACCAGCACCTCGGTCTCCAGCACCTCCACGTCCGCCCCTTGGCTCATCCCCTGCTGCGCTCCCGGCGCCCCTCGCCGTCCGCCACCTGGTCCAGCCGCTCCAGAAGCTCGCCGCGGCCCTCCTCCCACGTCAACCGCTCCCGGAGGCACCAGACCCGGAGATTCACGGACAGGAGCGGGAGGAGCCGGAGAGCATCCTTCCATGTCGTGACGAGTCCGGAGTCGGCCGCCTCCCGCTCGATCGCCTCGAGCAGGGCCGGATCGGGCGTGCCGTGGTCCGAGAGGATGACTTCGAGGCGGGGCCGGAGGCCGACCTCCCGGACCGAGGCCAGGAAGGGCTCCGGCTTCATGACGCCCGCCACGGCGACCCCGACCTCGGGCCCTCCCGGGCTACGAGGGCCCCCGGCCGGTCGAGCCGGCTCGACGCCGTCGGGCTCCAGTGCGCACCTCAGGACCGGGGCGGAGGAGACGCCCCGCGCCCAGCGAGCCACGGCGGCCGCATGCGCCACCCGAGCGGCCCGGCGCGTGACCACGACCACGTCCGCTCGCGTGAGGGCCGCCGGAGGCTCCCGAAACGGACCGGCCGGGAGGAGTCGCCAGGCCACACGACCGACCAGGTCCGCGTCCAGGAGGACGATGTCCAGCGACCGATCGAGGCGCCGATGCTGAAAGCCGTCGTCCAGAACGGCGACGGTCGCCCCGCGGCCCGCGGCTTCCCGCACGGCGAGGCCTCGCTCCGGGTGACCGACCACGGGCCAGTCGCGGCCCAGCCACTCGTGGAGCGAGAGCTCGTCGGGATAGCCACGGGTGACGACCGCCGGCCGTTCGCCGGCGGCGGAGAGCAGGCGGCAGAGCTCCGCCGCGAACGGAGTCTTGCCGCTCCCGCCCACGGTGAGGCCACCCACCGAGACCGTCGGGATCTCGGTCGCCGACGGCACGGCGAGGCCGGCCTCGTAGGCGAAGGTCCACACGCCGATGCCAGCGCCGTACGCCGCGGCGGCCGCGCGCAGCACCGGTCCGCCGCCCTCGACGCTCCATGCCCTCCGTGCCCGCCGCTCGGTCCCCGGACGGGCATCGATGCGCCGCGGTGCTTCGCCCGTTCTCACGATGGGTCCGGCTCGAGGATTCGCGGCCCGGAGCCCTCCGCCGCCGCCCGACAGGTCTCGTCGAGGGCCTCGAGCTCGGCCGCCAGCCGCTCGGTGCCGGACTCCGGGTCCGGATCGATCGGCTCGCCGTGCGCCACCCAGATGCGCGTTGCGGGCCCCGGCACGAGAAACCGGTCCCAGCTGGCGAGGCGCCAGCCGCGCTCGGCGGCCGCGGCCACGGGAATGATTCGGAGGCCCGCCGCGGTCGCCACACGCACCGCGCCCTGGCCGGCCCGGCGCCGCGGCCCGCGCGGCCCATCGGGCGTCACCGCGAGCGGCCGCCCGACCCGACCGGCAGACACCAGCGCCCGGAAGGCGGCGGCGCCACCCCGCGTGCTGGAACCGCGGGCCACCTCGTAGCCGAGCGCTCTCAGCGTGCGAGCCAGGATCTCCCCATCCCGGTGCTGACTCACGACGGCCATGGCGCCCTGGCCTCGGTGCAAGAAGGCCAGGGGCAGCAGGTGCTCGTGCCACAGGGCGTACAGCGCCGGGACGAGTGGCATCGGCACCGGCAGTGGCCGCCCGGTACGGGCGTCGCGGAAACGCCAGGTGGAGGCCAGCACCCGAGCCGTGACGCCCAGGAGGGGCGCCGCGAGGCGGACCGGGGCCCTCACCGGGAACGACGCCCCAGGAGCTCCAGGGCCGCCTCGGCCACGCGCCCCGAGCCTCCCGGTTCGCCCAGCCTCCGGCGCACCTCCAGGAGTCCCTCGACCATGGAGGCACGGCGCGGGCTCCCCGGATCGAGCAGGGGCGCGACCTCGGTCGCGAGTCGCTCCGGTTCGACGTCCGCCTGGACGAGCTCGGGCACCAGACGCCGGCCCGCGACCAGGTTGGCGAGCGCCAGATGGTCGACCGTGACCAGTCGCCTGCCGACCTGGTAGGTCAATGGATGGACTCGATGGGCGACCACCATGGGTATGCCCGCCAGCGCCAGCTGCAGCGTGATCGTGCCCGACTTCGTGAGGCCCGCGGTGCACGTGGCCAGGGCCACCTCGGACGACACGAGCTCGGCGGTGCCGAGCGACCCGAACGTCTCCCGGGGCAGGTCGCGGGCCCCCGCCACCACCACCCGAAGTCCCGGTCGATCCTCCGACAGTCGTTCGGCGGCGGCGAGGAACGGTGGCAACATGCGGTCCACCTCCTGGCGCCGGGAGCCCGGAAACAGCCCCAGGGTCAAGGCCGCCTCCGGTCCCGTACCGGTGCCGACCGGGCCGGCACTGAAGCGGGGGGACGGCTCCGCCCCGTCCGCCCTCCCGTCCGCAGCCTCGGGACCAGCCTCCGACACGTCCAGGAGCGGGTGGCCCACGAAGCGAGCCCTGACGCCATACCCTTCCAGGAACTCCCGCTCGAACGGGAGGACCACACACACCAGATCGGCGGCTTCGGCCAGCGCCCGGGCGCGACCGGGCCTCCACGCCCACACCTGCGGAGCGATGTAGTAGAGGACGGTCAGTCCGCGTCTACGCGCCCAGCCCGCCAGCGGGAGGTTGAAGCCCGGATAGTCGATCGGCAGGAAGAGGTCGACGTGCTCACGCAGGAGGAAGCGACGCACGCGTCGCCGAAGAGCGAGCAAACGCGGCAGGTGGGTCACCACCTCGGCCACGCCCATGACGGCCAGGAGGTCCAGGTCCGCGAGGAGCTCCACGCCCTCGGCCGCCATCGAGCTTCCACCGAGACCGACCAGGCGCAGATCGGGATCTCGAGCCCGGAGAGCTCGTGCGAGCCGGGCTCCGTGCTCGTCTCCCGATGCCTCCCCCGCCGAGAGGAAGACGGTCCGAACCCCGCCGCGGCCTCCGGACGAGGCCCCGGTCACGGGCCGATCAGCCCACGCCGCCGAGGAAGAGGATCAGCAGCACCACCAGGATGAGGAGCAGGACCAGCGTCCGGGTCCGCGGAGCTCTCCGTCCGGCTCCACCCAGTCTCTTCCTCTCCTCGCGCAGCTTCCACAGAGACATGTCGCGTCGCCTCTCCCGGGTTCAGAGTGCGACATCGGCGAACTGCTGGATCGACCTCCCGATCCGGAAGGCCACGTCCAGCGCGGCGCGACCCGCCCGCGCCGACACGATGCCCGAAGGCCGACCTCGCACCGCCTCGAGGAAGGCCTCGAGCTCGAGCCGAAGCGGCTCGCGGCCATCCCCCTGGAGTGGAATCCGCTCCACCAGCTCCTGGAGGGAGGCGGGCCCGCCGTTGGTCGCGCCGCCATGGGTCGTCGGGACACGGCGGCGCAGGAACTCTCCCCTCCCGGCCGCCAGGTCCAGCTTCAGGTAGCCGTCGGGCTGAAACAGGCGCAGGACGCGAAGCCTCTCCTCGGACACCCGGCTCGCCGTGATCTCGGCGACCGTGCCGTTCTCGAATTCGAGGCGAGCGTTGGCGATGTCGACCGAGCCGGTGAGCACCGGAGTGCCGACGGCGTGCAGGGCCGAGACGGGGGAGCGGACCAGCCCCAGCACCAGGTCGATGTCGTGAATCATGAGGTCCAGGACCACGTTCACGTCCGTGCCGCGGGGCTGGAACGGGGCGAGACGCAGGGACTCGATGAATCGCGGGCCGTCCAGGAAGGGTTCGCTGCTCCGCAGGGCCCCATTGAAGCGCTCCACGTGCCCCACCGCGAGATGAAGGTCGCGGGACTCGGCCAGCTCGATGAGACCGTCGGCCTCCTCGAGCGTGCGGGTCACGGGTTTCTCGACCAGGACGTGTCTGCCGGCCTCCAGCGCCCGCCGCGCCACATCGTGATGGAAGGCCGTCGGGACCGCCACCACCAGCGCGTCGACCTGCTCCAGCAGGGCCTCCAGCTCCCGGAAGTGCGGAACGTCCTGCTCCTCCGCCACCGCGGCGCCCCGCTCCGGATCGGTATCGTGCACCCCGGCCAGGCGGCCGCCCTCGAGACCGGTCAGGATGCGGGCGTGCTCCCGGCCCAGGCGACCGACACCCGCGACGCCAACGCGGACCTCGGTCACGTGGTGACCCCGCGCTCGCTGGCCCGGATGAACTCCACCAGCTGGGCCACCTCCGGACACTCGGGTCCCTGGCGCTCGAGCGCCTCCAGCGCGTCGCCCATGTTGCGGCTCCCCCGGAACAGGGCGCGGTAGGCGCGGCGCAGTGCGGCGAGCGTGTCACGGTCGAAGCCGCGGCGCCGCAGCCCCTCGATGTTGATGCCATAGGCGGCGCAGGGGTTCCCGGCCACCGTGACATAGGGCGCCACGTCCTGCGGGAGCCGCGAGCCTCCGCCCACGAAGGCGTGTCGTCCGATGCGGACGAACTGGTGGATCGCCGAAACGCCCCCGACGATCGCCCAGTCCTCGATCTCGACGTGTCCGCCCATGTTGACCGCATTGGCCAGGATCACGTGGTCTCCGAGCCGGCAGTCGTGCGCCACGTGCGCGTAGGCCATGATGAGACAGTCGTCCCCCACCACGGTGCGGCCCGAGGCCGCGGTGCCCCGATTCAGTGTGGCGTACTCGCGGATGGTGGTCCGCTTCCCCACCTCCAGGACCGCCGGCTCGCCCCGGTACTTCATGTCCTGGGCATCGGTGCCCAGAATCGCACCGGCATGGATCCGGCTCCGCTCACCGACCCTCGTGTCCCGCTCGATGTAGGCGTGCGGGCCGACGCGCACTCCCGCGTCGAGGCGCACGCCCGGGCCGATCACGGCGTAGGGGCCCACGACGACGGAATCGGCCAGCTCGGCCTCCGCGGAGATCAGCGCCGTGGGATGGCGAGTCCCCGGCTGGAGGCCGACGGCCCCGTCGCTCATCGGTCCATGACCCGCGCCATCATCCGGGCCTCGGCGACCACCTGACCATCCACGCGTCCGACTCCCTGCATCCGGCACACGCTGCCCCGGAACTGCACCATCTCGAGCTCGAACACGATCTGGTCCCCCGGGAAGACGGGCTTCCTCCACTTCACGTCGTCCAGCGTCATGAAGTAGACGACCTTCTCCTCGGGGTCTTCGAACTCGTTCATCAGAAGCAGGCCTCCTACCTGCGCCATCGCCTCCACGATGAGCACGCCCGGCATCACGGGATGGCCGGGATAGTGGCCCTGGAAGTAGGGCTCGTTCATGGTGACGTTCTTGAGCCCCACGATCCGCTTCCCCGCTTCGAACTCGAGGATCCGGTCCACGAGCAGGAAGGGATATCGGTGCGGGATGTAGTCGAGGATCCGGTGGATGTCGAGCACCGGTGCGGGGTCGCGAGCCTTCTCCATCTCCAGGGCCAGGCGCCGAGCCAGAGCGACGTTTCCGCGATGCCCGGGCCGCGTCGCGATCACGTGCGCCTGAAGTCGCATCCCGACCAGGGCCAGGTCGCCCACGAGGTCGATGATCTTGTGGCGCACGAACTCGTCGGGGAACCGGAGCTCGGATCCGGTCGCGAGCCCTTCCTCGGTCAGGACGATCGTGTTCGCATAACTCGCTCCCAGCGCGAGCCCCTTGCCGTGGAGCGACTCGCGCCATTCCTCCAGTCCGAAGGTCCGCGCCGGCGCCACCTCCCGGCAGAAGCCGTCCCCGTCCACCAGCGCCGAGGCGTACTGGCGCCCGATCGCCGGGTGCTCGAACGAGATCTCGCCGGAGACCCGGAATCCGTCATAGGGAACCACGGAGTACGAGGAATCATCTTCCACGACCTGCATGGGGCTCTCGACCACCAACACGTGGGCGGGTCGGTCGAGCCCGACGCAGCCTACCTCTTCGATCGCCTCGCACCATGGATTCGAGCTGCCGTCGAGCGCCGGTGGTTCCGGGCCGTACAAGAGTACCTCGGCGTCATCGATGTGGAGCGCCGCGAGCGCGGCGAGAAGGTGCTCGACCGTGCGCACGGCGCACTCGCCGTCTCCGAGCACGGTCTCCCACTCGACGCCGGTCACCGCGTGCACGTCCGCGCTCAGCCACGGGCAGCCCTCGAGGTCCATGCGGCGGAAGCGGACGCCGGCGTCCGCCTCGGCTGGACGGATCTCCACGCGCACGGGGGCACCACTGTGCAGACCGGTGCCTTCCCGGGTCACCGGAGCCGCCAGCGTCCGCTGCTCGCCACCCTCGGCGATCCGAACGGTCATGCCCCGTCCCCCGGCATTCCCCCGTTTCCTTCGGGCGGAGCTCGGTCCTCCGGTGCAGCCGGGTCGGCGGCGGTCTCCAGGTCGCGGACCCGTCGGAGCAGCTCCGGGAGGCGCAGAAGGGCCGCGCTCGCCCGCATGGCGCGGGCGTGGGGCCGTGCCGGATATCCGGAGTAGGTGGCATCGGCCGGAACATCGCCGATCACGCCCGCCTGGGCCGCGATCCTGGCGCCTCGGCCGATCGTGAGGTGTCCGCTGATGCCGGCCTGACCGCCCAGCTGGACTCCTTGCCCGATCTCCACGCTCCCGGCGACCCCCACCTGGGCCACGATCATGCAGTTCTCTCCGATCCGGACGTTGTGACCTATGTGCACGAGATTGTCGATCTTCGTCCCGGCGCCGACGACGGTGTCGCCCAGCGCCCCACGATCGACGGTCGAGTTGGCGCCGATTTCCACGTCGTCTCCGATGAGGCAGCGGCCCACCTGGGGAATCTTCACGGCCCGGCCCTCCACCTGACCGAAGCCATAGCCTTCCGTGCCGACACGAGCCCCCGGAAGGACGTGGACCCGGCTCCCCATGCGAACGGAACCCAGGACCGAGCAGCCGGCCTCGAGCACGCAGTCCGTGCCGATGATGGCGCCGGGTCCGACCTGCACGTGGGACGCGATGAGGGTGCCGGAACCCACACGGCAGCCCTCCCCGAGCACCGCGTAGGGTCCCACGGAGACGCCGTCACCCAGCTCCGCGCCGGGTCCGAGGATCGCGGTCGGATGGATACCGGAGGGGGTGCCGCGCTCCGGCGGATCGGGGAAGAAGAGAGGCAGCAGGCGGCCGAAGGCCAGGTGTGGATCCGCCACTCGAATGAGCGCGACGGGTCCCTGTCCGTCCTCTAGCCTGGTCTCCTCGGAGACCAGCACCGCGGTGGCCCGGGTGCGGACCAGCGTCCGCTCACGGCGCCGCCCGGCCACGAAGGTGAGGTCCCCGGGTCCCGCCTCGTCGACCGAAGCGACGCCCGTCACGGCCGCCGAGGCATCCCCCTCGACGCGCCCGTCCACCTGTCCGGCCAGCTCCTCGACCGTATATCGGTTCAACTTCGACCTCCGGCTCCTCCGCTGCCCCGTGCGCGCCGTGCCGTCCCCGATCGGGGAGGCCGTCAGCCGCGGAGCAGAGCGCCGCGCCGCTCAGTGCCCACCGGCGCCGCTCGTACCCGTCGAATCGCCCCCCGACACGCCACCCTGCGCCTTAAGGCGCTGGATGACCAGGTCGGTGATGTCCAGCTTCGGATCCGCCGCGAGCAGCCCGGATCCCGCCGCATCGAACACCATCGTGTACCCGTGCTCCTTGCGGATCTGCTCGATCACGCCGCGCACCTTGTTCAGGATCGGCTGGAGAAGCTCCTGCTGGCGCTGGGAAGCCTGTTGCTCGAGCTGCTGGCTCCGCTGCTGGAGCTCCTGCCGCTTCTGCTGCATCTCCTGCTGCTTTCGCTGCTTGGCCGCATCGCTCAGCATGCTCTCCTGACGCTGGTACGCCTGCTCCAGCGAATCGACCTGTGAAGCCAGCGATTGGACCTCGCTCCGGTACTTCTGCAGCTCCTGCTTCCAGGTCTCCTGGGCCTTGTCGGCGCCGGGCGTGGCCTGCAGGAGCTTCTGCGAGTTGATGTAGACGAACTGAGTGCCTTCCGGCGGAGCCGAGGTCGACGTCGACCCGGATGGGCCCGCCTGCCCGGAAACGGGGGCGGCGGCACACAGGGCCAGGGCCAGTGCGAGGGTCGAACCACGGTGTAGCACGCTCATGAACGGGCTCCTTACGCCATCGGGTACGGGTGCAAGCCTGTCTGTGGGCTCAGAAGATGCGGCCGAACTTGAAATGCAGCTTCCAGCCCGGGTCCGGTCGTCCGAGCACGTCGCGGCGATCGAAGCCGTAGGCGTAATCGATCCCGAGCGGCCCGAACGGCGTCACGATGCTCACGCCCACGCCGGCGCCCACCAGCATGTCGGTGGGATTGATGTCCCCCGCCGACTGCCAGACGTTCCCGGCATCCACGACGGCGTCGGCGAACAGGCTCCCCGAGAGCTTGACGCCGAACTGCGCCGTGGTGCCGAAGAACGACTCGCCCGCCCGGTCGATCGTGGGGAACGTGGCCGAATTCTGGGGCACGTGGCCGAAGGGGGTGACCGTGCCCTCCGAGTATCCCCGTAGCTGCTCGCCCACCTGCACGCCGCCCATCAGGAATCGCTCCCGGAAGAACGGGTTGTCCCCGAGGATCACGCCGCCACGGAACGTGAGGCCGGCGGTGAACTGGATCGGCTGCGCGCTGAGCGCCCCTCCGATTTGCGCCACCGGGACGAACCACTCGCTGTCGAAGGTATACTTGCCGTAGTGGCCGTTGCCGCCGAGCGGACCGCCCGTCCAGGCGGCGTCGAGCTCGTTCCGGCTACCCGCCACCGGGAACAGCCCTCCCTGCCGCGTGTCCCGGACGAGCCGGAGGCTGAAGGTGCTGCGCGTCCCGCTCAGGAGGATGTCCGCCTGGGCCGGTGTGAGACCGACGAAAGAGAGGCCCCTGGTGTCGTCGCGGAACAGGGAGTAGCCCGCGAACAGCCGGGTGGCGCGCATGCCGAACACCGGGAGTCCGACCTCGAGCGCGCCACCGGTCTGCCGACGGTCGCCCAGGTTGTAGGTGGTGTAGATGTCCCGAGAGTGCCGCAGTTGGATCGAGGCTGAATAGCGCGACCCGAACACGGCCGGATCGTCGTAGCCGAGCTCGATGTCCTGCGTACGTCCGCCGAACAGCCAGCGGAAGTGACCGCTCTTCGCCTCCCCGAACAGGTTCGGCTGGTCGTAGCCGATGAACCCGGCCAGCCCCGTGATGGCGGACGCCGAGGCGCCGAAGTTCAGGTTCCCGGTCTGCTTCTCCTTGACCTTGAGCGTGATGTTCACATCGCCGTTGTCCAGCGGCTGGATGTCGATGGCCTGCTGGGGCGGAAGGGCCTCGAAGAACCCGAGAGACTGGATGTTCTTCACGCTCTGGATGAGGCGCTGCTGCGAGTAGATGTCACCCGGCAGCAGCGTGAGCTGCTGGCGGATGACGTAATCGTGCGTGTAGGTGTTTCCGGTGATCGTCACCTTGTGAACGTAGGCAGGCTCACCCTCGGTGATGTTCCACTCGGCCTTGATCAGGTGAGCCCCGCCCGACTGCGACGGTGGAACGCGCACCACCGACGGCTGCACGTCGGCTCGCAGGTAGCCGGCATCGCGGTACAGATCGCCGATCTTGCCGGTCGCCTCGTTGAACGCGGATTGGTCGAAGGGGGGGAGCTCGGAGCGGGGGAGGCTGTCCAGGGGCGGCGCGTCCGCGGGCCGGAAGCGGTCCACCAGCGCCTCGGTCGGAAAGCGCCGGTTCCCGTGGACGTCGAACTCGGCCAGGCGGTACTGCGGTCCCTCGTCCACCTGGACCACGATGCGGCCCTTCCCCGTCTTCGGGTCGACGATCACCGTGTCGCCGGCCACGTGCATGTCGATGAAGCCGTGGGCACCGTAGAACTCGGGAAGCCGCTCCCTGAGGTCCTTCTCGAACTGCTCGCGCTTGAACTCCCCCGAGTGTATCCACAGGAAGCCCTCCTGCCCGGTGCCCATCGCCGACCGGAGCTCCGCGTCGGAGAACGAGGAGTCGCCCTCGAAGGAGATGCTCGTGATCGCCAGCCGGGGGCCCTCGTCGACGTCGAACACGACCCGGTAGCCGCCGCTGGCCAGCACCATGGTCGTGTCGATGGTCGGCCGCGGGAAGCCCTCCTTGGACAGGAGCCGGTCCAGCGTCTCGTAGGCCCGGTCGACCCGGGCCGGATCCAGAGGCTCGCCGTCCACGAGCCCGGCCGTGTCCTTCACCGTGCTCCCCGACACGTGGACCAGGCCGCGGAAGGCGTACTGGGCCACCAGCGCACGCTCGGTGACGTCGATGTAGAAGATGGCGGGGCTGCCGGGTGTCACGCTGACCGAGACGTTCTCGAACTGCCCACTGGCGTACAGGCGGTGAATGGCGTCCTGCACTGTCGGGAAGGAGATCGACTCTCCCACGCGGAGGTGGCTGAGCTCGATCACCCGGGTGTCACTGACCCGGGCGTTGCCGCGGACGACGATGCTGTCGACGACGACGCTGCGGGCCGCCGTGTCCTGCTGTGCGCTGAGGCTGCCCGTCCCTACGACCAGGAACGCGATCCAGAGGATCGCATGCGCGAGCCGACGGCTCACGTGGCCGATGACGGAGACGCGGCCCGAAACGCCAGCGACTCCGGGTCCTCGTCGGAGACCTCGACCAGGATGTCGTCTCCCGGAGCGAACTCGGCCATGAGGATCTTCTCGGAGAGAGGATCCTCGATGAAGCGCTGGATCGTTCGCTTGAGCGGGCGGGCCCCGAACTTCTCGTCGTAACCCTGCTCGACCAGAAAGCGCACGGCCTCGTCGGTGAGGCGCAGCGTGAGCTTCTCCTCCGCCAGGCGCTTCTCCACGTCGCGGAGCTGGATGTGGACGATTTTCCCGATCTGCTCGCGGTCGAGGGGATGGAAGACGATCACGTCGTCCAGGCGGTTGAGGAACTCGGGAGCGAACGTGCGCTCGATCTCCTCCTGGACGCGTTCCTTGATGCGGTCGTACCCGAGGCCCTCCTCGGCATGGAAGCCGAGCTTGGAGCCGGAGGTGATGTCCCGCGCCCCGACGTTCGAGGTCATGATGATGACCGCGTTCTTGAAGTCGATCACCCGGCCGTAGTTGTCCGTCAGCTGCCCGTCGTCCAGCACCTGGAGCAGGATGTTGAACACGTCCGGATGCGCCTTCTCGATCTCGTCGAGGAGCACGACGCTGTAGGGGCGGCGGCGCACCGCCTTGGTGAGAACGCCGCTGTCCTCGTAGCCCACGTAGCCCGGCGGCGCCCCGATGAG
>CAYXHP010000109.1:0-12035 GCA_964465015.1 uncultured Gemmatimonadota bacterium
GGGCGGCGACGGCGACGGGGTTCACGCCTCCCCCTACGCGGCAGTGGTCTGCGCCGAGGCGAACTGCAGCCGGTGCAGACGGGCGTATAGGCCGCCCCGCTCCAGGAGCTCCTCGTGCGTCCCGGCCTCGCGGATCTTCCCGTGGTGCAGGACCAGGATGGCGTCGGCGTGCCGGATCGTGGACAGGCGGTGCGCCACCACCAGGCTGGTGCGGTCCGCCATGAGCTCCTCGAGGGCCGCCTCGATCTGGGCCTCGATCTCCGAGTCCACCGAGCTGGTCGCCTCGTCCAGCAGGAGGATGGGCGGGTCCCCGGCCAGGGCGCGCGCGAAGCTCAGGAGCTGGCGCTCGCCCACGCTCAGGTGGCTGCCGCGCTCGCCCAGCGGCCGGTCCCACCCCCCCTCGAGTCGCTCGACGTGCCGGTTCACGCCCACGCGGCGGGCGGCCTCCTCCATGCGCTCCTCGGTCACCTCGGGGCGGTCCAGCCGCACGTTGTGCGCGGCCGAGCCCGAGAACAGGTAGATGTCCTGGAGCACGAGCCCCATCTGGGAGCGCAGCGTGGCCAGCGGGATGTCCCGCACGTCCACCCCGTCCAGGGTGATCCGGCCCTTCTGCGGCTCGTAGAATCGCATCAGGAGGTTGATGATCGTGGTCTTCCCCTCCCCGGTGGGGCCCACGATGGCCACCCGCTGGCCGGGCTCGACCGTGAAGTCGACGCCCTCCAGCACCCACTGGCGCCGCGGCCCCTCGCCCTCGAGCGCGGCCGGCGTGGGGGGCGTGGCCTCGTCCGGCTCCAGGTAGCGGAACCACACGTCCTCGAAGGCGATCCGTCCCCGCACGGGCGTCTCGAGCCGCACCGGCTCGTCCGGATCCAGGATCGAGGGCTCCTGGTCCAGGAGGCGGAAGATCCGCTCGGAGCTGGCCATGGCGCCCTGCAGGATGTTGTACTTCTCGGACAGGTCCTGGATGGGCCGGAAGAAGCGCTGCGCGTACTGGAGGAACGCCGCGATGGTCCCCAGCGTGACCGCCCCCCTGACTGCGGCGCTTCCGCCGTACCAGATGATGAGCGCCAGGGCGAGCGAGGAGAGGAACGCCACCACGGGGAAGAAGAGCGCATAGTAGGTGATCGAGCGGAGATGCGCCTCCAGGTAGCTGTCGTTGATCTCCCGGAAGCGCCCGTGGGTGGGCCCCTCCTGCCGGAACAGCTGCACCACCGACATGCCGCTGATCCGCTCCTGGAGAAAGGCGTTGATCCGGGCCAGCCGCACCCGGATGTCCCGGTACGCCTGTCGCACCTTGACCCGGAAGAGCCACGCCACCGCCGCCACGAGCGGGAGCACCGTGAAGGTCACCAGCGCCAGCCGCCAGTCCATGAGCAGCATGGCGGCCATGATGAACACCACCGTGAACACGTCGCCGAAGATGGTGACGACCCCCGACGTGAACATCTCGTTCAGCACCTCGACGTCGCTCGTCACCCGCGTCATCAGCCGCCCGACGGGGTTCCGGTCGAAATACGCCGTGTCCAGGACCTGCAGGTGACCGAAGATCTGGCCCCGCAGGTCCTTCATCACGGCCTGGCCGATCCAGGTGGTGAGGATCGTGTTCGCGTAGGAGAGTCCCGCCGAGAGGACGAGCGACAGGGCGAAGGCGCCCGCCAGGAGGGCCAGGAGGCCGGAGTCCTTGCTCGGGAACGCCCGGTCGATGGCGAACTTCGTGATTCCGGGCCCCACCAGCTCGAGGCCCGAGGCGGCGATGAGCATGAGGACGGCCATCACCACCTGCCTGCGGTAGGGGCGCAGGTAGGCCAGCAGGCGCTTCATGAGTCGGGCGTCGTAGGCCTTCCCCAGCGCGTCTTCTTCCCTGTACGGGCCGTCGGGGCTCGTCTGCATCACTCCAGCGTTGGGCTCGGAACGCGAGCGGTCGAGGAGTCGGCGCCCGCCGGGAGGGGCGCGGGCGCGGACTTTCCCGAACATACCCACGAGTGGAGGGGAGATCCACGCGGCCACCGAGTCCGGCTCGACGCGACCCGGGGCTCCCGATTCACGCCCGGCCTCTCTTGACCGGACTCCGTGTCCCCCGCGACGTTGGCGCGGTCCCGCGACCGGGACGTCATCCCTTCCGACCAGAGAGCAGCGGAGAGAGCATGGACATCCTCGCCCGGGCCGTCCTGGCCCTAGCCTTCACCCTGGCCCCGCGGCCGGCCAACGCGGTCTCCTCGAGTCCCGCGGCCGTTCCCGCGCCGGCGCGATCCGTCCCGGCGGTCCGCCCGTCCGGCGCCCCGCCGGCGGACACCGCGGCCGACTCCGCGGGCGCGCACACGACGTTCCGGCTCGAGGACCTCCGGCGGCTGGTCAGCGTCCGGAGCCCCCGCATCTCCCCGGACGGCAAGAGCGTCGCGGTGGTGGTGGGCCGCCAGGACTGGAAGGAGGACGAGTCGAAGAGCGAGCTCGACCTGGTGGACGTGGCCTCCGGCTCGCTGCGCCCGCTCACCTATCGGCGGGACGGCGTCGGGAGTCCCCGCTGGTCTCCCGACGGGACCCGGCTGGCCTTCGTCGCGAAGGACACGGCCACGAAGAAGTCGCAGGTCTGGGTGCTGCGCATGGACGGCGGTGACCCCATGCGGATCACGGACTCCAACACCGGCGTGTCGGCCTACGCCTGGAGTCCCGATGGCGCCTCGATCGCCTACGTGGCCCAGGACTCCGTGCCCGACCCGAAGGCGATCAAGCACCACGAGGACGGCTTCGTGGTCGGGGATGCCAACTACCAGACGCGGGCCGCCGTCCAGCCCTGGCACCTGTGGATCGTATCCTCGAACGGCGGGACGGCCCGGCGCCTCACAGGCGGGGACGAGTGGAGCCTGGCCCACGACCAGGGAGGGGCCGACACGCCCGCCTGGAGCCCGGACGGTGCCTCCATCGTCTTCACCCGTTACCCGGGCGTGTGGTACGGCCACGCCTACCGCTCGCGGCTCTCGAAGGTCGACACCACGGTGACCGCCACCGACTCGGCCGGGGGCCCGACCTCGCTGGCCGTGGGCGCGCCGGACACGGCGTCCCTGCGCATCGGGACGACCGGCGATACGCTTCCGACCGGCGAGGGGGCCGGGAACCCGGAATTCGCGCCGAACGGTGGAGCGCTGGCGTTCGAGCGGGCGCGGGGCGGCGACCTCAACAACGGCTCGGCCGTGTACGTGAAGCGTGGCGGCTCGGTCACCGACGTGACCTCCGGGCTGGCCCGGAACATCGGTGGCTTCACCTGGCTCCCGGACGGCCGCTCCCTCCTCCTCACGGGTCAGCTCGGGGCGCGCTCGGTGATGTGGGAGCAGCCGGTGGGCGGGAAGGCTCGCCTGCTGGACCTGGGGGACGTGCAGCCCTCGTATGGCGGGGTGAGCGTCTCGAACACGGGAGCGGTGGCTTTCGTCGGCGCCACTGCCGCCCACCCGGGCGAGCTCTACTACATGACCTCGCCGGGGGCGAAGCCCCGGCGCCTCACCGACGTCAACGCCTTCGTGGACTCGCTGCACCTGGGGAGGGCCGACTCGCTGGCGTGGACCGGCCAGGGCGGCTACGCCGAGGACGGGGTCCTCACGTATCCGCCCGACGCCAGGAAGGGCGAGAAGCTGCCCCTCGTTCTGGTCGTCCACGGTGGCCCCGAGGGCGCGTCCACCACCGCCTTCTCGGACCTGCCGCAGCTCCTGGCGGCCCACGGCTACCTCGTCTTCCAGCCCAACTACCGGGGCAGCATCAACCTGGGCGACACCTACCAGCATGCCATCTACCGGGACACGGGCGAGGGCCCCGGGAAGGACGTGATGGCCGGGCTCGACGCGCTCGAGAAGACGGGCGTGGTCGATACGGCGCGCATCGGTGTCTCGGGCTGGTCCTACGGCGGCTACATGACCACGTGGCTGACGGGACACTACCACCCGTGGAAGGCCGCGGTCGCGGGGGCCTCGCTCACCGACTGGGTCATGGACTACACGATCGCCTTCTACCAGAAGGGTGACCTCTACTTCTTCGGTGGCGGCCCGTGGACGAAGAAGGACTGGCAGATCTGGCGCGACCAGTCGCCCATCGCCCGCGCGCCCGACGTGACCGCGCCCACGCTGGTCATGGGCGACATCGGCGACCCCAACGTCCCGATCGTGAACAGCTTCGAGTGGTACCACGCCCTTCAGGACAACGGGGTGGAGACGAAGTTCGTGGCCTATCCGGCGAACGTGCACTTCCCGCACGACATCGTGCGCACCACCGACATCTACCGCCGGTGGATCGGCTGGATGGACGATCACCTCATGAAGTAGCGGCCACCTCCGGCCTGCGGCCCACCCGTCGGGTCCAGGTTTCGAGGTCCTCAAGGAAGGCCCGGAGGAACGCGCGCGTTGGCGCGTGGATGAGTCGCCCGACCTCGTCGAACTTGTCCCCGGCGCCGCCCACCGCGACGCCGGGGTGCGGGAGCGTGAGGGCGAGGACGGCGTGCAGCACCGTCTTCAGGTGCTCCTGCGCCCGCGCCGTGCCGATCGTGCCCGTGGAGGCGCCCACGATGGCCACGGGCCTGTCCCGCAAGGGCGAGCGTCCGGCGGGGCGGGACGCCCAGTCGATCACGTTCTTCAGGACGCCCGGGATGCCGTAGTTGTACTCCGGCGTGGCCAGGATCACGGCCTCGGCCTCGTCGATGGCGCCCTTCAGGCGCTCTACCGGCTCCGGCCGCTCCCCGTCCTCGTCCAGGTCGGCGTTGTAGGGAGGGATCCCCTCCAGGCCGAAGATCTCGATCTCGAGCCCCCGCGGGGCCAGCTCCCGGGCCGCCTCGAGGAGGAAGCGATTGTAGGAGCCGGCCCGGAGGCTGCCGGGGATTCCGAGCACGCGGAGGGTGACCCCTCCGGCGTCGTACCCTTCCGCGCTCCAGTCCTCGGAGTCCTCGCGCGGCGCCCTCACGCGGCCGCCCGCTTCGTCGGGGCGCTCCGGCCCACGCTCACGTTGAGAAGCGCGAGCCCGACCGCCGCCCCGAGCGACACCCACGCGATCCATGGAGCCCACAGCCCCTGGAAGCCCACGAGAGCGTCCACCGACAGCAGCCCCGGACCGGTGACGGCCAGAGCCAGGGCGCCGGCCACGATCATGAGCGGCAGCTCGACCCCGTTGTCGGAGGCGTAGAAGCCGTTGGGCAGGTGCACGGACAGGATGGCCACCAGCATGACCAGGATCATGATGGCCGGGCCGATCGGGCCCAGGAAGCCGGTTGCGGTGAGCAGGCCACCCGCCAGCTCTCCCAGGCCCGCCGCGGCGGCGAACAGTCGGCCGGGACGGAAGCCCAGCCCCTCGAAGAATCCGCCCGTGCCCTCGAGGCCGGGGCCCCCGAACCATCCGAACAGCTTCTGGGCGCCGTGCGAGGCGAGCCCCAGCCCCAGCAACAGCCGCGCTCCCAGCAATCCGAAGGCCAGGACGGCCGGGTCCTGCATGGGGATCGTCGACATGTGAGCCTCCAGTGTGATTGTGATAACACGTATGTGATAACATGAATGTTGCAACATATATACCGCTCAGAAAAACGGGCTGGCGACTCTCCGGGCTTCAGCCCACCGCGGCGCCCTCCGGCCGCCCCGCCGACCGCACGTCCGCCAGCGCCGCGATCAGCGTGCGGAGCTCGCTCCGCTCCAGGTCGCCGAACCAGCGCTTCTGGAGCGCCTCGAGGGCGGGCGTGGCCCGGTCCAGAACCTCCTCGCCCTCGCGGGTGAGGGTCGCCTTCACGTGGCGCCGGTCTCCCTCATCGCGGCAGCGCGCCACCAGCCCGGTCTCGTCCAGGCGTTCCAGCAGCCGGGACACATCCGGCACCGGCGAGACCAGGCGCTCGCCCACCTCTCTCCCGCACAGTCCCTGCTCGCCAGCCCCCCGCAGGATGCGCAGCACGTTGTACTGCGTGTGCGTGAGGCCAAAGGGCTTCAGGACCTGTCCGAGTGCGTGGTCCAGGAGCGCCGACGTGCGCAGGACGCTGAGCAGCGCCTCGACCTCGGGGCGCCCGAACGGCCTCGACTGCTTGATCTCCTCCTGGAGGGTCGGCTTCCGCATGACACCATGATACATGTTGCAACATGTATTGTCAAGCCGGAAGCGACCCCCCTCTCACCGCATGTGGGTCTCCGGTCTCAGTCGCCCGACAGCACCATCGGGACCAGCTGGCCCGACGGATCCAGCGTCCACTGGATGATCGTGCCCCGGTCGACGTAGAGGGGCGGCGAAATGTAGGTGCGTCCGCCTCCCAGTGGATGGGCGCTGAGCTGGATCTCACGTGTGGTGGCGAGCAGGTACTGCGGGATCCTCGTGGCCACCGTGTCGGAGACCGGCACGGTCCCGAGGTACTTGGACTGTCCGGCGCCGAGGACGCTCACGTCCATCGGCGTCGCCCGGTTGTTGATGACCTGGACCATGGCCGCATTGTCCGCTGCCGCGCGCCGAGCGGCCGACGGCTGCATGGCGGCCGGCCGCGCGGACGCCTGGGGTCCTCCGCCCGAGGCGCAGGCCCCGAGTCCGAGCGTCCCCACGGCGAGCGCCGCGGCGGCCGTTCGCGAGATGGTTCTGTGTGTTCTGTTCATGGCTGCCTCCTTCTATCCTTTCGACACTTCCCGAGTGCCTGGCGGTTGGCCGTGAGCGATTCCGTCCCGGACAGACCGGATCCGCGTCTCCGGGGCGCGACAGCACGTCCTCGAGGGGATCGACCTCGACCTCCCTCGCCGGGCCCCGACGGTCCTCACGGGGTGATCGTCCACTCCAGCACGTCGCCCGGGTGCAGGTACACGGCCCCGGATCTGATCACGCGCGTGCCGCCCAGGGCTCGGGCCTGGATCTCGATCTGCCGGGTCGCGCCCAGGAGGTTCTCCGGGACCGGCGTCTCCAGCGTATCGGCGATGGCCACGACGCCCAGGAACCTGGACTGGCCGTTCCCGACCAGGTAGACGTTCATCGGGTCGGCGTGGTCGTTGATCACGCGGATCATCGGGGTCGAATCCGCACTGGCGACTCGCTCGATCCTGGGAGCCTCGCTCTTCGCCGGCGCCTGCGCGCCTCCACCGCTCGCCGACGCGCACCCCGCCGCGAGCCACGCGGCGACCCCGAGCGCTATGGCCGGACGCATCCGGCCGGACGATCTGTTCCACGACGCATGCATCCTGTGCATCACGAGCTCCTCTCCTCCGAGGTGAGCCTCTCCACCCACCGCTACCGGCAAGAGTCGTACACCGAACGGTGAACCCGAGGGCCCTGCGGAGTATCATGAACCCTCGCCGTGCCACGCAGGCGCCATCGGAGCGGGAGCTCGTGACCGACCACATCCGCGTCCTCGGGGCGCGACAGCACAACCTCAAGGGGATCGACCTCGACATCCCGCGCCGGGCCCTGACGGTCCTCACCGGGCCCTCGGGCTCGGGGAAGTCCAGCCTGGCGTTCGATACCATCTACGCCGAGGGACAGCGGCGGTACATCGAGTCCCTCTCCACCTACGCCAAGCAGTTCCTGGAGCGGATGGAGAAGCCGGCGGTGGACCGGCTGGAGGGCGTGAGCCCCTCGGTGGCCATCGACCAGCGCAACACGGTCCAGACCAGTCGCTCCACGGTCGGCACGGTGACCGAGGTCTACGACTACATGCGGCTCCTGTGGGCGCGCTCGGGCCGCACGTACTGCCCCGAGTGCGGGATCCGGGTGGTCCCGGACACGGTGGCTTCCGCCGTGGACGCGGTCCTGGAGCTGGGGTCCGGAACGCGCATCCTGGTCGCCTTCCCGCTCGAGCTCTCCGCGGAGATCACCCATGCCGTGGCGGTCTCCAATCTCCAGGCCCAGGGATACCTGCGGGTGCGGGCCGACGGGGAGGAGCTCTACCTGCCGGACCTGGGCGCGGAGGCGGATGTGGAGGCGGGCGAGGAGAGGCCCGAAGGCGAGGCGCGGGAGGACGGCGGGATGGAAGCCGGCCCCGACCTGGCCGCCGCCCACGAGCTCCTGGTCGTGGTGGACCGCCTCGTGGTGGCCAAGGAAGGCCGCGAGCGGCTGGCCGACGCCCTGGCCGCCGCCTTCGCCGAGGGGGAGGGAAGCGCCGTCGTGCTCGAAGTGGAGCGGGACGAGGCCGGCGGCACGCGCGAGCTCGCCCGCCACCCGTTCACGGAGTCGTTCCGCTGCCCGGAGTGCGGCCGGGACTTTCCCGAGCCACGGCCCTCCCTGTTCAGCTTCAACAGCCCGGCCGGCGCCTGCCCCGAGTGCCGCGGATTCGGCGCCACGCTCGAGTACGACCTCGACCTCATCGTCCCCGATCCCGGTCGCACGCTGGAGGAGGGGGCGCTGGACCCGTGGTCCATGCCGCGTTACGGGAAGCAGCGCGAGAAGCTGCGGGAGTTCGCGGAAGAGCGCGCGATCCCGATGGACGCCCCGTGGGAGAAGCTCGAAGAGGACGCCCGCGACGCGCTCCTCCGCGGCACCGAGGGCTTCGAGGGGATCTTCGCCTTCCTCCGCTCCCGCGAGCGCTACAAGTACAAGCAGTACATCCGGGTCTTCCTGAGGAGTTACCAGCGCCCGGTGCGCTGCTTCGCGTGCGGCGGCTCCCGGCTCCGGCCCGAGGCCCTTCACGTCCGCGTGGGCGAGAGGACGATCTCCGAGGCCGCGGCCCTCACGGTCGAGGAGCTGATCTCGTGGCTGGCCGCGCTCGAGCTCGAGCCGTTCGAGCGCCGGGTGGCCGAGCGGATCCTCTCCGAGCTGACGGACCGGCTCGGCTTCCTGGACCGGGTGGGCCTGGGCTACCTCACCCTGGACCGGCAGGCGCGCTCGCTCTCGGGGGGCGAGATGCAGCGCATCCGGCTCGCGAGCTGCCTCGGGAGCCGCCTGGTGGAGACGCTCTACGTCCTCGACGAGCCCACGATCGGTCTCCATCCCCACGACGTGGATCGCTTCCTGGACGTGCTCACCGGACTGCGCGACGGTGGCAACACGGTCCTGATGGTCGAGCACGAGCCCGAGGCGCTACGGGTCGCGGACCGCATCGTGGAGCTCGGTCCCGGGTCGGGCGACCGGGGCGGGCAGGTGGTGTTCGAGGGTTCGTGGCGGGCGCTCCTCGAGGCGGACACGACGACGGGGAAGCTCCTGGCGGGCCGCGAGGAGCGCGTCCTGCGAAAGCGCCGTTCGCCCGGTGCGCACTGGCTGGAGCTCCGCGGGGCCACGCTCCACAACGTGCGCGACCTGGACCTCCGGGTCCCCCTGGGGGCGCTCACGGTGGTGACCGGCGTGTCGGGGTCGGGAAAGTCCACCCTGGTGCACGACCTTCTCTTCCACGCCCTCGAGCGCGAGCTCCACGGCACGACCAGCGCCAAGGAGCATCTGGGCGAGGAGGTGGGCCGCTACCGTGAGCTGGTGGGCGCGAAGTGGCTCGACGACGTCGTGCTGGTGGACCAGAGCCCGATCGGCCGCACGCCGCGCTCCAACCCGGTCACCTACATCAAGGCATTCGACCCGATCCGGGAGCTGTTCGCCGAGCAGCCGCTGTCCCGGAGCCGCGGATACACGGCGGGCCACTTCAGCTTCAACGTGAAGGGCGGCCGCTGCGAGGTGTGCAAGGGCGCCGGCGAGGAGCAGGTGGACATGGTGTTCATGGCCGACGTCTCGACGCCCTGCGAGGCGTGCGGCGGCAAGCGCTACAAGGACGAGCTCCTCGAGGTCGAGTACCGGGGGCTCAGCATCCACGACGTCCTGCGGCTCACGGTGGACGAGGCGATCCGCTTCTTCATCCGCCGGGACCGCGTGGGCGAGGCGCTGTGGCAGCTCCAGCGCGTGGGACTGGGCTACCTGCGGCTCGGGCAACCGGCCACCACGCTCTCGGGCGGAGAGGCGCAGCGGCTCAAGGTGGCGCGGGAGCTGGCCATGGCCTCGGGCTCCGGCCGCCGGCTCTACCTCCTGGACGAGCCTACGGTCGGGCTCGGGTTGGGGGAGGTGGGCCAGCTGGTCCGCGTGCTGGACGAGCTGGTGGCGGCCGGGCACACGGTCCTCGTGGTCGAGCACGACCTGGAGGTGATCCGCAGCGCCGACTGGATCATCGACCTGGGCCCGGGGGCGGCCGCCGAGGGGGGTCGCATCGTAGCCGAGGGTCCGCCGGAGGAGGTGGCCGGGGAACCGGCCTCGCGCACGGGCGCGTATCTCAGGGGAGAGGTCGGGGCCGCCCGCTCCGGCCGCGCCGCGGGCTGAGCCCTCTACCGCGTCGCGGGCCGAGCGCCGGTAGCGCGCCGCGGGCAACGACCACGGGCGCCGGGCTGTTTCGGAGGTGGGACGCGGCTAGATTGGCGCGTCCCACCCGCCGTGGCGCACCATTCCACGCTCGCCAGGAGGAGGCATGAAGCTCGACGTCACGAGGAGATGGGCACCGTTCGCGGCCCTGCTCGGCGCCGCGGTGCTCCTCCCGCCCGGAACCCTTCGCGCGCAGGAGTCGGGCGGGGGTCCGGGGACGATCCCCTACCAGACCTACACGCTGCCCAACGGCCTCCAGGTGATCCTCTCCGAGGACCACTCCACTCCCATCGCGGCGGTGGACATCTGGTACCACGTGGGTGGACGGAACGAGCGAGAGGGTCGGTACGGCTTCGCGCACCTGTTCGAGCACATGATGTTCCAGGGCTCCCAGCACGTCGGGAAGACCGAGCACATCACGCGCATCGAGGCCGTGGGCGGCTCGGTGAACGGCTCCACGACCGAGGACCGGACCAACTACTTCGAAGTGGTCCCCGCCGATCGCGTGAACCTGGCGCTGTGGCTGGAGGCCGACCGCATGCGCTCCCTGGCCGTGACCCAGCAGAACCTCGAAAACCAGCAGAAGACGGTCTCCGAGGAGCTGCGCCAGCGGATCGAGAACCAGCCCTACGCCAGCGCCTTCCTGCTCGGACAGTACACCTCCCCCTACCACGACCTGGGCTGCCCGGGCTACGCCCACCCGCCCTCCGGCTCCATCGCCGACGTCTCGGCGGCCACCCTGGAGGACGTGAAGGCCTTCCACGCCACCTACTACGAGCCGGGCAACGCCACGCTGACGGTGGTCGGTGACTTCGACCCGAAGCAGGTGAAGGGCTTCATCGAGAGCTACTTCGGGAGCATTCCCAAGGCCGCCGCCCCTCCGCCCGTGACGTGCACGGTGACCTACGACCCGGGCTTCCGCGAGGACACGATCGGCGACTCGAACGCCAACGTTCCGGCCGTGGTGTGGGGCTACCGGGTCCCGCCCGACTCCTCGGCGGACCATTACCCGCTGGCCCTCCTGGCCGTCCTGTTCGGACAGGGGCAGAGCTCCCGGCTCTACCGCGCCGTGGTGAGCGACGCCGGCGCGGCGCTCCAGTCCTCGGCCGGACTGGACTCCCGGGCCGGGCCCGGCCTGTTCTTCGGCTTCGCGCTCGCCAACCAGGGCGTGTCCGCTGACTCGCTCCTGGGCCTCATCGAGGGCCAGGTGCGGCGGCTGCACACCGATCCGCCCACGGAGGCGGAGCTCCAGAAGGCGAAGAACACGTTCGAGTCCGATTTCGTGGAGGGACGCCAGCGGGTGCTCGCCAAGGCGGAGGCGCTCCAGCACTACGCCTTCTTCCGGGACGACGTGTCGCAGGTGAACCGGGACCTGGCGGGCTACGAGGCGGTGACGGTGGACGACCTCGAGCGGGTGATCGGCCGGTACCTGAACCGGGACAACCTGACCGTCGTGCTGGACCTGCCGCTCCGGGCCGGACCCGCCCCATCCGGCGCGTCCGACACCACGGGTGGCGGACCGCCCGCTGGCGGCGGAAAGGGAGGTGACCGATGAGCGCCCCGGCGTGCATCCGGCTTCCGCTCGCACGGGGGATCGGTCGGGCCGCGCTGGCGGCGACCCTCGCGGCCGCCCCGATTTCCGCGATCCCGGCCGCTCCGGCCGCGCTGGCCGCCCAGCAGGGATTCCCCTCCCGGCCGCCGCCGCCGCTCAAGGCCCAGCCGGTGCGCTTCCCCAGGGTGGGGCGTGATACGCTGGCCAACGGGCTCCGGCTCGTGGTGAT
>CAYXHP010000110.1:0-25647 GCA_964465015.1 uncultured Gemmatimonadota bacterium
CCGCGGAACCCGACGGCGCCACGGCCGACCCGCTCCGAGGGCCTTGACCCGCGACAGAGCGCACCGTCCGTTGCCGCATGGCCGGATGGCGACGGACCACCTTCCTGTTGCATCGCTGGCTCGGGATCGGGCTGGGGCTCCTGGTGCTCGTGTGGTTCGCGAGCGCCATCGCCATGATCTTCTATCCGTGGCCGGCTCCCACCGAGTCGGAGACGCTGTCGCGCCTCGCGCCCTTCGATCCGCCGGCGGACCTGCTCCCGCCGTCGGTCGCCCTCGGCCGGGGACCGGAGATCGTCGGTGCGCGCCTGATGGTACGCGAGGGCCGACTCGTGTACGTGCCCCGGGGGGCGCGGGACGGGCTCGGGCGGCCGGGGCCCCCGGTCGACGCCCACACCGGGAGCCCGGTCGCGCCGCTCTCCTCGGCCGACGCGGTCGGCGTCGCCCGCTCCGTGGTGGGGCGGACGCCGCGAGAGGAGGGCGCCACCCTCCTTCCCGAGGGCGACCACTACCTCCTGTCGGCCGAATACCGGCCGGGCTTCCCGGCCTGGCGGATCCGGTTCACGGATCCGGACCGAACGGCGGTGTACGTCAGCCGACGCACGGGCGACGTGGTGGGCGTCGTCACGCGGCGCACGCGCTGGACCACGTGGCTCGGCACGGTGCCGCACTGGCTCTACTTCGAGTGGCTGTACCGGCGGGGGAGCCTGTGGCTGTGGGCCAGCATCGTCCTGCCGGGGATCGCCGTCCTGGGCGGCCTCACCGGGATCGTGTTCGGGGCGGCCGGCCTGTTTCCCCGGCGCAGGCGGGGCGTGTGGACCGTGAGCCCCTACCGGGGCGTGTCGAAGTGGCATCACGTGGCCGGGATCGTGTTCGGCGCCCTGGTGGTGACCTGGTCGTTGAGCGGTCTCCTCGAGGTGCTCGGCCCCGACGGCTCGCCCTCGGCCGAGCAGCTGCGCCGGGTCCGGGGGCCCGCTCCCGACTGGGGCCGGGTCGCGGTGGGCGCGCGCGACGCCTATCTGCGGGCCGCCCGGTCGACCGGGGACCGCCGTCCTCCGGTGGCCCTCGATCTCGAGGGGCTGGCCGGCGTCCCGGGCTGGCTCGTCCACTTCAGGGACGGCCGGACGGCCTGGGTGGATGCCGTCACGGGGGAGGTGCGAGGGGAGCTGGGCGCGCTCGCGGCCACGGCCCTGGCCCGGCGGGCGCTGGGGTTGGCCGACTCGGTCCCGGCGAGGGGCGTCGACCACCTGGATCGGTACGACGACTACTATTACGCGCGGCCCGGACGCGAGAAGCACCTCCCGGTGTGGCGGGTGTCCTTCCGGGCCCCGGGGCATCCCACGCTCTACCTGCGCGCGGTGAGCGGCCGGCCGGTGGGATACGCCGATGCCCGGGTTCGCCGCTGGCGCTGGTGGCGCGACGGCCTCCACGGCCTCGACTTCCCCGGGCTCCTCGCCCACCGGAGCGCCTGGGAGGCCGTGCTCCTGGCCCTCGTCCTCGGAGGAGCCGTCTCGGCCGCGACCGGCGTGTGGCTGGCGGTACGGCGGATGCGCCGCATGCTCTGACCGGACCGCTTCCCGCGCTCCGCTCCGGGGGCCACTCCGCCTCGCGGGCCGCTCGAACCTCGGGGGGCGCTCCGCCCCGGAGGCGGTAGCCCCGCCCCGGCGCCGGTGGCCCCCCGGCTTCGCGGCCGATGGCGCGGCCTGTCGCGGCGGGAGGGGCCCGCCCTAGCTTCGGCGGCTCGCGCGAGGAGGGGAGTCCATCGCCGTAGAGCGGAGCGCCCGATGCACTCGGACCACAAGCCCACGGGGCCTTCGGCCTCGGCGCACCCGCGAGGGCGGGCGGAGAGCGCCGGTCCACGATGAAGAGCCGCTTTCCGCCCGGCGTCCGCTACATGGCCGGGGCCGCCTTCGGGTTCAGCCTCATGAGCCTGTTCGTGAAGATCGCCGGCCGGCGGCTGCCCACCGCGGAGATCGTGCTGGCGCGGGGGACCGTGATTCTCGCGGTGACGCTCCTCATGCTGCGGCGTGCCGGCGTGGACCCGCGGGGGAACCGCAAGGGACTCCTCCTCGTCCGCGGGCTGTTCGGCTTCGCGGCGGTGGTGTGCTTCTACTACGCCATCGCCCACATCCCGCTGGCGGACGCCACGGTGATCCAGTACACGAACCCGGTGTGGACGGCCCTTCTGGCGGCGGCCGTCCTGGGCGAGCGCCTGTGGCCCATCGAGATCGTGGGCACCGCGGCGAGCCTGGCGGGCGTCCTTCTCGTCGCGCGCCCCTCCTTCCTGTTCGGGGCCGAGAGCGCGCACCTGGACCCGGCCGTCGCCGGGATCGCCCTGGCCGGCGCCATGCTGAGCGCGGCGGCCTACGTCTCGGTCCGCAAGCTCGGCGAGAGCGAGGACCCCCGGGTGATCGTCTTCTACTTCGCGCTCGTCAGCACGGTGGGCTCCCTGCCCGTGGCCGCCACCGAGGCGGTGTGGCCCACGCCCGCCGAGTGGTTGGCGCTCCTCGGCGTGGGCGTCACGGCACAGGCGGCGCAGCTCTTCATGACCCATGGCCTCAAGCGCGAGCGAGCGGGCCGTGCGATGGCCGTCGGATACCTGCAGATCGTGTTCGCGGCGCTGTGGGGGGTGCTGTTCTTCGCGGAGGTGCCCGGGGCGTGGAGCTACGCCGGAGCGGCGCTCGTGGTGGCGGGCACCTGGATGATCGGCCGTCGCTCCACCGGGGAGCCCTCGCCGGCGGGCGGCTCCGGGTAGGCGGCGGGCCCGGCCGGGGCGCGCGAAGCGGCTCTCCGGGCGCGTGAGCGCGCCGCCTCCCGGCGTGGGAGCGGGATGCCTTCGGGCGCGCCTCAGCCCGCCGGGTCCGCTTCCTCCCCCAGCCAGCTCCCGTACAGCCCCGGGCGCCGATCGCGCCAGAACAGCCGCCGGGCCGTCGAGGTCGTGCATGCCGACAGGTCCAGGTCCGCGATCACCAGGTCCTCCGCGCCCGCCGCCCCTCGCACCAGGACGCGGCCCTCCGGGTCGCAGGCGAAGGATTCGCCGGCGAACCGCAGCTCGCCCTCGGTCCCCACGCGGTTGCAGAGGGCGGTGAAGTAGCCGTTCTGGAACGCGGCCGTGCGGACCTCGGCCTCGTACAGCCCCTCGGGCCACTCCCCCACCGTGCCCGCCTGCGGGATCACCACCAGCTCGGCCCCCGCCACGCCGAGGGAGCGCATGTACTCGGGATAGTGCCGGTCGTAGCAGATGGCCACGCCCACGCGTCCCACCGCGGTCTCGTACACCGGCGCCCCGCGATCCCCGGGGTGGTAGTAGGCCCGCTCGTGGAAGCCGGGGTAGTCGGTGATGTGCACCATGCGCGTGACGCCGAGCAGCGACCCATCCGCGTCGATCACGGGCGAGGCGTCGAACCGGCGGCCCTCTCCGTCCACCTCGTACAGGTTGAAGACCACCACGAGGGAGAGCCCGGCGGCCCGGCGCGCGATGCGCTCGGTGGTCGGTCCCGGCACCGGCTCGGCGAGCTCCTCGGACCCCTCCCAGCACCGGAGCCGCGGAAAGAAGGGCTCGAGCGCGAGCTCGGGAAAGGCGATGAGCCCGGCGCCGGCCTGCGACGCTCGCTCCATGGCCTCGAGGGCGGCCTCGAGGTTGCGCTCCCGGTCCGGTCCCACTCTGCCCTGCGCCAGCGCGATCCTCATGGCGTCCTCCCGTGGTCGTTCACCCTCGCGCGGCGCGGAGGCCGCGATCCGGCCCATCCTACGGCTTGCCCGGCGCCGGGTCACGGTCCGAGATTGGGCGGCCGGCCCCGGTCCCCGATAGAGGCCGCGGGTCGCCCGAGCACCGGATCTCAGCCTGGAGCCCCATATGACCCTCGGACCCGTCCGCGCTCACGTCCAGCTCGCGCTCGCCGCCCGCCCCGGTCGCGGCCCGCGTCGAGCGAGCCGCCTCTCCCTCTCCACCCTCTGCCTCCTGGCCTGCGGCCTCCTGGCTGGCTCGCTCGGAGCGGGCCCGGCGGCGGCCCAGGGCGCCGGCAAGGCGGAAGACTCCGCGGGCGCGAAGCCCCTCCCGACGATCGAGGCGAAGACCGGGGGCATGGAGCACATGCCGGGCTACTTCGACCTGTACTGGGACGGGGATGCCGGCAAGCTCTACCTGCAGGTCGACCGCTTCAACCAGGACTTCCTCTACCAGGAGGGGCTCGCCACGGGGCTCGGCTCCAACCCGGTGGGACTGGACCGCGGGCAGGAGGGCGACACGCGCGTGCTGGACGCGGTGCGCGTCGGCCGCCGGATCCTTTTCGTGGAGCCCAACTTGGGCTTCCGGGCCCGCGAGGGGAGCGCGGCCGAGAAGAGCGCGGTGCGGGAGGCGTTCGCCCCCGGCACCGTGTGGGGCTTCGACGCGGTGGCCCGCACGGGGGACCACTGGCTGGTGGACGCCACGCCGTTCTTCATCCGGGACGCGCACGGCATCGTCCAGACGCTGAAGCGCACCGAGCAGGGCGACTTCAAGCTGGACGACAGCCGGAGCGCGATCTACCTGCCGCGCACGAAGTCCTTCCCGAAGAACGCCGAGGTCGAGGCGTGGCTCACTTTCACGAGCCAGCGCCCCGGACCGCTGGTGCGGCGGACCGCCGCCGATCCCGACGCCGTGTCGCTGCGCATCCACTACTCTCTGGTCCAGCTCCCCGACGACGGCTACCAGCCCCGGCGGGCGGATCCGCGCGTGGGCGCCTTCGCGGTGACCTTCCAGGACTACTCCGTGCCGATCGACCAGAGCATCCACGTGCGCTGGGCCACCCGGCATCGGCTCGTGAAGAAGGACCCGAGCGCCGCGGTCTCCGAGGCCGTGCAGCCGCTGGTCTACTACATCGACCCGGGGATCCCCGAGCCGATCCGCTCGGCGGTCATGGAAGGGATCTCCTGGTGGTCCAAGGCGTTCGAGGCGGCGGGCTTCAAGGATGCCTTCCAGGTGAAGGTGCTTCCCGACAGCGCCGATCCCATGGATTTGCGCTACAACGTGGTGCACTGGACGCACCGGCGGACGCGGGGATGGTCCTACGGGGCCTCGGTGGTGGACCCGCGGACGGGCGAGATCCTCAAGGCCAACGTGAACCTGGGGAGCCTGCGCCTGCGCCAGGACCATCTCATCGGCTCGGGGCTGGTGCCGATGTTCCCCGGCTCGGACGGCGCCGCGGCCGCGGCGGACGCCTCCGGGGTGGGCGGCTGCGACTACGGCGAGGGGCCGGCTTTCGACTACCTGGCCGACCTGGACCCGCAGACCACGCCCACGCAGATGGCGCTGGCCCGCGTGCGACAGCTGGCGGCCCACGAGGTGGGGCACACGCTCGGCCTGGCCCACGACTTCGCGGCCAGCACCTTCGGCCGCGCCAGCGTCATGGACTACCCCGCCCCGGTCGTGAACATCCGCAAGGACGGTACGCTCGACCTCTCGGATGCCTACGGCGTCGGGGTGGGATCGTACGACTCGCTGGCCATCAACTGGCTCTATCACCAGTTCCCGAAGGGGACGGATGAGCGCGCGGGCCTCGACTCCATCGTCGAGGACGGTCTGCACCGCGGCATCCGGTTCATCACCGACCAGGACGCGCGCCCGGCCGGCGCGGCTCACCCGCTCGCCTCCCTGTGGGACAACGGCTCCGATCCCGTCGCCTACCTGGAGCACGAGTTCGAGGTGCGGAAGGTGGGACTCGAGCACTTCGGCCTGGGGATGATACGGAAGGACGAGCCGCTGGCCTCCCTGGAGGAGATCCTGGTGCCGCTCTACCTCCATCACCGCTATCAGCTGAACGCCGCCGCGCACAGCCTGGGCGGCTACGACTACAGCTTCGCGCTGAAGGGGGACGGCCAGACGCCCATCACGGTGGTTCCGGCCGCGCAGCAGCGGAAGGCGCTCTCCGAGATGCTCCAGACCCTGGCCCCGTCCTTCCTGGCCCTCCCGGACCGGATCCTGGACCTCATCCCGCCGCGCGCCTACGGGATGGCAACGGGCGAGATCTTCGACTCGCGCACCGCCCCGGTGTTCGACCCGCTCGGCGTGGCGGGCTCCTCGGCCCGCTTCACCCTCGATCTCATCCTGCAGCCGCAGCGCATGGCCCGCCTGGTGGCGCAGCACGCGCGGGACCCGGAGGAGCCGGGGCTCTCGGACGTGCTCGAGCAGACCATGGACGCGACCTGGAAGGCGCCTGACCCGAAGGGCGGCTATGACCTGGCCCTCCGCCGGACGGTGGACCGCGTGTTCCTGGACCGGCTGCTGGACCAGGCCGGGAGCGCGGACAACACCGAGCTGGTGCGGGCCGACCTCGACGCCGCCGTGCGCTCCCTGCGCTCGTGGCTGGCGGCCCGCCAGAATGCGGACCCGGTGCAGGCCAAGGCGGTCGAGGACATCGACCGCTGGCTGGCCCGGCCGCAGGGCACCACGCCGCCGGCGCAGGTGAGGGAGCTACCGCCCGGGGACCCGATCGGCGGCGGTGGCGAGTGAGGCCATGAGCGAGAGCTCGCCGCCGGGAGCCGCTTCGGGCTCGACCGGCGGTCCGGATGCCGGGGGAGCCGTTCCCTACCCGACCGGCTTCTTCGGGCATCCCCGGGGGCTGGCCACGCTCTTCTTCACGGAGATGTGGGAGCGATTCAGCTACTACGGGATGCGGGCCCTCCTCATCCTGTACATGACCGCGGTCGCGGCCCGGGGCGGGATGGGCCTCACGGACAAGCGGGCGGCGGCCATCTACGGCCTGTACACGGCGGGAGTCTACCTGCTGGCCCTGCCGGGGGGCTGGGTGGCTGATCGCGTGCTGGGCCAGCGGAGCGCCGTCTTCCTGGGCGGCATCGTGATCGCGGCGGGGCACTTCAGCATGGCCGTCCCCACGACGGCGACGTTCTTCCTGGGCCTGTGCCTCATCATGGTCGGCACGGGGCTCCTGAAGCCCAACGTGAGCTCCATCGTCGGGGACCTGTACCCCGAGGGCGGCGCTCGCCGCGACGCCGGCTTCTCCGTGTTCTACATGGGGATCAACATCGGGGCGATCGTGGGTCCCCTCATCTGCGGCTGGTTGGGCGAGAAGATCAACTGGCACCTGGGTTTCAGCGCCGCCGGGATCGGGATGGTGCTCGGGCTCATCCAGTACCGCATGGGCGCCCGGTACCTGGGCGACGCCGGACACATGGAGCCCGAGGAGGTGGCGCGCCGGCCTTCCGCGCTCCGCGGCCTCGCGGCGGGCATCGCGGTGGCGGCGGCGATCGCCGTGGCCCTGGCGTTCCTGCAGGCCGGTGGCATCACGCGCATCACGTTCGAGGGCGTGGCCGAGGGGACGGCCTACGTGATCGTGGGCGTGGCGGTGCTGTACTTCGGCTTCGTGCTCGCGATGGGGAACCTGACGGCGGCCCAGAAGAAGCGGGTCGTCGTGATCTTCCTCCTCTTCCTGGCGGCGGCCCTGTTCTGGTCCGGCTTCGAGCAGGCCGGCTCCTCCATGAACCTGTTCGCCGAGCGGCTCACGAACCGGGGACTGCTGGGCTTCGTCATCCCGGCCAGCCTGTTCCAGTCGGTGGAGCCCTTCTTCATCGTCGTCCTGGCCCCGGTGTTCGGAGCGCTGTGGCTGTGGCTGGCCCGCCGCAGCCGCGAGCCCTCCATCCCGGTCAAGTTCGGGTTGGGCCTCCTGCTCCTGGCCGTGAGCTTCCTGGTGATGGCGTGGGCAGCCACCCGGGCCAGCGAGACACATCGGGTCACGCCCTTCTTCCTGATCTCGGCGTACTTTCTCCAGACCTGCGGCGAGCTGTCGCTGAGCCCGGTCGGGCTCTCCAGCGTCACCAAGCTGGCTCCCAAGCGGCTGGTGAGTCAGATGATGGGGACCTGGTTCATGGGCTCGGCGCTCGGGAACCTGGTGGCCGGGCTGGTGGCCGGGCAGTTCCAGAGCATGCCGCTCCCCGCCCTGTTCGGGAAGGTGGCGTTGTGGGCGGCCATCGGGGGCTTCCTGATGGTGATCTTCTCGGGAGGCGTCAAGAAGCTGATGGGCTCGGTGCGCTGACCGGAAGCGAACCGGCTACGCGCGCTGACCGGAACCCGAACGATGGACCCGCCGCCCGGGGGGTAGGCGCGGTCCGCGAAGGAGAGCGACGGGCATGCGGCTGAAGCCACGCATCTTCTCTTCGAAGCTCACGCGAACCGAGCGGCTCGTGTACGGGGCGGTGACGGTCTTCTTCATTCTCTCTTGCCTGGTCACGATCTGGCCGATCTACCCGTACTTCTCCCACGCCCTGCCGCTCGTGCTGGGTCTCCCGTTCGGCCTCTTCTTCCTGGCCGTGGTGCTGGTCGTCTCCTTCTCGGCGCTCCTGGCCGTGTACCTCTGGGAGGGGCGCAGGGAGCGGCCGGACTCGAGGTCGAGCCCGGCGGAGGAGCGCCGCTGATGCCGGAGTGGATGGTCGTCTTCGCGGTGACCTGCAGCTACCTGGTCCTGTCGCTCCTGGTCGGGCTCCTGTCCAGCCGGGGGACGTCGAGCAGCACGGAAGGGTGGGTGGCCGGCGACCGGTCGCTCGGCTTCGTGATCCTCTACTTCATCATGGGCGCCTCGATCTTCAGCGCCTTCGCCTTCCTGGGCGGACCGGGGTGGGCGTACTCCCGGGGTGCGGCCTGCTTCTACATCATCGCCTACGGCACGGTGGGCCTCGCACCCTGGTACTTCTTCGGGCCCCGTGTGGCCGCCCTCGGGCGAGAGAACGGGTACGTCACCCAGGCCGAGCTGTTCGCCGACCGTTTCCAGAGCCGGGGCATCTCGGGCGTCCTGGCCGTGGTCTCGCTGGCCGCCTTCCTCCCCTACCTCATGCTGCAGATGAGCGGGGCCGGGTACGTGTTCGAGGTCCTCACCAAGGGACACGTGCCCTTCTGGGCCGGTGCCGCGCTCGCCTACGGGGTGGTGCTCATCTACGTGTTCCAGAGCGGCCTCATGGGGGTGGGCTGGACGAACACGCTCCAGGGCATCTTCATGATGGGGCTGGCGTGGGGGCTGGGGCTCTACCTTCCCCATCGGCTCTACGGCGGCGTCGGCCCCATGTTCGAGCAGATCCTGCGGAAGGCGCCACAGATGCTGAGCGCCCCCGGCCTCGGGCCCGGCGGAGAGCCGTGGTCCTGGGGCGCCTTTTCGAGCTCGATCCTGGTCTCGGTGATCGGCTTCAGCATGTGGCCCCACTATTTCATGAAGATGTACACGGCCCGGGACGACCGGACGCTGAAGCGGACGGTCGTCTGGTACCCGACATTCCAGATCTTCCTCATCCCGATCATGCTCATCGGCTTTTCGGGCGTGATCGCCTTCCCGGGGGTCAAGCCCGCGGACGAGATCCTGCCCACGATCGTCACCTCGATCGGCCTCTCGCCGGTCATCGTGGGCCTGTTCTGCGCGGGGGCGCTGGCCGCCTCGATGTCGACCGGGGACGCGCTCCTGCACGCCAGCGCCTCGGTGGCCGTGAAGGACTTCTGGAAGGTGCTGTTCGAGCCGGACATGGACGACCGGTCCGAGCGCACGGTGATGCGGGTGCTGGTGGTGCTGATCGGGGCCCTGGCCTACGTCCTGGCCATCGTGGCGCACGTCTCGCTGGTGAAGCTCCTCCTCATCGGCTACGGCTTCATCGCGCAGATCGCGCCCCTGGCCTGCGCCACCTTCTTCTGGCCGCGGACGACCCGCCAGGGCGCGCTGTGGGGCCTGATGGCGGGCTTCGCGGTGACCGTGCTCTTCAACCTGGTCCCGGCCATCGACTGGCAGGGGATCCACCCCGGGATCTACGGGGTGGTGGCCAACGTGGTCGTGCTCGTCCTCGTGTCGCTGGCCACCAGGCCGATGGACGAGGCGCACGTGGCCCGCTTCGTGGTGCAGTAGGCGAGGCGAGGGCCGGGCGCGCCGCGCGATGCGGCGACCGGTCCGCCCTCCGGCGGCCCGCCCGACCTCAGCCCCGCGCCCGCTCCCAGGCCGAGGGCCACTCGCGGGTCAGCGCCTCGTAGATATCGAGCGCCTCGGCGAGCTCCGCCGTCTCGACGGACTCCTTGACCGTGTGGGCCAGTCCCTCCTCTCCCGGCCCGATCCCAATCACCGTGGCGCCGTGGGCGGCGAAATGGCCGCCGTCGGTGGCGAAGCGCCACACGCCGAGCACCGGCCGCTCGCCCAGGGCCGCCTCCAGCACCTCCCCGGCCGTCACCACCGCCGGATCGTCCGCGGCTCGGATCCACGACGGGTTCACGGCCGGGATCTCCCGCACCACGCCCTTCCAGCTCGTGTGCTCCTCGCCCGAGACGAGGATCTCCCCGCCGGAGCCCTCGACCGCCTCCACGGCCTGCTCGAGGATCGGCTCGAGCACGCCGAGCAGGACCTCCGGCGTCGTCTCCGGGCCCGTCCGGATGTCCAGCGTGAGCCATACCTCCTCCGGGACCACGTTGTGACTCGTCTGGTCCGTGCGGATGAGCGTCGGGGCCACGGTCGTCACGCCGAGCTCCGGGTGCTCGGGGAGCTTCACGCCCGGCAGCCGCTCCAGGAAGCCGGCCACCACGTAGAGCGGGTTCACGCCGGTCTCCGGCACGCTGGCGTGCACGCTACGGCCGGTCGCGTGCACGACGAGCTCGGTGCGCCCCCGGTGGCCGCGACGGAGCTCGTTCGAGCTCGGCTCGCCGATCACCACCAGGTCCACGTCCAGGTGCTCGGCCAGGTGGCGCGCCCCGAGGCCGCCGATCTCCTCCTGGACCACCGCGCTCACGTACACGTCGGCGGGCGGGGGCCCGTCGGCGGCCGCCAGGCGCCCCACGGCCTCGACCTGGGCCGCGAGCGGGCCCTTGATGTCCACCGCGCCCCGGCCCCACACCCTCCCGTCGGCGACCTCGCCCCCGAACGGGGGGTGCGGCCAGCGGGACGGGTCCCCGACGTCCACGTGGTCCAGGTGGGTGTTCAGCATGACCGACGGATGGCGCTCACGGCCGCGTACGAGGCCGATCACGCTCCCCGCCTCGTCCACCCACACCTCGTCGTAGCCCAGCGCCTCCATCTCGCGCTGGACGATTCCGGCCGTCCGCTCCTCCTCGCCGGGGAGGCCGGGCGAGCGGATGAGCTCCTGCAGGAAGCGGACGGTCCGGTCCAGGTCGGTCATCTCCCCTCCGTGGCTCGCGGTCGGGCCGGGCGGCGAGCGGGCCGATGCGCCCGGGCCGCGCCGGCCGCCAACCTACGGCCCGACGGCCCCGGGCGCTGCCTCGCGCCGTCCGGGTGGCGTCGCCTCCCGGACTCGTTGCGCCATCCTCGGGGTCCCACCTAGCATGCCCTGCCCTCGAACGTCGGACGGAGAAGAAGCCTCCATGCCCAGCCTTTCGCCCAGATTCCACGTCTCGCTCGCCCTGCTCGCGGGCGCGGCTCTCCTGGTCCGCTCTCCCGCGGTCCGCGCTCAGGTCCCCGCGCCCGATGGGCCCCCGGTCCATTACGATATCCGCTTCCCGAACGCCGACCACCACGAGGCGGAGGTGACGGCGACGTTCGCCGGCCTCGGCTCCTCGCCGCTCGAGATCCAGATGAGCCGCTCCTCGCCCGGCCGCTACGCGCTGCACGAGTTCGCCAAGAACGTATACGGCCTGACCGCCTCCACGCCCGATGGGAAGCGGCTGAACGCGGACAGGGTGACGCCGTCCCGCTGGCGGGTGACGAGCCATGGCGGCACGGTCGTGGTGCGCTACACGCTGTTCGGGGACCACGCCGACGGGACCTACCCGGGGATCGACCGCACCCACGCTCACCTGAACATGCCGGCCGTCTTCCTGTACGCCCGCGGCCTCGAGAACCGCCCCATCGCGGTCGACTTCCACCTCCCGGCCGGCGCCGGCTGGAAGGTGGGCACGCAGCTCGTCCCGACCTCGGACCCCGAGCGCTTCACCGCGCCGGACCTGCAGTACTTCATGGACAGCCCGACCGAGCTCTCGAACTTCGACGAACGCAGCTGGCGCGAGCCCTCGGGTGACACCGCCTTCACGATCCGGCTGTTCGTCCACCAGCAGGACACCGCCGCGGCCGACCTGGACCGGTACGAGACGATGGTGAAGCGGATCGTCCGGGAGGAGAAAGCGGTGTACGGAGAGCTGGCGCCCTACGACTACGGGACCTACACCTTCCTGGCCGGCTACCTGCCCTGGGTGTACGGGGACGGTATGGAGCACCGGAACTCCACCTTCCTGACCAGCACCCGGCCCCTCTCCGACTCCGCGGACGCGGTCCGGGACCTGGGCGCCCTGGCGCACGAGTTCTTCCACTCCTGGAACATGGAGCGCATCAGGGACCGGGCCATCGAGCCCTTCGATTTCGCCCACGTGCAGATGTCGGGACTCCTGTGGTTCGGGGAGGGCTTCACGCAGTACTACGGGCAGCTGGTCATGGAGCGGACCGGCTACACGAGCCGGCGGGACTACCTCGACGGGCTCGCCCGCACGCTGGACTACGTCCTCCACTCGCCCGGACGCCGCTTCCGGGGTCCGATCGGCATGAGCGACTACTCGCCCTTCGTGGATGCCGCCTCCTGGGTGGACCGTACCAACGCCTCCAACACCTTCATCTCCTACTACAGCTACGGCGCCGTGCTGGCCGCCGGGCTGGACCTGGAGCTCCGCACCCGCTTCCACCTCACCCTGGATGACTACATGCGGGCGATGTGGCGGAAGTACGGGAGGACGGGGACGCCGTACACCCTGGCGGGCCTGCGGTCGACGCTGGGGGAGGTCGCCGGCGACAGCGCCTTCGCCCGCACGTTCTTCGAGCACGACATCGAGGGAACGGCCGTGCCCGACTACGCCGCTCTCCTGGGGAAGGCCGGGCTCCTCCTGCGCCCGGCCCACCCGGGCCGCGCCACGCTCGGGAGCGCGCGCCTCGTGCCGGCCGGCGGCGGTGTCCAGGTCGCCTCGGGCACGGAGATCGGAAGCCCCCTGTACGCGGCCGGGGTGGATTATCATGATGTACTGCTCGAGATAGACGGTACCAAAGTACACAACCCCAGCGATATCAACCGGCTTATATCCGTGCATGCCCCGGGCGACTCGGTGACCCTCTCCTACATAGCCCGCGACGGGCGCCACCAGGCGCGGGTGGGGCTGGCGGCCGAGCGCGCGCTCGAGATCGTGCCCTTCGAGGATGCCGGGCGCCCGGTCACGAAGGCGATGCGCGACCTGCGCTCGGCCTGGCTGGACAGCGAGGTGGCGACGCGGCCGTGACCTTCGCTCCGCGGCAGGACGTCCCCCTGGCGCCCCTGACCACGCTCGGCCTGGGCGGGCCGGCACGCTGGTTCGCCGAGGTGACCGGCGTGGACGGCGTACGAGAGGCGCTGCGCTGGAGCGAGGAGCGGGGCCTGCCCGTCCAGGTGCTGGGCGGCGGGAGCAACGTCGTGGTCTCCGACGCCGGGTTCGACGGGCTCGTGCTCCGCGTCCGGTCGGGTGGGCTCGCGCTCCGCCGCGAGGGAACCGGGACGCGGGTCGTATGCGGCGCCGGGATGCCCTGGGACGAGGTCGTCTCCGCCTCGGTCGAGCGCGGCCTGTCCGGGATCGAGTGCCTGTCGGGCATCCCCGGCTGGGCGGGCGCGGCCCCGATCCAGAACATCGGGGCGTACGGCCAGGAGCTCTCGGACACGCTCCGGAGCGTCCACGCGCTGGACCGACGGAGCCTGGAGGAGGTCCGGCTCCCCGCCGCGACCTGCGGCCTGGGATACCGGACCAGCCGCTTCAAGACCGCGGACCGGGACCGGTTCGTGATCCTGTCCCTCGAGCTCGACCTGGAGGCGGGACGGCACCCCGACCTCCGCTACGCCGAACTCGAGGCGGCCGTGCGGCGCCGGGCCGACCCGGAGACGCTCCCCCCCGCCGAGGAGGTGCGCCTGGTCCGCGCCTGCGTCCTCGAGCTCCGCCGCGGCAAGTCCATGTTGATCGACCCGGACGACCCGGACGCGCGCTCGGCCGGCTCTTTCTTCCTCAACCCGGTCCTGGACCCGGCCGCCTACGAGCGCTTCGCGCGGACTCTCTCGGAGCACGGGGTCCCCGGACCGATTCCGGCCTTCCGGGCGCAAGGCGGGGTCAAGGTGCCGGCCGCCTGGCTGGTCGAGCGGGCGGGCTTCCGAAAGGGCGAGCGGCACGGCGGTGTCGGGATCTCCGCGGCCCACGCCCTGGCGCTCGTCAACCGGGACGGGAGCACCGCCCAGCTCCTGGAGCTCGCCTCCGCCATCCGGGATCGCGTCGAGCTCGTGTCGGGACTCAGGCTCGAGATGGAGCCGACGCTGGTGGGGGCCGCGGGCGCCTGAAGCGACCCTCGCGGGGGACCGACGCGGCCCCGGGCCTGTACACAGCAGCCGGGCGGCCGCCTATTGTGGCGAGGCCGCCGCGGACCGGCCCGGCACGCCCCCGCACCCATACCCGGAACCTCGCGAAGCGATGACCGAACAGACGCCCGACATACCCCCGCTCCCGGAGCTCCCCGAGCCGATCGCGGGGCTGGCCGAGATCGCCATGAACCTCTCGTGGCGCTGGAATCCCAGGGCACGGGCCCTGTTCCGGCGTCTCGACAAGCCGCTCTGGCACCGGACGCTCCACAATCCGGTGGAGATGCTGAGGCTGGTCGATCCCGAGCGCCTGCGGCAGCTGGCCGAGGACCCCGGGTTCCGGCATCTCCACGACGAGGTCCTGGCGGCCACCCGGCGCGAGGCGAGCCGGGACGGCACCTGGATGAGCGCCGAGCATCCCGAGTTCGGGGAGCGCCCGGTGGCCTACTTCTGCGCGGAGTTCGGACTCCACAACTCGGTGCCGATCTACTCGGGAGGCCTCGGGGTCCTGGCGGGAGACCACTGCAAGGCGGCCTCCGACCTGGGCGTGCCGCTCGTGGGCGTCGGACTCCTGTACGTGAAGGGCTATTTCGACCAGACGATCCGGCTGGACGGCTGGCAGGAGGACCGCGAGGTGCCCTTCCGGCCCGCGGACACGCCGCTCGTTCCGGTGTCCGGGCCCGATGGGGGCCGGGCGGTAGCGCGCCTGGGATTGGACGGGCACGAGATCGCCGTTGGGGCCTGGAAGCTGAGCGTGGGCCGCGTCCCCATCTACCTGCTCGACACCGACCTGGAGGAGAACCGGCCGGAGGACCGGCAGCTGGCCAGCCGGCTGTACCCGGGCGGCCAGCAGGAGCGGATCCGCCAGGAGTGGATCCTCGGCGCGGGGGGCGTCCGGGTTCTTCGGGCGGTGGGCCAGGACCCGGTGGTGTGGCACGCCAACGAGGGCCACGCCGCCTTCATGCTGGTCGAGCGCATCCGGGAGCTCGTGGCGGACGGGACCGACCCGGACGAGGCCGCGGCGCGTGTCCGCGCCTCCAGCATCTTCACCACGCACACCCCGGTCCCGGCCGGACACGACATCTTCCCCGTCGACCAGGTGGAGGCCTGCGCGGCCCGTCTCCTCGATGCGCCGGGACTGAGCACCGGGTGGCTCGCCGAGCTGGGCCGCGGAGTGGATGGTCGAGAGGGCTTCCACATGACGGCGCTCGCCATGCGGCTCTCGAGCGGGCTCAACGCCGTCTCCGAGGTACACGAGGAAGAGACGCGTCGGCTGTGGAACGGCCTGTGGCCGGATCGTCCGGTGGACCAGGTGCCGATCGGGCACGTGACCAACGGCGTCCACCTGTCCACCTGGATGTCGCACTGGCTCATGGAGCTCCTGGACGAGCGCCTCGGTCAGGGCTGGGTTCATCGCTTCGGACAGGCCGAGATGTGGGAGGGTGTGCGCGACCTGGACGCCCGACGGCTGTGGGACATGCACCGTCGGCGCAAGGAGAGCCTCCTCGCCTTCGTCCGGGAGCGGGCCCGGCGACGCTGGGCCGAGCGCTGGGGGGATGGCGGCCACCTGGTCGGCGCCGGGACCCTGCTCGCTCCCGAGGCGCTCACCATCGGCTTCGCGCGCCGCTTCGCCGAGTACAAGCGCGCCGACCTCGTCTTCCGGGACGTGGACCGGCTGCGCCGCCTGGTCACCGATCGGCATCGCCCGGTCCAGCTGGTGTTCGCCGGCAAGGCGCACCCGGCCGACGACCAGGGCAAGCGGATCCTGCAGCGCGTATACGAGGCGGCCCGCGACCCCCAGTTCGGGGGCCGGATCGCGTTCCTGGAGGACTACGAGCTGCACATGGCCCACCGGCTCGTGCAGGGCGTGGACCTGTGGCTGAACCTCCCGCGTCCGCCGCTGGAAGCGTGCGGCACGAGCGGCATGAAGGCCGCTCTGAACGCCGTGCCGCAGCTGGGCACGGAGGACGGGTGGTGGGCCGAGGGCTTCACGGGCGAGAACGGCTGGCGGATCCCCAGGGCGCCCCAGGACCAGGACCCGGACGTGTGGGACGCTCGACAGCTGTACGAGATCCTCGAGGAGCGCGTGGTGCCGCTGTTCTACGACCGGTCCGACGGGGTGCCCGAGGGATGGGTGGCGGTCATGAAGGAGGCGCTGCGAGTGGCCGGGCGCCGGTTCACGGCCCGGCGCATGCTGCGCGACTACGTGGCGGAGTACTACCTCCCGGCGCGAGCCCGGACCGGCGATAACGCCGCCGTCTCGGCCGGCTGAGCCCGTGGCCCGACCCTCGCGCGTCCTGCACGTCGTGGCCGAGTACTGGCCCTACGCGCAGACCGGTGGGCTCGCGGAGGCGGTGCGGGGGCTGGCCGTCCATCAGGCGCGGGCTGGCCTGCGGGTCACGGTGGCCCTCCCGCTGTACCGCCAGGTGCGGCGGAGCGGTGTGGAGCTCGAGCCGGTCGGGCCGCCGGCCGTGCTGCCGCTGGACGGCGCCGACCGCAGGGTCGGGGTATGGCGCGCCGCGGGCCCGGGGGCCGAAGCCGGCCCCGAGGTCCTGTTCATCGAGCACGACGCCTTCTTCGATCGCGAGGGGCTGTACGGGGACGGTGGCTCGGACTATCCGGACAACGCTCTCCGCTTCGCCCTGTTCGGCCGTGCCACGGCCGAGCTGCTGGCCGGCAGCGACCGGGTCGGCGAGGCGGAGGAGGACGCCGGTGGCGGCACCCTGGTCCACGTGCACGACTGGCACGCCGCGCCGACGCTCCTCTACCTGACCGGGTCACCCGGCGCGAACCGAGCGGCCAGCGTGGCCACCGTCCACAACGCCGCCTTTCAGGGCGCCTTCCCGCTGGACACGGAGGCACGCCTCGCCCTTCCCTCCGGCGGCGGCGCGCACGGAGCACTGGAGTGGCGCGGGGAGATCAACTTCCTCAAGGCGGCCCTGGCGCTCGCCGACCTGGTGACGACGGTAAGCCCCACGCACGCCGGCGAGCTCCGGACGGTCGAGGGAGGCTTCGGCCTCGATCCCATGTTCCGGGACCTGGGTGACCGCCTGGTCGGCATCCTCAACGGCATCGACACGACGCTGTGGGACCCGGCCGCGGACCCCTACGTGCCGCCCCCGTACGCCTACGGCCCCGATGACCTGTCCGGAAAGACCAGGGCCAAGGGGGCGCTGCAGAAAGCCTCCGCCCTTCCGACCCGCCCGGACGTCCCGCTGTTCGGCCTGGCGGCGCGCCTGGCACGCCAGAAGGGGATCGACCTCCTGCTGGAGGGCCGGTGCCTCCGGGAGGCCCCCGCCCAGTTCATCCTCCTGGGAAGCGGCGACCGCTGGTACGAGGAGCGGCTCTGCGCCCTGGGTCGACCCGAGCACGCGGTGATCGATACCCACTTCAGTGAACGTAAGGAGCACGAGCTCCTGGCGGCCGCCGATGTGCTTCTCATGCCGTCGCTCTACGAGCCCTGCGGCCTCACGCAGATGCGGGCCCAACGTTACGGCGCCCTGCCGGTGGCCCGGCGGGTGGGTGGCCTCGCGGACACGATCGAAGACGAGGTCACCGGCTTCCTGTTCGACGACTTCACACCCGAGGCGCTCGACGCGGCCGTCGACCGGGCCATCCGCCGCTTCCGGGACCCGGTGGACTGGGACGCCATGCGCCGCACCGCCATGCGGCGCCCTTTCGGATGGACCGGACCGGGACGGGACTACGACCGCGTCTACGCCCGGGCGCTGGCCCGGAAAGGCCGGGAACCCTAGTTTGAGACTGGACGTTTCATACGTGCCATGAGGGGTGTCCACGGAGGTGATGGGATGGCCCGGCACGACCTACGATCCGAGTATCGAGTGGCGCTGGCGATCGGGTTGCTCGCGTCCCTGGGGATCCACGTCCTCCTCCTGCGCTTCGGTCCCGCCCTGGGCTCCACCGGCTCGGTGACGCGCGCTGGCGCGCTGCGGGTGGTCGACATCCCGCCGGCCCCGGCCCCGGCTCCGCCCGCCACGACGCTCCCCGCCGACCCACCGCCCATACCGGCGCCGTCGCTCCCGATCGCCTCGACGATCGGAAGCCCGCCGCCGACGCCCGAGTTCATCCCCTACGAGATCGGCCCCAAGCTGGAGAACTCGGAGGAGGTCCAGCGCTTCCTCCAGGAGCTGTATCCGGCCGACTACCGGAGCCAGCGGATCGGGGGGCTGGTCGTCCTGTGGCTGTACATCGACACCGAGGGGAACGTGGCCCGGGTCCAGATCCGGATCCCGAGCGGCCACGACCTGTTCGACACCGCGGCCCGGGAGGTGGCGCACCGGATGGCGTTCCGGCCGGCCTACATCCACGGGCACCCGGTGGGCGTGTGGGTCTCGCAGGGGATCCGCTTCCAGGTGCAGACGGCCGCGGCGGACACCGAGGCCCGGCGGGCGGGCGCGAAGGACAGCCTCCTGGCCACGGGGCGGCAGGGGCACCGGGGAAGGTAGCCGGCCCCTTCCCCGGATCGAGCGCGGTCTCAGCCCGGGTTCCCGGGCACGCCCCGCCGGCGCTCCGCGTCGAGCCGCCTCCAGCGCCGTAGCCGCACCACCACGTGACCCCCGAACGCCGCGGCACCGATCGTCTCCAGCGCGGGCCCCGTCGACCCGCCCCAGCCACCGGACGCCAGGACGCCGGCCACGCTGACGATCACCCCCGCAGCCACGAGCACTCCCCCGAGCGCAGCCGGCCCGGCCGCCGGACGTTTCCCGCCGGCCCGCGGGAGGATCCAGAAGGCCACGCCGAGCGCCAGCTGGACCTGCCACCCGACGACCAGGAGCTCCACGTGGATGGGGAGGAGGCGGAGGAGAGCTCCCGAGGAGGCCGGGACCACCACCGGACCGGCGAGGAGGGCGGCGCCGAGCCAGGCACCGGGCACCAGGCAGACCAGCGACGCGCGCACCAGCCAGCGGCTGAGCCGCGGCACCTCAGCGCTCCCCGACGCGGGGCCACAGGACGGCCGCGAACACGCTGAGCGCGGCCGCCTGGGCGAGGGCGGAGAGAACGAGCGCTCCCCCCCACGCCGTCCCTCCCGTCGACAGCCTCGCCGGCTCCGACACGACGCGGAGCAGCAGTCCTCCGTAGAGGAGCCCGTACACGACCCACAGCGGCGCGTCGGACCCGCGCCGCGGGAACAGCCAGTGCGCCACCCCCACCACGAGCCCCGTGAGCCAGCCGACGACCAGGAGGTGTATCCGGACGGCCTCGAGGGCCGGGATCCGGGAAGCCGCGCCGGACGCCGCCGCCACCACGCCGACGACCAGCCCCGCCACCAGGCTGACCAGCGCGGTGGCGGCGAACCAGCGGCTCACCCTCGGCACGGCGCTCCCGCGGGCCGGCGCCTCAGCCCGGCCGCACGGGCAGCACGGCCACCCACACGTCCTCGGCCGCCGGGTAGGCGCGGTAGGCCGCGGCGTCGAATCGCCCCGGGCGCTCGGCGCACAGCTCGTAGTAGAGCGGCCGGGGGTCGTGGTCGTTCACGATCGTGAGCGCCTGGCCGGCCCCCAGCGCGTCGAAGCACTCGTGGATGGTCGCATGCTTGGCCGGCCCCGCGAGGAGTCGCACGTCGAGCAGGTAGGGCCCCTGCACCGCCCCCTCCCCGGCCACGGGCCGCTCGGGACGGGACCGGGGGCTACCGGCGTTGCGGGCCGAGACCCGCTCGCGGAACGCGCCCCCGCACCGCTCGTCGCCCGGGGGTCCATCGGCCTGGGGGCCCACGGCCGCGGAAGCCTCCGCCGGGGGCGGCGAGGCGTCCTCCGCCGGCGCGGGGGGCTCGCGGTAGAACCACACGCGCCAGTCGTCGGCGGCGAGCCGCTCGCTCCGCGCGGAGAAGCCGCGCTCTGCCAGCACCGCATACAGCGGAACGGGCTCGAACGGAGCCCGCAGGCACAGCGCATGGCCGTCGGGCGGGCTCCCCGCCTCCGTCAGGATCGTGGCCAACGGCTCCTCGCCGCGCGCCAGCATGGGTCGCACGTCCAGGTGGCGCACGGACTCGGTGGGTAGGAAGGTCATGGGTTCGTCTCCGTGTCGTTCAGGGCTCCAGGAACCCCTGGATCATGTCCGGATGCCAGGGCGGATCGGTGACGAGGCGGAGCTCGACCTCGCCCACGTGCGGAAGAGACGCGACGGCGACGCGCATGGCCCGGGCGAGGTGCTCGGCCAGGGGACAGCCGGTGGTGGTGAGCGTGTGGACGACCCTCACCCCGCGAGGCGTCCGCTCGATGCCGTAGATGAGCCCCAGGCGCACGACGTCGATCCCGATCTCGGGATCCACCACGCGCCGGAGGATCGCCGCGACGCCGGCCGCGCCGGGGTGGATCCCCTCGGCCGCCGCCTCGGGCCCCATCACGACGGCCTCCGACGCGCCACGCCCGCGAGCTGTCCGGCCTGGAGCAGCGCCCCGACGGCGAACGCGCCGGCGGCGATCCGCACGGCCCGGGCGGAGCCCACCAGGATACCGGCCACCACGCCGGTGATGCCGGCCGCCTGCAGCCCCACCGCGGCGAACGCGGCTCCGCGGTCGAACAGCTCGCCGACCATGGGCACCTCCCGCTCGCCGGCCACCGGACCGAACCGGTGATGCCACACCAGGAAGGGCAGGATCTTGTACTGGTGACCCGCCACGAACAGCCCCAGGCCGCCGACGACGAGGGCCGCCACATAGGCGGTCTCCAGCCGGGCGGAGGCGCCTCCCGGCAGCATGGCGGGCACGCCGAGCACGAGGGCCACCGCCAGCATGCCGAGGGCCGTGGCCACCAGCCACAGCCCCGGCTCGAGGCGGGGCCGGCGCCGGGCGGCGAAGTGCGCCGCTCCCTGCCACAGGAAGCACGCCGTGCCCGCGGCCAGCAGTCCTCCCCCGGCCGGCACGGCGGCCATTGGCAGCACGTGGTGCGCGAGGGAGAGCACCCCGGCCCCGAGTCCGATGAGCCAGGCCGCCGCGACGCCCGGCGCCTCGCTCGTCCCGTGGCTGAGGAGAAACATCGGAAGTAGGCGGCGCGAGATCCCGACGATCACCAGGAGCACCCACCCGGCCGCCGCCACGTGGAGGTGGAGCGCCAGGATGACGAAGCGGCCCGGACCCAGGAGCCCGGTGCGGAGGTTGAGGGCCAGGAGCAGGCCGAGCGAGAGCGCCACCACCAGGAAGGCGTCGGCGGCGGCCACGCAGCCCCAGGTGACGTCGCGGCGCCGGGCGCTCCGGAGCGCCGCCGCGAGGTGGGCGGCGAACAGGAGGAGCCCCGTGCCCAGCGTGGCCGCCCCCGCCACGACCGCGGCCGTGTCGCCCGTGGTCAGGCCGACCACGAACGCTGCGAGGCCGCCCGCGTGCAGCGCCAGGGTGACGAACCCGAGGCGAGGCCACGGGAAGCGACCCTGCAGGGCCACCGGGAGGAGCTGGTAGAGCGCCCCCATGATCGAGGTGGTGAGCCACCCGAGCGTGAACAGGTGGGTGACGGCGGCCACCCGTGGATCGGCGAACCCGCCCACGGCCAGCGAGGGGGCCACCCATACCAGCCCCGCCCCGCCGGCGGCGTAGAACAGGAGCGCCACCAGGAGGTGGCCGGCCGGGAGGGCGAGGCCGGGACCGGCCGCGCCGGGCCGGGGCCGGCCGGCCGCGATCGGGCCGGTGGAGCCCGCTTCCGGCGCGGTCGAGGCCCCCGTCGCCTCAAGCGCCGTGATCGGGTGCGAGCGCATCGAGGAGCTCCGCGAGGTCGAGTCCGTGCAGCCGCGCCGCCTCGGCCAGCGGCAGGTCGCCGCCACAACACAGGTCGAGGCCACGGTCGAGGAGGACCTTTCGGGCGCCCGCTCGCCGCGCGACGATGTCGCGCAGGGTGAGGTCGGCCGTGATGCGCCGGTCGGTCGAAGTGGAAGGCATGATCGCCCTACCGTCTGGGGTGGGTGTCGGTGCCGTCAGACGTCCCAACGGTAGTTCGAGATGCCCCTATTGTCAAGATACTTCTCATGTTTATATTGAAAATATGACGTCCGTGCTACCAGGGAGGCCCGCCGTGCAGCGATCGCGATCCACCCAACCCGACGCCCGGGACCTGCTGGCTCCCGGCATGCCGGACACGCGCCGGCGCATCCTCCTGTCGCTCAAGCGGCACGGCCCCCTGACGCTGGCCCAGATCTCCGAGGCGTTCGACCTGTCCCGGGAGACGCTGCGCAGCCACCTGCGGGAGCTCGAGGCCAGGGATCTGGTCCGGCGGGCGGGGTTGAGGCGGCACGGCCCGGGACGGCCCGAGCTGATCTATCAGCTGGCCCCCGAGGCCGAGCGCCTGTTTCCGCAGCGGGAAGGCGAGGTGCTGAGCCAGCTGGCCGCCTTCCTGGTCCGGAGCGGCCGGCAGGACGTCCTGCGGTCGTTCTTCGAGGAGCGCGTGGCCCGCCGCCGCGAGGAGGCGCTGGCCCGGGTCGAGGGGCTGGAGGGGCGCGCGAGGATGGAGGAGATCGCCGCCGTCCTCTCCGAGGAGGGGTTCATGGCCGAGGTGGAGGAAGACGACGAAGGCCGGCCCGAGCTCCGGCTGTGTCACTGCCCGATCCGGGAGCTGGTGGACGTGTCGCGGATTCCCTGCAAGGCCGAGATCGGGCTCGTGCGCGAGCTCCTCGGAGCGGGGCTGGACCGTCACGAATACATCCCCGACGGCGAGCCCGCCTGCGCCTACGGTATCCGCGGCCCGGAGGACGGGTAGCGCCCCTCCCGGACCGGCGGCGCCTCCTCCCTACCCTCCCAGACCGTACTGGGCCACCGCCTTGACGATGTCGGTCGTGCTCAGGAGGCCCGCCAGGTGGCCGTCCTCCATCACCAGCACACGGTGGACGCCGCCCTTGAGCATGTAGCGCGCCGCATCCTGCACGGAATCGTCCGGGTGGACGGCGGCGAGGCTCCGGGTCATGACCTCGTCGACCGTGTGGTCATCGAACACGTTCCACTCCGGCGCCTCCGGTCCGTCGAGGCGGTCCACGACGTCCTCCCCGGCGTCGGACCAGTAGGAGTAGAAGTAGGCCGCCGTCGCCTCGTTCGGGGACTCCGCCTCCAGCTCCTCCTGCTCGGAGAGCCCATCCGGCTCGCTCGGGAAGTCGCGCTCGGTGGGGGCGCCGGGAGCATCGGCCGCGAAGTCGGCCAGGTCGGAGGCGCTGATCACGCCCACGACGTCGCTGCCGGCGACCACGGGCACGCCGGTGATGCCGGCCGTCGTCAGAGTCTCGGCCGCGTCGCGCAGCGTGGCTCCCGCCGCGACGGTGATCACATCCAGGGTCATGATCTCCCGTACGCGCAGCATAGTCGTGGCTCCCTCGTCCGTGGGTTCCCGCGTCCCGGCCGGACCCCATGGGTCCTGCGCCGGCGCCCACACGATCCGCACGCAAGGTAGGAGCCGGCGTCGGGCGGGTCTGTCGTGCACTTCCCGCTTTCCGGTGTGGGAGATCTCCGACGCGCCGGGCCCGGCGCGTTGACGGCCGCGGCCCCATGACTCCATCCTGCGTCCCGGCGGATCCACGGCGAGCCGGTCAGCCGGCGGCCCGCGGGCCCGCCCCGCGCATCGCAGAGCACGAACCCGACCAGGAGCCGAGAGCCATGTCGCGTCCCGTTCACGCCGCGCCGCACCGCCCCACCGGGCTGTCTGGCGGCCTCCTCTCCATGCTGGCCGTCGTGGCGGTCGGCGCCGCGCCGTTCGCGCTCCCCGCGCCACTGGCGGCGGCCCCGGCGGCGTCCCGCGACGCCGTCGGCGCCGTCCCGGCTCCGGCCGGGACCGACACGCTGTTCGGGGACCTGCGCTGGCGCTCCATAGGTCCGTTCGAGGGGGGGCGCGTGGAAGCGGTCACCGGCGTGCCCGGCCACCCCGGGACCTACTACTTCGGGGCCGTGGTCGGCGGGGTGTGGAAGACGACCGACGCGGGACAGCACTGGAGCCCGGTGTTCGACGGGCAGCCGATCGGATCGATCGGCGCCATCGCGGTGGCGCCCTCGGACCCGAACGTGATCTACGTCGGGACCGGAGAGGCCGACCCGCGCGGTGACATCTCCTTCGGGGACGGCGTCTACAAGTCCACCGACGGCGGTCGCACGTGGACGAACGTGGGGCTGAAGGACACGCGCCACATCGGTGACATCGTGGTGGACCCGCACGACCCCGACGTCGTGTACGTGGCCGCGCTGGGTCACGCCTTCGGTCCCAACGAGCAGCGCGGCGTCTTCCGGTCGCGCGACGGCGGGAAGACGTGGGAGAAGGTGCTCTACCGGGACGAGAACACGGGCGCCATCGACCTCTCCATGGACCCGCACAATCCGAGGATCCTGTATGCCGCGCTGTGGCAGGTGCGGCGCCGGCCCTGGGAGCTCGTGAACGGCGGCCCGGGGAGCGGGCTGTACCGCTCCACCGACGGCGGCTCGACCTGGACCCACATCCAGGGGCACGGCCTCCCGTCGGGCCTGCTGGGACGGCTCTCGGTGGACGTCTCGGGAGCCGATGGCGACGTGATCTACCTGCTGGTCAACCACAAGACGAAGGGCGGCCTGTACCGCTCCGACGATGGCGGCGGGTCGTGGGAGCTGGTGAACGACAGCCAGACGATCCAGCAGCGGCCGTGGTACTACTTCCGGGTCTACGCCGACCCGAAGGACCCGAACACCGTCTACGTCTGCAACTTCCTCTTCCACCGCTCGACCGACGGCGGCCATTCGATGCAGACGATCCGGCTGCCGCACGTGGACAACCACGCCCTGTGGATCGACCCGGACGATCCCGGCCGCATGATCGAGGGGAACGACGGCGGGGCCACGGTGACCATGAACGGCGGGCTCACGTGGAGCTCGGAGTCCAACCAGCCCACCGGGCAGTTCTACCACATCGCCGCGGACCACCGCTTCCCGTTCTGGGTGTACGGGGCGCAGCAGGACCGGGGAACGATCGCCATCGCGACCGCCTCCTACCGCCGGGCGGTGACGGACAAGGACTGGTACGAGGTGGGGGGCGGTGAGAGCAGCTACGTCCTCCCGCAGCCGGACGATCCGACCTGGGTGTACGCGGGGTCCTACTTCGGCTACACCACCCGCATGAACGTGGAGACGGGCCAGGAGCGGGACGTGAGCCCGTGGCCCATCAACCCGGAGGGCGCGCCGGCCAAGGCCGTGAAGTACCGGTTCAGCTGGGTGTCGCCCACCGCGGTCGATCCCAGGCACCCCGAGGTGCTGTACGCCGGCTCGCAGAAGCTCCTCAAGTCCACCGACCACGGCGCCAGCTTCCACGAGATCAGCCCGGACCTCACCCGGAACGACACGACGAAGCAGGAGCGCTCGGGCGGCCCGGTCACCTGGGACAACGT
>CAYXHP010000111.1:0-12653 GCA_964465015.1 uncultured Gemmatimonadota bacterium
TGATCCACGAGGCGCGCGAGGAGCTACGGCGCGAGGTCCCGGTGCACCTCGCGTGGGCGCGCGCCTCCCGGAGGCGGCTACGACCCGTGGCCATGACGATCCTCGCCACTGCCTTCGCCCTGGCCCCGCTGGCCATCGCCTTCGGCGAGGGATCCCAGCTCATGCAACCGCTGGCCATCGCGGTCATCGGAGGCTTCGTGCTCTCTGGCCCCATCGTGCTCTTCCTGCTCCCGGGCCTCTATCGCCTGCTGGACCCGCACGGAAGGCTGGCGGGGGAGTAGGGGCGGGGCGACGGCTCCCGCCCGCCCGGCCGTCACGCCTCAGGCGCGGACCCGCGCCTCCTCGCCCTCGAACGACCACCTCTCGCGCGAGGCCCGGGCCTCGTCGATGTCCACCAGGGCCAGCAGCGTGCCGCCCACCACGAAGAACACGACGAGGGAGAGGATGGCCCAGCGCCCCGAGCCGCTCGTGTCCAGCACGAAGCCGAACAGGAGGGGACCCCAGATGGCCGAGAACTTGGACAGGACCGAGTAGAAGCCGTAGAACTCCGCCGACGCATCCTCGGGGATCATGGAGCCGTACAGGCTGCGGCTGAGCGACTGCGCTCCGCCCTGCACGAGGCCGACGGCCGCGCCCAGGCCGAAGAAGGGGAGGGCCCGTCCCTCGGGGAGACCGAAGGCGGCCACGGCCACCAGGGCGTAGGCTCCCAGGCAGACCAGGACCGCCGCACGCGTTCCCACCCGTCCGCTCAGCCACCCGAACAGGAGGGCGCCGCCGAAGGCCACGAACTGCACGATGAGGAGCGTGACCATCACGGCCGTAAGCCCCAGCTTCAGCGTCCCGACCGCGTAGGCGGAGGCCATGTTGATCGTCGTCTGAATGCCGTCGTTGTACACCAGGTAGGCGAGGAGGAAGAGGAGGAGCTGACGGAAGCCCAGGAGCTTCCCGAGCGTGTGGAGGACACGCCCGAAGCCGAGCCGCGCGTAGGCGAGGGGACGGGGGAGGCCGGCCATCTCCGGCGGGAGCTCCCGGGCCGTTCCGGTCTCCTGGAAGCGGGCGAACGCGAACGCGGAGAAGCCGAGCCACCACAGGCCCGCCGTCCCGAGCCCGAGCCGGGTGGCGAGCTCCTGCGAGAGACCGAGCCGGCCGTGCAGGACGACCAGGAGGAGGGCGAGCAGGAACTGGAGTCCCCCGCCCACGTAGCCCAGCCCGTAGCCCTTCGCCGAGACCCGGTCGATCGTGTCCGGCGTGGTGAGGTCGGGCAGGAAGCCATCGTAGAACACGTTGGCGGCCACGAACCCCGTCTGCGTGCACAGGAAGAGCACCATCGCCAGGACCACATGGCCGGGCCGGACGAAGAAGAGCAGGATGGCGAACAGCGCACCACCGTACGCGAAGGCCCGCAGGAAGCGCTTCTTGGAGGCGGAGAAGTCGGCGATCGCACCCAGGATGGGCGTCACGAGGAAGATCACGAAGGTGACGCCGCCCACCAGGTATCCCCACAGCGCCTCGCCGCTCACCCGGTGCCCGAGCAGGGCGAAGCCCGCCTCGGGCACGACCGCGAGCGTGAAGTAGGCGGGCAGGAGCGCGGCCATGGCCGTGGTGGCGTAGGCCGAGTTGGCCCAGTCGTACATGGCCCAGCCGAAGATCGTCCTCGGGTCGTTCTTCGAGGCCATGCGGCTCGCTCCGGAGGGCGGAAGGGTCGGACGCGAAGTGTCCCAACATCGCGACCCGACCGCGCCGTCGTCCAGAGGTGGCCCCGCGGGTCGGGGCGGCTGGACCCCCGGATACCCCTCGCCCCGGTCCCGTCGCGGCCCCTGCCCCTCGCGCCGGCGCTCGTCGGCGGTCAGGATGGAGCGGAGTCCCGGGGGCGACCCGAGGCGCCGGTGAACGCGCCAGCCGCGCGGGAGGAGCGATGGCCCACGAGTTCACGTACGTCCGGCGGGTGGAGTTCGCCGACACCGACGCCGCGGGCGTGGCCCACTTCAGCGCCTTCTTCCGGTTCATGGAGGAGGCCGAGCACGCTTTCTACCGCTCGCTCGGCTCGTACGCCTACCGGCAGGGGGAGGACCGCGTGGAGGGGATGCCCCGCGTGTCCGTCTCGTGCGAGTACCGCCGGCCGGTGCGCTACGGTGACGTGCTGGAGGTCCATCTCACCGTGCGGGAGAAGACGCCGAAGGCCATCGGCTACGAGGTGCGGTTCGACCTCCGGAGCGACGACGGCCCGGTCACGGCGGCGGAGGGGACCATGAAGGTCGTGCACGTGACCCGGCCGCACGGAGCCCGGGACTGGGAGGTGACCGAGCTCCCGGCGGCGCTGCGGCGGAAGGTCGAGGTGTCTCCGGCCAGGCCGGGCGAGCCGTGAGCGACGGCCCGACCACCGAGATCGAACGGAAGTACCTTCTCTCCGGGCTGCCGGCCGCGGCGAGGGAGGTGGATCCGGTGGCCATCGATCAGGGCTATCTGCCGGGCGAGAAGCTCCAGGAGCGTGTGCGGCGGACGCGGGGCGCCGCGGGCGAGCGCTACACGCGGACCGTGAAGCTCGGACGGGGCGTCGAGCGCGTCGAGGTCGAGGAGGAGGCGGACCGAGAGCTGTTCGAGGCCCTGTGGCCGCTCACGGAGGGACGGCGCGTGTCGAAGCTCCGCTACCGGGTCTCCGGCGGGCGGCTGACGTGGGAGATCGACGCCTTCGAGGGACGGGAGCTGTGGCTCGCCGAGGTCGAGCTCCCTTCGGCGGACATCGTCCCGGAGCCGCCCGCCTGGCTCGCCCCCTACGTCGTGCGCGAAGTCACGGGCGAGCCCGAGTACCTGAACGTGAACCTGGCGCGCTGATCACACCCGCCGGCCGGCGGGACCGGTCAGCTGGTCCCGCCCCGGCCCAGCTCCTTCTGGAACTCCCTCTCCTCCATGAGGTGGTCGATCTCCTTCTCGGCGTTCTCCAGCTGCGCCTCGACCAGCGCGAGCCTGGACTCGATCGACTGCAGGCGCTCGGGCCCCGTCGGCTGCTGCCGGATGTGGGCGATCGCCTCCACGATGGGCTTGAGGGCGAAGCGGGCCGTGAGCCCCGCTACGGGGATGAGGATGATCAGCGTGCCCATGATGACGCCCGCCAGTCCCGTCCAGTCCACCGGCATGAATGCACCTCCAGAGGAGTGCTCGGACTCTCCGCGTTCCCGGACCCTGGCCGCGTGCCACCCACGGCGCTTCCTCGCGCGTGACCGCGTCCGGCGGGCGCGGCTCGGTCGCTCCCGACACGATGCGCTCCCCGGGCCTGGATCCGCCAGACGGCCCGGAGCGTTGTCCGGCGAGACCCGCACCGCCACAATGACGGCGGGACAGGCCGCCCGCACCGACCAGGAGACTCGATGACCGACCCCACCAGCCGCCGAGACTTCCTCAAGCGCTCCGCCCTCGCCGCGGGCGCCCTGGGATTGGGAGCCTGGCCCGCGCCGACGGCGGGTGGGCCGCCGGGGGCCGGAGGACACGGCCCCGCGGCGAGCGGCGTGGGCGGGAAGCAGCCGGGCCGGGCGGCCAGCCCGCTCCGCATCCTCATCCTGGGCGGCACCGGCTTCATCGGCCCCCACGAGGTCGACTACGCGCGCGCCCGCGGCCACCACCTCACCCTGTTCAACCGCGGCAAGACCGACCCCGGCCTCTTCCCCGACATCGAGCAACTCCGCGGGGACCGGAACGGCGACCTCGAGTCCCTGAAGGGAAAGAGCTGGGATGTCTGCATCGACAACTCGGCCTCCAACATCGCGTGGGTGAGGCTGAGCGCGCCGCTCCTCCAGCACGCCGTTCGCCGGTACATCTACGTCTCGTCGATCAGCGCCTACTCGGACATGAGCACGGCGGGAGCGGACGAGGACGCGCCGACCTACACCTACCAGAGCGCGGGGGTGAGCGACACGACGCCGGCGAAGGATCTCCCCTACGGTCTCCAGAAGGCGCTGTGCGAGCGGGAGGTGCTGCGGGTGTTCGGGGATCGCGGTACGGTGGTCCGCCCCGGGCTCATCGTGGGGCCGCGGGATCCCTCGGACCGGTTCACCTACTGGCCGGTGCGGATCCACCGCGGGGGCGAAGTGCTGGCCCCGGGCACGCCGGCCGACCCGACCCAGGTGATCGACGCCCGGGACCTCACCGCGTGGATGATCCGGCTGGCCGAGAACGACACGCCGGGCACGTTCAACGCCACCGGCCACTCGCGCGGCATGGGGGAGCTGCTGGAAGGGATCCGCTCGGCCCTGGGGGCCAAGGCCACCTTCACGTGGGCGAGCGCCGACTTCCTCTCGGCCCAGGACGTGAAGCCGTGGTCGGACATGCCCGTGTGGGTACCGGACACGAAGGAGACGGCCGGCTTCGCGCGCGTGTCCATCGCACGGGCCCTCGCGGCGGGCCTCACCTTCCGCCCCCTCCGGGAGACCGCGCGCGACACGCTGGCCTGGTTCCAGGGCCTGCCGGCGGAGCGCCGGACGCACCTGCACGCGGGCCTCACGCCGGAGCGGGAGGCCCGGGTGCTCGCCGCCTGGCACGCGCGGGGCTAGCCCAGCGTCGCCTCCAGCGTGATCTCGGCGTTGAAGAGCCTGGAGACGGGGCAGCCCTTCTTGGCCGCCTCGGCGTGCTCCAGGAACTCGTCCTCCCCGATCCCGGGCACGCTCGCTTCCACGTGCAGGTCGACGCGGGAGATCGAGGGGCCGCTCTCCCCGGTCTCGAGGTGGACGTCGGCCCGCGTGCGCACCGAATCGGGCGGGTGGCCGGCCTGGCCCAGGAGGTTCGAGAGCGCCATGGAGAAGCAGCCGGCGTGGGCCGCGGCCAGCAGCTCCTCGGGATTGGTGCCCTCACCCTCCTGGAAGCGGGATCGGAACGAGTAGTCTCCTTCCCAGGCCCCACGGCCGATGGTCATGCGACCATGACCGCCCTTCAGGTCACCCTTCCACTCCGCTCGCGAAGATCTCGTCGGCATCGGTCTTCCTCTCTGGTTGATGGCTGGACGATGGTGGCCGTGGAGTCGCCAGGGCCGCAAGGGCCACGCCGGTCGCTGGCTCCCCACTTGATCGATCGACCCCGGAGATGCGAGCTTCCCGTGTGCTCGCCGTAGCGAGCGTACCTGGTGCGGGCGGCCACCGGCGGCCCGCCCGGGGCCCACAGGACTCCGGGCCCGGACAACGGCGCCAATGCTCCTCTTCCTCGCCCTCGTCGCTCTCTACCTGCTTCCGCTGGCGCACCCGGCGCTCACCTCCCTGACCGGCGTCGACACCAGCTGGCTGTGGGGCGTACACCTCGTGCCGGTGGCGATCCTCGCCTACCGGAACGGATTCTGGGGCGCGCTCCCGGCCGTGCTGATCAGCGTCATGCTGGTGCTCCTGGGCGAATACGTCCTCGCGGCCACCGTTCTGGCCGGCCAGGCGCCGGGGACCTCCGATGTCCTGGCCCTGGCCACGAGCTTCTCGGACGTGTGCGTGGCGGCCCTGGCGCTGTATGCGCGGCGGACCGCGCACAAGCTGCGGGACACCGCCTTCACCGACCACCTGACGGGCCTGCCCAACCGCCGCCTCTTCCTGGACCGGCTCACGCACCGCATCGCCCAGGCTTCCCGGCGTCCGGCCTCGCGCTTCGGCGTGCTCTTCCTGGACCTGGACGACTTCAAGCTCATCAACGACAGCCTGGGCCACGAGGCGGGCAACGAGGTGCTCCAGCGCGTGGCCCGCCGCCTGGAGCGCTGCATCCGCGCCGCGGACACGGTGACCCGCTGGGGCGGCGACGAGTTCGTCCTCCTCCTGGACGAGGTGGTGGACCGCGACGCGGCCGAGGTGGTGGCGCGCCGGATCCACGAATCGTTCGAGACGGACCTGGAGATCGCCGGCCACCGCGTGCAGCTCAGCACCAGCATCGGCATCGCGGTGGGCACCGAGCACGACACGGACCCGGAGGGGCTGGTCGCGCAGGCCGACACGGCCATGTACGGGGCGAAGGGAGAGGGGAAGGGCCGCCTCGAGGTGTTCGACCGGTCGATGCACGAGCGAGCCCGCACGCGCCTGGCACTGGAGACCGACCTCGGCCGGGCGCTCGAGCGCGCGGAGTTCCTCCTCCACTACCAGCCCATCGTGTCCCTGGAGAACGGGTCGATGCGGGCCATGGAGGCCCTGGTGCGCTGGCGGCATCCCGATCGCGGGCTGCTCGCCCCCGGCCACTTCATCGAGGTGGCCGAGGACACCGGGCTCATCGAGCAGATCGGGTCCTTCGTGCTGCGCGAAGCCTGCCAGGCGCTTGCGGCCTGGCGGGTACGCTACCCCGCCGCCGAGCGCCTCTCGGTCGGGGTCAACGTCTCGGCGCGGCAGCTGGCCCGGACCGCCTTCGTGGACGAGGTGGCCTCCATCTGCAAGGAGCTGGAGCTTCCCCCGGGGAGGCTCAACCTGGAGATCACGGAGACCATGCTGGTCGAGAACGCCGACCTCGCGTTGCGCTCCCTCAAGCGTCTGCGCGAGGTCGGGGTGGAGATTTCGATCGACGACTTCGGCACCGGCTACTCCTCCCTGCACTACCTCCACCAGTTCCCGGTGCAGAGTCTCAAGATCGACCGGTCCTTCGTGGCGGCACTGGGCGCGGACCCCCGGAACTCGGCCATCATCCGCGCGGTCGTGGCCCTGGCCCAGGAGCTGGGCATCCGCACGGTCGCCGAGGGAGTCGAGTACGCCAGCCAGCGGTCGGTCGTGCACGAGCTCGGCTGCGACCTGGCGCAGGGATACCTGTTCTACCGTCCGCTTCCGCCGCAGGAGCTCGAGGCGCTCATCGCCGCCATGGCGGCGCGCGCGGCGAATTCGGCCCGCATGGCCCAGGCCGCAGAGTAGCCGAGCCGGGGCCGCGCGGTCCGCCGGGCCCCGTTGCCGCCGCCGGAGAGCCCCGGCGAGCCCAGCTGCCGCCCGGCATCGCGGCCTTCGCGGCCGCGCAGCTCACGGCCGGAGTGAAGGGCTGGAACGTGCCGGCCGGGCGCGGGGCTACCGGAAGAGGATCGCGCCGGCCTCTTCCAGTCGCGCCGGGCCGCGGAGCTCGTAGGGGAAGAGCGGCAGCTCCCGGATCGGAAGATGGCCGTACATCTGCCGCAGCCTGTCGAGCTGGGCGCGCTGCCCCTCGGCCTTGCGCCGCAGGAAATCCGAGTCCGCGTCGCGCACGACGTTGTTGACGATGAGCCGGTCCACGAACAGTCCGCGGGCCCCCATGTCGGAGAACACCTCCTCCAGCTGGTCCACGGCCAGCGCCTCGGGGATCGTCACCATGGTGAAGCGCACCCCCTCCCGGAGGAAGCCCATGCAGGCCTCGGCCAGGGCCTGCCAGCGGCGCAGCACGTCCAGGATGGACTCCCGGCTCTCGCCGGAGGTGCGGATCCTCGAGTAGATCCGGGGCGCCATGCGAAGGTGCTCGCCCAGGAGCGCCGGCATCTCGAGGAGGGCCAGCGTCTGCCCGAGTGGCGCCGTGTCCCACACGATGGCGTCGTGCTCGCCGCCGGCGGCCAGGCCCCGGACGTGGTCCACCATGAACTCCTCGTTCAGCCCCGGCAGGACGGAGGTGATGAAGGAGACGAAGGTCCGGTAGTCCACGTCCACGAAGGCCGAGAACACCTGGTAGACGTCGCGCCCGAAGCGCTCGTCCCACATGCGCCGGACCTCCTCGCGGCCCAGCTCGAGGATCGTGAGGCCGGGCCGCACCTGCCGCGGACCCGCCCCCTCCCGGCGCTCGATCTCGAAGATGTGGGACAGGGAGGGGGTCGGGTCGGTGGAGATGGCGAGAGTGGGAGCGCCGCCCGAAGCCAGGTGCAGGGCGGTGGCGGCCGAGCAGGTGGTCTTGCCGACACCTCCCTTGCCGATGAACACGCGGACGGGGGTGCCGGCTCCGGGGCGCTCGGACACCGTCATCTGGCCCGGGGCGGTGGGGGGCAGCCGGTGCCGAGCGATATCGCGACGAGAAGTGGACCACGCCCGCCCATTACGCGGGCTGCGTAAAGCTCCCGGGACTGTGCTCGGTCGCCGTGAACTCCGGCGGCCGCTCCGGCTCGGCAGCCGCCAGCGCGCGGCGGACGCCCTCCTCGTCCAGGTCGGCGGCATACACGGGCGTTCCCGGCTGCTGGCGCCAGGACTCGTCGAGCGTCCCCGCATCGACCGGGTCGAAGCCCAGCTGGTCGACGAGTTCCATGACCACTCGCCTGTCCTCCGGATCGTCGCCGGCCACCGGCAGGGCAATGCGGTCCGGGGCCCCGTGCGGCCGTCCCATCTCCAGCAGGTGCCGCGCGTAAATGTTGTTGAACGCCTTGACCACGGGGCGGCCGATCCGTTCGGAGACCCAGCGGCTCTCCGCCATCCCCTTCTCGATCGGCTCGATGCGGCCGTCCCGCTGGCGGGGATAGTAGTTGCCGGTGTCGACCACGATGACGTCGCCGGAAACGCCATCGAACAGGTCATCCGGCAGGCCCCGCACGGCCGCCTCCGGGATGGTGAGGACCACCACCTTCCCGGCGCGGGCGGCTTCCCTGGCCCACACCGCGCGCGCGCCGGTCTCGCCGGCCAGGTCGCTCAGCGTGCTCGGAGAGCGGGAGTTGGCCACCGAGACGTCGTGTCCCAGCTCCGTGAGCCGTCGCGCCAGGGTGCCGCCGATCTGTCCCGCGCCTATGATCCCGATCTTCATCGAGCCTCCCCCTTCCTCTCGGACCGGAGTGGACATTGATCGTACGCAGCGCGGGGGACCGTTCGCACCTCATCACCCAGCCCGACCACGCCGCCCTGGCGCGACGAATCATGGAGCGCTGGATGCCGCTCCACGACGAGCCGCGGCGTGCTTCCATCCTGCACGCCATCGGCGGTCACGACAACGGCTGGCGCGAGCCCGACGCCCGGCCGCGGCTGGACGAGGAGGGACGCATCGCCGATTTCGTGCACGTGGACCGGCGCATCCGGCAGGGCGTGTGGCCGCGCGGCGTGCGGAGGCTCGAGGAGGATCCGTGGGCCGCCGCCCTCGTGGCGCATCACGCCGCCACCGTCTACGGGCGCCTCCGGGGCGACCCGGAGTGGTCGGAGTTCTTCGCCTCGATGGAGTCGTCTCGGGACGCGCACGTCGGGGCGGCCCGAGGACGGCCGGACGAGCTCGCGCACGACTACACGTACCTCCGGCTCGGTGATCTCATCTCGCTCACCTTCTGTACCGGGTGGGAGGAGAAGCAGTCCTACGGGGACTGGCACGTCGACCTGCGGGAGGGAGGCCGCGTGGTGGTCGACCCGTGCTCGCTGGAGACGACCGAGCTCCCGATCGCCGTCGAGGCGGTCGAGCTCCCGGCCGGACCGTTCGAATCGAGGGGCGCGCTCCTGGCCGCGCTGGCGGCGGCGCCGCGGGTCGAGCTTCAGGGCGTGGTGGGGCCGCCGACCGCCGCGAGGTAGGGCCGGGCCAGCGCCTGCGCGAAGTCCCCCAGCGACGCGCCCTTCATGGCCTTACCCACCGCCCGCGACGGCGTCACGTTCATCGTGAAGGCGACGGCCACCCCCTCGTCCGGGTAGAGGAGGAGGAAGGTGGTGCCGCCCACCGAGCCGCCGCTGTGGTAGACCGTGCGGCGGCCCTCCGAGTCCGGCCGCGTGAACCAGCCCATCCCGTAGTGCGTGACCTCGCCGCTCGAGGTCTTCTCGGAAGTGAACAGGAGTCGGACGGTCGAGGGGTCGAGCAGGTCCCCGTCGTCCAGCCGGGTGGCGTAGCGCGCCAGGTCGGAGGGCGTGGAGAGGTAGCCCCCGCCCGCCCACTTGTAGCTGTTGTCCACCCACGGCGAGTTCAACAGCGTGCCGTCGTCGCGCATGTCGTAGGGCCGGGCCCGGTAGCGGACGAGGCTGTCGGGCTGATCGGCCACGGTCTCGCGCAGGTCCAGGGGCTCCAGCACGTGCTCGCGCATGTAGTCCAGGAACGCCTGGCCCGAGGCCCCCTCGATCACCGCGCTCACCAGGTCCCAGCCGTAGGTCGAGTAGTGGAACTTCGTTCCCGGCTCGAACAGGAGCGTGTCGTGCTCGAAGATCGACAGGCCGGAGTCCACCGACGGGTAGTGCCGGGAGCTCAGGAACTCGTCGCCGCGGTAGTGGCGGATCCCGGCCAGGTGACCGGCCACCTCCCGCGTGGTGACCGGCCAGCGCTTGTTCGGGAACGAGGGGACGTAGCGCTGGACCGGCGCGTCCAGGTCGATCTTCCCCTCCTGGACCAGGAGGCCGAGCGCCGCGGAGGTGAGCGACTTGGAGACGCTCCCCACCCGGAACTCGGTGAGCGGCGTCACCGGGATGCGGTTCTCGACGTCCGCGAACCCGAAGCCCTCCGCCCACACGATGCGACCGTGCACGCCGACCGCGGCGGAGAGGCCCGGGAGGCCGGCGGCGGCGACCAGGGAGTCGAGCAGGCGGTGCGCATCCCGGCCTGCGCCTTCCCTGGCCACCGCGGCGGCACGGGCGATGGCGGCCAGGCGGGTGGCGGCGGTGGGCGACGGAGCCACGGAGTGGGCGGCCCCCGCGGCTTGGGCCGCGGCGCTCGCCTGGGCGGCGGCTCCGGTGGCTGCCAGGCCCAGGAGGGCGAGTGCCGCGATGGCGGCGCGGACGACGACCCCGCCAGGCACCCGGCGCGGGAGGGAGGCGGAAGGGCGCTGGTAGCGCGGTCCGGTCGGCATCGAATCCCCTATTCGGAAGGTCGCGGAGCGAGGCACACTCATGGGGACGGGCGGCGACGCGGGCAAGGCGTGGGCGCCGGCCGGCGCGGAGTCGATGCCTACTGCGGCGCTCGCGACAACGAAGGCCAGGCTCCCTGCAGGAGCAGACGAGTGAGGCAGCAGCCGGTGGGATGGAGAGCGTCCATCACGGGCGGAATCGGAGATCCACGACCACGGGTCGGTGCCGGCCGATGGTCCTGGACGTCTCGGGTGTCAGGCCATGGCTCCGCAGGGTGTCCGGATCCATGGACTCCGTGTCCCAGACCCGTGCCCGGACGAGCTCCAGGGTCCCCGTGGAATACACGACGTTGTCGAGGCGGCCGCCGTTGAAGGGCGTCCCGCGCCCGTCCCAGGTCCAGTCGGTCCACCCGTCGAAGTGCACGGCGCGGGCACGGCGCAGCGGTCCCAGGGGTGGTGCGGTGACGGTGGCCAGCAGGGTGTCGAGGGGGGCTCGGCCGCCCACGAGGTTCATGTCTCCGGCGACCACCAGGCCGGCGGGCCGCACGCGGGGAGCAGCGGCGCCGATCCTGTTGCGCACGACAGCGGCGGCCAGGCGGCGGCGCGTCTCGCGCCAGTCGTCCCGGGTGCCGCAACAGGTGAGGTGCAGGCCCACGACCAGGACCCACCGGCCGGCGACGCGCACCATGGCTCCGTTGGCGCGGATCAGGCTCACGGTGTCCCTCGGAGGCGTGTCCTCACCGGGGGGTGGGGCGGCGCGGCGCACCGCCCGTCCCGTGTCCGGATATGTCGGGCGGTCGAACCCGGCCAGCGCGCGCACCGAGTCCCGGCTGGCGATGACCGTGCGCTCATAGTCGCCCTGTACCCGGGAGGTCACGAACCAGGTCGTGTCCGCCGGACTTCGAAGCTCCGCCAGCATCTCGCGGACGTCCCGTACTCCCGTTCCGCGGGAGACCTGGACGAGCACCACGATGTCCGGATCCACGGAGCGGAGCACCGCCCGGGAGGCGGCCCGGTGACGGATCCAGGCGCTGTCGGACACGTTCCACTCGAGGACGCGGAAGAAGGGGCGTGGACGGGGGGCCGAGGGACCCGGAAGTGGCGCGCCGATGATCGCGAGCAGGAGCGGTAGCATTCGGGTCACGGGCGATAACGGGAACGCTGGACGCATCATGGACCGCGACGTCACGGTGGACGGGAGACGGGTGGGCGACCGAAGCGCTCTGGTGACCGAGGCGGCAAGGTAGGGCGCGGGATTCGGAGGAGGCAAGACCGGCCTCGACGCCTATTCGCTTGAGCCATCCGGCGCTCACATTTCGTATCACCGAGTAGAGAGTGGAGGACGCTAACGGACATGCCAAGCTAACCCAACGACTGCAGAGCGGTAGACTCGAGGTCGAAGGACGCAGGCTACCGCTGTCGAACCGATCCGTGGCCGAAGGGGAAGCAGAAAGGACGGCTCAGACAGCGCCTGCGAGGGAGGGAACTCTTGATCACGGCCAGGTTCTCCAAGGTCGATCGCAGGCCACTGCTCTGGGCCGCAATTCTGATGGTCTCAGCGCCCGCTTGCAGTGACACGACCACCCATCCGGCCCGCCCAGAACCGTCCGCCGTTCCGGGCGAGATCCAGGGTGAGGTTCGCTCCGATGAGACGGGGCTGCCAGAGGCGCGCCTGGTTCTTACGGGGCCCAAGCTGGACAGCACCCTGTCCGATTCAGACGGGTCGTTTGCGTTCGAGGCACTTGCGAGTGGGCAGTACACCGTCGTGGTACGTTTGCCGGAAGGGTATGCAGCGGTGGGCGATACCAGCGTAGAGACTACGGTCAGCGAGGGTGAGACTTCGCATGTGAGCTTTTCGGCGCGGCTTGTCATCTCCGCCCCCGGGCTCGCCTTCAAGGTGGAACCGGCCGGCGTTGCACCGGAGAACAGGGTGTTCCCGGCAGGTCAGAAGCTGTATCCACCCGTGGTCGTCAGCGTG
>CAYXHP010000112.1:0-7789 GCA_964465015.1 uncultured Gemmatimonadota bacterium
TCGGAGTGGAGCAGGTTGTGGACGATCTGGTGCTCGGTCGACAGGAGCCGGAACTCGAAGTCGCCCACCCGGTGGAGGACCGAGTCGCGCCAGGCCTCCTCCGGAGCGAGAAGCCCGCGCTGCGCGCTCACGTACCAGTGCAGGTCGATCGGCGCGATGGCGCCGGCCCGGGCCAGGCCGGTCCAGTAGGTCACCCACTCCACCTCCCTGGGCTCCACCTCGTAGTCCAGGTCCTTCAGCGCCTGGACGGCCCGGTCGTGTTCCTCGCGGAGGACCAGGAGATCGAGGTCCCGGAGGATGCGCGCTCCCGGTTCCGCGTAGCGGCCGACGAAGAGCTCCACGGCGCCCTTGAGGAGGATCGGGCGGATCCCGGCGCGATTGAGGGCGGCGATGGCCGCCTCGAGCTCTCCCCGGATGCGCTCGTTCCGGACCCGGTTCACCGCGTGGGCGCGGCGGAGGTAGGCGGCGCAGGCGGCCGGGAGCTCGTCCGTGAGCTCCTTGTCGCGCAGCGCGACCCACACGGTGGGCGCCAGCAGCTCGTGGTTCGCGAACTCGACGAGCGAGGGCCACGTGGACCGGCGCGACCGCAGACCTCTCCTCAGCCGCGCGATCCCCGGGGGGGACCGATCGAAGCTCAGGCAGCGTGCCAGGAACAGGAGGAGATCGCGGTCGGACGGCCCGCGGCCGCCGTGCCGAATGATGTTCCTCGACATCGGGCTACGCCTGGTGGAGGTCATGGTCCCGTCGGCTGTCGATGAGGAGTCTGGCCAGGGCGAGGAGCTCGGACGCGTCCTCCCCGCCCCGGCTTCGGCTCATGTTCGATCGATGGACCCTCCGGTCCACCAGGACTTCCGGAATCGCCTCGAAGACCACGCCCCGGTGCCGGGCGCGCATCACCCAGCCGATGACGTCCTTGTGCTGAGCCTCCTCATCGAAGGGTCCCACGGCCTCGAACAGCTCGCGCCGGGCCACGAGCGACTGGATCGAGAGCGACCCGCGGGACCAGCGAGCGTACTCCGTTTCCTCGTGCGCCACCTCCGACTCCCAGAAGTTGCGCATCCAGGTCATCGAGATGCCGAGCTCCGGCCGCTCGGCGAAGCGAGCCAGCTGACGGGCCAGCTTCTCCGGATGCCACACGTCGTCGGCGTCGAGGATCGCCACCAGGTCCCCGCGCGCGGATCGGACGCCCCGGTTGCGCGCCGCCGCCGGGCCCGCGTTCTGCTGGCGATGGTAGGAGATGCACGACCCGTAGCGCGCGGCGACCCGGGCGGTCCCGTCCGTGGACCCGTCGTCGATGACGAGGATCTCCTCGGGCGGGTGGCTCTGGCCCAGCGCGCTGTCGATCGCCTCGGCCAGAAATCGCTCCCCGTTGTAGACGGGGATGACGCAGCTCACCCGGAGCCGCCGCATCGGAGACTCCACGTCAATCGGCATGCGGCCGCCCTTCGCGTCTCCGGCGCAGGGAGCCGTGCAGGAGGTCCACGATGCCGTCGCGGACGGACTGCGTCGGCACGCGGCGGGTGAGGTTCCCCGGGTGGAAGCGACGCCGGACGAGCACCTCCGGAAGGAGCTCGAGCACGATCTCGGCTTCCCGGACCCTCATGAACCACTCGAGGTCCTCGCCGAAGCGCAGCGCCGGGTTGAAGGGCCCCACCCGAGCGAGCCCCCGGCGGCTCACCATCATGGTCTGGCACGTGTAGCCGGGCAGCGCGTCGCTGGCCAGGACGTGGTCGACCAGCGCCTTCTCTTCCCGCTCGAGCTCGGACTCCCAGAAGTTCCGGATGTGTGTGATCGACACGTCGAGCTCGGGACGCGACTCGAAGCGGGCCGCCTGGCGGGCCAGCTTCTCGGGGTGCCAGAGGTCGTCCGCGTCCAGGAAGGCGAGGAGCTCCCCCGCAGCCGCCTCCACGCCGCGGTTCCGCGCCGCGGCCGGGCCGGCGTTGTCCTGGCGCAGGTAGAGGATCCGATCCCCGTAACGGGCGGCCACGTCGGCCGTGCCATCGGTCGACCCATCGTCCACGACGATGACCTCGTCGGGCGGCAGGGTCTGCGCGAACACGCTCTCCAGCGCCTCGCCAAGGTAGCGCTCGGCGTCGAAGGCCGGAATCACGCAGCTGATCGACACGGCCGGCTGGCTCTTCTTCGCGGTCATGGGACCGTCACCGTGCTGCCCGTCATCATCGGACGCCCACCGCGCCGGCGGCGAACTCCCGCACCGCCTCGACCCGGCAGCGGGGCAGCGAGCGAAAACTCCGGACCAGATTCGGCCCCCAGTAACCGCACCCGACGATGGCCATGCCGACCTCCCGTGACAGGTCGGGATCCGCCGACGGTCCCCTACCCGTGGTGGTCATGGGGCGGCCTCCAGGGTATTCGTGGTGCGGCATACCGGGACGAGGTCGAGGTCCTGACTCGTGCGCCTCCGCCCGAAAAAGCGGAGCCACGGCGTGCCTCGGGAACGAGGCGACATGATGCCGATCCGCCGTGTAATTCCGGCGCGCCACGCCGCCACGTCGAGCTGGCTGGGCGGAGAAGTCAGGAGTCACTCCACTCCACTCGGGTTCGATCGATGTTGGGACGCGTGAAGGCGTCCGGGCCCCGACCGGGAGCAAGTCTGAGTCCAGTTCGGCCTCGCCGCCGCCGCCTCGGGCGAACCGCGATCCGATGCAACGGTCTCTGGCCGATCTAAGTCTTTTCATTACAATGGCATGAGTCCTATACAGCCATGCCTCGGCTCTCGCCGTGTCTGACGGGCGCTACGGAAGGAAACGACGGACTCCCCGGCTCCGTCTCGCGGGCGCCATGTCGGACCCGTGCAACACCGTCTGCGAGCGGCCGCGGAACGGGAGCGGGCGTCGCAGTTCTCCCGTCTGTGGGGTGTTTCGAGAGACCCCGGTGCGGCGAGCCGAGGCGCCGGGGGCGACGGAACGCCGAGCCGACCCCGGCGCCCCCCGACGCCGGTCCGAGCCGCTGCCGCTCCGAAGCACGGACGCCCCGTCCGAGTTTCTCTCGGCCTGGCCGCCGCCCCGATGGAACCGCCACCCGGCCGATCCCGTTCATTGAACGTGATAAGCGCCAGGATCGCATACGTGATGAGCACCAGGATCGGATACCGAGCCGAATGCCGATCGGCGGGACGGACGCCGGTCCTGCGGGGACTGCCTCTGCTCTCGGCGGCGGTCCTCCAGGCCGCCCTCCTCGCGGCCGCGTGCGGCGGCGAGAAGGCCGTCACCGGGCCGACCGGCCCGAGCACGGTGGCCTCGATCCGGGTCACGCCCGCCCTGGACACGGCGGTCTCGATCGGCGAGACCGTGACCTTCAGCGCCGTCGCGAAGGACGCCAAGGGTCAGCCGATCTCGGGCGCGTCTCTCTCCTGGAGCTCGAGCGCCACCTCCGTGGCGACGGTGTCGGGATCGGGCGTGGCCACCGCGAAGGCGAACGGCACGGCGCGGATCATCGCCTCGGTCGGAGGGAAAGCCGACTCGGCCCGCCTGGTCGTGAAGCAGAAGGCCGTGAGCCTGTCGCTCACCCCGGACAGCGCGAACCTGCGCCGGGCCGGGGACACGGTGACGTTCGCGGCCGTCGCCGTGGACGCGAAGGGTCACCCGGTCGCAGGCTCGGCTCCGACGTGGTCGGTCTCCAACGCGGGACTCGCCTCCATCGACCAGAGCGGCCTGGCCACGGCGCACGCCACGGGCCGGCTCCTGGTGCGGGCCGCGCTGGACGGGCTCGCCGACAGCGCCGCCCTCCGCATCGGCCTCCTGGCCGCGCCGGTGATCCAGTCGGTGACGCCCGACCCCATCCCCGAGGGCGGGGAGGCCACGGTCGCCGGGCAGCACTTCGAGGCGATCGCGAGCGGTGACACGGTGTCGGTGGACGGGGAGAGGGTCACGGTCACAGACGCCACGGCCACCTCGTTCCGGATCGCCGTTCCGACGTACGACTGCCTCCCCGCCCGTACCGTGCAGCTGCGCCTGGCCACCGCCGGCGGGGCGGCCACTTCGGGCACGCCCCTCCAGCCCGACGAGCCGACCGTCTCGGTCGCGGTCGGCCATCAGTCGATCCTCACCGACCCGTCGACCTTCTGCCTTCAGTTTCCGGCCGCGTCGTCGGGGAGCTACCTGGTCGGCGTGCAGTCGCTCGCGCCGCTCCAGGACTCCTCGCTCACCTCCGCCGAGCTCACGGCCGAGGCGGTGGGCGGGGGAGGGGCGGCGGCCGTGGCGCGGGCCGGGAGGTCGTACCGGGGAAGGGCCCTCGTGGGCCGGCGCCCGGGTCGGGCTCCTGGTCGCTGGACAAGCGGTGAGGCCTGGGCCGAGGCGTGGATCGGGGCGTGGATGGGGCAGCACGTGCCCCCCGGATCCTCGATCCCGGCCCTCGGCGCGTCGGCGCAGCGGATCTCGGCCGCCGTGGCGGGCGACGTGTCCGTGGGCGACACGGTGCACGTCAAGGTTCCGCACGTCGGGGTCGACATCTGCAACGAATACACGGACGTTGCGGCCGTCGTGAAGGCGGTGGGCGCCCACGGCATCTTCGTCGCCGACACGGCCAACCCCGCCAGCGGCTTCACGGACTCCGATTACCAGGACTTCTCCGACCTGTTCGAATCCACCATCTACGACACGGACGTCTCGTATTTCGGAGATCCCGGCGACATCGATGGAAACGGGCACATCGTCATCGTGTTCACCCGGGTGATCAACCAGGTGGACCCGGGGTTCCTGGGGTCGCCGGTCGAGGGGTTCGTGGCCGGCACCGACCTCCTGCCGACCAGTTCGTCCACGGGCATCGCCTGCCCGGCCAGCAACGAGGGCGAGTACTACTACCAGCGCGTGCCGGATCCGACCGGGATCTACGGTCCGCCCTCGACCCGCACGTACGAGCTGGTCAAGGCCAACGTCGGCATGGCGCACGAACCGGTGCACATCATCCAGAACGGCCGCCGGATGCCGCTCAACCTGGCGACGGGACTCGGCACCGCGCTGTCCGAGAGCCAGGCGGTGCTCGCCGAGGAGGTGGTGGGGGACGCCGTGACCGGCCGCCAGCCGTACCAGAACTACGGCTACGACGTGGCCCTGAACACCGGCGGCACGGACGCCGTGCCGTACTACCTGGAGCCCGTGACCCGGCTGTTCGCCTACTTCGGCTACGACAGCACGACGGCCACCCACGTGGGTGGAGCCCCGGCGGAGTGTGGCTGGTGGCGGGGGGATCCTTCCCCGTGCGTGGGCGTGCCCCAGTGGTACGCCGCGGGCTGGAGCTTCGAGCGCTGGATCTCCGACCAGTACGGGCCGTCGTTCCCCGGGGGAGAGCAGGGGCTCCAGAAGGCCCTGGTCGTCGATCCCGGCTCCGGGCTCGACATCGTCTCGGACGTCGTCGGCGTGGGCCTCGACACGCTCCTGGCCCGCTGGTCCGCGGCCCTGTACGTGGACGACCGGATCCCCTCGCCCGATCCGAGCCTCACCTTTTCGAGCTGGAATCTGCACGACTTCGAGCTCCACACGCCGACCGCGGAGCATCTCCAGCCGACCGGGGAGGGATTCGCCGACTGGACGGCGGAAACCCGGGTGCGGGGAAGCTCGACCGCCTACTTCCTCGTCTCGGGCGCGACCCACCCGGCGACCGCCCTCCGGGTGCGGGCGCCCGGCGGAGCCGCGCTCCCCTCGTACATGCAGCTGTGGGTGGTCCGGCTGCAGTGAGCCGAATCCGCAGCGAGCGGCCACGGCGCGGTCCGTAGGCTCGCATGTCGTGCGCCTCGCACCTTTGACGCTCCGCTCCGGATCCGCCTAACTTTCGAAAAGTGCGGAGCGCGTCGCGCCGCTCCGCGTCTCCCCAAAGGCCCGAGAGGCGGATGCGCTTCGTGCCGTTACGGAGCCGATCCTGGTCCGTCCTCGCGGTGGCCGCGCCGTTCGCGCTCGCGGCGCTCGCTCCCGCGGGGCCCCTCCTCGCCCAGGCCGTCCGCGGCCGTCTGCTGGAGGCGGGCTCCGACGCTCCGGTGGCCGGGGCCCTGGTCGAGCTCCGGACGTCCGCCGACAGCGTGGTGGGGTCGGTCCTCACCGACGACGGCGGGCGCTTCGCGCTCCAGGCGGCGGCCGCCGGCACCTACCGCCTGCATGCCGAGCGCATCGGGTACGCCGACTGGGACTCGGATCCGTTCTCGCTCGGCGCCGGACAGTCCGCCTCGCGCACGATCCGGGTCCCGGCCCACCCGATCAGTCTGACGGCGCTCTCCGTCAAGGCCGAGAGGCAGTGCCGCCTGGCCCGCGACCAGGGGGAGGCGACGGCGCGGGTGTGGGCCGAGGTCCGGAAGGCCCTCCGCTTCACGCTCCTCAGCGAACGGGATGAGCTCTACCGCTACATCCAGCGCGATTACGCGCGGGAGCTCGACGAGCGCGGCGAGAAGGTGCGGAGCGAGGCGGCGCGCGTCGACACGACCCTCCGGGCCCGGCCGTACCGGCCCGTTCCGGCCGAACAACTGGCCAGCGAGGGCTTCGTGTCGGGCACGATCGAGAAGGGCCGGATCTTCTACGCGCCGGGTGCCGAGACCCTGCTCTCGGACGCGTTCCTCTCGACCCACTGCATCGAGGTCGAGGGGACGCGGCACGTGTTCGACGAGCACTGGATCGAGGTCCGCTTCGAGCCGATCCCCGACCGGACGGTTCCGGACATCGCGGGCTCCCTGTGGCTGGCGGCCGATGGCTCGGAGCTGCGGGAGCTGGACTTCCGGTACGTCCACGTGGACCTGCCGCGAAAGGCGGTCCCGCGCCACGAGGAGGAGCTGCCCCGGACGCTCCTCCCGTCGGGGTCCCGCGGTGTCGGCGGCGACGTCACCTTCGCCCGACTGCCCTCCGGCCGGTGGATCATCCGCGACTGGGAGATCACCATGCCCGAGCTCGGGGCGACGAGCGGCGCCTGGAAGGCCCTCCACGAGCGGGCCGTGGTGCTGACCGGCCTCCGGCGGCGGGGCGGGGAGGTGCTCCAGGTGGCCGAGAGGGACGGCAAGGTGCTGTTCGATCGGAATCGGGCCACCCTGGGTGGCGTGGTGTTCGACAGCACGCGGGGGACACGGCTGGCCGGCGCGCTCGTGCGCCTGGAGGGCACGGGGCACGTCGACACCACGGATGCCAACGGCCGGTTCGCGTTCGCGGGTCTCGACGAAGGCGAGCTCACGGCCGTCGTGCGCGCTCCACGGCTCGACTCGCTCGGCGTGGACTCCCTGGCCGGCGGCGTGACCCTGCGCGAGGGCTCGGTCACCGAGGCGGTGTTCGGCGTGCCGTCGTGGCGCTCGCTCCTCGCCCGCCGGTGCGAAGCGTCCGGGGGAGGGGAGGGCACGGACCGGGGGATCCTGGTCGGCCGCGTCCAGGACGCCGATTCCGGCCAGCCGCTGGCGGGCGCCCGACTCAGCGTCGTCGTGGTCGGGGACTCCGCCGGCCACCTCCTGCAACCCGCGCCGCCGGGCCCGAGCGCGGCGGCCGGCACTTTCGCCTTCTGCGGTCTCCCCGCCCCGTCCACCCTGAGCGTGTCGGTGCGGGCGCCGGGCCGGCCCCCGGTCGAAGCCCGCGTGCGCTTCCAGGTCCCCGATACGCTGGTGTGGGACGTCCCCGTTCCGACCGCGGCCCCGGTGGGCGTCGAGGGCGTGGTGAGCGACGCGACGACGGGACGCCCGGTGCAGGGCGCCGCCGTTCTGCTGTCGGGCCTGGAGGGATCCGGGAGCTCCCTCACGACGCAGACGGACGCGTCCGGCCACTTCCACGTGACCGACGCGGATCCCGGCCGTTACGTGGCCCGCGTC
>CAYXHP010000113.1:0-15147 GCA_964465015.1 uncultured Gemmatimonadota bacterium
GCGTAGCGTACACCCGGGAGGAAGCGGCATGGCGCGATTCACCGACGAAGAGCTGCAGCGCAAGGTCAAGGACGGCTTCATCGTCGAGTCCGAGGCCGACATGACCGAGGGCTACAAGAAGGCCCTCATCACGCAGCTCACCGTCCAGGGGGACACCGAGCTCATCAGCGCTCCCGCCTACTTCATGGCCGCGCGGGACGCGCCCTCGACCAACACCATGGTGTCGGCCACGGCCATCATCCAGGACGAGCTCGGGCACGCCAACATCGCCTACCGGCTGCTCGAGGACCTCGGGATCGACCGCCACTGGCTCCTGTACGAGAGGCCACCCGAAAAGTTCAAGCACCCGTATGGCTTCGACCAGCCGCTCGAGAACTGGGCCGAGCTGGTCACGGCCAACGGCCTGTACGACCGGGCGGGCATCACGCTCCTGGGCGACGTCTACCGGAACACCAGCTACGGGCCGCTCAAGCGGGCCCTGGTCAAGGTGGACATGGAGGAGAACTTCCACCTCCGCCACGGCGAGGTCTGGATGCGGCGCCTGGCCGAGTCGGGCGGCGAGGCGCGCGACGCCGTGCAGCGCGCACTCGACTGGATGTTTCCGATGGGGGTCGAGTGGTTCGGGATGCCGGACGACAAGAAGCGTCACAACGCACAGCTCGACTTCAAGCTCAAGGGCATGACGAACGACCAGCTCCGCCAGACGTGGCTCAAGGCCGTGGTGCCGCTGTGCGACGAACTCGGCCTCGAGGTGCCGGCGCACGTGAACCCGGACACCGAGGAGGTCGACCTCGAGTTCGAGTTCCCCTGCCAGTACGATCCCGAGGCGAAGCGCTGGCTGTTCGAGGAGACGATCACCTGGGACGAAGTGTGGGACCGGTGGCGGGGTCGGGGACCCATGAATCAGCGGTACGTCGAGTCGGTTCGGAAGAGCCGCCACGACGTCGAGGGGCTGCTGGCCGCGTGAGGCGGGAGAACCTGGTCCAGATCGGGGCTCCTCCCGCGGAGGAGGCGGCCGCGGGCGCGGGGCGCTCCGGAACCGCCGTCGCGGCCCCGAGCGCGCGAAGCCGGCGCGGGCGGGTCCGTTACGAGGAGGGCATGGACTTCGGTGCGGTCCTGCGGGCCACCCAGGGCCGCCGCGAGGACCTGCCCCCGGCCCCGGAGTTCGAGGGGCCGCCGGGCGACCTGGCCGAGCGGGCACGGCGCGCGCTCTACGAGGTCTCCGACCCCGAGTTTCCGATCTCCCTCGTCGATCTCGGCCTGGTCTACGACGTCCGGGCCGACCAGGCGGCGGGAGCCGTCACCGTGGACCTCACCTTCACGGCCACGGCCTGCCCGTGCATGGACTTCATCCACTGGGACGTCCGCGACCGCCTGCTTCGCGAGCCGGGCATCGAAACGGTCGAGGTGCGCAACGTGTGGGACCCGCCGTGGACCACGTCGCGCATCACCGAGAGGGGCCGCGAGCTCCTGCGGCGGGTGGGCGTGTCGATCTGATGAGAGGGAAGGGATGAGGCGCGACAATCCGCTGGAGAGCGTCGATCAGGTCTACGAGGTCTTCGCGCGCAAGGACCGGGCGGACCGATTCGAGCACGTCGGAACGGTGCAGGCCCCTAGCGCGGAGCTGGCACGGGTGTACGCGTGGCAGACGTACGACGAGGCGAAGTGGTTCGAGATGGCGGTGGCCCGGCGTGATGCCTTCTACCGGGTGAACCGCGAGGAGGCCCCCTTCACGCTGGGCGGTCCGCCGCCGGTGGGAGAGGGCTCGGAGGCCGACTTCGATACGCCGGCCGGCTACGGCGGCGCGGTCGCGCGATGAGGAGCGGGTCGGCGCGGCCCGCCGGTGAGGCCCGGGTGCCGACCCGATGACGACAGTGGAGAGCGAATGAGCGAACTGGAGACGGCGGCACGGACGTTCAAGTCGCCCGACGACCTGCCGCAGGGGGCCCGCGAGCCGATGGGCGAGCTCCTGCTCATCCTGGCGGACAACAAGCGGCTCCTGGGCATGCGCTACGCCGACTGGATCCTGGGCGCGCCGGCCCTGGAGGCCGGGATCGCCTGCTCGGCCATGGCGCAGGACGAATGGGGACACGGACGGATCGTCTACGCCATGCTGCGCGACTTCGACTTCGACCCGCACCACCTGGAGCATGAGCGCGAGGCGTCCGAGTACCGGAGCAGCGAGCTCCTGGACGGTCCGGCCCGCAGCTGGTCCGAGCTCCTGGCGCTGAACCTGCTCCTGGACACGGCGCTTTCGGTGCAGTTCGAGGCCATGGCGGAGAGCAGCTACGAGCCCGTGCACTACAAGGTGCAGAAGCTCCTGGACGAGGAGCGCTTCCACTTCGAGCACGCGCGCGGCTGGACGGCTCGCCTCGCGGCGACGCCGAAGGGGCGAGAGAGCCTCGAGGAGGCCTTCGAGCCGGCTTTCGGGAGCTGCCTGCGGTGGTTCGGGTCGGCGGACGACCCGGTGGAAGCGGCGCTCGAAGGAGCGGGGATCGTCGACGCCGGTCCCGACCTGCTGCGCGCGCGCTGGCTCGCTCGGGTGGGACCCGTGCTGGCCCGGGCCGGACTCGAGCTGGCCGGCGAGCGCGAGACCGGCGAGTGGGCCACCGCCCTGGTGCCCGAGTGGAACGACGACTGGATGCCGGGCTGGCGGCGGACTGACACGGGCGGGCCCGACGAGGACACCCTGCGCCGCGTGCGCGGCGACAAGAACCGCCCCCTCCTCATGGACTGAGGGTGACCGCGTGATCGACGAGGCCGGCGCCGGGGGGCCCGGAGCCCCGGGCGCGGGGGGCGGAGGCTTCGGCGGCGAGGGACCGCCGGGGGGAGGCGGGAAGCCTCCCGGGAGCGGTCGCGGTGGTCCGGCCGACGAGTCCCTGCGCACCGAGGCGCTCCCGGAGCACGTGCGCTGTCCCTTCTGTGGCGGAGAGGAGACCGAGCAGTTCGCGGTTTTCGGCTCGGCCCTCTCCGTCAGCCAGTACTACTGCCGTCCCTGCCGCACCGTGTTCGAGTACATGAAGTGGCGGTGAGTCACGGTTGTCCGGCGGCGGCCGCTCGGGCGCCGGTCGCGGGACCCGCGGGCAGGACCGGCGGCCGGATGTAGTCCTCGGGAAGACGCCCTTCCAGAGCGCCCAGGAAGGCCACGATCGACGTCACCTCCGCATCGCTCAGCACGCGCCCGACCTGGTGCCGGGCCATCAACCGCACGGCCTCCTGAAGCGTCTCCACGGAACCGTCGTTGAAGTACGGCCAGGTTCGCGTGACGTTGCGGAGAGAGGGCACTTTGAATACCAGCCTGTCCCCGTCCATCTTCGTCACGTTGTAGCGGCCCGAATCGGTCGTGTCCGGCCACGCCACGGCGAGTCCCATCTTCTGGTACATGGAGCCGCCCACGTACGTCCCGGTATGGCACTGGATGCACCCGATGCGAGCGAAAACGCGGAATCCCTCTTTCTGGACCGCCGTGATCGCCGCATCGCTACCGTTCAGGAAACGGTCCCATGGGGCGGGGGTCACGAGACCTCGCTCGAAAGCTCCGATGGCGCGCCGGAAGTTCGCGAACGTGACGGGATCCCGCTCGTCGGGGAACGCCTTCCGGAAAGCGTCGCGGTAGCCCGGCATCGACTGCAGGATCCCGACCAGCTGCGCTTCGCTGGTCAGCCCCATCTCTCCGGGATTGAGCACCGGTCCGCCGGCCTGGTCCTCCACCGTCTCGGCACGGCCATCCCAGAACTGGGAGATCTGACCGGCGGCGTTGTACGTGGTCGGATCGTTGCGCGGACCCTCTCGCCCCAGGATACCGGTGCCCCGAGCCCGGTGGCTCGTCCCGTAATCTCCGAGGGGATGACAGGTGTAGCAGGAGACCGTTCCGGTGGCCGAGAGGCGCGCATCGTAGTAGAGCTGCCGCCCCAGGTCGATGCGGGCCGGATTCGGCGCCTCTCCGGCGGCCGCCATGTACGTCGGCAGCGGCGTGAAGCGGGCCAGGAGAGCGGAATCGATCCCCGCCCATGTACGGCTCTTGCCCGTCGCGGCGTCTCCGGCGCTCGCCTCGTGCTCACCGGCGGCCGGTGGTCCGGCGTACGCCGAAGCCGCTCCGTAGCGATATACGAGCTCTCCGCCGGATCGACCCGTCTGCCAGCCGGCCACCGTGAGCCCCACGGCGGCCGCGAGACCGACGACCCGACCCGATCTCCCGATGCGACCCGGCAGGAGTCCGAGGCCGAGCAGCACCACTCCGAGGCCAGCCAGAATTCGGAAGCGGTCACCTGCTTCTTCGTGGGTCTCGAAGGCCCGCTCCGGCACGACTCCCTCGACCACGTCCTCCTGCTGGCTCCCCGTGTACACGGCGACCCAGGAGGAGGCGAACAGTAGGAGCCCGAGGGCCACGACGAGCCCCCACGCACGGGATGGATCGCTTCCTCGCCGGATGGCGACGAGGCCCCACAGCGCCAGGAACGGCAGCGCGAGCACGAGTACGATCGGGAAGTGCACGATGGCCGGGTGCAGCGGGTGCGGGAGCAACATGGCAGTACACTCCGGTTCACCATCTCCGGCTACGCTCGCCCGTCCGTGGACCGGAGATTAGGATTCACCATGGACCTGCGACACGACAGCGGCCTCGGGCCCCGCCGCGCGAGCGAACTACTTCATCGTAGGGGGCGGCCGAGCCGGATCGAATCCGACATCCGACGCATCCCGGCGCGACTCGCGGCACCTCCGTCGGATGACGTAGGACGGACCGTCGGACCCCGATGAGCGACTCGGCGCATTTCCGCTCCGATCTCCCCCTCGCGATCGCCTTCCTGGCCATGGTGGTGGGCGGCGTCACCAACCTGGTCCTGGACGCACCGGCGACCTGGTGGTCGGCCCACGTGTTGTTCGAAGTGACCACGATCATCTTCTCTCTTGGACTCGCGATCTACCTGCTCCGGGGGTGGCGCCGGACCACCCGGGCGCTGGCCAGGACCCGGGTGGAGCTGGCTGAGCGGCGCGAGGAGCGAGACGCTTGGCGTCGGAGCGCGCGGGCCGCCCTGGATGGACTCGCCGAAGCCATGGACGGCCAGTTCCGGCGGTGGGGTCTCACGCCGGCGGAGCGAGAGGTGGCCCTTCTGCTCATCAAGGGATACAGCCACAAGAAGATCGCGAGCCTCACGGAGCGGAGCGAGCGCACGGCGCGCCAGCACGCGGGCGCCATCTACCGGAAGGCCGGCCTGTCGGGTCGCGCGGAGCTCGCGGCCTTCTTCCTCGAGGACCTGATGTTGCCTGCCGAGACGCCCGGGCCGACGGCTCGCGGAGTGGAGGCGGCTGGGAGCCGAACATGAGCGTGAAGACCGGAGCTGGCGGCTTGCTCGTCGCACTGTGCCTTGTTCTCCCCCTGGCGTGCGGGGGCGGGTCCTCGGCGGGGCGCTCGGCGGCCGGTGCGGCTGGCGGCGCACAGGCCGCACCCGGACCCGACACGGTCCGCGCCGCGGTGGAGGGCCTCTATCCCGAGGGGATCGAGTGGGACTCCGCCCACGGCCGCTTCCTGTTGAGCTCGTTGAGCCACGGGACGGTGACCGCCGTCACGGACGACGGGACCTCGACGACTCTCGTGGACGATAGCGCCAGCGTCTCGTCGGTCGGCCTCCAGGTGGACGGAGACCGGCTCCTGGTGGCCAGCTCGGATATCCGCGCCGCCTTCGACTCGACCGCACGGGGGAGGGCGCTCCTCGGGATCTACGACCTCGGGTCGGGCCGCCGGATCCACCTCGTCGACCTGGGCTCGCTCTATCCGGCCGGGCGCCACTTCGCCAACGACATCGCGGTCGACTCCGCCGGGAACGCGTACATCACCGACAGCCTCTCGCCGGTGATCTACCGGGTCACGCCGGACGGCGAGGCCTCGATCTTCGTGCAGGACACGGCGCTGGGCGGCCGCGGCTTCGGGCTCAACGGGATCGACTACGACCCGGCGGGCTACCTGCTCGTGGCCATGGACGCCTCGAGAACGCTGCTACGGGTCCCGCTCGATCACCCGGCCGGATTTACGCGCGTCCAGCTGGACGAGCCGATCGCGGTGGACGGCATGGTGCGGCGGTCCGATGGGCACGTGGTCGCCGTGGCCGCGACGTATCCGGGCGGCGGACCGCGCGAGGAGGAGCTCCTGGAGATCGCCAGCGACGACGGGTGGCAATCGGCGCGCATCGTGAGCCGCGCTCCGCTCGATGCCGGCGCGCGACCCACGACGATCGCGGTCCGGGGCGGCGCGGCGTACGTGATCCAGGCCCATCTCTCGAGCCTCGGCACCGACACGCCCGCGCCCGTGTTCGAGATCGTCCGGGTGCCTCTCGGCGGCGCCGCGCCGGGAGCGAGCGGCGCCTCATCGAACGTGAGCTTCGCCGCGGCGGATGTGAGCGGGCGGTGACTCGCAGTCACCGCCCGCCGGCTTCATCTCGACCGACGCGGTCCGGCGTCCCCGGATGCGACCCGGCCTTCACCCCTTGTTCGATTCGACAGGAGATCCCGACCGCATGACCGTTTCGCAGACCAACCGCCGCACCCGGACCGTACTCGCGTGCCTCGCCGCCGTCCTACTGGCCGCCTCCCCGGCGCTGTCCGGCCGGGCCTCCGCGCGAACCGCCGACCGGTCCCCGGCGAGCGCGGTCGACACGGGAGCGGTGCTTCCGGCGCCTCCGGACCGGCAGCCCATCCTGCGACGGATCGCCGACGAAGTCTCCGCGGACACGCTGGAGGCCGTGCTCACGAAGCTGGTGAGCTTCGGCACCCGTAGCACGCTCTCCGACACGACCTCGCCCACGCGCGGGATCGGCGCGGCGCGGCGCTGGATCAAGGGCCGGATGGACACCCTCTCGGGGCGCTGCGGTGGCTGCCTGCGGGTCTTCTACCAGCGCAACGTCGTGGCGCCCCAGCGCCGCATTCCCGATACGACCGACGTCGTGAACGTGGTAGCCGTGCAGCGCGGCACGACGGACCCGGATCGCTACATCCTGATCACCGGGCACTACGACTCGCGCGTCACCGATGTCCTCAACGACACGTCGGACGCGCCCGGCGCGGACGACGACGGCTCGGGCGTGGCGGCGGTGCTGGAGGCGGCCCGCGTTCTCAGTCACTACCGGTTCGGGGCCACGGTCGTGTACGCGGCGCTGGCGGGCGAGGAGCAGGGGCTGTTCGGCGGGAAGGGCCTGGCCGGCTACGCGAAGGAGCACGGCTGGAAGATCGAGGCCGACCTCAACAACGACATCATCGGCAACATCGAGGGGATCGACGGCATCATCGACAACACGACGGCGCGCGTGTTCTCGGAGGGGACGCGCCCGGACGAGTCCGGGCGCACGGCGCGCATCCGGCGCTTCACCGGCGGCGAGATCGACTCCCCCTCGCGAGAGGTCGCCCGCTACGTGGACCGCATGTCGGACTACGTGCGCAACCTGCACGTGATGCTGATCTATCGGCTGGATCGCTTCGGGCGCGGGGGCGATCACAGCGCGTTCAACGACGCGGGCTTCCCGGCCGTCCGCATCACCGAGCGGAACGAGAACTACCACCGGCAGCACCAGGACGTGCGGATCGAGAACGGGATCCACTACGGGGACGTGCTCTCCGGAGTGAGCTTTCCCTACCTGCGGAACATGGCGGCCCTCAACCTGGTCTCGATGGCCTCGATGGCGTGGGCGCCCCCGCCGCCCGACGGCGTCCGCATCCGGGGCGCCGTGCAGCCGAGCACGACGCTGGAGTGGCAGGCCGAGGACGCCTCGCGCTCGCCCGACCTGGCGGGATACCGCGTCTACTGGCGCCCGACGACCGCCGCGCGGTGGGAGAAGAGCGTGTGGGTCGGACGGGCGGCCCGGCACACGCTCGAGGACGTGGTGATCGACAACTACACGTTCGGCGTGGCCGCCGTGTCGAAGGATGGCTTCGAGAGTCCGGTCGAGTTCCCGGGGCCGGTGGGCGCCTTCTTCCCCGCCCCCGACTCGGCGGGTGGAGGGGGCGGGCGCTAGCCGGCCCTCCGTCGGGCTCCGACTAGCGGGCCCGGCTCCAGCTCCTGCGGAGGAGCCACGCGCACACGCCCAGGGACACCAGGATCCACGCGAGTCCCCAGACCACGGCGGGCACCCCGGTCATGTGGGCCAGAGCCGTGGCGTCGGAGGGCAGGCCCGGCCGATCCAGGATGTCGCTCTTGATGTCCAGCACCGCGTACAGGCAGCTGGTGAGGCCGAGCGCGGTGAGCAGGACCTCCCGGCCGGCCGAGCGAAGCCGGAAGCCGGCCAGGATGAGCGCCGCTCCGGCGCTGAGGCAGAGGATGATGGCGAACACCGAGCGCACGGTCGTGAACGCCAGGACGAGGATCACGGCCCCGAGCACGCCGAGCAGGATGCGCGAGGCCCGTCCACCCAGCCGCCCGAGCTCGATGAAGAGGGCACCCCACGCCAGGCTCCCCAGGTAGCCGGCCGACAGGGTCAGGAAGGCGTTCCCACCGGGACAGCGACAGAACCCGCCCTGGTCCGGGCTCAGCCCGATCTCCCGGATCGAGCCTCCGGTGGCCAGCGCGACGAGCCCGTGGCTGAGCTCGTGCAACAGGACGACGAACATCTGCACGGGCCACACGAAGACCGTGTCCCACAGGAACCAGACGGCGAGCGCGTAGACCGCCAGCCCGACCAGGAGCCGGGTGCGCCGTCGGGTGCGACCCGCCGTGGCCGCGCTCACACCAGGATGAGGAACGCCACGGCGCACACGACGAGCCCCGCGATGGCCAGCGTGGGCCACGTCCGGTCGTACACGGCCCGGCAGAAGGCGAAGATGGCCAGGAACAGCCCCAGGGCTCCGTAGACCGAGCCCAGGAGCGAGCGCCACAGGGAGCTGTCGTGGACGGCGAGGATCGCCACCGCGCTCACGGCTGCCGCCAGGAACAGCGTGGTCTCGTTGAGGACCTCCCGCATGCGGACGCGCCGGGCGGCGGGCAGCTTCCCGGCCAGCGCCAGCGGCAGCAGACCCAGCGCCTCGGCCCCGAGGGTGAGCACCCAGGCCTTCCGCGCCGCGGCGCCCCCACCGAAGGCGTCGGTCAGGCCGGCGAAGCCCACCGAGGTGATCGCGGCCACGCCCAGGTAGTAGATGCCCCACGCGATGATGCGCGTGGAGACCAGATTGGCGTAGTACGTTCCCGGCTCGTCGCGGCGGAGGCGCAACGCCTCGATGGCATCGAGCGGCCACTCCTCGACCACCCGAGGCGGCCAGTCCCCCCGGCGCGTCCGATCCAGCAGGTCCCGCGCCGTGGCTTCCGCCTCGGCGGCCTCCCCCTCCGAGATGGCCCCCCGGGTGCGCGCCTCGGCCAGCTCGTCGAGGTCCAGTAGCCGGGGTTCTCCGTCGGCCGGCGACCACACGTCCACGAAGCGGTCCACGATCCGCCAGCGGCCGTCCTCGAGCTCGGGCGGCCTCACCAGGTTCGTGTAGTGGCCGATCAGCTCGCCCAGCGGATCGTACAGGCCCGCGACCTCCCAGGACCGGCCGGGGAAGGTGAACCACACGACCGTCGAACCGCCCTCCAGGGAGACGGGTCCGACACGGAGCGGCTCGGCGCCCGGCGCTCGCTGCAGGAGGGTGATCTTGACATCCCGGTCGTCGAGGAGGAGCTCCTGGCGGTACCGGTCCACCCGGTCGGGTGGCCGGTGGTACTCGATCTCTACGGTCGGCGGTTCGGAGGCGGGACGGAACCGCGTGTGGGGCGCGCGGCTAGGCAGTGACGGGGGACGTGAAGGTGTCGCCGCGCCCGGCCATTTGGATCAGGAGCGGCGCGGGCTCGTACCGCGGTCCCACCTGCTCGGACATCTCCCGCAGCGAGTCGACGATCGCCCCCAGGCCGCAGGTGTCCGCCCAGCGCAGGAGCCCTCCCCGGAAGGGCGGAAAGCCCGTGCCCATGACCATCGCCAGGTCGACGGCCCCGGCGTCCGCCACCACCTCCTCGGCGAGGGCGAAGGCGGCTTCGTTCACCATGAGGTAGAGGCAGCGGCGCTGGATCTCATCGTCCCCGGGGAGGTCGGTCCCGGGCCGCGGCAGCAGCCGCTTGAGGTCCGAGTCCACTCCCTTCTGCCGACCATCGTGGTACAGGTAGAAGCCGCGCCCGTTCTTCTTGCCCAACCGGCCGTCTTCGAGGAGCCGGTCGATGACGCCGGAGGGCTCGAGACGCTCGCCCAGCCGGCGCGTGAGCTCCGAGGCCACGTGCCGCGCCACGTCGAACCCCACCTCGTCCAGGAGCCGGCAGGGTCCCATGGGCAGGCCGAAGTCCGTGACGGCGTCATCGATCCGGCGCACCGGGACACCCTCGTCCAGGAGATAGCCGGCCTCGTTCAGATACGGCCCCAGCAGCCGGTTCACGAGGAAGCCGGGAGCGTCCTTCACCAGGACGGGCTTCTTGTCCATCGCCAGGGCGAAGTCGAACGCCGTCGCGAGCGCCTCGCGGGAGGTCTGCTCCGTGCGCACCACCTCCACCAGCGGCATTCGGTGTACGGGGTTGAAGAAGTGGAGGCCGACAACGCGGTCGGGACGGTGGGCGCCCCGGGCCATCTCCGTCACCGACAGGGAGGACGTGTTCGTGGCAAAGACGGCCGTGCGCGGTAGCGCCTCCTCGGCTTCACGCAGCACCTGCTTCTTCACGGCCATGCGCTCGACCACGGCCTCGATCACCAGGTCCAGGTCCCCGAAGGCCGAGTAGTCGAGGGCGCCCTCGATGCGGGCGAACTTGAGTCCCGCCTGCTCGGAGCTGAACAGGCCCCTGGCGGCGGCCTTCTCGAGGAGCCCGTGGGCGTGGTGGAGCCCCGTGTCGAGCGCGCCCTGGTCGATGTCCTTGAGGACCACGTCCAGGTCGTTGGCCGCCGCGAGCTCGGCTATGGCCCCGCCCATGACCCCGGCGCCGAGGACGCCGACCCGGCGCACCGGGAGCCCCTCGTCCCGGGCGGCGGGAGGAAGCGCGTCCCGCGCTCCCTGGGACAGGAGGAAGATGCGGATGAGGTTCTTGCTCACCGGGGTGACCGCCAGCTGTCCGAGCGCGCGGGCCTCGATTTCCAGCGCCTCGTCCAGCGTGAGCCCCCGGGTCCGCTGCATCACGTCCAGGGCCACCATGGGAGCCGGATAGCGACCGGCGGTCCGTTTGGCGGTGCGGCTCCGGGCCATGGCGTACAGGACCTTGCGCCCCGGGGCTGTACCCTCGAGCAGCTTCTCGCCCAGCGAGAGGTGCCGTTCCACGGGCTTCACTCGCCCCGTGACGACCTCGCGGATGAAGCCGCGTACCGAGTCCTGGAAGCCGTCGGTCGGGAAGACCCGGTCGGCGAGTCCGATACGGAGCGCCTTCTCGGGGCGGACCGAGCCGCCCGCGAGGATGATATCCATGGCGTGCCGGAGTCCCACCTGGCGCGGGAGGCGCACCGTGCCGCCGAAGCCCGGCAGGATGCCGAGTTGCGTCTCCGGGAGCCCCATCCGCGTGGCCGCGCGGTCGGAGAGGAGGCGGTAGTCGCAGGCGAGGGCGAGCTCCGTGCCGCCGCCCAGGCAGATGCCGTCCACCGCCGCGATGGTGGGCACCGTGAGCCGTGCGATGCGGGAGAAGATCTTCTGGCCCCTGCGGCTCTTGGCCGTCGCGTCCTCGGCGTCCGTGAGCCCCGCGATCTCGTGGACGTCGGCGCCGGCCAGGAAGGTGCCCGGCTTCCCGCTCCACAGGACGACCGTGACCAGCTTGCCGGTGGCGATGCGCGACTGCAGCTCGGTGATGAGCGCGTCGAGCCGCTCCATGATCGGGGTCGTGAGCAGGTTGACCTTCGACCCGACCCGGTCGAAGGTCAACCACCCCACGTGGTCGTTGTCGACGGTGAGGGTCAGTCCCTCCTCCTGGCCCTCCCGCGGCATCACATCTTCAAGCGCACCTGGGCGTTCTGGCGCGTGAGCTTGAGGGTGTCGGCCTTGAGCGTGTCGATGCGGATGTTCCAGTACAGCTCCTGGAAGGGGAGCGTGTACCGCGCGTACACGTACCAGTGGTCGCCCTTGATATGGCCAGAGGCGTACCCGTCGGGACCGGTGGTATCGGCCACGACATCTTTCCCGCGCTTCTTCAGGAGGCTGTCGACGATGGCATCGTAGCCAGCGAAGGCCTGGCTCTCCCAGTCGTTCGTGACCGCCCTCATGGAATCCGAGCGTTCGATGGTGAGCTTCTGCAGGCTGTCGAAGCGCGCGAACAGCTCCTTCTTCCTGCGGTCGAGCTGACTCACCTGACCGTCCAGCGCGTTGAACTGCTTGTACAGGGGAAGGTATTTCGGGTCCCTGCGGTCGAGCTTCTGCAGCTGGTCGGACAGCTTCTGCAGGTTGTCCCGCTTGTCCCCCCACTCCGTCTCCGCCTGGTGCCACTCTTCGTTGAGCTGGGCGACCTGCTGCTTCTGCTGCTTCAGGTCGTCCGGCACCTGGGGTTGTGGCGTCGAGGCCCTCTGCGTCAACGCGTCGAAGATGGAGTCGCGGTCGTACGGAAGAAACTCCACCGGAACGTCCTTGGCGGGCTTGGCCACCGAGTCCTGCTGGGAGCTGGGGAGTACCTGCACCGTCACGTCCTTACCACACGCAGCGGTCACCGCGGTGAGGGCGAGGAACATCGGTAGGGCTCGAGCGCGCATCGACTCTCTCCGGTCTGGGGAGTACCGCCATCGCACGGTCCCGGGTCGGCACCGGTTTCGGGCGCGCGGTCCCGGCCCAGCCGGAGGAGCGCCGCCCGGACACGATTCGGCCCGAGACGAAAAAGCTAGACGCGGGGAGCCGGTGAATCAACGGGAGGGGGCGGGGCCGGTCACGAGGCCGGAGTAGCTACTCGAACAGGTGGTCGCTGAGCAGGTAGGGTTTGGGATCGACGTGGTGCCCGTTGATGAGGACTTCGTAATGCAGGTTGGGTCCGGTGGCGAGCCCGGTCTCGCCGACTCGAGCGATGACCTCGCCGCGCTTCACGTGCTCGCCTCGGTGAACCAGGATGCGCGAGGCGTGCGCGTAGCGGGTCCGATAGCCGTACCCGTGGTCGAGCTCGACCATGTTGCCGTAGCCCACTTCCTTGCCGGCGAAGGTGACGACGCCCGGCGCGGCGGCGCGGATCGGCGATCCGAGCGGCGCGGACAGGTCGAGCCCCTCGTGGGGGCGGTTGTACATGAGGATCGGATGGTAGCGGCTGCGGCTGAACCCCGAGCTGATCCAGGACTCGTCGGCCGGCACGGGCCGGATGGAGGGTCGGGCGATCATGACGGCCCGATGCACGCGCAGCGAGTCGGTGGCCTCGGACAGGCTCGTGGTGAGCAGCCGGGCCCGGCGCAGGAGCACGTCCAGCTCGGAGGAGACGTCGCGCGTCTCCCCGGCGGCGCCCGGATCGAGGCGCAGGAGGGCCTGGTGGGTCGGGTCGGCCACCGGCGGACCCCCGATGCCGACCGCCTGCACGTCCGGGTCGAGCAGGGGAAGTCCAGCGGACAGGCGGTACCGCTCCTCGCGGCTCGAGAAGTCGTCCAGGGAGCGGGAGAGGGCTCCCATGCGGCCCTGAATGTCCCGGAGACTGGAGAGCAGCGTCGTGTTCTCCGAGCGCAGACGGGCCACCTCGTGGCTCCGCCACGTGCCGCGGACCAGGAAGACGAGACCGGTTCCCGTCGCGACCAGGAGGACCAGCGCCGCCGCCAGCACGAGCCGGACGGCGCTCCTGGTGACGCGGAAGTTGCGCGAGGTGCCATCCGCGCTGTGCGGGAAGATCTGGACGGTCCAGCCTGTCTTCATCTTCACGCCGGGGTTCGGGCCACGCCTGGATGGTTCCCTGGAAACGGAGTCGGACCCGGCAATCCGCGCACCACTGGCCGGGCTGAAGTCTAACAAGCCTATGGGAGCCCCTGCGTTGACGGTCCTGTCTTCGGCCGATCGGATGCGCCGGTGAAGCCGCGCATCCCTGCATCGGTTGCAGGTCTGTGAAAAAGGTGCGCAGGCCCGAGGAGGTTATGGAGCAGGATCCGAGCCGTCAAGAAGAGGTCCGAGGGAAGAGCACGTCGCCCCCCGCGATCCGCTCCAGTGCGGCCGTGCGCTGGTCCAGCTCCGCGAAGGACGGCAGTGGCGATTCGCCTCCCAGCTGCGCCCACAGGGCCTCCATCCTGGACGGAAGGTACGGCGCGAGCATCGCCGCCGCCGCCGCCAGGGCGCGGACCAGGGACGCGAGCACCGCGTCGAGGGCCGAGCCGTCGGAGCGGCCTGCGCCGGCCGCGGCGGCTTCCCGCTCAGCCCGGGCCAGGTCCCACGGCTTCGACCGGTCCACATAGCCGTTCGCCTCCCGGACGAGGCGGAGCGCCGCGTCCGCTCCGCGGTGGAGGAGGAGGGCCTCCATGGATCCGTGGTACTCGGCCAGGAGGCCGCGCCGGGCCTCGTCCAGGGTGGCGTCCTCGCCCGCGGGGACACGGCCGCCGCGGTATTTCCGCACCATGGCCACGACCCGGTTGAGCAGATTCCCGAAGTCGTTGGCGAGCTCGGCGTTGTAGCGCTCGTCGAAGCTCGCCAGCAGCTGCGCCGGCGATCCGAAGTCGCGGTCCCCGTCCCACGGCGTCTCCCGGAGCATGAAGTACCGGAAGGCGTCGGGCCCGTGACGCTCGACCAGCGCCTCGAGCTCGAGCCGCGCCCCGGCCGACTTGGAGATCTTCCCGCCCTCGACGCTCACGAAGCCGTGACCCCACACCGAGCGAGGCAGATCGATGCCGGCCGACATCAGCATCGCGGGCCAGATGACGCAGTGGAAGCGGGTGATATCCTTACCGATCACGTGGAGATCGGCGGGCCACCACTCCCGGTACGCGTCGTCTGGGAAGCCGACGGCGGACAGGTAGTTGGTGAGCGCGTCCAGCCACACGTACACGGTGTGCTGCTCGGCGCCCGGGAACGGGATGCCCCACGGGATCCGCGAGCGCGAGGCCGACACGTCCTCGAGTCCCCCTTCCAGGAGCCGGAGGATCTCGTTTCGGCGGCTCTCGGGGCGGACGAACTCCGGATGCGCCTCGATGTGCGCGAGGAGCGGGTCCCGAAAGCGCGACAGCCGGAAGAACCAGTTCTCCTCCTCGGTCCACGCCACCTCGCGGTCCGGGTGGAACGGGCAGCGACCGTCGA